>NZ_NGLL01000001.1:1287748-1485905 GCF_002140615.1 Enterococcus sp. 2G9_DIV0600
ACATATTTACTCAAAGGAAGCTCTGTGCTATTATCCTTGTATAAACATTATAATGTTATAAACTAAGGAGGCAATTATGAAAGGGTTTGTAGAATTTATTGAACAGAAGTTGATGCCGATTGCAAATAAAGTGGGGATGCAACGGCACATGGTAGCGATTCGTAAGGGGATCATCGCTACGTTACCGTTAACGATCGTTGGGTCTTTCTTCACGATCTTGCTGAATTTTCCCATCGAATCAGTCGCTGCGGTGATCGAACCGTATCGGGAAGTTTTGGATATTCCCTTTCGTTATACAGTCGGATTATTGGCATTGTATGCAACGTATGGGATTGCTTCATCGCTAGCAAAAAGCTACAAGCTGGATTCATTGACTGCGGGTATCTTAGCAACGATGTCCTTTCTTGTAACCGCTGCACCACCGTTGCGAGTCTTTGATTCTGTGGAAGGCATCATTGATGCGGGACGTTATATCAATGTGGCAAATTTAGGGTCAGGCTCTTTGTTTGGCGCGATCGTCACGGCGATCTTGTCCGTTGAAATCTATCGTTTCTTTATCGTAAAAAACATTACCATCAAAATGCCAGATGGCGTGCCACCAGAAGTGACGAATTCATTCATGGCGTTGATTCCTGGAGGTGCGATCCTGATATTGTTCTGGGTGATCCGTCATATGTTAGGCTTTGATATCAATGGCTTTTTAAGTAACTTGTTGATGCCGTTAAAAGACGTGCTAGCTGGTAACAGCTTGTTTGGTGGCTTATTGACTGTCTTCTTGATCTGTTTCTTCTGGGTACTGGGGATTCATGGACCAGCCATCATGGGTCCTGTCATTCGTCCATTCTGGGATATTTCCATCGCTGAAAATATGGAAGCGTTCCAAGCATCTGGCAATGCGCATGAATTGCCTAATATTTTTACGGAACAATTTTTACAATGGTTCGTCTGGATCGGTGGAGCCGGTACGACCTTAGCGTTGGTCGTTTTGTTCTTCTTCTCCAAATCAAAATACTTGAAACAATTGGGCCGTTTGTCCATCTTGCCAGGCTTATTCAATATCAATGAACCAGTGATTTTCGGTGCACCGATCGTAATGAACCCAATCTTAGGCATTCCGTTCTTGGTGGCACCATTGATTACGACAACGATTTCTTACTTCGCGACTATTACGGGTGTCGTACCGATGATGGCTGCCAGACTTGGGTTTGCCATTCCAGCACCAATCGCCGCCTGGATGAGTACGGACTGGAGTATCGCAGCAGCGATTTTAGTAATCGTCAACTTCTTTATCACACTCGCAATCTACTACCCATTCTTTAAAGTCTTTGAGAAACAGCAGATTGCCCGCGAACAAGAAGAAGAAACAGCCGCTTAAGCAAGACAAAAAAGAGTGAGGTGCAAACATGGGGATTTATGCCATTTGTTTATTTTTTGGTTGTCAAATTTGGTTAACAAAATCAGCACAAGGGAAAAAAATTCAAGAAGTGCCGTTTTGGCGGATGCTTTTGTTCGGGATTCTTGGCGTTGCTGCAGCGATCCTACTGAGCCGTCAGTTTCCGTGGGGACCATTTTTGACGATAACGGCGACGATTGTTTGCAGTTCGCTTTTACTGACACGTTTTACTGCTTTTTATGAAGAAATGAGGATGAGATAAGTTGAAAAGACAACTAGGAGTATCGGTGTATCCCGATCACAGTGATTTTGAAACAGACAAAGCCTATCTGCAATTAGCCCATGATTATGGCTTTAGCCGCATTTTTATGAGTATGCTGGAAGTAAGTGACGGCAAAGAAAATGTGCAGAAAAAGTTTAAAGCGTTGATTGATTTTGCCAAAGGATTAGGCTATGAAACGATTTTAGACGTGGCACCAGCCATCTTTTCGGAACTAGGCATCTCCTATGATGACTTGACCTTTTTCCATGAACTAGGTGCCGATGGGATTCGTTTAGATTTAGGCTTTGACGGCAATAAAGAAGCGATGTTGACCTACAATCCCTTTGGCTTAGCTGTTGAATTGAATATGAGCAATGATGTGGCGTATTTAGACAATATTTTGACCTATCAAGCCAACATTCCTTACTTATATGGCTGCCACAATTTCTATCCGCAAGAAGGGACTGCCTTGCCCTATGATTTCTTTGAAAAATGCAGTCGTCGTTTCAAGGAAAAAGGCATTCGAACCGCCGCATTTATCTCTTCTAAAACGGGAACGATCGGACCTTGGGATATCAATGATGGCTTACCGACCTTAGAAATGCACCGGAAAATGCCTGTAGAAACTGCCGCAAAGCATTTGTTTGCCACAGGCCTGATCGACGATGTCATTATCGGAAATGCTTATGCTTCTGAAGCAGAATTGGCAGCGCTAGGAGCGATTGATCGCTACCAGACTGCATTTGCTATTGAATTTGTGCCTGAAATCAATGAAGTTGAACGCCAAATCGCCCTGAACGAGCAGCATTACCGTCGAGGCGACATCACCGATCGGATGATCCGTTCTACAGAAGTTCGTAAAAAGTATAAGAACCATGACAATCCTGTCCATGACCACGAAGGCGTCTTTCAACGAGGGGACGTTGTGATTGGCAATGATCGTTTTGGCAAGTACAAAAACGAGCTGCAAGTCGTGCTAGAGCCTCACTCAGATCCACGAAAAAATAAAATCGGTTCGATCGTCGAACAAGAGTTAGTTCTGCTGCCCTTTATCCATCCTTGGTCGAAATTCACTTTCACAGAGAGGAAGGTGTAACGAAATGTTTGATTTGATTATTCGTCAAGCCCGCACGATCGATGAAGAAGTATTTGATATTGGGATTCAAGACGGGAAAATCACTGCTCTGGCACCCACGTTGCAGGAGCAGGCGAAACAAGAGCTGACCTTAGCAGAAGGGGAGTTCTTGTCAGCTGGTTGGATCGATGACCATGTCCATTGTTTCGAGGAAATGACGCTCTATTATGATTATCCAGACGAGATCGGTGTCAAACAAGGCGTCACGACCGTTATTGATGCGGGGACGACTGGCGCCGAAAATATCCATCGGTTTTATGATTTAGCCAAAGAAGCCAAAACCAATGTCTTTGCTTTAGTCAACATTTCCAAATGGGGGATCGTAGAGCAGGATGAACTTGCGGATCTGTCAAAAGTCAAAAAAGAATTGGTCAAAGAAGCGCTGCAGAAGTTTCCTGACTTTATCGTCGGGATCAAAGCCCGAATGAGCAAAACGGTGATCGGCGAAAATGGCATCACGCCGTTGAAATTAGCGAAAACGATCCAAGCTGAAAATCAACCGCTGCCTTTGATGGTCCATATTGGTTCAGCACCACCGAATTTAGCAGAGATTCTCGCTGAATTGGAAACAGGCGATGTGGTGACCCATTGCTTTAACGGCAAAGCCAATGGGATTTTGGATCAGACGAACCATACCATCAAGCCTTACGTCTTTGCTGCCTATGAAAAAGGCTTGGTCTTCGATATTGGTCATGGGACAGACAGTTTCAATTTTGACGTGGCGGAGACAGCCTTTGCCAATCAGCTGAAGGCTTCTTCCATTAGTACAGATATCTACATTCGCAATCGTACTAATGGACCAGTCTTTGATTTAGCGACGACTATGGAAAAATTAGCGGTCGTAGGGTATGATTGGCGTGAGATCATCGAGAAGGTGACCAGTGCCCCTGCGAAGCAATTTCATTTACAGAACAAAGGCGAGATCGCATTGGGATATGATGCTGATTTTACGATTTTCCGCTTTGAAGCGGGCGAAAAGGAATTGACGGATTCTAACGGCAATCGCCGAATCACGACACAACAGATCGTGCCGCAAAAAGCGGTGATAGGAGGGGAACTTTTTGACACTGAATATTGAAGAATTAGGCTTGAAAGAAGTCATCAATGCTTCTGGCAAAATGACGATTCTAGGTGTCTCGAAAGTCAGCGAAAGTGTGCTTGCAGCCCAGCGCTACGGCGGGGAGCATTTCTTTGAAATGGCAGATCTAGCAGAAAAAACCGGAGCCTATTTAGCAGAATTGTTGAAAACGGAAGATGCACAGATCGTTTCTTCCGCTTCAGCGGGGATCGCCCAATCAGTGGCGGCGCTCATCGGTCAAGGCGACAGCTATCATTTGTACCATCCATATAGTGAGAAAATCAGTAAGCGGGAGATCATTTTGCCCAAAGGCCACAACGTAGATTATGGTACACCAGTGGAAGTGATGGTGGCACAAGGCGGTGGGAAGGTCGTGGAAGCAGGTTATGCCAATATGTGTACACCCGAACACATTGAACAGATGATCACGCCCGAAACGGCGGCGATCCTCTACATAAAGAGTCATCACACCGTTCAAAAAAGTATGTTGACAGTAGCAGAAACGGCCCAAGTTGCCAAGGCACACGATCTTCCATTGATCGTTGATGCGGCTGCTGAGGAAGATTTGTTTGCCTATACCCAAGCCGGTGCTGATTTAGTGATCTATTCAGGTGCGAAAGCACTGTCAGGACCAAGTGCTGGCTTAGTGATCGGCAAGCAGCCCTATGTCTCTTGGGTACGCCTGCAATCCAAAGGGATTGGTCGAGCAATGAAAATCGGTAAAGACAATATTCTCGGATTTACCCAAGCCGTGACGGATTATCTAGCGGAGGGAACAGAATCTGGCGCTTCGATGCAAGAGCGCCTTCAACCATTTATTGCGGCAATCAATGAAATCACTGGTTTAGAAGCAAAAATCGTTCAAGACAGCGCTGGCAGAGATATTTATCGGGCCAGTGTCAAAGTGAAAGAACCAAGTGCCAAAGCAGTGATCGACGCGCTAAAAGCAGGAGAACCAGCGATTTATACTCGTGAGTACCAAGCCAATAACGGCATTATTGAATTTGATATCCGAGCAGTCAATGAACAAGAAATGGCAGTGATCACCGATCGTTTACAAGAAATTATGTTAGGAGCAACCCAAAAATGAAAACTTCACCCAATTATTTCGCTGACCGTGTCTGTCTAAATGTGTTAGCAAACTCCATCGAAAATGCGAAAGCTTGTTATGAAGCAGCAGAGGGCAACATCGTCCTAGGTGTTTTATCAAAAAATTATGCTAGCGATGAAGCAGCCATCGCTGACATGAAAAATTATCAAGCGGCAACAAAAAATGCCCTTTCTGTAGGGCTTGGTGCTGGCGACCCCAACCAAAGTGAAATGGTCTCCCGAATTTCCGCTGTTCTACAGCCACAGCATGTTAACCAAGTATTCACGGGGGCGGGTACCTCACGAGCTTTGTTAGGACAATCTGAAACGATCGTCAATGCCCTTGTTTCACCAACCGGAAAAGTCGGCTATGTCAATATTGCTACTGGACCATTGAGTTCACAAACCCCAGCTGTAGAAGTCCCAGTCGAAACAGCGATCGCTTTATTAAAAGACATGGGGGCTAGTTCTATCAAGTATTTTCCAATGAAAGGGTTGGCTCATAAAGCAGAGTATCAAGCAGTAGCAGAGGCTTGTGCTGCGAATGATTTTTATTTGGAACCGACCGGCGGCATCGATTTAGAAAACTTTGAAGAAATCTTGCAGATCGCTGTTGATGCAGGCGTGAAAAAAATCATTCCCCATATTTACAGCTCGATCATCGATGGCGAAACAGGGGACACACGCCCTGAAGATGTACAGACATTAGCAGAAATGACGAAAAAAGTACTGGCAGCAGCCAAATAGGGGGGATCAATGATGCGGATCGGTGCTTACGGTGAGGTAATGATGCGGTTGACGCCACCAGAATATCGAACATTGGAACAGACCCACTCTTTGCGGATGGATTTTACAGGAACAGGGGTCAATCTGTTAGGCAATTTGGCGCATTTCGGCTTGACCACCTCGATGCTGACACAAGTGCCAGCCAACCGATTAGGAGATACGGCAAAAGCCAGCTTGCGTTCCTATGGGATTCAAACGGCATTTGTTGGCAAAAAATATAGTCATAGTCATATCGGCAGTTATTTCGCCGAGATCGGCTACGGCGCTCGTCCGACCTATGTGACGTATCAAAATCGCCATCATAGTTCCTTTGGCGTTTCTGGTCCAGAAGAATATGCCATCGATGGGTTTTTAGAAACGGTGGATCTCATTCATATTTGCGGGATCTCACTTAGTTTGACTGAGAAAACTTGGCAAACAGCTTTGGCTTTGGCAAAACAGGCCCATGCCAAGCAGATTCGCGTCTGCTTTGATTTCAACTTCCGACCAAGCTTGAATGATGAATTGAATCGGGAGGTACTGAAACAGCGGTATGAAACGATCCTGCCTTATTGCGACCTAGTTTTCGGCTCTGTCCGTGACTTGGAGGAGCTGTTGGCTTATCCCTTAAAGGAAACCGAAGGCGCCGAGCTTGCGTTGATCCAATCCTTTATTGACCAGTATCAACTAGAATGGTTCTGCGGGACACGGCGTCTAGCCGTGGAAGACAAGCAGTTTATCAGCGGAAGGATCATTACGGCACAGGATGCCTATGAAACGGCACCACAACTGCTGCAAGTCTTGGATCGGATCGGGGCAGGGGATGCCTATGCCGCTGGCGTATTATTAGGCTATGCCGAAAAATGGTCACTCCAACGCACCGCTGATTTTGCAATCACGAATGCAGTATTGGCTCATACGATGCTGGGAGATGTCCCCTTAACCACCAAAGAACAAGTGGAACAAGTCTTACAGGCACCTGGGAAAGACTTGATTCGCTAGAAAAAACACTTGCGTCCTTCTCTTGATGGATGGCTGCGCAAAAGTAGACCAATCGGCTACTTTTGCGCAATCATCCATCGTTTTTATGAGAAGGACGCAAGTGTTTTTATTGTTTTAAAAAGGTTTCTACTTTTTTTTCAGGGATCACCCACAACAATAGCACGAGACTATCCAGCGTGATGATGAATAGGGGATGGATCAGCCAGCCGAGGAGCAATGCTAGCACATTGATAAACAATGTAAAATAGAGTTTCTTGTATCCGCGAAACAGTTCTACGATGGCTTGATTGTCAGGATTGGCACGAACCAACATCTTTCCGACTAAGAAATAGCTAAAATCCGTCAATAATATGACAGCCCCGTATAGCAGCTGAGGGGCAAGAGCGACTGGATAACGACTGACCCATGACGTCACGAAAGGAAAGAGGGTCAGTGCCAGGATCAATAAATGATTCGCCCACAAGGTCCAACCGTCGATTTTAGATACTACTTGAAATAGATGATGGTGATTGTTCCAGTAGATCGCTAACATCACAAAGCTGATCAAATAAATAATAAATTGCTGTTCCACTCCTAAAAAAGAAGCAAAGGTATCGCCTTCGGGCTGGTGCAATTCCAATACTAATAAGGTCATTACGATCGCAATGACCGCATCGGTAAAGGCTTCGATTCGATTTTTTGACATGTACATCCATCCTTTTAAGTTTCTGTTTACTGGATCAGTGTACGCGATTGTCAGAAATTCGTCGAATGATTATTCTCGGGACAAAAGCCAACGTTCCAGCTATTTCGCAATTGGCCCATTGCCTAGTGCACCGAATAAAAACAAATCGATCGCTTCTGGCATCTTGTCTTCTTTTTCTGGTGAGTCCAAATGAGCCGCCATCAGTACTAACAATTGACTGGTGACAAATTCTGGGTCGACATCCGAACGGAGATTGGAATCGCTGCGACGAAACAAGTCAAGAAACGGTTCCTTGTAATTTTTCCGCCAAAGCAAGTAGAGTTTTTTTGAAGTATCCTCAGAAACGGTATGCTGAATGTCGTGCATCATCATATAAAAATTGATGCGATGCCGACTTCTTAAAAAAAGAAACATGTTCAAGATTTTTTCAGAGATCGTCAAGGAAGTATCTTCAACGGTCTGATTTAGCTTTCCAGAAACCTCTTGTGCCAAAGAGACCATCACTTCATAATAGATGGCTTCTTTGCCTTTGAAGTGATAATAAAGATTGGGTTGGGTGATGCCGACGGCTTCTGCGATCTGTCTAGTAGAAGTTGCTTGATACCCCTGCTGCATAAACAGGTTTTCTGCGACTCGTAATATTTTTTCCCGCAAGTTCAAAGTCAGCCCTCCCAACGTTCCTGACGAAGCATTTTTTTCGCGGTGAACAAAAGTTGGATTTTCCGTTGTTTCGGTACCGCTGTTTTTTCAGCAAATACTTGATAGTTGTTTTTGCGAATCACAGTCAAGATTTCCCGATAGATCAAAGCAGCTGCTAATAGAGCTTCACGGCAATCTTCATCGATTTGCGGCATCATGACAAAAGATTCTTGATAAAGCGTCTCTGCCAGTTGCGCCTCGTGTTCCCACATCTCGATAAACTGTGGGTTTTGATTACCAGCTGCTAAAGCCTCTCGCGAAAGGTTGTATTGCGCCAAGACCGTTTGCGGCAAATAGATGCGGCCCATCCGCAGATCCTCGCCAATATCACGTAAAATATTGGTGCGCTGCATCGCTTCACCCAATTTGATGGCGGGCTCTTGAATCGCAGCGGCTGCTTGCGAGAGAATCGGCAAGAGCATCAGACCTACACTGCCAGCTACGTAGTAACTATAGTCAGAAAGCTCTTTTTCAGAGGTGGGCTGCTGGAAGTCAAGGTCTTGTTTTTGCCCCACCAATAGGTCGAAAAAGGGTTGAAATTGCAGATCAAACTGTTGGAAAGAAAGGGTCAATGCCCGCCAAATGGCTTCATCAGGATCTTCTTCCTTGACGGCTTGCGACAAGTCGATCGCATCGTCTGAAACTTGTTTTTGCATTTCTTCCAAGCGTTTTTTCATGGCTTCGATCAACAAAGGATCTTGCTTTTCATCGACGGCATCATCGGCACGTCGGCAAAAGGCGTAGACGGCATAGACGGCGCGGGCTTTGTCTTTTGGCAATTGAGAAAAGGCGGTATGGAAATTTTTCGAATGCTTTTTTATGATGGCCTCACAGTATAAAAAATCGTTGTCGTATTCATCAAAGACGCTTAATGATTTAACGGTCATCTTTTAACAACTCCTCCACAGCTAACTTGGCACTTTGCATCACGATTGGCACACCCGCTCCCGGATGCGTACTGCTGCCGCAGAAGTATAGGCCTTCTGCATAATCAAATTTATTATGGGGACGATAGTAATTGCTTTGCGCCAAGGTTGGTTTCAAGCCAAATGTCGCACCGTTGTAGGCATTGAAGCGGTCATTGAACGTATCTGGCGTATACATTTTTTCATACACGATGTGTTCATCAATATCCGTAAAGATCGTTTTTTCTTTTAATAATCCAATGATCTGCTGGCGGTAGCTTTGGATCGTTTCATCCGTCCATTGATCAAATTTAGATAATTCAGGTACTGGGACTAAAACATAAAGACCTTCTTGACCATCAGGTGCTAAGGAAGCATCTTTCAGGGTTGGACGATACAAGTAGAAGGAAGGATCTTCTGGCAGCTTACCAGCCTCGAAAAGATCATCTACATTGCGTTTGAAATCATTGGCAAAATAAATGCTGTGGAGTGCGCTATCCTCATATTTTTTGTCCAGACCTAAATAAAGCAAGAAACAAGAACAAGAATAATCCATCGAAGCGATTTTTTGATTGGTGTATTTGCCGCGTTTTGATTCATCAGGAATCAAGCTTTCCATAGCATAAGGAAAATCAGCCGCACAAATCACGGCATCTGCGGTGATCGTTTCTCCATTGACACGAACGCCTTTGGTTTGCTTGTTTTCGATCAATAATTCATCGATCGGCGTATTGTAATGGATCGTACCGCCTAATTCTTGGAACAAACGTGCCATACCAGTGGCTAACGTATACATGCCGCCTTTGATGAAATAGACCCCATACATCAACTCGATCATAGGGATGATCGTATAAAGGGACGGCCCTTGGTAAGGGGAGACACCGATATACAAGGTTTGAAACGCCAATGATTTACGCAGGCGATCATCTTTGACAAATTTAGAAATGGAAGAGTAGGCGTCACTAAACGTTCGCAGCTTTAACCCTGCCCATAATGATTTGGGATTGTAAAAATCTCGCCATGTCCGAAACGACTTGGTGATGAAGGACTCTTTGGCGATCACATAGCGTTTGTAAATATCTGCTAAAAAGGCAAAATAGCCTTGAGCATCTTCTTCTGAGATCGCTTCTAGCGTTTTGGTCAATTCTACTAAGTCATTTGAGAAGGTCAGCGGTTCGTCTTGGGCAAAATACAGCTGCAGCATCGGATCGACTTTCTCCATAGGAATATAGTCATTCGGATCAACGCCAGCAAATTCAAACACTTCACGATAAATTTCAGGCATCATCACGATGGTGGGGCCCACATCAAAGGTAAAGCCGTTTTCCTTGATCTGATTCATTTTGCCCCCAGGTTGACCTTCTTTTTCGTAGAGGGTGACGTCATAGCCAAGTTTTTGCAAACGGACAGCAGCAGCTAATCCTGACACGCCCGCACCGACAACAATAATTTTTTTCATGCTTGCTCCTTCTGCGAATCATCTGATTCGGCTTCTTTTTTCGTGTGTTCTTTTTCTTCTAAAACGCCATCTTTCATGACGAGAACCCGATCACAATAATCTGTTAAACGGGTATCATGGGTCACCATAATGGTGGCTTTTTGTTTTTCTTTGGTTTCTTTTGCTAAGATTTTGACGACTTCGACGGCTTTTTTTGAATCAAGACTCGCCGTTGGTTCATCTGCCAATATGATGGTGGGATCATGATAGAGCGCTCGGGCAATAGCCACACGCTGTCTTTCACCACCAGAAAGTTCATCGGGGTATTTGTTCTGCAGCTTTTCGATCCCAAGTTGTTCAAACAATTCAGTTGCTGATTGCTCTTGGGTTTCTTTGCTGACCTTATCCACTAATTGGAGTTGCTTTTTGACCGTCAAAAAAGGGACAAGGTTGGAAGCTTGTAAAATAAAGCCGATCTTTTTGAAACGAGTTTTTGCCCGTTGCTTTTCTTTTTGTTTACTGAAGGGTTCGTCATTGATAAACACTTCGCCTTCAGAGGGGGCTTGCAGACCACCGGCGATCGTTAGAAAGGTACTTTTCCCAGAGCCAGAAGGACCGATGATGGCGACAAATTCGCCTTTTTCTACCGAAAAGTTGGTTTCTTTCAAGGCTTCAATTGTCGCGTCCCCATCTTTAAATGATTTTTTGACTTGTTTGAATTCAATGGCACTCATGTTTTTTCCTCCTATCCGATTGCTTTCAATGGGTCGATTTTTACAATCGTTCGCACCGAGAAGAAAGCACCTAGCATCGCGATCAGAATCATCATGACACTGATACTAGCAAAGAATAATAGATTGATTTGGAATGGCACTGCCGCAGGTAACACGAGGGCGGTACCGATCGTTGCCAAACCACCGATCAAAACACCCGAGGTTGCCAATAAGAACGTTTGGGCGATCACCGAAAAAGCAATGTAGCGGCTAGAGATCCCTTGAGCTTTCATGACACCAAAAATTTCTGATTTTTGCATCGTTAGCACATAGATAAAAATACCGATAACGATGGCAGCGATCACGATCAAGAACCCGATCATAAAGCCAAAGGTCAGCACTTGTGCGTTGTAACCAGGCAATTCATTAATAAATTTGCTGATATCCGTAGCGACCAGATCATCTGGCACTTCTTTGATTTTGCCGCGAGTCACGATCGCGTTGATACGGGCATTTTCAGAATCATCTTCTTTTTCAAAACGAATTTCTTGATAAGCACCGATCGAGGTGTAGAGGACCGGAGCGACACTGAAGCGGGCGTTATCTGTAAAACCGACGATTTTCAATTTTTTGTCACTGCCTGCTAATTTGATGGTGTCACCAATGGAAATCCCGTATTCTTCCTCAATACTGCTGTCGGCGACCGCTTCATCATCTGAAGCAAACATCTCGCCATCGGTAATATTGGGTGCTAAAAATTGATCTGGATCAATGCCGAAAAAGGTGACATCGACTTTTTCACCGTTGTCTTCTTTGGTCACAACTCCAGCGGTTTGCGCCAAAACTGCTTTTTCTGGTGCATCGACTTCATCATAAAGACTGCGAGGAAGCATCGACATGTTTAAATTATCATTTGCTTCTTCGGTCAACAAAATTTGATCTGCCTCCCATTTGTCGACCGCCATCCGATTATCTTGAGCCAACCCATAAGCTAACCCAGTTAAAAAAAAGACCAAATAGGCGATTAAAAACATGACCCCTGTGACTAGGGCGTAACGCAATTTGGAATGGCGTATTTCATTGATTGCCAAAAACATAACGATTCCTCCTAATATTTTATCACTTGATAAAATAAAAATACCATTTTTTTTATTTTCAGCAAACTATCTTGCTTACAAAGAGTAAATTCGGTGAAAAAAGGAAGGTTATTTAGAAGGGGCGTCTGTTGATTGAAGAAAACCACTTGCTGCCCTTTGATTTGAATAGACGCGTAGGAGCAGCGAAGGGGCGGGGGATTTTAGTGGAGAAAGAACGTTTAGAATAACAGTAAAAGCCCTCTGATTCAGTGCAGACACAACTGCGGCGCTGAATCAGAGGGTTCCTATTTGAAGTCTGGTGCTGGATCAAAGTGTCAATCGTCAGTTTCTTTGCTTGTAGCGATAACTAACGGCACGATTTTTTCAAAGGAGTGACGGAAGCTTTCAGGTTGTGCTAATTTTTGATAGATGATCGCCAAACCGTCTTGGTTTTTGCGATAATCCAACCAAACCTTCAGCTCACTTTGAGGACCGTATTTCTTTGAAATGTACTGATACGCTTCATGATGCAATTGTTCTAAATCTGTCAGCTGCTTTTTCTCATAAGCAAAAAGCAAGGTTCGCTTGAGGATTCGCTCAAAATCTAAGTCGCGATCGGCTTCGGAAATAATTTTGCCATAAAGCGAGCGAGGCTCATAGGGCAGCGAGGCGCGATGATCTTCTACAGCTTCGCCGATCATTGAAATGACTGGAGGAGAGAAAAAGCGTGGCAACACAGCATCTTGTTCAACGATCTTGCGGGAATTGCTTTCGTGGTTTTTGCGGCCATAGAGCAAGCCGATATCATGGTAGGCAGCTACCGTATAGACGATATTCAGGTCAACGGGCAATGTTTCAGCAATTTCAAAACTATTTTGGATCACTTGGTGGACGTGCGCTGGGGAGTGACTGCTATCCAATTGGTTGTATTGCGGGATGATGGAGCTTTCAATATAGTGCTTTAGTTGTGGATCAATCGGTGCATCAATCTTCATTTGTCTGGTTCTCCTGCCTTTCATGTGCTAGATGAGGGGGAATTGAGCCAGTGCCAAACCGATCAATTGTTGCTAGACCTAGCGGCTGACGACAAAAGCCAAAGGGCTGTCCATCAATGGTGATTTGCTGCTTGAGCCACGGAAGGTAACTGATAGTATTGGTTGGATCGCCAGCAGCTGCTTGTTCCATATTCTGCCATTCATTCGACGTAGAAATCGTTGCATCACCTTTCAATAAGCCCTGCCAAATCACCTGGATCTCCTTGGGACAAAGGTTTCCTGCCATTGATGACAGCCCGTTAAACCCTAGTGCGACCTTTTCCGCCAAGTCCGCTTCACCACCAGCATAAAAACGAAAATCGGCAGCCGTCTTTGTTTTTAGTTGAGGCACTCGCTCCTTCCTGCCAGCTTCTTTTAAGCCGATCACCCGAGGGTCAGCGATCAAGGTCAAGAGGCTTTCTGCAGATAAATCAAAGCCCGTGCGGCGGGGATTGTTGTATAAAATAACTGGTTTTTCGCAAGTATGGATCAATCCCTGAGCATAGAGCACGGATTCCTTTTGGGTCAGGCAAAGATAAGGGGGAAAGCCTAAAACCACACCATCGATTCGGGGATTTTTGCTGACTGCTTCTGCCAACGCGAGCGTTTCATGAAATACGATGCCAGCTAAACCGAAGAGGACTTCGAAATCGGCTGCCCAGCTGGTTTCTTGCGCTAAGGCATGTAGAAGCTGTTTTTTTTCTGTTAAGGTCAATGAGTGCTGTTCACCGGTGGAGCCGCACACCAAAACCGATTTGATCCCTTGCTTTTGCAGTTGCAAGATATGAGCGATCGTTCTTTTCGTGTCAAGTCTTTCTGCATGATCAAATGCTGTTGGGACGGCAACATGCAATGAGTGATTCAATGAAGTCATCCGATTCATCCTTTCTTGTGATACGTTTAGCCAGCGATGTTCTTCTTGCTTCTGGTGCAAGCCAAGGAAGACGAAACAACTGATTATCCACTAAGTGTAGCAAACTTCTCGTTTCAGCAAAAGGCTTAGCAAAATATTTTTAAAACGGTGGTTGCGTTTTCAAAAAAAGCATGGTATTATGCAAGTAATAAAACAGGCATGTGACTGGTAATGCAGGCAGGACCTATAAAAAACATGGAAGGGATCGTTGGATTCCGTTCAATGTTTTTGTAGGTACTGCCTGCTTTTTTCTTTGTTTGGCCAACAAAGGAAAACTAATTAAAGGAGAAGAAAATTATGAATGTAAAAGAAACGGCAACTGCCATCGTTGAGTTGATTGGCGGAAAAGAAAATATCGCACATTTGGAACATTGCTCCACCCGCTTGCGCTTTACCTTAAAGGACAATAACCTCGTACAAAAAGATGCCTTGGAAAAAGTCGCTGGCGTGATCGGCGTGCGCCAAAATGTCCAATGCCAAGTCATCATCGGCAATGATGTCGTCGAAGTGTATGATGAGGTTATGAACGTGTTAGGTCATGAGCTAACAGCGGATGGAGGAAGTGAAGCGAAACAAAAACAATCGTGGGGGGCGGTCCTGCTTGATTTTATTATCTCGATTTTTCAACCGTTGATTCCAGCGGTCGCTGGTGGGGGCGTCTTGAAATCCTTACTATTACTTGCTTCTGTCACTGGATTGATGGACAATACGAGCCAGACGTATCAAATTTTGAATCTGATCGGTGGCGCACCATTGTATTTCTTACCGATTTTAGTGGCGATCACCACGGCAAATAAATTAAAGGTCAACCAATTGGTGGCGGTTTCCGCTGTTGGTGCCTTGATTTTGCCTGACCTAACGACACTATTGACAGATGGCGCAGCGTTCATGGGCTTCGGTTTACAAAATATCGCCTATGCGTCACAAGTATTTCCAGCCATTTTAACGGTTTTATTTTACGCTCAAATTGAAAAGCTGTTTACCCGAATCTCACCAAAACCGATCCGTATCTTCTTTGTTCCGATGATGAGCTTGGTTATTACGGTTCCAATTGCTTTATTGATTTTAGGCCCACTAGGCTTTGAAGTCGGAACGATTTTTTCAGCAGCGATCATTTGGCTGTATGCCCATTTAGGTTGGGTGGCAACAGGGATCTTAGCCGCTGTTTTACCATTGATGGTGGTTACCGGTATGCACAAAGCCATGATTCCCTATGCTGTTTCGTCCATGAGTGAGATGGGGGCAGAGCTGTTATACTTGCCTGCCTCATTGGCACATAACATTGCAGAAGCTGGTGCTTGTTTTGCGGTGAGTGTTCGGACCAAAGACCAAAAACTTCGTTCAACCGCTGTTTCTGCAGGCATCTCCGCCCTTTTTGGCATCACCGAACCTGCTTTGTATGGGGTGACGATCCTGCATAAACGAGTGCTTTACGGCGTGATGGCTTCCAGCCTAGTTGGTGGAGCGGTGGCTGGTTTGTTTGCCATCAAGGCCTTCGCATTAGTTGGCCCTGGTCTAGCAAGTATCACTATGTTCGTGGATGAAGCCAACCCGATGAATCTTGTGTGGGCTTTGGTCACGTTAGGGGTATCCTTTGCTGTTTCTTTTGTCCTTGTCCTTTTCTTATTCAAAGACAAAGTAGTAGAAAATAAGACGACTGTTGCCGATCCGAAAGCCGAAGTATTGAGTAAACCAGTAGAAGGCCAAGTGGTAGCCCTCTCTGAAGTCAACGATGAAGTCTTTTCAAGTGGTATGATCGGAGAAGGGTTCGGGATCATCCCGACGTCTGGCGAATTGATCGCACCAGAAGATGGCGAGATCACGATGTTGTTTGAAACCAACCATGCGATCGGGTTAAAAACCCGTAATGGCGCAGAATTGCTCTTTCATATCGGCTTGGATACCGTTCAATTAGAAGGCAAACACTTTACCCCTTATGTAAAAGCGGGGGATCAAGTGAAACAAGGGCAACCCCTGATCCAATTTGATCTCGAGGCTATCAAAGCAGCTGGTTTTGATCCAATCGTGATCTGTGTGGTCACCAATCAAGAAAACTTTACGGTCAAAACGATCGAATCAACCGATGATCAAAGCGACCATGGTGTCCTATCGATCGCACCGCTCGTCTAAACAAATGAGCAATGCAACAAAAACAATGTAAAAAGGAGATTGAACAAATGACTAAAACAACTTTTCCAAAGGACTTCTTATGGGGCGGCGCTATCGCCGCAAATCAAGTAGAAGGAGGTTGGAATCTTGGCGGCAAAGGTTTGTCGGTGGCAGATGTAGCGACTTACAAACCGCATGTCGACGTGAAAAACTATGCAGCACACATGAGTGTGACTGTTGCTGCCGTCAAAGAAGCAATGGCGGATCAAACGGATGCCATTTATCCAAAGCGCCGAGGGATCGATTTCTATCATCGCTATCCAGAAGATTTGGCTTTGTTTGCGGAAATGGGCTTTAAAGTACTACGCCTGTCGATTGCGTGGACCCGCTTGTTCCCAACCGGGGAAGAAACGACACCCAATCCAGAAGGGATCGCTTTTTACCGCAATGTCTTCCAAGAAATGCAGCGCTTGGGGATCAAACCGATCGTAACGTTGTCTCACTATGAGATGCCGCTAGCGCTGAGCTTAAAGTATAATGGCTGGGTGGAACGCAAAGTGATCGATGACTTTGTCCGCTTTGCAACCGTCTGTTTTGAAGAATTCGGGGAATACGTGGAGTACTGGTTGACCTTTAACGAAATCGACAGTATCCATCGTCATCCCTTTACGACAGCAGGCCTCATTCCTGAGCAATCAGAAGCTGGCAAGGAAGAGCAAGATGTGTATCAAGCCCTTCATCATCAATTTGTGGCCAGTTCATTAGTGACCAATATCGCCCATGAGATAAATCCTGACAACAAAGTCGGCTGTATGATCACGAAGTTGATGACCTATCCATTGACTTGTGACCCACTGGATGTTGAATTGACCTTAAAGAAAAACTTAGAAAATGATTTCTATGCAGACGTTCAAGTCAAAGGTGCTTATCCGCGAATGATTGAAAAAGATCTGGAAAAGCGCGGCATCAAGATTGAAATGGCACCAGAAGACCGCCAAATCTTAAAAGATCACACCGTTGATTTTCTCTCCTTTAGCTATTATATGTCTATGGCTGAATCAGGTGATCCAAATGCCGAACGGACGCCAGGTAATACAGTTTTAGGAGTGAAAAATCCCAAGCTGCCATCAACTGAATGGGGCTGGCAGATCGATCCTAAAGGCTTGAAAATCTCCTTGCTTTCATTGTATGATCGGTATCAAGTGCCATTGATGATCGTTGAAAATGGCATGGGGGCCATTGATATCCTCGAAGATGGGCACGTGCATGATCCGTATCGGGTCGATTATTTCAAGGCACATTTCAAAGAAATGAAGGAAGCCATCGATGAAGGGGTCGATTTGATTGGTTATACTTCATGGGCACCGATCGATCTGGTCAGTGCGGGGACTTCACAAGTGACGAAACGTTATGGCTTCATTTATGTGGATGCCGATGATGAAGGTAATGGCAGTTATGACCGTTTGAAAAAAGATTCCTTCGACTGGTACAAAGAAGTGATCGCCACCAATGGCGCAAGTTTGGCAGAATAAACAGTGAGGAGCGAGAGTGCATGATTTACATCAAGAAAGTCTTAAATTCAAGTGTCGTACTTGTTGATAAGGAAGGCCAAGAAATGATTGCACTTGGGAAAGGGATCGGCTATGGAAAAAAAGTCGGCGACAGCATAGCTGATACTCAGATCGATCAAGTTTTTCTGCCAATCGATGAAAAAAAATCGGGTCAGTTTGCCGATTTGGTGGATGAGATTCCGTTGTACTATTTTGAAATGACCAAAGAAATCATTCAGCTAGCGCAAAAAATGCTGCCTTATCCGCTAAATTCAACGATTTACCTCACCTTATCGGATCACTTGCACTTTGCTGTAGAACGTCAGCAAAAAGGCTTGAGTGTGACGAATCGGCTCTATTGGGAAATCAAGAATTACTATACGGAGGAATTTCGAGCCGCCGAACAGGCACTACGCTTGTTGAAAGAGCAGTATCAAATTGATCTGCCGGAAGAAGAAGCCTCCAATATCGCGTTTCATTTGATCAATGCCCAGTCGAACACCGAGGAAAATCAAGATGGGCTGAAAAAAGCCAAATTGATCGGGTTGATCGTCAATATGGTACGCTACTCGATCCAGCAAGACGTCAACACCAATTCGATCCATTACAATCGCTTTATTACCCACGTGCGTTTCTTCGTTGACCGGTTCTTTTTGGATGGTCTGCTGCAAGAAGATGATGAAGGACTATACCGTCAAATGTGGGCTCTTTATCCAAATGCTATGGAGATCGCGACAAAAGTCAAAGCCTATATCGACAAAGAATACCAAACGAAGATCCCTGTCAATGAAATCGTCTATCTAGGCGTTCATATCAATCGATTGATGAATCATTCAGCGATCAATTCCTAAGCGTCCTCATTTTAACAAACATAAACAAGCCGTTTCCCTTTGCTGGAGAAACGGCTTGTTTGTGTTCAGTAGGCTTGCTTGTTAGGAATCACGCCTCGAACGCCGCCGTTTGGCTGCTCCACGTCGCCTTGGTAGCGTGGGATCAAATGACAATGGCAATGAAAGATCGTCTGTCCAGCAGCCTCCCCGCAATTGAAGCCGATGTTGAAGCCGTCTGGTCGATAGGTTTCCAATAAATAAGCTTTGCCTTCCTGCAACAAAGCCTGCAAGTCTTGTAATTCCTCTTGGGTGAGAGCAAAATAATCCCTGCGATGCGCTTTGGGGATCAATAGCAAGTGTCCAGGGGTGACGGGGTACTTATCAGCGATCGCATAAAAGCGTTCGTTTTCAATGATCGCATGTTTTGAGGCAGTACAAAAAATACAAGTCAAAATCTTTCGCTCCTTTTTCTGGGCTTGATAGCGTATCAATACTTATCTTTAGTGTACCAAAAGCTGATTTGAAATGAAGCGCACGACAAAAAGCATGTCCTTTTGAGTCAATTGACAGTAAAATAAAAAAAGTTTATAGATTCGCTTGACTTAGAGTGCACTTCAACCTGTATGCTTAGTGTAACTTAAAAAAACAGGAGGACGTACAAATGGACTATGTAAAATTTGGCAATACAGGACTTGATGTGTCACCTTTGTGTTTAGGGACAATGGGATTTGGCGATCCCAACAGCGGGTTTCATGAGTGGGTGTTAGAAGAAGACGACAGTCGTGAAGTCATCAAAAAAGCCTTGGATCTGGGCATCAACTTTTTTGATACGGCAAATGTCTATTCTTATGGAGCGAGCGAAGAAATCGTCGGTCGAGCATTGAATGATTTTGCGCCCCGGGATGAGATCGTGGTTGCCACAAAACTATATTCTAAAATGAAACAGCGACCAAACAGTGGAGGCTTGTCTCGAAAAGCGATTTTTTATCAAGTCGAACAAAGCTTAAAACGCCTGCAAATGGACTACATTGATTTGTATATCATCCATCGTTGGGATTACCACACGCCAATTGAAGAAACCATGAAGGCATTACATGATTTGGTAGTTTCTGGAAAAGTACGCTATATCGGCGCATCTGCGATGTACGCTTGGCAATTTGCCAAAGCACAAGCAGTCGCCGAAAAAAATGGCTGGACCAAATTTGTTTCGATGCAAAATCACTTGAACTTGCTTTATCGAGAAGAAGAGCGGGAAATGATGCCCTTGTGTGCCGATCAAAAAATTGCCGTGACGCCATATAGCCCATTGGCTGCTGGACGGTTAACAAGAGATTGGGGTGCAGAGACTAAACGGTACGTAACGGATAAAACCGCCAATCAAAAGTACGACAAAACGATGGAACAAGACCGAGAGATCGTGGCGCGGGTCGCACAGATCGCTGACAAACACCAAAGCAAACGGGCGCAAATCGCCTTGGCATGGTTATTACAAAAAGAACAAGTGGTCGCACCAATTATCGGCGCAACAAAAGAAAGCCATTTATTAGATGCATTACCTGCCCTTGATCTAAAGCTGACTGCCGAAGAGATTGCGTATTTGGAAGAGCCATACTTGCCTCATGCAGTGGTAGGAGCGGAATAATCAGACACAGTCAAAAGTGGTTCCTTGATTAAAGAGAGAATACACCGCGAATGAGGAAGAAAAAACGCGAAACAAAGGGAGTGAAGTCATGAATATCAAAAAAGTTAGTGAATTGAGCGGTGCTTCCGCTGATACCATCCGTTACTATGAAAAAATTGGGCTGATCCCGGCAGTCAAACGCAACAAAAATGGTGTTCGTGAATTCGATGAAGATGATTTACAATGGATCATCTTTGCCAGACAAATGCGCAACGCTGGACTATCGATTGATGGGCTGAGTCATTACCTGGCTTTATTTGAAGAAGGTCGAGGGACGGTTCCTGAGCGCAAGCAGCTGTTAGCCGAACAAATTGCTGTTTTGCGGGAGAAAATCTCAGATATGACGGAAGCTGTTGAACGTTTAGAATACAAATTGGAACATTACGACGAGCATGTTCTGCCGACTGAAGAACGACTGCGTCAACGCAAAGCCAATCTCGTCAACCAGACTTTATGACAAGCCATTTTTTCTACTCAAAGAACGAGGTTTGAATTTTTCAAAAATGAAAGGGAGCTTATGAAACGACTTGCGATTTTAGGTGCTGCTGGCACGATCGGTCAGCGATCACGGCAAAAACTTTTGGAAAGAACCAATCGACCACTCGTACTCTATGCCCGCCGTGCAACGGAGCGTTTGCATGAGATCGATGCTGCGCGTGAGACGATCATTGATGGTGACTTTCTCGATTTAGGACGACTCGTTCGGGCATTGCAAGGCTGCCAGTCGGTTTTTTTGACGGATATCCATGATCCTCGGGCAACGCTGCGGGTGATCGAGGCAATGAAATTAGCACAGGTCAACCAATTGATCAGTGTCGCACCCGAAAAAAGACTTTGTACATCGGCGGCATTGAAGCAATTGGCAGACTTAACAGCGCCTTTTCTTGCCCCTGAAAAGCATCAGCTGCTCTTGCAGCAAAAAAATCGCTTGATGTCCTACCAATTGATTGTAGGCTCAGAGTTGGCTGTTCGCTTTGTTCATTTGCCATCAATGGAAGAATGCATGTTACAGCCAGGGGGATGGCAAGAAGCAGTCGCAGAAGAAATGCTTGCGATGTATCACTGCTATACAGCCTAAAGCCTGTGCATTTGTGATGAAAACCAACATGCTTTCTTGAAGTTCAGAATCATTTTTTTCATGTTTTCATGAAAAAAATGGTTCTTTCTTTTGAGCTTTTTTTGATAGAATAGACAGAAGCTTTTATCCATAAAATTAGTTGCCAGATTGAAAGGAGAACGTTGATGGAATCACTTATAAAAAAAAATCTTGCTTTATTGCTTGGGGTGCTGTGGATCTGCATCGCATTAAACTTTTTCCTTTTGCCTCACAGTATTGCTTCTGCTGGTGTCGGGTCGATCGGCTATCTGATCGAAACCGGCTGGTCGATCAATCGTCATATCGTTGTCTGGGGGATTAATTTATTGATGCTGGCGTTGGCATTTTTGCTTTTAAAGCGAGAGGTCTTTGTCAATACGGTTATCGGCAGTCTGGCATTTCCCGTTCTTCTGGCGCTTTTACCAGAGATCATGCTCTTGCGTTTTTATTCCGTTTCCTTGATTTTAGGTAGTTTCTTCTTTAGCTTCGGTATTTTTTCACTTTACAAAATCGGTGCTTCCAATGGTGGGGTCACGATTCCGCCGCTGATTTTGGAAAAATACTATGGCATTCGAAAATCTAGTGGTGTCTTCTTAACCAATCTGATCATCATCTTGTTGAATCTCCTGATTTTTTCTTGGCAAGAAGCCCTCATTTCCGCTTTCTCTATCTATTTGATTGCCTTTTTCATGCGCTTCTTTATGCGGATCGAGCAAAAAACACAGGCAAAAAAAGCAGTGAACGTTCAAGAAACAGCAGAACTAGAATAAACTAGCAGAAGCAAACCATCGGTGCAACAGGTAGTGACCCCCAAGAGTTAGACGAAACGTCTACCTACAGGAGGTCAGTCCAACATTTGCACCGATGGTTTTTTAATAGTTTCTTTTTCTCAAAACAGCAATAGCTCCGGCTAGGCAGCTGATGATCAATAAGCAACTCAGCAGCAGCGCTGGCAGCAGTTCCCCTAGTTTGATTTGGTCGGTTAAGTAGTTAGGAAATTGGCTGGAAAGGGAATAAGGATTCCAGTTTGTTACTTGACTCCATAGGTTGCCTAACATGCCCATCAGATAACAGACGCCTATAAACAACAGCCCTTGATAGATGCTTTTGGCAAAGCTGGAACCTAGCAGCAGGATGCTGATTGCTAGTAAACCAAAAAGCCAATAGCTGAACAATGCGCTAGGGACTTGAACAGCGCTAGAATCATCGAAATAGATCAAGGTATAAAAAGCACTGACACTGGCACTTAGGAGGTAGCTCAAAGACCACAGAATCGTTAAATAGCCAGCTTTGGCACAGACGATCGTCGTTTTCGGTAATCCTTTCGTAATCAGCTGAATAAAGGTCCCTTGGGCTATTTCGGCAGAGAGCGTATCGGTAAAAAGAACCACAAATACAAGCAGACCAATCGTGCCGATGTTGCTGTAAAACTGCAGCCACGCATCGATCGATGTCGGATCAGCAATCGTGATTTCAATCGATTCCGGCATCATACTGGCCATCAGATCTGGCATAATTTTGGCAGTAAAGGGAGAAAGCATACCAATCAGAGCAAACAGGATCAAGCAAATCAGTAGTTTTTTGCTGCGAAGACCGCCGAGAAATTCTTTCTTTAAGAAAACAAGAAACACCTTCATTTGATCACCTCCAAATAAATCGCCTCTAAAGTCGGTTCGATCCGTTGAAAGGATTCAGGTACTATCTGTTGTTCATTGAGCAATCGCAGCAACTGCTTTCCAACATTCGTGTCGGCAGTTTCGTCGATCAGTAATTGATTGTTCTTTCTTTCTGCCGCAATGCCGTGGGATGCTAACAGATTGGCAAATTTCGAATGGTCACCTTCGTTGGTAAAGACAATCCCAAAGGCGGTTTTTCGATAACGTTTTTTTAAGGAATCCATCGTTTCAAACGCCTGGATCTGACCTTTGTGCAAAATCGCAATGTAATCTGACAGTTGCTCGACATCTGCGAGAATATGGGATGAAAAAAGAACTGTCGTTTCTTCTTTGATTTTAGCCAATACATCAAGAAAGGCCTTGCGACCTAAAGGATCGAGTGCAGAGGTCGGCTCATCACAAATCAAGATAGCTGGTCGGTTGATCAATGCTTGAGCTAATCCAAGACGCTGCTTCATGCCGCGAGAAAAGCCAGCGATTTTTTGTTTCGAAGCTTCCAGGCCTACCAACGCTAAAACTTCCATCACCCGCTGAGGCTGAAAAGGTTCTTGATTGGGCTGGATCTTTCCGCAAAAAGTCAAATATTCTACAGCTGTCATAAACGAGTAAAACTGCGGTACATCTGGTAAATAGCCGATCCAGCGATTGGTCTTGGCTGAGCCGAATTGCACCACTTCGCCGCAAACGGTGATTTCGCCTTCATCAATGGGGAGCAATCCTAAAATCGCCTTCATGGTCGTTGTTTTGCCAGCACCATTTTCCCCGACAAACCCCACAACGCTGCCCTTTGGAACCGAAAAGGTTAGGTCTTGCAGTACTTGTTTGCGCCCAAAACGCTTGGATAAATGGTTGATCTCGATCATCTTCATTGTTGGTCCTCTTTTCCGAAAGCAAAATAAAGGATAGGACCGATCAGGCTAACAAAACAGGCGATGAAAAGCCAAAGAATACGGGAGCCGAATTTAAACTGTTCTTGTTTTAAAATATCGCGAACCGCCAAGATGATCAGGACCAATTGCAAAACAATCAAGGGGATCAGTACGGGCAAATAATCAGACATATTTTCTGGTATATTTAGTGAAACACTATTCATGTGAAGCCCTCCTTTGTGGCTCATTTTCTTGTTCGGACAGTTTTTGCAGCTGCTGAAATAATTCTTCAAATAGTGGTTGCTTCAGATAAGGTTCAAATAATGGTGTGAACTGCGCGATTTCGAGAAATTGTTTTTTGACATTGTCTGAGTTCCGCGGGATCTGACTACCTAATTCTAATTCGCTGATCCACTCATCGATGCTATTGAAATAATCGTCTCCTTTCAAAACGATTTCCTCAGGCGTGTCTGCTAATGTTTTCACATACAGCGTTAATGCTTGTAGCAATAAGCTTTCTTTTCCTAAAGCGGCAAAAGAAACCATTCCAGCAGATAAAAAGTTCAGTAAAGAAAGGGGATGCAGCTGGGCCAGTTGGAAGCTCTCGCTGAGTGCCAGCCCACGTGCAAAGGTTTTTTCCAGTTGCTCCTCGTCTTGTGTGAGCATTGCCAAATAATTTGTCAGTAAGCTCATAAAAAGAATCAAGTATTGATAAATCGCACTTTGCGTCACAATCTCAGCTTGCTGCAACTGATTTTTTTGCTGAAATGCGGCGGCAATCAACGGTTCGCTAGGTAAGAAAGAGAGCGTTTTCGTGCCAAGGATCGCCAAGACCTAATCGGGCTTGTTTCTCATCAGCAGACAATAGGCTTCGATTTGTTGCGCTTGTTGTGCCAACGCATTGTCACCATGCGCAATGATCCGTTGATAAAGGATTTCTGCTTCTTTCAAATAGGTAGTTTTCTTCGCTTCCATCAAGGCTTCTTCAGAGGGGTGCCCTTCTGTGCTATCTGCTACAGGGACATCTGGCAAAAGATCCCAATGATTTAAGTAAAAGGAGCCCATCTGTAACAAGAACGGGTAACAAGAGTAATACCGTTTGGTAAAACTTTGTGCCAGCGCGAGGACTTCGCTTGGTGTTTTTGTTTGAAAGGCGTCTTTTAGTAATTGATAGATTCGCTGGATCTCTTTAGGAGATAGCTGCGAGTCCAAAATCAATAATTCATCGACGCTGCAATCAAAATACGCTGCTAATAAGGGCAGCGAGGTGATATCTGGATAAGACTGTCCCGTTTCCCATTTCGAAACGGATGCTTTGGATACATTCATAAACACTGCTAATTCTTGCTGGGTAATACCTCGTTGTTTTCTTCTCCGAGCGATTTCCTCGCCAATTGGTAAGTCCATAGTGCACCTCCGATAGGTTTGTTTGGTATACTTCTATCATAAGAGGATAAGAGATGACTTACAATGGATTGCTAGTTAATTTTTGGTTGATTTAATTAACTACAAGTTGATTATAAGGCGAAGTATTCCAATCTTTGGGAAAGAGATGATCGTAAATGAGAGGTAGAAAATTGAAAGTTGTAGCAGCGATCGATTCCTTCAAAGGAAGTGCCACTTCCGCAGAACTAAATGAAGCGGTCTTAAGCGGGTTTTCAGACCAGTGGGAAACACGCAGTATCCCAATCGCTGATGGGGGAGAAGGGTCAATGGCAGCAGTCATTGCTGCGCTGGGAGGCAATTACGAAACGGTTTCAGTTACCGCTCCATTAGGCGGTAAGTTGCAAGCCCGTATGTTGGTCACCAAAATCAAGGAAGAAAAAATTGCCCTGATTGAATCTGCAGAAGTGATTGGGTTGCAACTCGTGGAACCTAGTGACGAGACCACCCGCAATAGCTCTTCTTTTGGTTTAGGCCAAATGGTCTTAGCAGCTTGCAGGCAAGGTGTGAAAAAAATTTACCTGACCCTTGGCGGTAGCGGCACTTCTGATGGGGGTGTAGGCTTTTTACTTGCGCTAGGAGCAACCATTCAAAGAAACGAGCGGATGGAAAACAATCCTTTGCTGCAAGCAGAATCTCTGGCGCTCAGCCAGTTGAACCCTCTGCTTGCACAAATTGACCTGTTTGCATTGGCCGATGTAACGAATCCCTATTTTGGCAATCAGGGATTTGCGCAGGTTTTTGGTCCGCAAAAAGGGGCATCCCAAGAAACGATCCAGCAGTTGGATCAGCAGGCAAAGCACTTGGCTGAGCACATCAAGCGGACCACGGGGATCGATCTGGAAGTCCCTGGTGCTGGTGCGGCAGGTGGGCTTGGTGGTGCTGTTCGTTTGGCAGGTGGTCAATTGGTTCCAGGATTTGCGACGATCGCTTCATTGGTTGGGTTTGAGGAAAAAATCAAAGGAGCAGATTTGTTGATCACGGGTGAAGGACGCATCGATGGGCAAACCGCTGGGGGAAAAGTACCCTATGGCGTCGCGTTGCTCGCCCACAAACATCAGGTCCCCGTTGTTGCCATCTGCGGCTCCCGAAGCGACGATCTAGGAAAACTACCGCAACTACTATCTGCCGTCTTTTGTATCCAGCAAGGTCCGATTTCGTTGACAGAAGCGATGGAGAAAAAGCGAACCTTAGTGAATGCTCAACAGGCTGCTCAAGCCATCGCTGGTTTTGTGGAGCAGTGGCAAAAAAAGACTGAATCAGACACTTAAAATAGGACTGAATAAGAAGATAACACCAAAAAAACTTCGTATTGGCTACTGCCTTTTGTACGAAGTTTTTTTGGTGTTTTTCTCTGTGCTTAAGCCAAGGTAGCTTGTGCTTCAATCTCTACTTTAAAGTCAGGGGCAACCAAGCCGGCAACGATCACGAGACTCATGGCTGGTTTGTTTTCTACCAAAATAGTTTTAAACGCCGTACGGACAGCAGCTAAGTAGGCAGCATCTGTTAAAAAGACGGTCATTTTGACCACTGATGACCAAGACAGCTGATTGGCTGATAAATGCTCTTCGATTTTCTTCAAAACGATGGCTGTTTGCTCTTGCGGGTCCTCAGGTGTGGCTCCGTCTTGTGACGGCGTTTGACCAGAAATGAAAAGAAAAGGTCCTTGCGCGATTTTTGTATCGGTATAGATTGCCATTTATTTGGCTCCTTTCGTCTATCTTGCCTTTGGATGATGGGACAGATAGAAATTGATTGGGTGGGTCCTAGTTTACTTGATTTCACCTGCAAAAACAATCAACGGAGGTTTTCAGTTGGTTGTGTGAAGCCACGCGACCAAGCCGCTCTTCCCCTTTAATAAAAGCACTCATTTTTTTCAGGCTCCGCTGAAATTATCGCCAGAATTTTATGGTTTTAATGTTTTATACTATGTTCAGATCAAATAAATAAACAAGGAGGAAAAAAATATGAATTGGTACAAAAACACAACAGAAGAACTATTACACACGTTGCAAACAACACGGCAGGGCCTTTCCTCCGAAGAACGCAACCAGCGTTTAGCAAAGCAAGGTGAAAATAAAATTACTGAGGCAGCGCAGATCCCTACATGGAAGAAAGTCGGCAAGCATTTTACCGACTTACTGATGTTGGTCTTGATCGTCGCAGCCGTCTTAAAAGGGGTTTCTGGTGATTATATCGAAAGCGGCATTATTATGGCGGTCGTCGTCATTAATGGATTAGTCGGCTACTGGCAAGAGCGTAAAGCCCAAGAGTCACTGGATGGGTTGAAGCAATTCATGGGGCAAGAAGCAACGATTTATGTTCATGGCCGCAAGAAGAAAATTGCTGTTTCTTCCTTAGTAAATGGAGATTTAGTCGTTTTAGGACCAGGAGATGTCGTACCAGCAGATATGCGCTTGATCGAAACCCATGATCTGGTGATTGAGGAGTCGATTTTAACCGGCGAATCTGAGTCTGTTCAAAAAATGACCGAGCCTATTACTCAAGAAAGTACGATTGGCGACCAGCGGAACATGGCGTTTTCTGGTACCCATGTAGAAAGCGGAACTGCCAGCGGGATCGTCGTTGAAACAGGCAACGATACACAAATCGGCCAGATCAATCAAGCAATTCAGTCTGTAAAAGCGCAAGAAACCCCGTTGATCAAAAAAATGAAGCAATTGAATCACCAAATCTTTAAAGGCATTATCGGATTAGTGATTTTCTTGATCTTCTTTACTACCTTCCGCTACGGCTTTGATCTTGATCTCTTGTTCTCATCAGGTATTGCATTAGTTGTAGCAATGATTCCTGAGGGCTTGCCAGCCGTGCTGACCATGATTTTATCGATGGGTGTCAAGGAAATGTCTGAGGAGCAAGCAATCATCAAAACGATGCCCTCAGTGGAGACACTAGGTGCCATGACGGTGATTTGTTCAGATAAAACAGGAACCTTGACCAAAAATGAAATGACGGTTGTCGATGTCTTGGTTAAGTCGAACGTGGATAAAGAAATGGTGCTTGATATCATGGCGAATTGTCAAGATTTGAAGCAGGACGAAGAACAAAAGGCTGCGGATCTCGTTGGTAACCCAACCGAAAAAGCCTTGTTGCAATACGCAGAATCAGCGCAGCAACCATTGCGTAAAACAGTCGATAAGATTCCTTTTAGTTCCTCTTACAAGTACATGGCAACCTGTCATCAAAATCAAGAAGAGCCGAATGCCTCGGTAATTTTTGTCAAAGGTGCGCCCGAAGTATTGCTTGAGAAAAGCCAACTGACTTCAGATCAAAAGCAATGGTGGTTAGATGAAAGTGCAAAATTAGCAGCGAAAGGGCAGCGGCTGATTGGCTTTGCGCATCTGACGCTGTCGGCACAGGAGTCCTTGTCCCACGAAGCACTAACGAAATTAACCTTTGTTGGGATCGCTGGCATCATTGATCCTCCGAAAGACAGTGCCATCAAAGCAGTAAAAGAGTGCTTGCAAGCGGGCATCCAAGTCAAAATGATCACAGGAGACCATGGCAAGACCGCTCAAGCCATCGGCAAGCAAATTGGCTTGAAGCACACGAATCACGTGTTGGAAGGGCTAGAAATCGACCTATTGTCGGAGGAAGAATTGCAGCAAGCAGTCCAAAAGACAGATATCTTTGCTCGAACGACCCCAGAGCATAAATTACGGATCGTTAGTGCTTTGCAGGCGAATGAAGAGATTGTCGGAATGACCGGCGATGGTGTAAACGATGCACCAGCGCTGAAAAAAGCCGACATTGGGATCGCTATGGGAATCAAAGGCAGTGAAGTAACCAAGCAAGCAGCCGATATGGTTTTGGCAGACGATAATTTTCATACGATCGCCAATGCCGTCCGCGTGGGTCGTCGGATCTACGATAATTTGAAGAAAACCATCAACTTCTTCTTACCAACGGCCGTTGCACAAGGATTGATCGTTATTGCGGCTCTCTTGTTGAACCGACCACTGCCACTGACACCTGTACAAATTTTATGGGTAAATATGGTGACAACCATCACGCTTTCATACGCACTAGGTTTTGAAAAGGCGAGTGCGGATGTTATGAATCGACCACCACGGCCAATCAAAGAAGGCATCTTATCTTGGTACAGTCTGTTCCGTATCTTCTACGTCTCGTTGTTAATCATGATTCCTTCCTACGTCTTAGCGATTCAGTTTGAAGGAACGGTCCTTCAGCAAAGCATGCTACTGCAAAGTATCGTCTTCGCTCAAGCGGTCTACTTGTTGAACTGTCGTGAGCTGGTAAAGCCGGCGTTGAATCGCCACCTCTTTGCCAATAAAGCACTCTTAGTCTCCCTGGCACTACTGATCGTATTGCAGGCAGCGATTTTCCTAACACCTATCGGACACCAGCTTTTAGGGATCGGTTCTTTGACGTTGATGCAGCAGTTGAGTATTGCAGCCAACGGGGCACTTCTTTTCACAGTCGTCGAAGGTGAGAAATTTATTACAAATAAGTTGCAAGGACGTCAAAAAGCTGCCCCAGTGAAACAATAAAGGCAGCTTGATGATTCTAGTGATAACTTAAATAATAGGTTTGAATGAGCTCAGTCACTTGATTGAGCTCATTTTTGGTCGGTACCATCGATAAATAAAAGACCGGGACAGGAGCATCATCTAATGGAAAATTTGATAAGACAAAATCAACGTCGATTGCCGCGAATCCTTCTAGTTGACCAGGTTCGATGGCTGATAAAAGGATACGAGCTCCGAGAAAGTCATTCAATTCTTGTAAAAGGTAAGCTTTCCATGCCGGCTCCCCTTGAAAGACAAAGTATCCCTTTGCTCGGATAGGGTTGATTTGTAAAATTGCTTGTTGAATCAACAAGGTGGTGGTAGACCACAAAGGGAAACTCGTCTCCCTTTGGCTGCTTGTCTGCTCCTCTAAAAAGTCATGGATCGTTGCTTCGATCGGTAGCGAATAGGGCTGATTCAGGCGCTGGATCTCGTGAAATTCTAACCCAAACCATTCTGAGAGTTTGGCAGACTCTTGCGTTTTGATCAAGAGCAGCAACAGATTCTCAATCAGTTGCGTCCCACTAGCGAGAGGTAGCTGCAGCAAGCGGGCTAATTTTTCGACAAAATAGGTTGTTTTTTTATAAATGGCTTGATACGTTTCAAGGGTTGTTTGAATTGTTTCGGACCATTCATTATTGTAGTTCCAACTTTCTAAAAAGCAATAGAAGCTAAAGAAGTGTTCGCTGCGCTCTAAATAAACACCTTCTTTTTGATAGAGCTGACTTAATGGCTGCTGGAAAAGGCCATAAAGGGGATCATCTTCATTAAATTCGAAGGAATCAATGCGGCAGTTGGCTTTGATACGGATTGAATTGATAAAAAACCAGCAGGTGCCGAAGATTTGTTCCACATCAATTTGCAGCTTGGCTTTTGCCAAGCGATCCAAGAAATGATAATAGTGGGACTCATGAATCGTATATTCCTCAAAAAAGTAATTGTTATGGGTATAAGGCAGTAAAAGACGATGGAAGAAGACGCGAATATTGATCTCACTTCCTTCAAAACGAATCACGCGATTTGTGATGCGAATCCGCAAAGAAAAATCCGTCAGACTTTTGTTTAATTTTGAGATATGCCGCCGCAGGGTTTCATAGGAAGTCCCTGTTTGGCTAAGAATCTCTTGGGTACGGAGTTCGCTAGAAAAAAGCAATGCTTTCATTAAAGAAACTCCGATTGATTGAGGAAAAAACGTTTCCCATAGCTGACTCATCAGCAATGGGCCATCATGGGTCAAAGCAAAGCCACTACTGGCAGCTTCGATCTGCCAACCATCAGGTAATTGTTGACGAATATAGGTTATATCAGAAAAAACCGTTCGTTCCGTCGTATTGATTAGTTCTGCCAAATGTTTGGCAGTGATCATTTTGTGATTGGCCAACTGTTCCAAGAGCAAGATCTGGCGCAACAAATCTTTCTCCGTAATGATTTTTTTCATCATCCCATCCATGACAAAAACTTCCTTTCCGATTCTTGAAGGTCAAAAGCATCCCATTGACTGCTTTGGCGTAAAACAGCTCGTTCGTGTTCTTATTGATTTTATACGAAAAAGCCAAGTTTTGCTATTTACAATTCATCGGAAGAGGTTATTTATCAAAAAATGGGGATCAGGTGTAGTAACGGTCTGCAAAGAGTGAGCGCTATTTTTTCATGTGTCTCAACTGTTAAAGATCGATCATATGCTCGTATTTCTTCATTCGTAAATATAAAGAATAACTTTCTTTCGATAATTTTATCTTAGAAGAAAACAAACTTTTTTTGCGTGAAGCATAGAGTTTTCGATGGAGAGCAGAGTCAATGATCCACTCAATTTCTACTTGTTCTTCCCTGGATAAAGAAATTTTTTTCTCATTGGATTGAATAAGTGAGTAAGTAAATTCCAAACAACTCATTTTATAAATAAAGTTAGAAAAAAAGGATTTATCTATGTACATTTAATCACCCTTTCTCACATCTGGTTCAATCATATGAGATTTCATTTAAAATAACAAAAATATATTTTCGCCATGTGATGAAAATATAAAAAATGCAATAATTTTTTGAAAAAAGAAAACCGTTTTTTAGGTGATAACGTAAATAAAAAAACAAAAAGTAGAAATTTGGAAGGGGATGTTTCGACGTTTTTTTTAATGAGAAGGGAGAATGTATCGTAAGTAAACGCCGACTCATCCATTTATCAGAAGCGTCAAGTTCTGTTGTGCTCATGTTAACAAAGAAGGAATAAAGCAAAAAAAATGATCTTTTCCTGTTGACAGATCAGCAAAAGCCACGTAATATAACTACCAATAACTCATTAAGACCATACAAAAGAGAAGTATGAGGATGTTCGTCTTGCAGAGAGCTGATGGTGGTGTAAATCAGCAGATGGGTGCTTCAGAAATGGACTTTTGTGTCGAAAGGCTGAAATCAGTAGGCTTTTTCCGGGAACTCCCGTTACAGAGAGCGATCGTTGATAGACGATCTAGAAAGAACCAATTGAGGTGGCACCGTGAGTAATCGCCCTCAGGCAGACAAGTTTGTTTGCGTGAGGGCTTTTTTGTTTTTTTCCCCTCGATCAATGAGAAAAATAGCAACAAAATCAAACTAAGAGAAGTACTTGAATATTTTTGGCTACAGAAAGTCGGCGATGATGAGAGTCCGGTACCAAGAAATCAAGGAAATGGCCTTAGCCGATCATTTTTTGAACCCTTTTTTGGCAGTAGGAAAATGCGGGAACTCCCGTTATAGAGGAAGACCGTTGTTAGACGGTTGATAGAGATGAAGTTGTTTATTTGGGCAACTTCAATTGAGGTGGTACCGCGATCATTCGCCCTCAAGCAGACGTTTTTATGGCGTTTGCTTGAGGGCTTTTTGTTTACAAAGAAAGGAGCAGCTTATGTATCGAATGGAACGAATCAACAGCGATTGTTTGACACCTGTCTCAGTGTTTTTACGGATTCAAGGGGCGCATAAATGTTTATTGGAAAGTATTCCCAGAGAAGAAGATACCGGACGCTATTCGATCCTTACCTTTGATCCCGTTCAGAAACTGACCTTTAAGGATGGTGTTTTTCAAGTGGAGGATCTTTTGAAAAAAACGGTCAACAAGTATCCCTGCCAGGACCCTTTAAAAGAAATGGAACGATATGTAGTCAAAAAAGAAATCACCGCTTTACCGGATCTGCCGTTGCAAAGTGGGGCTATCGGGTATGCGGGCTATGATATCGCCGCTTGCTATGAAGACATTGGACAACTGCCCGCAGATGAATTGCAGGTGCCTGATATGGCCTTTTGGCTTTTCGAAACTTTTCTCGTTTTGGACCATCAGACGGAAACTTTAACGATCATTCTTGAAAATTGCTACAGCCAAAGAGGAACCGTCGAGATGGAGCAGGTACTGCAAGCAGTGAAGCAGCAGTTAAGGACACCAGTCGCCGCTGAGACCCGTGTATTGTCAAACGAAAACCTACATTTTATCAGCAATGTCACACAGCAAGCCTATGAAGCGATCGTTCAAGAGGCGAAAGCCCGAATTACGGCGGGAGACATGTTCCAAGTCGTTCCTTCGCAACGTCTGAAAGCGTCATTTAAACAAGAGCCCTTTGACTATTACCGCAAACTGCGAGTGACAAATCCTTCCGCTTACCTCTATTATCTTGATTTCGATCAAGGATTCAAAGTAATCGGTAGCTCACCTGAAAGCCTGATTCGCGTTCAAGGCGACGAAATCACCACAAATCCCATCGCTGGTACCCGCAAACGAGGGGCGACCAAAGCGGAAGACGAAGCTTTAGCAAATGAACTGTTGGCAGATGAAAAAGAGCGTGCGGAGCACCAGATGCTGATCGATCTTGGACGCAATGATTTAGGGCGGATCGCTGAACATGGGACGGTTCATGTTCCTTTATACATGGTGATCGAGAAATACCGCTATGTCATGCACATCGTTTCGGTAGTGGCTGCCAAGCGCAGAGCAGGTGTGACGGCAATGGATGCCTTGAAAGCAACCCTGCCAGCAGGCACGGTCAGCGGGGCACCAAAGATTCGTGCCATGACTCGCATCTATCAATGGGAAGCTGTTCGAAGAGGGGTCTATGCGGGAGCCGTTGGGTATTTTTCTCGAAACGATCAAGCGGATTTTGCCATCGGGATTCGAACAATGGTTTTGAAAGACGCGATCGCTTATGTCCAGGCAGGGGCGGGTGTCGTTTATGATTCTGATCCCTCATCTGAATACCACGAAACCTTACACAAAGCCAAAGCACTATTGGAGGTGTCAGCCAATGATCTTACTCGTCGATAACTATGATTCGTTTACTTACAATCTTCTCCAGCTCTGTCCAGAAGAAACAGTCGTCTTGCGAAATGATGATCCAGACCTTTTCCTTGTTGCTGAAGAAGCAGATGGCATCATTTTTTCTCCAGGACCAGGACGTCCCGCAGAGGCAGGATTCATGATTCCTTTGATCAAAGCACACCATGATAGCAAGCCGCTTTTAGGGATCTGCTTAGGTCATCAAGCCATTGGAGAAGCGTTTGGTGCCAAAGTGGTCCAAGCACCAGCCATTATGCACGGCAAGCAATCGAGCCTTACGTATCAGAAAAAAGGCGTATTCCAAACCTACCTAGGAGACATGACTGTCATGCGCTATCACTCGCTGGTCATTGAGCCAGCGACCCTTCCTGCACAATTTGAGGTATTGGCTGAAACAAAAGGGATCATCATGGCGATCCAGCATCGACAAAAGCCGATCGTAGGCCTTCAATTCCACCCTGAATCAATGGGGACAAACGAAGGGGCGTTTTTTATCCAACGGTTTCTTGAACTCATTTCAGAGAAATCAGCAAAAAGCAGCAAATGAAAAAGGAGGAACATTTATGGAAGCAGTCAAAATACAGCAGCCGCAGCAAATCACCCAGCAGCTTTTTAATGGCAGTCATTTAAGTTATCAGGAGATGCGCCACTTTGCTCAAGGAATTTTAAGCGGGGTGTTTTCAGAAAGTCAATTGGGGGCAGCATTAGTTGCGATGAAGATCAACGGCATCACAGCTGCCGAATTGACTGCTTTAGCAGAAATTATGTTAGAGCATGCCCTGACCATTCCTTATGAAGGAGGAGACGCCATGGACAATTGCGGTACTGGCGGCGACCACTCCAATAGTTTTAATGTCTCTACAACGGCAGCCTTCGTTTTAGCCGCCGGGGGAATCACGATGGCAAAACACGGCAATCGCAGTATTTCTAGTCGTTCAGGCAGTGCCGATGTCTTAGCCTGCTTGGGGGTATCGATCCAAGCATCGCCAGAAAAAATCGCTGAGCTATTAGCGACAGTTGGCATCGCTTTTCTCTTCGCCCCGTCGTTGCATCCGGGGATGAAAGCAGTGATGAAGATACGGCAAGAATTAGCGACACCAACGATTTTTAACTTACTCGGGCCCTTGATCAATCCTGTGCCATTGACCACTCAACTGATCGGTACCTACGCAGGCGAGAGCTTGGCCGACACCGCTCAGGCGTTAGGCAGTCTTGGTCGACAACGAGCAATGGTGATCCATGGATGCAATGGAATGGATGAAGCCAATTTGGCAGGTGAAACGGCGATCAGCTTTTATCAAGGAGGAGAGGTAGCCAATTTTTCTTTGGATCCACAAGCGTACGGCTTTACGCCAGCGCCGATCGAGGCGATCGTCGGCGGGGATGCCGCTCAAAATGCGGCGATCTTAACTGCGGTGTTGAAAAATCAACCCTCCGTTTATCTAGAGACAGTGGTCTTAAATGCAGGGTTAGGCTTTTACGCAAACGGCAAAGCCGCCACCCTAGCGGAAGGCTTTGAGATGGCACGAGCGTGTATCGCTTCGGGCGCCGCCTACGACAAACTGCAGATGCTGATTCGTCAGTCAAATAGTCAATAACTACGAAAGTTGTAAGGAGGAGAAACATGGATTTTTTAGAAACGATCATCCAGAAAAAAGTTGAAGAAGTTGCCGCGATGCCACAAGAAACCGAAAAGGTCGTAGCGAAACGCCCATCATTTTATCAACATGTCAAGGACCAACCACAGAAGATGCACCTTATTGCTGAAATCAAGCGTGCTTCACCCTCCAAAGGAGACATCAACCAAGGGATCGATCCTGTCGCTCAAGCGCAAGCGTATGAAGCTGCAGGTGTCAGTGGGATTTCCGTCTTGACCGACCAGCAGTTTTTTAAAGGCTCGCTGGCAGATCTTGAAGCAGTCAGTAATGCCGTTTCGGTGCCTATACTATGCAAAGACTTCATTATCGACAAAAAACAATTGATTCGGGCCAAAAATGCGGGTGCCAGTATCGTTTTATTGATCGTGGCTGCGTTGGAGCCAGCCCGTTTCGTTGCGCTGTATCAAGAAGCCGAAGCACTAGGGTTGGAAGTACTCGTTGAGACTCATAATGCGGCAGAATTTCAACAAGCCCAAGCAGTAGGTGCCAAAATCATCGGCGTCAACAATCGCGACCTAAAAACTTTTGACGTTTCCTTGGATGTCAGTGTTGCTCTAGCGCCTCAGCCATCAGAGGCGATTTACATCAGTGAATCTGGTATTCGAACTGCCGCCGATGTGCTGCAGCTTGCACCGTTTTATCATGGAATCCTCGTTGGAGAAACGTTGATGAGAAGCAATCGAATTGCTGAAACAGCGGCAGATTTGCAGGTGAGTCGACCATGACCAAAGTGAAAATTTGCGGACTCACCAAACGCCTCCATGTCGAAGCTGCCATCAATGCTGGAGCAGATTACCTTGGCTTTGTTTTTGCCGAAAGCCGCCGGAGAATCGATCCGACACAAGTCCGCAAGATAACGGAGAAAGTACCCCAAAATGTAGGGAAAGTCGGAGTCTTCGTTTCTCCAAGTGTTGAAGAAGTGCAAGCGACAATTCAAACCGCTCAACTGACAGCGATTCAGCTCCATGGAAAGGTCCTGCCATCTTTGCAAACAGCCATCCAAAAGGGGGTTTTTGCTCATCAAAAGATCGCAGTGATCCAAGCCTTTGATGGAGAAGCAGATACTTTAGAACAAGATTTCCTAAGCTGCGATGCAGATTTTGGTTTATTGGACGCTCCAGTAAGAGATCACCCTTATGCTGGCGGCAACGGCCAATTCTTTGATTGGCAAAAAGCGGCGAGAAAACCGTTGCCGTTGTCTGAGCGATTTTTTATTGCTGGCGGTTTGCACGCGGAAAATGTAGAAGAGGCGATCCAACTTTTTAGGCCTTATGCTGTCGATGTTTCTTCAGGCGTGGAAACTCAGGGCAAGAAAGACAGTCGGAAAATCGAACAATTTATTCACTTAGTAAAGGAGAAAAAAAAATGACTCATTATCCCACAAAAGCAGGATTTTATGGTTCTTTTGGCGGACAGTTTGTGCCAGAGACATTGATGTATGCAGTCAAGCAATTAGAAACTGTCTACCGTGAAGCACAAGCGGACGCAAGTTTTCAAGCAGAATTACAGGAATATTTGCAAGAGTATGTAGGAAGAGAGACCCCCCTTTATCATGCACAGCGCTTGTCACAACACTTAGGCGGCGCCAAAATTTATCTGAAGCGAGAAGATTTGAATCATACGGGCGCCCATAAAATCAATAATGCACTTGGCCAAGTCTTATTAGCAAAACGGATGGGGAAAAAGAAAGTGGTAGCGGAGACCGGTGCTGGGCAGCATGGCGTCGCCACCGCGACTGCGGCCGCGTTGTTCGGTATGGAATGCACGATTTTTATGGGCTCAGTAGATGTTCAGCGGCAAGCACTAAACGTCTTTCGAATGGAATTATTGGGAGCAAAAGTGGTTTCAGTCACTTCAGGCAATCAGACATTGAAAGATGCTGTCAATGAAGCGCTGCGCTACTGGGTCGCAACCGTCGAGGACACCCATTACGTGATGGGTTCCGTACTCGGTCCGCATCCTTTTCCAGAGATCGTTCGAGATTTTCAAAGTGTGATTGGCAGTGAGACACGGCGGCAACTATTAGAAAAAGAAGGGCAACTGCCAACGACAGTCGTTGCGTGTGTTGGCGGCGGCAGCAATGCGATGGGAATGTTTTACCCTTTCATCAACGATCAGACCGTTCGTTTGATTGGCGTTGAAGCAGCTGGAAAAGGCGTGGATACTACCGAGCATGCGGCGACTTTAACGAAGGGCAGTATCGGTATTTTACATGGTACCAAAATGCATCTGCTACAAGACGATGATGGGCAAGTGATCGAACCCTATTCGATTTCAGCTGGTTTGGATTACCCAGGGGTCGGTCCCGAGCATTCTTATTTGAAGGAAATTGCACGCGCGGAGTATTTCGCGGTCACTGATGAAGAAGCTGTTGACGCCTTTTATCTCTTGTCTCAAATCGAAGGCATTATTCCCGCTTTGGAAAGTGCTCATGCCGTTGCCTATGCTTTAAAGTTAGCGCCAACAATGACAGCAGAAGAACGCTTAGTGATCTGTTTGTCTGGGCGAGGGGACAAAGATGTTCAACAAATCAAAGATCGGAAAGGAGCAGCGAAATGACCAGCAAAACATTGACGATGAAACTAAAGGAGCGCCAAAAACAAGGCAAGCCACTGTTTGTCCCTTATATCATGGCGGGGGCCAACGGACTGGAACGCCTGCCGGCAGAAATCGAACTGTTGACGACACATGGCGCAGCCGCCATTGAAATCGGCGTGCCCTTTTCAGACCCAGTCGCAGATGGAGCGGTCATCCAAGCAGCTGGAATGCAGGCATTAGCCAATGGCACCACTTTAAAAAAGATCATTGCTGCGCTGCAAACCATCCATTCCGAGGTTCCACTGGTATTGATGGGGTATACCAACTCATTCTTTCATTATGGCATTGAACAGCTAGCAAATGAATTAAAAACGACGGATGTGAAAGGGGTGATTATTCCAGATTTGCCCTTTGAACATCGATCGCTAGTAACGCCTACGTTTGATGCGGCGGATCTCGCACTGATCACATTGGTTTCCTTGACCAGTCCGCCAGATAGAATTCAGACACTGATCGAAGAAGCGGAAGGATTCGTTTATGCTGTGACAGTGAACGGTGTCACTGGAGAAGATCGCCAATACAACGAACAGCTGGATCAGCATTTGCAAGCCATTTCGGAAAAAAGTCCGATTCCAGTACTAGCTGGTTTCGGGGTCTCGACCCATGCAGACGTGCAGCGCTTTGCCCAAGTGTGCGATGGGGTAGTGATCGGTTCAAAAATTGTAGCAGCCTTACAAAACGAGCCACTGCCTGAAGTCAGTGAGCTGTTAGCAGAACTTGTTGGTAAGCCATAGAAAATCAATGTGAGGAAAGAACCCGAGTTGGGTTCTTTTTTTTGAGAAAACTAGTATTCGAGGTACTGATGGGCTGTTATGGAAAAAAGAACGTGATTTGTGAAGAGGAAAAAAGGCTGATGGAAGATCAGCCCAAATTCCCATGATTATGCCAGTGTATCGATGTCTATGGTGACTGTCTCGCAAAAATGCCCTCTGCCCCCAACGTAAACATGTTGGATTTCCTTTTGTGAGGACGTAGCGAGTTTAACAAAGATTTCTGAAGGTTCACTCAAATTGCTGCCTTGCTCAAAGCGATACACTTCTTTTTCGAGAGCACACTTTTGATACAAGAAGCAAGCCAAAGCGGCATTGGAAGTACCTGTGGCAGATTCTTCATTGATGTCAAACAGCTGACAATTAGAATAAACACGGAAACGATGATGCCAATGAAAGAAATTTGCTGAAGATTGAAGCGGATGGAAAGCGATCGTTTGATTGCTTTTGATGAGGAAGGGAACAGGCTGCTGATTATTCACCAAACTGCTATGGCAAAAAATCTGAATCAATTTGGCACACATTTGGCACAAGAACAAACAAAAACCGTCAAGAACAGGCTCTATAATTTATGGGACTGATGAATCAGAATTGATTCTTCAGCCCCATTTTCATTTTAGGTATTAAAAAACATATCGTTCTCTAGTATGATTAAATCACCACAAAATAAACAACTGAGAGGACGATATGCTATATGAATGATTCTATCAAAAAAATGCTGAGAATAACAGAGAAAGATTTGATGATTACAGAGGTCTCTTACGAGACCCTTCAGAAGAAAAAGACATTGGTCGTCGATGCTGTTCTCTCGCCTAATCCTCGTGCTTGTAGAAGTTGTGGTTCTACTGTGGTAGATGGAAACGGGAAATCAATTATAGTGAAAAATGGGAAGAAGGAAACGATTGTCCGTTTTGAGCAATACAATCATATGCCTTTGGTTATGCGCCTAAAAAAGCAGCGCTATACCTGTAAAAACTGTCGCACCCATTGGACTGCTCAAAGTTATTTTGTCCAACCCAGACATTCAATCGCAAATCATGTGAGATATAAAATTGCTTCTTTACTGACTGAAAAAGTATCTTTATCTTTTATTGCGAAAAGCTGTCAGGTATCTTTGACCACCGTTATTCGTACATTAAAAGAGTTTAAAAGCTATTTACCAAAACAATCTAAGAAGATTCTCCCAAGAGTATTGATGGTTGATGAATTTCGTTCGCATGCTTCCATAGAAGATAAAATGAGCTTTATTTGCGCAGATGGTGAAACAGGAAAATTAATCGATGTTTTGCCTACGCGTAAATTACCTCGATTAACAAGCTATTTCTTAGGGTGTACCAATCCAGAAGAAGTAGAATTTTTGGTGACAGACATGAACGCCGCCTACTTCCAGCTCACCAAACGTGTTCTGCCAAAAGCGAAAATAGTGATTGATCGGTTTCATATTGTCAAACACATGAATCAAGCGTTCAATGAGTTGCGTATCCGTGAAATGAATGAACTTCGTAAAGCAGGACAGAAAAGCCAGGCAGAAAAACTGAAAAAGAATTGGCGCTTTTTGCTAAAAAATCGTGCAAACATCAACCATTATGAATACAAAACATGGAAAAGTTTCCGAGCACCAAAATACCCATTTCTTACTGAAGCAATGATGATTGATCGATTGCTTGAGTTTTCTACGCCCCTGAAGGAGGCGTATCCCTTTTTTCATGAATTAGTTGAAGCCTTTCGAGACAAAGACCCTGACTTATTTTTCTCCTTATTGACAGAACTTCCTGAAACGTTAGATGACAGCTTTCGGGAAAAGCTTCAAAACCTTCTTACCCATGAAGAAGGCATCACCAACGCAATGATCTATCCTTATTCCAATGGAAAAATAGAAGCGAAGAATACCCACATAAAGACAATGAAACGAGTATCCTACGGATTTAAATCATTCGAGAACATGAGAATTAGAATCTTTTTGATCAATCAATTAATCAAAGTGAGATAACAAAAAATCTGAGCCAGAATGTGGTTCATTCTGACCCAGATTTGATTTTGCACAACTCATCAGTCCTTATTGACAAAGAGCCCAAGAACAAGGGTTCTCGACGGTTAAATAACGTTCCAGGAGGGATTCGAACCCCCGACCGTTCGCTTAGAAGGCGAATGCTCTATCCGGCTGAGCTACTGGAACAAATAATTTTCAGCGAATGCTCACTTCGCCTAAGCTGTTGAAATCAATCAGCAACAAATAACATTATAGAAAAAGGGCGCAGCAATGTCAATCTCTTTTCGCCCTTTTCTTATTTTTTCTTTGAAAAAAGGAAGCGCAGCTGCCCTCAACCTTTCTCAGGTTCCTCAAGGATTACGCTATCTGCTTCTTTCGTAATGAGAATCACACCATCTCCTAAAGGGACGAGGGTGGAGGTCAGCTGAGGATGGTTCATCACGGTATCCAAGAAAAGATTCAACTTGCGATGGATCGCTCGCTGGTTGCGAGGGATGTCTTCGATGGGTTGTAGAATCGTTCCAGCTTGGAACACGTCATCCACCATCAACACGCCACCTTTGCGTAACAGACGCAGACATTCTGGCAAAAATTCAATGTATTTCGATTTGGCACTGTCCATGAAGATAAAATCATAAGGCCCACTCAATGTAGGCAGGACATCTGCCGCTTGTCCTTCTAAAAGCGTGATTTTGTCTTCATTTCCTAAGCGAGCATAGGTTTCTTTGGCTTTGCGGATCATGACGTCAAAGCGATCGATCGTTGTGACATGCCCCTCTTTCACACATTGCGCCATCAAGCTTGAAGAAAAACCGATCGCTGTGCCGATCTCAAGGATTTCTTTTGGCTGAAGCTGTCCCAATAAAAACTGCAAAAAGACCACAGTTTCATGTGGGATGATTGGCACTTCTTTTTCATGAGCGGCTTGCTCGATTTCACCAAGTTCGCCGGGTAATTGTTTTTGTTTTTCACGCATAAACGCCACTAGTTCTGGTTTGACTACTGGACGATGCATCATTTCGTTGCGCATCTTCATCCTCCTCATTTATCGCTGCCCCTTATTATACGAATAACTCACCTTAAGTTCAATCTTTTCGAGTCTTTGGAACAACAAAAAAACCAGTCATACGACTGGCAGGATAAAGGGGTGAAAAATATTTTTGGGATATTTCTATCATAACGGTGTTATGTGGAGGTTTGGTTAAAATCCTGTGAAGATCTCGTCAGGTTCTGCTTAAATTTTCATCAAGGAAGAAAAGCAACCCATCATCAGGGCGAAAACGAACTTTTTATCGAAATATTCAGAAAATTCAGGGAAAAGTGTTGACAGAGGAACCTGCTGTTTGGTATCTTCATAACAAGATAAAAAAAGTGATAGGTGACGACGATGGATAAACGATTGAAACAAACAGCTGCATTTTTATTATTATTATCGTAAGGACTCTTTTTCTATGACCCGCCTTTTTAAGGCATCATTTGAAGAGTCCTATTCGCATTGCATGAAGGAAACCCTTTATGGAGTGCTTTTTTTATACCATTTTTTTCAATTTGTTTGAATGAGGTCGCGCCAAGCGTGCCCCTACCACTGCCAAGGAGGAAATAGTGATGAGAAAAATCCAGTTTTTTGACACCACATTGAGAGACGGTGAACAGACGCCGGGAGTCAACTTCAATACAAAAGAGAAGGTTCAACTGGCGCTGCAATTAGAAAAATGGGGGATCGATACGATCGAAGCAGGCTTTCCGATTGCATCAGAAGGAGACTTTCAAGCAGTCCAAGCGATTGCTGGGGCGGTGACGAAAATGACCGTTGCAGGACTTGCCCGTTGTCTGAAAAAAGACATTGATCGTGCCTATGAAGCTCTTCATCAAGCCATCGATCCCCAGATCCATGTCTTTTTAGCAACGAGTGAGGTGCATCGCCAGTACAAGCTGAATATGACGAAAGCAGAAGTACTCGCTTCCATCAAAGAACATGTGGCTTATGCCCGTGAACGCTTTGAAAAAGTTCAATTTTCGCCAGAAGATGCCACCCGCACCGATAAGGCCTTCTTGCTTGAGGCGGTTCAAACAGCGATTGATGCCGGCGCGACGATCATCAATGTGCCCGATACAGTAGGGTTTACTAATCCTACGGAATATGGTGCGCTTTTTGCCTATTTGATCGCCAATATCAAGAGTGAGCAGCCGATCATTTTTTCTTCCCATTGTCATGATGACTTGGGAATGGCGACAGCCAATGCGCTGGCAGCTATCGAAAATGGTGCTGATCGGGTGGAAGGAACGATCAACGGGATCGGCGAACGAGCGGGCAATACCGCACTAGAAGAAGTGGCGCTGGCGTTGCATATTCGCAATGATTTCTATCAGGCTACCTCCAACATCAAGTTAAACGAAACAAAACGCACCAGCGATTTGGTAGCGCGTTTGTCAGGAATCACGGTACCGAAAAACAAAGCGATTGTCGGCGGCAATGCCTATGCCCATGAATCTGGGATTCATCAAGATGGCGTCTTAAAAAATCCTGAGACCTACGAAATCATTACCCCACAGTTGGTGGGGGTAGAAACCAACTCGTTGCCTTTAGGCAAACTTTCTGGCCGCCATGCCTTCGTCGATAAAATGCAGCAACTGGGGTACCAGTTTGACCAAGAAGAAACCAACGAATTGTTTAAACGTTTCAAAGAGTTAGCAGATAAAAAGAAACAAGTGACCGAACAAGATTTGCTGGCTTTGGTGGCTGATCAAGGCCGCAGTCAAGAAGGCGGCTGTGAGTTGGACGCCGTTCAGCTACAATATGTGTCCAATGGCCATCAAGGAGCGGTGGTTTCTATCATCAAAGATGAGGAAAAACAAGTGGCATCAGCTATCGGTGCCGGCAGTATCCAAGCAATCTACAACTCGATCGATCAGATTTTCCAGCAGCAGCCAAAGCTGTTGAATTATGAGATCACTGCCTTGACCAGTGGGGAAGATGCGCAAGCCGAAGTGCACGTGGTCATTGAATGTCAGGATACCAATGAAAAAATCAGCGGGATTGGCTTAGACTTTGATGTCTTGCAGGCATCAGCCAAAGCCTATGTGCAGGCCAGCGCTGCATTGAAGAAACGAGGTGTCCTTGTTTGAAAAAGATCATTGTTTTAGCAGGAGATGGCATTGGACCAGAAATTATGGACAGTGCCCTTGCGGTATTGAAAGCGGCTTGTCCAGACCATCTTCAACGCTTTCATTTTGACCAGCGGCCATTTGGTGGTGCGGCGCTGGCACTTACTGGAGAGCCATTGCCACAAGAAACACTACAAGCTTGCCAACAGGCGGATGCGATCCTTTTAGGAGCCATTGGTGATCCAGTTTGGGAAAACGCACCGATAACACCCGAGAAAGGACTTTTGAATTTGCGTCAAGCGTTAGGGCTATACGCCAATATTCGACCCATCAAAGTAGTTGATGCGGTGATTGCTTTGTCTCCCATTAAAGAAGCGATCCTTCGGGGGACAGATTTTGTCATCGTTCGTGAGTTGACTGGCGGTATCTATTTTGGCGAAAAAGCAGAAAAACCTGAAGAAGCCTACGACATCAATCATTATCATCAAGCAGAGATTCGACGGATTTTGCGTAAAGCCTTTGAGATCGCCCGCACGCGGAAGAAGCGGGTTCTCTCTGTCGATAAAGCAAATGTGTTGGCGACTAGCCGACTTTGGCGCCGGTTAGCGGAAGAAACGGCACAGGAATTCCCAGATTGTCAGTTGACTCATCAATATGTTGATTCCGCTGCTATGAAAATCATCCAAAATCCCAAAGACTTTGATGTAATCGTGACAGAAAATCTCTTTGGCGACATTTTAAGTGATGAAGCCTCGGTTTTGCCAGGATCATTAGGGGTGCTGCCCAGCGCAAGTCATGGCGCAGAAGGGGTTTCTTTATATGAACCGATTCATGGCTCTGCACCTGATATCGCTGGGCAAAATTGCGCCAATCCGGTTTCCATGATTTTATCTGTCGTCATGATGCTAAGAGAGTCCTTTCAAGAGGAAGAGCTGGCGGATACCATCGAAAGTGCTTGTTACGAGGTAATGAATGCGGGGATCTTGACCCGTGATCTAGGTGGTACAGCAACGACAACTGCCTTTACAGAAGCGGTTATTGCACAGTTAGGAGTGAGCAATTATGGGGAAAACGCTGTTTGATAAACTATGGGATCGGCATGTCATCACAGGAGAAGAAGGGCAAGCGCAGCTGCTTTATGTCGATCTGCATATGATCCATGAAGTGACGACACCGCAAGCCTTCGAAGGATTACGGCAAGCGGGACGGACCGTCCGTTGTCCCGAAAAAACCTTCGCAACGATGGATCACAACGTGCCTACCAAAGATATTTTTACCATCACTGATCTGGTTGCAAAAAAGCAAATGGACACGTTACGTAAGAACTGTCGAGATTTTGGGATCGAATTGTGTGACAATGGCTCTGCCAACCAAGGAATCGTCCACATGGTTGGCCCAGAAGTTGGCTTGACCCAACCAGGGAAAACGATCGTTTGCGGGGATTCCCACACTGCCACCCATGGTGCTTTCGGTGCGATCGCGTTTGGGATCGGTACGAGTGAAGTAGAGCATGTCTTTGCGACACAGACGATTTGGCAGACAAAACCGAAACGCATGGGAGTTGAGATTACCGGTCACCTGCAGCCGGGGGTGTACGCCAAAGATATTATTTTGGCATTGATCGCGACGCATGGCACTGATTTTGGTGGTGGCTATGCCGTAGAATTCTTTGGCGAAACGATCCGTAGTCTGACGATGGAAGAACGCATGACCATTTGCAATATGTCGATCGAAGGTGGGGCGAAAATGGGCTTGATCGCCCCTGATGAAACGACCTTTGCTTATGTGAAGGATCGACGCTTTGCGCCACAAGCGTTTGCCAGTGCGGTGGCTGATTGGCAAACCCTTTATACCGATGAAGATGCCAGCTATGATGCCCTGATCACCCTAGACGCAACAACCTTAGAACCCTATATCACTTGGGGAACCAATCCAGAAATGGGGGTACCAGTCAGCGAAGCGTTTCCTGAAGTGCGGGATCACAATGATCAGCAAGCCTATGAATATATGGCGCTGCAACCTGGACAGACAGCTGCTGATATCCCCATTGAATACATTTTTATTGGATCGTGTACCAATGGTCGTTTGTCTGATCTGCAAGAGGCAGCGGCGATTTTGAAAGGTCAGACCATCAAAGAAGGGGTCACTGGTATTATCGTTCCTGGTTCACGCCCTGTTCGTAAAGCAGCGGAAGCGATCGGTTTAGACAAAGTCTTTATTGACGCTGGTTTTGAATGGCGGGAGCCTGGCTGTTCCATGTGCTTAGGAATGAATCCTGATAAAGTACCAGAAGGCGTCCATTGTGCCTCCACATCAAACCGCAATTTTGTTGGACGGCAAGGGAAAAACGCGCGGACGCACCTCTGTAGTCCAGCGATGGCGGCTGCAGCTGCGATTCATGGGCGCTTTGTCGATGTACGAGAAGTGGTTGGAGGTGTTGGTTAATGGAAGCTTTTACGCAATTTGAAGGTACGACGCTGCCTTTGATGAATGACAATATCGATACCGATCAAATCCTACCGAAAAATTATTTGAAGCGCGTTGAAAAAACGGGCTTTGGCGAATTTTTATTTGATGATTGGCGCTATTTGCCGCAACGCAAGCCTAATCCAGCATTTATCTTGAATGATCCAGCATATCAGACCGCTCAAGTCCTCGTCACTGGTGATAATTTTGGTTCTGGCTCTTCTCGAGAGCACGCGGCATGGGCGCTGTTGGATTACGGCTTTAAAGCCGTGATTGCTGGCAGCTTCGGTGATATTTTCTATATGAACGCCACCAAAAACGGGCTGCTGCCCATCGAGCTGCCATTGGATGTTCGCCAAAGGATCGCCTCGCTGCCTGCTTCTGAAAAAATCAGCATCGACTTGCCGAGGCAATGTGTGATCGTTGCCGGGGAGGAGCATTTCTTTGCAATCGATGCTACCTGGAAACATAAATTGATCCACGGTCTCGATGAGATCAGTATCACGTTGCAGGAAGAGGTGAAAATCACCGCCTATGAGCAGACGATTCCAGCGTATTGGCAGTAGGGCTAGGGGACTGGTCGTTATTCGTCGGCTGGTATTTGTGAGAGAATGTTTCTTAACCCTCGCCAATCAGCTTCGATTTGCGGAGTCAACGTTCGATTGTAAAAGATCGCAGCGGGATGATACATCGGTACGATCAAATATTCTTTTTCCGACCATTGATAACCATCTTTTGTTGGATTGCTTTCTTGTATTTTGGAACGGATCACTTCGCCATGGTGATCTTTGATATAATAGGCGTTGCCTAATAATCGCTGCAGTCCGATATTGCCAACAGTTGCAATGACGGGCGGATCTACAACGGACAACTCGTAGTCAAGCAGCGGTGCGTGTAGCAAGACTTCTTTTTTGGTAGGTGTCCGATTGGGATGGACGATCTCATGGGCACCGCTGCGTTTGTTGATTCGTTCTTTGACGGAGTATGGGCGACTGCGGACAGCGCTGGTGATGTAGACATCCTCACGGGTCAAACCGGCTAAAGCCAACGATTTCATCAATTCTTTTCCTGCTTGTCCGCTAAAAGGAATAAAATTCTCGATTTCGGTTCGACCAGGGGCTTCCCCAACGATCATCAATTTGGGCTGCAGCGGTCCTTGACCGGGAACAAATCCTTCCAACGGATAACTGCGGGACGCCTGTTGAACGGCAATGGCTAATTCTTTGGGGTATTGCATGCAAACTCCTCCAATTCTGTTTCACTTGTGCTCTTTCTTCTATAGTAATAGAAAACAAAAAATGCACAAAAGGAAATGACTAGTAGCAAAAGAATTCTGTCTTTTCCTTAATTAGTGATTGACTTTAGGAAAACATTTTGATAAAGTTAATCTGTTGTAATTGTGGACTCCACAGCTACAACCGCACAGAACAAGTAGTAAGTACGAAAGTCACTTGGGATGGCGAGTCTAAGTATATTATAAGGAGGTGCTGTAGAGCATGTACGCAATTATCAAAACTGGTGGGAAACAAGTAAAAGTTGAAGTGGGTCAAGCAATCTACGTTGAAAAATTAGACGTTGAAGCTGGACAAAAGGTTACTTTTGATGAAGTTATCTTAGTAGGTGGCGAATCAACAAAAGTGGGTGCCCCAATCGTTGCAGGAGCAACTGTTGAAGGGACTGTTGAAAAACACGGCAAACAAAAGAAAGTCGTAACTTTCAAATACAAACCTAAAAAACATTCACACCGTAAACAAGGTCACCGTCAACCTTACACAAAAGTTGTTATTGACGCGATCAACGCTTAATTCTTACGAAAAGCAGGGTAACGAATATGATCAAAGGGACATTCAAACGAAATGACTCTGGTCGGATTGTTTCTTTTGAACTAGCTGGACACGCACAAGCAGGAGAATACGGCAAAGACATCGTCTGTGCTGCAGCATCCGCTTTAGCGATCAGTGCAGTCAATGGGATCGATGCTTTGGCTGGCGTTGCGCCAAAAGTTGAAGCAGATAACGAAAATGGTGGGTACTTATTAGTCACACTGCCTTCTCGTTTGACCCAAGAGCAGTCGAATATCGCACAAATTCTTTTAGAAAATTTGTTGATCGGCTTGCAATCAGTTCAAGAAGAGTACAACGATTATATCCAAATCAAAACTACTAAAGAAAACTAGGAGGTGCATCTCATGTTGATGAAAATGAATTTGCAATTCTTCGCTCACAAAAAAGGTGGGGGTTCTACTTCTAACGGACGTGACTCTCAATCAAAACGTTTAGGTGCGAAACGTGCTGACGGTCAAACCGTTTCAGGCGGATCAATCCTTTATCGCCAACGCGGTACTAAAATTTACCCAGGGGTAAACGTAGGTATCGGTGGAGATGATACATTGTTTGCAAAAGTTGATGGCGTGGTTCGTTTCGAACGTAAAGGCCGCGACAAAAAACAAGTATCTGTTTATCCAGTAGCGCAAGAAGCATAAGAAAACGACATCCAGATTACGTAAAAGTAACCTGGGTGTTTTTTTGTACATCAGTGAAACCGTTTTAACAAATTAGTCAATATTAATGACTTTTAAAAGGAGCGAAGCAATGATTCAATTAAAAGAAATCACGAAGGAAAACTATCGTGCGTGTATGAATTTGAAGACAACGAAGGAGCAAGAAGACTTTGTTGCGCCCAATTGGTACTCAATGTTAGAGGCAATCTATGAGGAACCTCGTCAGGCATTTGCCCTATACAATGGTGAGGAAATGGTCGGCTTTATGCTATTTAGTTTTTACGAGGCGGATGAGGATTATCCAAAAGCTTCGTGGTGGATCGAGCGGTTTATGATCGCAGAAAAATTCCAAAATCAAGGGTTAGGCACTCAGGCGTTTCTTGCTGGGTTAGATTGGTTCAAAACCCATATCCAAGCGCAAGAATTAAGGATCTCCGCTGTGGTTGGCAATGAGATCGCAACGAAGCTTTACGAACGCAACGGCTTTGTTTTGACGGGTGAAATGATTGAGAACGAGCATGTACTCTTGTTGCAGTTGCCAACGGATCAAGGATAACGTACTCTTTCTACAGTAAGAGAATGAGGTCAAAAGCAGAGGTTCTTAAGGGAATTCTCTGCTTTTTTTGTGTTGCTTCGGTCAAAAAAGTGTGCGGGCATCTTCTGGTTAGACGTTTCAAGAAATTTTGTGCACTTAGGGCAAGAATTACGAGTATATCCATGCTTTGTTCTTCACAAAGTTCCTTTTGCGATTAACGGAATCTTTACACGTTGATAACATAAACCTTATATTCATTTGATACTCTGAGGAAGTAGAACAAATGGAAAGAAACTTTCGAAAAACGTTGATTATTGAGAATCTGCTCACGAATGATTTCGACTTAAACACGAACATTATCAAAAAAGAAAACGTTCGTAATTCGAAAAAGATTGTTTTTAATTCGTTGGTTTTTTATAATCAAAAAGGAAAGTTCGGAATTCCGTGAGTTCGATTTTTTAATGAAAAGGAGAAAAAGTGATGAAAGTTTGGAAGAAAACGGCAATGTTTGGTTTAGGTTTGGTGGCAGCAGTTACGCTGGCGGCATGTGGCTCAGGTGGAGCAAGCACTGACTCGGCGGCTGAGGACGCAGGATATGTACCAGAAAAGTTGACCGTTCAATTTGTTCCATCACAAGCAGCAGAAACATTAGAAGCAAAAGCAAAACCACTTGAGCAATTATTAAGCGATGAATTGGGGATTCCAGTCACAGTGAGTGTTTCCACTGACTACAATACAATCGTCGAAGCAATGGCTTCGAAACAAGTAGATGTCGGCTTTTTACCGCCGAATGCCTACGTTTTAGCAAATGAACAAAGCAATGTTAAGGTACTGTTGCAAGCGCAGCGTTATGGCATCAAGCAGCCTGGTGGCGAATCAACAGATGAATTGGTTGATAGCTATCGCTCAATGATCGTCGTAAAAAGCGGCAGTGACATCAAAGAGTTGGAAGATTTAAAAGGCAAAACGATTGCCACGCAAGATGTTACTTCTTCTGCCGGTTATGTTTGGCCAGTAGCAGAAATGAAAAAAGCAGGCATCGACATCAATACGGATGTGACGACTGTTCAAGTCAAAGGCCATGACCAAGCGGTCTTATCTGTCTTGAATGGCGACGTTGACGCGGCCTTCGTTTTTGAAGATGCCCGTAACACGGTCAAAAATGATTACCCTGAAATTATGGATGAGGTAGAGCCAATGTACTTTACCGAACCGATCCCGAACGATACGATCAGTGTTCGCAGCGATATGAGTGAAGAGTGGGACAAAAAAATCCAAGATGCCTTTATCGCGATCGGAAAAGATGAAGAAGGAAAACAAATCATCTCTGATATTTACTCGCACGAAGGATACGTTGTTTCAAAAGACAGCAATTTCGACATTGTAAGAGAGTATGCGGAACAAGTCGGACAATAATAGATGAATAGATCGGGAGGGTACCGGTACTTGAGGTACCCTTTTCGAATGGACAGCAATTTTTATCTAATGGAAAGAAAGTAGGAGAATCATGGCTCTAGAGAACGAAACGATTATTTCATTTCAAAATGTGACCAAGCAATACCCAAATGGGGTGTTGGGGTTGAAGGATTTGAACATCGATATCAAAAAAGGAGAATTTGTCATCGTCGTGGGTTTATCCGGTGCAGGCAAATCAACGATGTTGCGCTCCATCAATCGACTGCACGAGATTACAAGCGGCGAGATTTTAATCGATAACAAGTCGATCACAAAAGCAAAAGGAAGAGAGCTACGCTTGATTCGTCGAGACATTGGCATGATTTTCCAAAGCTTCAATTTGGTGAAACGTTCGAGTGTCTTGCGAAACGTCTTAACGGGGCGAGTGGCTTATCATCCCACGATCAAAATGCTGCTGGGTCTCTTTCCGCAAGCGGACAAGGAGTTGGCTTATCAATCACTGCAGCGGGTCAACCTTGCAGAAAAAGTTTATACTCGAGCCGATGAATTATCTGGTGGTCAGCAGCAACGGGTTTCGATTGCTCGGGCTTTGACGCAAGAGCCAAAAATTATTTTAGCGGATGAACCGGTTGCTTCATTAGATCCGTTAACCACTGAAAAAGTCATGAATGACTTAAAACGGATCAATCAAGATCTGGGTATCACTATCGTAGTCAATTTACATTCTGTCCAATTGGCAAGAGAATACGGCACACGGATCATCGGGTTACGAGATGGGGGCTTGGTTTTTGATGGCCCTGTCAGTGAAGCGACCGATCAGCGATTGAAACAGATTTATGGTAGCGAGATCATGGAAGAGCAGGAAGGGGCAGGACAATGACGACAAATACGTTGCCGAAACGCAGCGGACTATGGAAAAATGTTCTGTGGCTCGTCATTTTTTTAGTGGTATTGTTCGTTAGCGGCTCTATTTCTGGCGTTGATTTGGCACGGTTCTTTAGCAACAGCAGTCAAATGAATGTCATTTTACAAAAGATGGCTCATCCTGATTGGGCATATGCCAAAATCATTGTTGAGCCGATTTTGCAAACCATCCAAATGGCGATCATCGGCACAACCTTTGGTGCACTGGCGGCCTTTCCGTTTTCACTTTTAGCAGCACGAAATATCATGACGAATCATTGGATCAGCGGTTGTTTCCGTTTCGTTTTAAATATCATTCGGACAGTACCTGATTTGATGCTGGCGGCTTTATTTGTTGCCATTGTCGGAATCGGTCCCGTAGCCGGGGTGATCTCCATCTCTGTGTTTTCTTTTGGGATGATCACCAAATTGTTTTATGAGTCGATTGAAACGATTGATGAAGGTCCGATCGAAGCGATCACGGCTTCTGGAGGATCGAAGTTTGATATCATCCGCTATGCAGTCGTACCGCAAGTCATGAGCCATTTTCTCAGTTACTTGCTTTATGCCTTTGAGATCAATGTGCGGGCATCGACGATTCTTGGGTATATCGGCGCAGGCGGAATCGGTGTTTTCTTACAACGATCTTTAAGCCAGTTTCGATATGACCAGACGTCGATTATCGTCTTAGTGATTTTTGCAGTTGTTTTGGTGATTGATACCATCAGTAATAGATTAAGGGAGCGATTGTTATGATGTTGCCAGCAGAACCGAAAAAGAAAAAAATACGGAATTGGCTGATCGCAGTAGTCGTTATCTTCCTTTATATTTGGGCTTTCGCTGGTGTACCTTTTGCCGGCGTCAAAGAAAATGTCGGTCAAATTGTCGGCTCAATCTTTTATGGGCTGATCCATCCTGATTGGGGCTATGTTTATACCGGTGATGGCGAAGATTTGATCAGTTTGATGATCGAAACCGTTGCAATCGCCTTTGTGGGTACGTTTTTATCCTCACTATTAAGTATTCCTTTTGCCTTTTGGGCGGCGCGCAGCAAAAATAGTCCTCGCTGGTTATCGGGATTTGGGAAAATCGTACTGACGGCGATTCGAACGTTTCCAGAAATCGTCTTAGCCATTATGTTTATTAAAACGGTAGGTCCGGGCTCCTTTGCCGGAGTGCTGGCGGTCAGTGTCCATTCCATTGGGATGTTGGCAAAACTCTATAGCGAAGCGATCGAAAACATGGATCATGGTCCCTCGGAATCCGTCATTAGTGCGGGAGGAAGCCGCTGGGATGTATTAGGCTTTGCGACATTGCCGCAACTGATCCCAGAATTTCTATCTTTTACCTTGTATCGATTTGAACTGGCTGTCCGTTCGGCTTCGATCTTAGGGATCGTAGGGGCAGGCGGGATCGGTACACCGATGATCTTTGCTATCAATGCACGTTCATGGAGCCGCGTGGGGATCATTTTATTGGGGATCGTTGTGACGGTCACGATCATTGATTTTATTTCTGGGCGCTTGCGTAAACGATTGGTTTAATAAAAGGAAGTGCGTACTCGAAAAAACACAGTCTGATTAGGCTGTGTTTTTTGTAGGAGATAGGCGGAGGTCGTTTAAGACAGTTTTTGTGAAACTTGTTATACTGGATTTATAGAAAATGAACCTAAACAAGGAGGCTGTTTTATGAAAGCATTATTGATCGTCAATCCAAGTTCTGGTGGTGAACAAGCGAAAGAATTTGAGGAAATGGCAGTAGACAAGTTGCGGGAAAGCTTTGCGGAAGTCGTAGTCAAACATACCGAAAAAGAAGGCGATGCCACACGCTTTGCCTCTGAGGCAGCAGCAGAATTTGACAGTGTCTTCGCAATGGGCGGTGATGGTACCGTCAATGAAGCGGTCAATGGCTTAGCCCCTCATGACAAACGAGCAAATTTCGGTTTCTTCCCGCTGGGAACAGTAAATGATTTAGCTCGAGCATTAGCGATTCCATTAGATCCTAAGGAAGCCATCGAATCATTTGCAGTGGATCACACCCGCAAAATCGATATTGGGCAGGTCAATCAAGCTTATTTTACCAATGTGGTGGCGATCGGTATGATTCCAGCAGCGATCAACAATGTGGAAGCTGAAGAAAAAACCAAGCTGGGAAAAATGGCCTATTTTGTTTCTGGTCTACGGGAAGTGCGGAAAAATGAAAGTCATCCGTTTGAAGTGATCGCCGAAAATAATGGGGAAAAAACGACGATCGCTGTGGAAAGTAGTACGATGATCGTTGGGTCATCGAATACGATTGGCGGTTTTGAATCTCTTTTACCTAAAGCGAGTACCGATGACGGAAAATTGCATCTGATCTACTTGAAGGATACGAATCTTTGGGAAACTGTCAAAAGTGTGCCTGAGCTTCTCAAAGGAGTTACGGAATCAAATGATGTTCTTGGTTATCAAACCTTTGATAAAGCTGCGATTCGTTTGGAGGATGGGGCAACGATCGAAACGAATGTCGATGGCGATCCAGGACCTGAGTTGCCAATCACAGTACAGGTGCTGCCACAACATCTCACCGTATATTGCGGCGCTGAAAAAGCCCGCTAAATCATCAATAACTAGGAAACGATCCGTCAAAAGCGGATTGTTTTTTTTCTTTAGAAAGAGTATACTGGAAAAAATTTATTGAAAGAAGGGATTCTATGACGATACGTTCTGCTAAGATTGCAGATGCCCAAGCCTTGACAGCAATCTATGCTTATTATGTAGATAATACACCGATTACCTTTGAAACGGAGGTGCCCACGGTTCAAGAATTCGCGGAACGCATCGCCAAGACCTTGAAACGCTACCCGTATCTTGTTGCAGAAGAGGCTGGTGAAATCGTCGGTTATGCCTATGCGTCAGCCTATAAAGAACGAGCAGCCTATGATTGGACCGTTGAAGTAACTGTTTATTTAGCCCCAGATGCAAAAGCAAAAGGGCTCGGTACCGCTCTTTACCAAGCGCTTGAGGAAAAATTAAAAGCGCAAAACGTGGTCAATCTGACTGCGTGTATTACAGGAGGCAATCAACAAAGCGAGGCTTTTCATGAGAAACTTGGGTATCGGAAAGTTGCTGATTTTGCGCATGTCGGCTATAAGTTTAATCAATGGCACGATGTGATATGGATGCAAAAAGAACTGCAACGATTTCCAGACCAGGTGCCAGCGTTCATTCCTAATGAAAAAGCCTAACGCATCCTGACTTTTGAATATCTTTTTTTGGCAAAATGCTTTATGCTGAAAGTAACAGGTGGAAATTTTTTCTATTGCTACTAAATGCAAAGCATTTTGTTTTTTCTATGTGGAAAAAAGTTGCTTTTTTATAGAAAAATGAGTAAAGTATTCAAGTGGAAAAACAAGGAGGCGAAGCTGTTGGGCAAGCGAATCGAACGTATCTATCAATATATCCTTGAAAACACGCGGAGTGGCTTAGGGGAGAAAAAGGGGTTGTCTACTTCGGAGGTTGCCGATCACTTAGCCATTCAGCGCAGTAATGCCAGTAAAGATTTAAATCAGCTTGTCAAAGAAGGACGCGTTGAAAAAAGTGATTCACGTCCTGTGCGCTATTGGGCAGCAGGTATTGACGCAAGCAGTTCGGAAAAGTATGTCCCAAGCTATAAAGAAAATCGTCCCCAAAGGGAAAAAGCTTTCCCTCAGCGAGTACAAGGAAAACCTTCTGACCGGGATATTTTTGCGACAATCATTGGTGCCAATGGCAGTATGAAAAACGCCGTTGAGCAAGCCAAAGCAGCGATTTTGTATCCGCCAAAGGGGCTAAACTGCTTGATTACAGGTCCTACAGGTTCTGGGAAAACCTACTTTGCCCATGCGATGTTTCAGTTTGCCAAAAGCAATCAGGTGATTGCCGAGGACAAAGAATTGATTGTCTTTAACTGTGCGGACTATGCGAATAATCCGGAACTTTTGATGAGTCATTTGTTTGGTTATGTGCGAGGCGCATTTACGGGTGCCGATCAAGAGAAAATCGGTATTATCGATCAAGCAGATGAAAGTATGCTATTTCTCGATGAGATCCATCGCTTACCACCAGAAGGTCAGGAAATGATCTTTTACTTTATGGATCATGGAACCTTCAGTCGTCTAGGAGAGACAGGCAAAAACCATCAAGCGAATGTCCGAATCGTTGGAGCGACTACGGAAGACCCCAACTCAACACTCTTAGATACCTTCACCCGGCGGATTCCCATTAACATTCAATTGCCTTTCTTTGAAAAACGACCGGCGTCAGAAAAAGTCGACCTTGTTCGGGTATTAGTTGGGCAAGAGGCGACCCGCATCCAACGGACGATCACCTTGACAGAAGATGTGGTCAAAGCACTGATCGGCAGTGTTAGTTTTGGGAATATCGGGCAATTGAAGTCGAACGTGCAGCTTGTTTGTGCTCGTGGATTTCTAAACCATATGCAGCAGGATGAAATTGAAATCGATTTATTGGATCTTCCAGAAGGGATCCGTTCAGGGTTGATCGTCTTGGGAAATCGTCGCAATGAGCTGGCAGAGCTTTCAAAGATCCTTGAACCGAAAATTAGTGTTCAGCCGAATCAAAACTTAAACAATATCCAATCAGATTCCTATGAATTGCCTTATAATCTTTACGATATTATCGGTGACAAGGCTGCTTTGCTAAAAGCAGATGGGTTAGACCAAGAGGCGATCAATCATTTTATCTCAACAGATATTAATGTTCACTTAAAGTCTTTTTATAAAGATCACGGGTTTTCCTTTAACTCGGTCAATAAACTAAGTGAATTTGTCGACCAGAAAGTGATCAGTGTAACAAATCAAATCTATGAGATGGTTCGGCAACGCTTAAATTACGATTTTCAGCAAAACTTCATCTATGCCATGAGCTTACACATCAGCTCATTTTTGAAAAAAATCCATCTAGGAGAAGAACGACAAACCAATGACAATATTCGTCAGATGGTAGCTGACTATCCGCAAGAGTTTGAAGTCGCCAAAGAAGTCCGCGATTTTATTGGTGATAGTTTCCAAGTGGCGATTCCTGAGAGCGAATCTTATTATTTAGCGGTTCTTCTGGTTTCTCTTAGAACCTCTCATTCCTCTGGGAAAATCGGCGTCGTCGTTGCAGCCCACGGCAACAGCACAGCCAGTAGCATGGTACAAGTGGTTAAACAGTTGCTGGAAGTCGATCAAGTTACCGCGGTGGACATGCCATTAGATATGCCACCAGCTGTGGCGTTGAAAAAAATCGTGGATAGTGTACGGGCAGTCAATGACGGCAGTGGAGTGATCCTGTTAGTCGATATGGGGTCTTTAGCGACCTTTAATAATGAGATCCAGCGGGAAACAGGCGTGGCTGTGCGGACAGTCGATATGGTGACCACCTCCATCGTGTTGGAGACCGTTCGTAAAGCATCGGTTATTGGAACGGACCTCGATCAGCTCTATGATTCATTACGGAAGTTCCGTGGATATGGAGCGGTCACTGTGGAAGAACCAGTGACACAAAACCACCACCCTAAAGCGATCTTAGCGGTCTGTGCTTCAGGAAAAGGAACGGCGCAGCGTATCAAAGAATTGATCCAAAGTTCACTGTCAAAACGGCAAAACCAAAATGTTGAAGTGGTGACCTTATCGGTGGCGGATCTAAGAACGGATTTGGAACAGATTCAACAGCGTTATCGATTGATTGCTGCAACGGGGATCATCGATCCCCATATAGATGCGCCATTTATTTCGCTGGAACGTTTTATTGACCAAGATGTCGATCTTTTGTTAGATGATATCCTATTAGAGAACGATTTGAGTTTTGAAGATGAAGTTCAGCTGGATGACCAACAGGCGAAAGCAATCTGCGTCCAGTATCTAGAAGAAAACTTTACGTATATCAATCCGAAAAAAGTGGTCGATCCTTTATGGAAGTTCAGCCAGGAGATCATACGTGATCTTGAATTAGGGCAAGCGCAGCAAGGCTTTTTGATCAACTTTGTCATGCATAGTGCAGGTATGCTGGAACGAATCATTTTGCGGCAGCCGTTAACAGTTGGGGAGAAAGAGCTAGAGGCGATGCGTTCGGACCCACTTTACGCACTGCTTCATGTCCATGTCCAGTCGTTTAGTCGTTTGATGAATATTGAGATTCCTGATGCGGAAGAGTATTACTTGATGGAACTCGTAAAGAACCATCGGGAAAAAGAGCAATACCAATAATCATGAAAAATAATACAGATACACTAAAAAAGATACAGTATTTTTTAGTGTATCTTTTTTAGTGTGTTATTCAAATGCTGATTCTTAAGGTTTTTTCAAGAATAGTGTATCGTAAAAACTTGGCACGCTTCTTGCTTCTATATAAGTGGATACAGGAGGTGATTGAAAAAAGAACAGATCCTCAATATGAAAAGCGGATCGATGGATGTAGGAGGCTTGCACAATGGGAATGGATATACGTCTTGCCCGAATCGACGATCGGTTGATTCATGGTCAGGTCGCCACAGCTTGGTCGAAAATGACTGGTATCAATCGAATCATCGTGGTCAGTGATGAGGTCGCAAATGACCAATTACGGAAGTTTCTCTTGAAAGAAGCTGCTCCACCAGGAATCAAATCTAATGTGGTGACAGTAGCAAAAATGCTTGAGGTGGCGCATAACACATTATTTAATACGCAAAAAGTCATGTTATTATTTACCAACCCTCAAGATGTCGTGACTCTGGTCAAAGGAGGCATTGACATTCGTTCCGTCAATATCGGCGGCATGAGCTTTTCAATGGGAAAACGGATGATCACTAATTTCGTGTCAGTCAATGATCAAGATCTTGCTTCATTGCTTTACTTGCAAAACCAAGGCATTGAAGTGGAGATACGCAAAGTTCCAGCTGATCGTAAAATCTTTTTGAAGGATATTTTGGAAAAAGAAGGTAGTCACCCTTAATTTTTTCGATGTTGTTTTTTCTTTCGTATTCGTGTCACATTTTTCAATTTTGATATAGGAGGTAAAAAGATGGTAGGAATTATCCTAGCAAGTCATGGAGAATTTGCTAACGGCATTTTGCAATCTGGTTCAATGATCTTCGGCGAACAAGAAAATGTTAAAGCTGTTACATTGATGCCAAGTGAAGGTCCAGATGACATCAAGGCAAAAATGCAAGAAGCAATTGCTACATTTGACGATCAAGAAGAAGTATTATTCTTAGTTGATCTTTGGGGTGGTACTCCTTTCAACCAAGCGAACAGCTTGTTTGAAGATCACAAAGACAAATGGGCAATCGTTGCTGGTATGAATTTACCAATGGTGATCGAAGCCTATGCTTCACGTTTTTCAATGAATACAGCGCATGAAATCGCTGCGCATATCGTTGAAACAGCTAAAGAAGGGGTCAAGGTCAAACCAGAAGAGCTTGAACCAGAAGAAGCGGTAGCACCAAAAGCAGTGCAAGACGATCAACCTAAAGGATCACTTCCTCCGGGAACTGTTCTAGGCGATGGCAAAATCAAAATCGTGCTTGCGCGTGTGGATTCTCGTTTGCTACATGGTCAAGTCGCTACAGCTTGGACAAAATCAGTTAATCCATCTCGGATCATCGTTGTTTCTGATGCAGTGGCAAAAGATGATTTGCGTAAAAAACTGATCGAACAAGCAGCTCCTCCAGGAGTAAAAGCGAACGTCATTCCAGTGGATAAAATGATCGAAGTTTCTAAAGACCCTCGTTTCGGGAATACGAAAGCTTTACTATTATTTGAAAACCCACAAGATGTGTTGCGTGCAGTTGAAGGTGGCGTTGACATCACTGAGGTGAACGTTGGTTCAATGGCTCACTCTGTTGGGAAAGTTGTTGTAAGTAAAGTATTGTCGATGGGTACGGACGATGTGAAGACATTTGAAGATCTAAAAGGACGCGGCATCAAATTCGATGTGCGTAAAGTGCCAAATGACTCTCGAGACAACATGGACGAAATCTTACGCAAAGCCAAAAATGAATTGGCGAATAAATAGAAACGTATTCAACTAAATAGGAGGTCTATCATGACTATTATATCTATGGTATTAGTAGTACTCGTTGCCTTTTTAGCTGGTATGGAAGGGATCTTGGATGAATTCCAATTCCATCAACCGCTAATCGCGTGTACTTTGATCGGTTTAGTGACCGGTAATTTGGAAGCATGTATCATTTTGGGCGGATCATTACAAATGATCGCACTTGGATGGGCAAACATCGGTGCCGCTGTTGCACCTGATGCTGCATTGGCGTCTGTTGCATCTGCAATTATTTTAGTTTTAGGTGGACAAGGAACTGCTGGTGTTGATACAGCGATTGCCGTTGCAATCCCTCTAGCTGTTGCTGGTTTGTTCTTGACAATGATCGTTCGTACATTGGCTGTGCCAATCGTTCACTTTATGGATGCGGCTGCTGAAGAAGGTAACATTCGTAAAATTGAAATGTGGCACGTGATCGCTGTATGTATGCAAGGGGTTCGTATTGCGATTCCTGCAGCTGCATTGTTGGCAATCCCTGCTGCAACTGTTCAAAACTTCTTAGAATCAATGCCTGCATGGTTGACGGATGGTATGGCTATCGGTGGTGGTATGGTTGTTGCCGTTGGTTATGCAATGGTTATCAACATGATGGCAACTCGCGAAGTATGGCCATTCTTTATTATCGGTTTCGTTATCGCAGCTATCTCTCAATTGACATTGATCGCTATCGGTGCTTTGGCAGTAGCAATCGCATTGATCTACTTGAACCTAACTAAAATGGGTGGATCATCAAATGGAGGCGGCGGCAGCAACACTGGCGACCCTCTAGGCGATATCTTGAATGACTATTAGAATCGAAGGAGGAGAAAAAAATGGCAGAAAAAATTCAATTAAATAAAAAAGATCGTTTAGCCGTAGCATGGCGCTCTACCTTCATTCAAGGTTCATGGAACTATGAACGTATGCAAAATGGTGGTTGGGCATTCTCAATGATTCCAGCAATCAAAAAATTATACAAAACAAAAGAAGACCGTGCCGCTGCTTTGAAGCGTCACTTAGAATTCTTTAATACTCACCCATATATCGCATCACCAATCTTAGGGGTAACACTAGCGTTAGAAGAAGAACGTGCCAATGGCGCGCCTGTCGATGACGTAGCGATCCAAGGGGTAAAAGTTGGGATGATGGGTCCTTTAGCCGGTGTCGGTGACCCTGTGTTCTGGTTTACTGTCCGTCCGATGTTAGGTGCATTAGGTGCTTCTCTTGCTTTAGGCGGAAACATCTTAGGCCCAATCATCTTCTTCGTTGCTTGGAACATCATCCGTTGGGCATTTATGTGGTACACACAAGAATTCGGCTACCGTGCTGGTTCTAAAATCACAGATGACCTTTCAGGTGGTTTGCTACAAGATGTAACAAAAGGTGCTTCTATTTTAGGGATGTTTGTATTAGGGTCACTTGTTCAACGTTGGGTATCGATTTCCTTTGCACCAGTTGTCTCAAGCGTACCGCTTGATGAAGGTGCCTATGTCGACTGGGCAAACTTGCCTTCCGGTTCAGCTGGTTTGCAACAAGCCTTCCAACAAGTAGCTGAAGGCCGTGCATTGACTGATACAAAAGTAACAACATTGCAAAACAACTTGGATCAATTGATTCCTGGTTTAGCTGCACTATTGCTTACTTTGTTATGTATGTGGTTATTGAAGAAAAAAGTTTCTCCAATCGTCATTATTATCGGTCTATTCTTAGTCGGTATCGGTGGACACTTGATCGGATTGTTATAATCTTTTCAATGATAGGTGCTTGGGGAAACCCAAGCATCTTTTTATTTATTCGCCAAATATGCCGCAAACACGTATAATAGGTAACAATAAGACGATATAGAATGGAGTAAGCGCAAATGGTACAATCCCTTAATACAAAAGTTGATTTGACGATCGATGCTACGTCTTTTTTAGGTATCAATGAATACGGCAAAATCATGATCGGCGATAATGCCTTTGAGTTTTACAATGATCGTGACAAACGCAAGTTTATTCAAATTCCTTGGGAAGACGTCGACTATGTGATCGCTTCGGTCTTGTTCAAAGGACGTTGGATCCCACGTTATGCGATTCGGACCAAAAAGAATGGGACGTATACCTTCTCATCAAAAGAACCAAAAAAAGTTCTGCGGGCAATTCGCGAATACGTTGACCCAGATCATATGGTCCATTCTCTTGGCTTTTTCGATATCTTGAAACGGGCAATTACCCGTAGAAAATAACAAGAGAGCATATGTTTTTCCAATTGATTCTCAATGTGTTACCCTTTTTATAAGAAAGTTTAGGAGGGGTTATTATGCACTTTTTATGGACATTGATCGTGGGAGCGGTCATCGGGTCGATCGGCGGTGCTATCGCAGGAGAAAAACGCGGTTGCATTTTTGATATCGTCGCAGGACTTGTGGGCGCATCAATCGGACAAGGCTTATTCGGCACTTGGGGACCACAAGTGGCAGGAATGGCAATCGTGCCGGCAATCATTGGCGCAGTTATTTTCGTGGCTGTCGTATCGTTCTTTTTGGGACGGAAAAGATAATTATCAAAGAAGCAATCCATTGACTGGGTTGCTTTTTTTGTGCATTGAAGCTATCTAGAAGAGAATAACGAGAGAGTAAACTAGAGTCTTTTTAAAATACCATTCTTTTCATTCGTATTGTTTGATTTTTTAGAAAACTTTTCGCTTACTTTCCGCTTTTTCTGGAAGTTTGTTATAATACTATCGTATAGAAAAAGAAAGTAGGGAACGATACATGTTAAGAGTCGAAAAATTACGCGAAGCAATGAGAAAAGATTCGATTGATGGGTTCTTGATCACCAGCCCATACAATTTGCGTTACTTGACAAACTTTACTGGTACAACTGGTTTAGCAGTCATTACGTTAGACAAAGCCTTTTTTGTAACAGATTTTCGTTATACAGAACAAGCAGCTGCTCAAGCCCAAGGATTTGAGATCGTAAAAAATAGCGGGCCGATTTTTGAAGAAGTTGCAACCATCTGCCAGAATGAAGAAATCAATGTCTTAGCATTTGAAGAAAGTTTCGTCAGCTTTGCTGAATACTCCGTCTTAGAAGACTTGATCGAGGAATCATCACTAGCCCCTGTATCGGGGATGATCGAGGCTTTGCGGGAAGTCAAAGATGAGGAAGAGATCGCATTGATCCAACAAGCCTGCCATATCGCCGATCAAGGATTTGAACATATTTTGAAAATGATCCGCCCAGGAATGACCGAAATCGAAGTGGCGAATCAGTTGGATTTCTTTATGCGTTCATTAGGTGCCACAAGCGTATCTTTTGAAACGATCGTGGCTAGTGGTCTGCGTTCAGCAATGCCCCATGGAGTTGCCAGTGAAAAAGTGATTGAACAAGGTGATCTGATCACGTTAGACTTTGGCTGTTATTATCAAGGCTATGTGTCTGATATGACTAGAACCTTTGCAGTAGGCGATCCTGGCGATAAATTGAAGGAAATCTATCAAATCGTACTTGAAGCACAAGAAAAAGTCTTGGCAGCAGCAAAACCTGGAATGACCGGAATTGAACTAGATGCGATCGCCCGGGATCACATTGCTTCCTTTGGCTACGGAGATGCCTTTGGTCATTCAACAGGTCATGGGATTGGTTTAGAGATCCACGAAGGACCAAATGTATCCTTCCGCGCTGATAAAGCATTTGTTGTCGGAAACGTCATTACAGATGAACCAGGAATCTATCTTCCAGGAATTGGCGGCGTTCGTATCGAAGATGATCTTTTGATCACCGAAACTGGCAATAAAGTGTTGACACATTCACCGAAAGAATTGATCATTCTCTGATTCATCGACCTTGTTTTTCAGAAAATTCATTGAGAATAGTGGGTTATTATAGATTCTCAGTGCAGAAAATGATAAACTTAGAGCGAGAAGAAACACTGTGCCATGGATGTTATTGATTGAATCAAGCGTTGGTTTGCTTCAAACGGAAAAAACGAGCGGTTTTTTTACAAACAATACGGTACAGCTGTTTAGAATGGAGGCAAAAACGTATGAATGAAGATAAAAACCTTGTATTAAATGCAAGTCCTGAATTAGGCGAGATCGTCATCGCACCAGAAGTGATCGAGATCATTATTGGGATCGCTGCTTCTAAAGTGGAAGGTGTCTATGGGATGCGAGGAACACTGGCAAACAGTGTCACTGAATTATTAGGTCGCGCAGCTCATGGCAAAGGGGTCTACTTAACGATCGATGAAACAGGGATCAAAGTGGACATCTATTGCTATATCACTTATGGGATGTCAGTGCCTAAAGTGGCAATGGAGATCCAAGAACGGGTCAAACAGCAAGTCTTATTTATGACAGATGTACAACTGGCTGAAGTAAATGTTCATGTTGTGGCAGTCGTGCCAGAAAAAGTAGATTTACCAGACATCGAAGAATTATTTGGAAACGATGAGGAAGAAAATGAGTAAAGAATTATCACGGCATGAAATACGGAAAATGGCGTTACAAGCTTTATTTCCACTAGACTTTAATAAAGATTTAACGAAACAAGATGCCATCATGCATGCCATCGAGTTGGAACACCATGAATTGATCGATGAAGAACAAGAGCATTTTGTGCCTGTTTATTTAGATCAATTAGTGGCAGGTGTCTGTCATTACAAAGAAGCCTTGGATGAAGTCATTCAAAATCATTTAAAAGCTGGTTGGAAAATCCAGCGTTTATCAAAAATGGACGTGACGATTTTACGAATTGCTTTGTATGAAATGATCTATGTGGATAATGTGCCGAATCGTGTGGCTTTGAATGAAGCGATCGAGTTAGCGAAAACTTTTAGTGATGATCAGTCCAGAAAGTTTGTCAACGGTATTTTATCGACAGTCAATCAAGAGCTAGAAACAAAAACCAACCAGGTAAGTGAGTAATTTTCAGCCCTAACACGATCGATCAAAAGAGATCAGTTTTTTTCGATCGAGTCAGAAACCGAACGATTTATGAGCAACCGCCTTGTTTTGACGGTCCTGCTTGATCGTTCGGTTTTTTTGCACGCACTTTGTCGGTTTACCCTCGTTTTTTCCGAAAAAAGGGAGCCTTAGACGGTGTTTTTCTTTTCAGAAAATGCTATGATAGAAAACATGAAGAAGCATATCGACAAACGATTGGTGCGTTTCTTTTTACAAAATAAGTCAGTATAATCAGGTTGGAGGAGTTGTCAGAATGGGTACATTAATCAATGGAAAAGAATTGGCTGAAAAAATGCAAGCAGCGTTTCTTTCAGAGACAGCAACACTAAAAGATCAGGGTGTGACACCGGGATTAGTTGTTTTGCTTGTTGGAGAAGACAAAGCGAGTCAGACTTATGTGAAAAATAAAGAACTAGCTGCGGCGAAAATCGGCATCAATTCCCGTGTTGCCCGCTACCCTGAATCCATTACTGAGGCAGAATTATTAGCAGAAATCGAGCAGTTCAATAACGATGATGCCTTTCATGGAATTTTGGTTCAACTTCCTTTGCCAAAACATATCAATGAAGAAAAAGTACTGTTAGCCATCAAACCAGAAAAAGATGTCGACGGCTTTCATCCAATCAATTTAGGAAAATTATTCGCAGGTGTACCTGACCGAATTCCTTGTACCCCTTATGGCATTATGAAAATGTTTGCTGCGTATGGGATCGAATTGGAAGGGAAAAATGCCTTAGTGATCGGTCGCAGCAACATTGTCGGAAAACCAATGGCGCACTTGCTCTTAGGGGCAAATGCCACTGTGACCATCGCTCATTCAAAAACCAAAAATCTGCCTGAGTTAGCGAAGCAAGCGGACATTTTAGTCGTGGCGATCGGCCGCGGTCATTTTGTCACAAAAGACTTCGTAAAAGAAGGGGCCGTGGTGATCGATGTAGGAATGAATCGGGATGCCAATGGCAAGTTGATCGGCGATGTGAAATTTGATGAAGTTGAACCGATCGCTAGCTATATCACTCCGGTACCTAGAGGTGTAGGACCAATGACGATCACGATGTTGATGGCCCAAACGATCGAGGCAGCAAAGGAGACAATGAAAAACTAAATGGCGCAAGAATATTTAACGGTGACTGCATTAACAAAATATATCAAGCGTAAGTTTGACGTCGATCCGTATCTAGAGCGAGTTTATTTGACGGGGGAGATCTCTAATTTTCGTCGTCGCCCCAATCACCAATACTTTAGTTTGAAAGATGATGGTGCAAAGATTTCGACCGTCATGTTCAAAGGCGCTTTTGACAAGCTGCGTTTTCAACCAGAAGAGGGCATGAAAGTCATGGCGGTTGGACGTATCACCTTGTATGAGGCAAGCGGAAATTACCAGATGGTGATCGATCACATGGAACCAGACGGTGTCGGTGCCCTTTATCAAGCTTATGAACAATTAAAGCAGAAATTGGCAGCGGAAGGATTATTTTCTGCACCGAAGCAGTCATTGCCGAAATACCCGAAACGCATCGCAGTCTTGACCAGTCCTAGTGGGGCGGTGATCAGAGATATCATCACGACGACCCAGCGGCGTTATCCCATTGCTCAGATCGTTTTGTACCCAACCGTGGTACAAGGCAACAAAGCCGCGGATGATGTGGTGAAAAATATCCAACGAGTCGAAGCCGATGGGACCTTTGATACTATGATCATCGGACGTGGGGGTGGATCGATCGAAGACCTCTGGCCTTTCAATGAAGAACGAGTGGCAAGAGCCATTTTTGATGCAAGAACCCCCATTATTTCTTCAGTGGGGCATGAAACCGATACGACGATTGCCGATTTAGTGGCGGATGTGCGGGCGGCAACACCGACCGCCGCTGCCGAATTAGCGGTGCCAGTGCTGTCGGAGGAGATTTTGCGGATCGAAGAAAGACAAGCCCGATTAGAGCAAGCATTTATGCACCAGATCCAGTACAAACAAGAACGCTATCAGCGAGTGATTGGATCGTATGTTTTTCGTCAACCAGAGCGCTTGTATGAGGCACAGTCGATCAAACTCGATCAGTTGCAGCAGCGGATGCAGCAAGGCTTACAAACCTTGCTTTATGACAAGGATCGCCATGCACAGCAATTGATTTCACGGTTGGCACAACAACAACCAAAAGCGCGATTACAAGCCAGCAACCAAGAGGTCAGTTATCTTTCCCAACGCTTAACCAAAGCCATGAAAGATATCTATGCAGCAAAAGAAAATCAATTTGCAAATGCAGTCCAATCCCTTGATTTGCTAAGCCCACTAAAAATCATGGGTCGGGGCTACAGCTATACCACGAAAAATGAGCAGGTGATCAAATCGATTGATGCGATCGAGCCAGAAGATCAGTTGACGATCCATTACCAAGATGGCCAAGCACTTGTCGAAGTTATTAGTACAGAAGGAGTTAATCATGGCAAATCCAACATTTGAAGAATCATTACAAGAATTAGAACAAATCGTAACCCGTTTGGAACAAGGCGATGTTCCATTGGAAGAAGCGTTAGATGCTTTTCAAAAAGGCATGGTTTTGAGCAAGCAATGCAAGGATACTTTGAGTAAAGCGGAAAAGTCCTTAACAAAAATGATGACTGAATCCAACGCAGAAGTGCCTTTTGAAGAGGAAAACCAATGAGTGCTTTAACCGAATTCACAAAAGCGCACGCCTCTTTGATTGAAGAAGTCATGGAACGCTTTGTCAAAGAACACACCTCTGATCAACGATTGTTTGAAAGCATGCAGTATTCGATCCAAGCCGGCGGCAAACGCATTCGTCCGCTTTTATTGGCTGCAACAGTCGCCGCTTTTCACAAACCAATCAATACCGCGGTGTACCAGTGTGCGGCAGCCTTAGAAATGGTGCATACCTATTCGCTGATCCATGACGATCTGCCTGCTATGGACAACGATGATCTGCGTCGAGGCAAACCCACCAACCATAAGGTTTTTGGTGAAGCTTTAGCGATTTTAGCTGGAGATGGTCTTTTGACGGCTGCATTTCAATTAGTCGCTATGGCGGAAATCGAAGCCAATCAAAAAGTCTTGCTGCTGCAGCAATTGAGTAAAGCGGCGGGAACACAAGGCATGGTCGCCGGCCAAGCAGCTGATATTCAAGGGGAAAACCAAGCCCTTAGTCTTGAGGAACTGATTTCTGTTCACGAACGGAAAACCGGCGAATTGATTCGCTTTGCGGTGATTGCCGGAGGTGTCCTAGCCGACCAGACGGAAGAAGTTCTGCAAGAATTGGATCGCTTTGCCCAGCATATTGGGTTAGCCTTTCAAATTCGCGATGATCTGTTGGATGCTACTAGCACGACCGAAGAGCTAGGAAAAGTTGTCCGTCGAGATGACGAATTGGCGAAAAGTACCTATCCTGCTTTGCTTGGCTTAGCAGGGGCGCAACAAGCGTTGACAGAAGAATTATCCAAGGCTAAAGAAATTCTGGCGCAATTAAGTCAATACGGTCAATTTACGCCGGATGTTTTATTGGCATTTGTGGAACGATTTGAGATTCGAGGGAACGCATGAAGAAAGAACGAGTAGATGTTTTAGCTGTCCAGCAAGGCCTGTTTGAGACCCGCGAGCAAGCCAAACGAGGAGTGATGGCTGGATTGGTTTACAAAGAAAAAAATAATGAACGACTTGATAAACCGGGAGAAAAAATTGCTGCAGATACACTGTTGCAGATCAAAGGCAAGAAGCTGCCGTATGTTTCACGTGGTGGTCTCAAGTTAGAAAAAGCGCTCAAAGTCTTTGATTTTGACGTAACCGATAAAATCATGTTAGATATCGGCGCTTCCACCGGCGGTTTTACTGATGCAGCGTTGCAAAATGGTGCCAAAAAAAGCTATGCACTGGATGTCGGATACAATCAGTTAGCCTGGAAGCTGCGGCAAGATGAGCGAGTGATCGTAATGGAACGGGTCAACTTCCGTTATGCAAAACCAACTGATTTTTTAGACGGTCTTCCTGATGCCGCTACGATCGATGTTTCTTTTATTTCACTTAAACTGATTTTACCCCCGCTGTATGATATTTTGGTAGCGGGCGGCGAAGTGATGGCGCTAATCAAGCCCCAGTTTGAAGCAGGTAAAGAAGCGGTGGGGAAAAACGGGATCGTACGTGATCCCAAAACCCATGAACGAGTGTTGGAGGAAGTACTCACCTTTGCGCAAGAAACAAAATTTGATGTATTAAATCTAAGTTTTTCACCCATCACTGGCGGCGAAGGGAATATCGAGTTTATCGTACATTTAAAGAAAAGCCTGCAAGAAGGTACCGCAGCAGGGATCGATATCCCGAAAGTTGTTGCATCAGCACATGAGACCTTTCATCAACCAAAATAAAGAATGGAAGAGAGTGGACATTTTACTTGTCGGCTCTCTTTCTTTCTTGCGCAAAATAGGATAAAATTAGTAGGAATTCATTCAGGAGGAACAAGAGATGAGAAAAAAAGAACGGCATCGCTTGATTACGCGATTGTTAAGTGAACAAGATATTCAGAAACAAGAAGATTTTGTGGAGTTGTTAAAAGATCGCGGCGTCTCAGTTACACAAGCAACTATATCAAGAGATATCAAGGAATTGAAGTTAGTGAAAGTTCCTTCCCAAAAAGGCGGCTATCGCTACAGTATCCCACAAGAGACAACGGAAGACGTGAGTGGTAAACTAGATAAAATCCTAAAAACAGCTTTTGTTTCTGTCGATCGAATGGACAAATTTGTGATCCTGCGCACACTGCCCGGCAATGCCTCGGCTTTGGCGAATTTAATCGATAAACGTTATGCCAAGGAATTATTTGGCACGTTAAACGATGATGACAACGTCTTGATGATCACTAGAACAGAAGCAGATACTGAGAACCTATTCAGGGATTTCCAACGTTACGTTTAGAAGAGGAGGCAAGGGATGCTTTTAGAATTGTCGATCCAAAATTTTGCGATTATTTCCAACTTACACTTATCTTTCCATGAGGGAATGACGGCACTGACAGGTGAGACAGGTGCCGGGAAATCAATTATTATCGATGCGATGGGTTTGCTAGCAGGCGGTAGAGGTTCCAGCGACTATTTGCGTCAAGGAGCAGAGAAATGTCGTTTAGAAGGGATCTTCGAATGGCCGAATCAGCAGGAGTTCAAAGAGTTGACCGCAGATTTAGGTATTGATGAAGAAGAAGTTTTGATCGTACAACGAGATATCTCTCAATCAGGGAAAACTATTTGTCGTGTCAATGGTCGAACCGTTACCTTGTCGGTTTTGCGTCAAATCGGTTTATTCTTAGTCGATATCCAAGGACAAAATGAGCATCAAGAGCTGCTGCAACCGGAAAAACATTTGGCATTGATGGATGGATTTGGGGATGATAGCTTTAAAGCGGAACTTGCGGATTACCGTCAAGCCTATCAAAGCTATCGCTCCTTAGAAAAACATGTCCGAACCATTCAGGAAAATGAACAGCTCTATGTGCAACGAATGGACATGCTGCGTTTTCAACAAGAAGAGATCGCCCAAGCCGAATTGATGGAAAATGAAGAAGAACTGCTGATCGACGAACGGGAAAAACTCACGAACTATCAAAAAATCGTGGATGCCTTGGGACAAAGCTATGGTGCTCTATCAGCTGAGGAAGTCAATAGTTTAGATGGGGTCAGTGTGGCATTGTCAGAGATCCAGTCGATCGCCCATCTTGATCCTGCGTATGAAAAAATCAGTGAAGCGATCCAAAGCGCGTATTACTTGTTGCAAGATGCAGCCACCGATATTTCGCGACAAGTCGACAACCTTGAATTAGATGAAGGCCGACTGGAAGAAGTCATTTCGCGGCTGGAAACGATTCGTCAATTGAAGCGCAAATACGGGGAGTCGATTCCTGTGATCCTAGCTTATTATGATGAGATCAGCAAAGAAATCAGCGAATCAGCCTATACGGAAGGTCAGTTGGAGCAATTAGAAGAAGAGCTTGCCCAAAAAGCTGAAGCTGTTTGGCAGTTGGCGGAAGCCTTGCACGTCAAACGACGTGAATTGGCTCATCGTTTAGAAAAAGAAATCGTTCAAGAGTTAAAAGAGCTGTATATGGAACACGCGCAGTTTGAAGTACGGTTCGCACCTGGCTCAAAACAATTGAGTAGCAGCGGCTTTGATACTGTGGAGTTTTATCTGACTACCAACCCCGGTGAAGGCATGAAGCCGTTAGTGCGGGTTGCTTCTGGGGGAGAACTTTCACGGATCTTACTGGCTCTCAAATCAATTTTCTCTCGGAAACAAGGAATCACCAGCATTGTCTTTGATGAAGTGGATACTGGGGTCAGTGGCCGAGTAGCTCAGGCGATCGCCGAAAAAATCGCCAAGATTGCAGCCAATTCGCAAGTTTTGTGTATCACTCACTTGCCGCAAGTAGCTGCTGTAGCGGATAATCAATATTTTATTGAAAAAGCAATTCAAGAAGGACGGACGGAAACCCATGTCCGTAAACTATCTAAAGAAGAACGAGTGGCAGAGATTGCCCGTATGCTCTCAGGTGCAGAAATCACCGATTTAACGATCGAACATGCACGAGAACTATTGGCACTGGCACACCGATAAAAATTGGGAAACATTCGTAAAAAGAGTCAGGAGATGATGGACCCGCAAGTTTCGTCCGTCATCCTTTCCTGATCTTCTTTTTTGCAGGAGGATATGATGAGAAAAAGAACAAAAGTTTTGATCGGTGTATTGATCACCGTTGTTATTTTAACTATTGCCGGTTGGGTCGGTTGGCAACAACTGCATTACCCAGCAGTGGATGCTGCAGTTACAGCTGCGAAAGAAGCAGAAGATGAGGGGAATGTCCTTTATTTTGCTGGAGATAAAGAAAAGCCATTGGTTATTTTCTATCCCGGTGCTCTTGTCGATGCGGAAAGCTATAGTGTATGGGCAGCAGGTTTAGCGGAAAAAGGCTATCCTGTCGCAATCGTTAAAATGCCCTTTAACATGGCTGTTTTAGCAGGCAATCGTGCAAAAGCGGTTTTGAAAGAAATTCCCCATGACTCCTATGTGATAGGTGGTCATTCATTAGGTGGCGTCATGGCAAGCCGTTTTGCAGCGAATCAGTTGGCCGCAAATGACAAGGATTTAAAAGGGGTCTTTTTCTTTGCAAGTTATCCCGATGAAAAAGGTTCGTTAGCTGATCAATCGATTTCTGTGTTGTCACTATCAGGTAGTCAAGATCAAGTAGTAAATCAAGAAAATTGGCAAGCCGCCCGCAGCTTCTTACCAGATTCGACCATCTTCGAAACAATTGAAGGCGGCAATCATGCTGGCTTTGGTACTTATGGGTTACAAAAAGGAGAAGCAGCTGCTGATTTATCAAATGAAGCACAGCAAAAAGCCATCATTGAGCAGATGGCAGCATGGTTAAGTGAATTAGAGTAAAAAAGACGGCAGAAGATGCATAGAAATGCTTCTTTCTGCCGTTTCGATTCAACAGACATTTTGGGGAAATGTTGATGAAATCGTGAAAACGCTGAACATAACAACATATTGTACTTGATTGGGGAAGCAAGATTAATAATTATGTTCTTTTAAAATACGTTTCCTCTCACAGTATAGCATAGTACACGTTCATGATGCACGTAATTTAATTAAGAAATCCTGTCATTTTATTTACAAAACAGTTATTTTTTAAAAGAAAAAAAGTGTTTTAAATAAACTGACAATCGTAGTCCCAGAAAAAAAAGCAAATAATAATTTTCATTGATTTCAACTAATGGTAAAATGAAAATAATTGATTTTTACAATCAATGACTTTCGAAAGTACAAGGAGCGTTATGATGAAAAAATTAAAACTTCTAAGTCCTATCATCGGATTGGTTATTTTACTCTCAGGATGTGCAAGCTGGGCAGATCGAGGAGAATCGATCACAGCAGTCGGGTCTTCTGCCTTGCAGCCACTCGTAGAAACAGTTGCGGAAGAATTTCAAAATTCAAATCCGGGACGGTTCATTAATGTCCAGGGGGGCGGAAGCGGAACCGGATTAAGTCAAGTCCAAGCAGGCGCAGTCGATATCGGGAATTCTGATTTGTTTGCAGAAGAAAAGCCGGGAATCGATGCGGATGCCCTCGTTGACCACCGGGTCGCAACGGTGGGTATCACACCGATCGTTAACAAAGGGGTCGGGATCACAGATATTTCTACAGAAGATTTAAAAAATATCTTCCTAGGAAAGATCACCAATTGGAGCGAAGTCGGTGGCAATGATCTACCCATTGTTTTATTGAACCGGGCGACCGGTAGTGGTACGAGAAGCACGTTTGAAAAATGGATCATGGATGGTGAAACAGCAATTCCTTCCCAAGAGCAAGATTCTAGTGGGATGGTTCGCTCGATCGTTTCTGATACACCAGGGGCTATTAGCTACGTTGCATTTTCTTATGTGACCGATGAAGTCAATGTCCTTTCAATTGATGGTGTTGAACCTACGATTGAAAATGTGACGACGAATGATTGGAAAGTTTGGGCGTATGAGCATATGTATACAAAAGGAGAACCAACCGGATTAACTGCAGAGTTTTTAGAATATATGCTTTCTGACGAAGTCCAAGAGCATATCGTTGGCGATCTAGGCTATATTCCAATCTCGATCATGCAGGTGGAAAGAGACTGGGAAGGCAACATTGTCGAATAATCTTTACACAAAATTTACACAAGCTTTAACAGAAATTGATGTTGAACCGATAAACTAATGGTTATGAGTTTAGTTTGATTTTTGAGGAGGAACCCTCGTGGAAAATGTAAAAGAAGTGTTAACAAAAAAATCTAAGCGCGCAAGAATGGAGCAAAGAGGAAAGCTGGTCAGCTTTCTATGTATCGCGTTGATTGTATTGGTTGTGATCTCCATTTTTTATTTCGTTGCTAGCCGAGGATTAGCGACATTCTTTGTAGACAAAGTCAATGTGTTTGACTTTTTGTTTGGTACCCAATGGAATCCAAGTGCTGTTGGTCCTGATGGCCAACCTTTAGTTGGTGCTTTACCGATGATTCTTGGCTCGTTCTTCGTAACGTTCCTATCAGCAATCGTTGCAACACCTTTTGCCATTGGTGCAGCCGTCTTTATGGTAGAAATCTCACCTCGTAATGGAGAGAAGATCTTGCAGCCGGTCATCGAACTTTTAGTCGGTATCCCTTCAGTTGTTTATGGTTTCATCGGTTTGTCTGTCGTTGTACCAGCAGTCCGCTCCGTTTTTGGCGGTACTGGTTTTGGAATCTTGGCAGGGACGTTTGTCCTGTTTATCATGATCTTACCGACAGTGACTACGATGACGGTCGACGCTTTGCGGGCAGTTCCACGGCATTATCGTGAAGCTTCGTTAGCTTTAGGTGCAACGCGCTGGCAAACGATTTACAAAGTGGTTTTACGAGCAGCTGTTCCTGGTATTTTAACAGCGGTTGTTTTTGGAATGGCGCGGGCGTTTGGGGAAGCATTGGCAATCCAAATGGTTATCGGTAATGCGGCATTGATGCCAACTAGCTTAGTGACACCAGCTTCAACATTGACTTCTATCCTAACGATGGGTATCGGAAATACGATCATGGGGACAGTCCAAAATAATGTCTTGTGGTCATTAGCCTTGATCTTGTTATTGATGTCCTTACTGTTTAACATTGTGATTCGCTTTATTGGGAAGAAAGGAGCCTTGAAATAATGAATGCGAAACGTTCAGATAAAATTGCTACCGGCGTCTTGTATGCCGTTGCTGGCATCATTGTATTGATTTTGGCTTCCTTATTACTGTACATTTTGGTTCGGGGGGTTCCCCATATCAATTGGGAGTTTCTGACTTCTTCTTCAAAAGCGTACCAAGAAGGTGGCGGGATCGGCATCCAATTGTTCAATTCCCTTTACTTGCTTTTAGTAACAATGATCATTAGCTTCCCTATTTCTTTAGGAGCGGGGATCTACTTATCCGAATATGCAAAGAAAAACTGGTTGACGGATATCATTCGGACATCAATCGAAATCTTGAGTTCACTGCCTTCTGTGGTTGTCGGTCTCTTTGGTTTCTTAGTCTTCGTTATCCAGTTTGGTTATGGCTTTTCGATCATTTCAGGTGCTTTGGCATTGACTTTCTTTAATTTGCCACTATTGACGAGAAATGTGGAAGAATCTCTACAAGCGATTCATTACACGCAGCGTGAAGCGGGCTTGTCTTTAGGCTTATCACGTTGGGAAACTGTCACACGTATTATTGTTCCAGAAGCAACACCAGGGATTTTGACTGGGGTCATTCTAAGTTCTGGTCGGATTTTTGGTGAAGCGGCAGCGCTGATCTACACTGCAGGACAAAGTGCACCGGCCCTTGATTTTACAAACTGGAATCCATTGAGTGTTTCCAGCCCGATCGGTCTTTTCCGACAAGCGGAGACGCTAGCAGTCCATATTTGGAAAATCAATACAGAAGGTACGATGCCTGATGGCGCGCAAGTTTCAGCCGGGGCTTCGGCGGTATTGATCATTGCCGTCTTGCTATTTAACTTTGGCGCCCGTGCAGCTGGCAAACGGTTGTACAAGAAAATGACGTCAGCATAAGGAGAATGACAGTATGAACGATTACAATTGGGACGATCGAAATATCATTACCTTCGATAAACCAGAAGATGTGGCGCTTTATACCACTGACTTGCATGTATGGTATGGATCAAATGAAGCCATCAAAGGCATTGATCTACAATTTGAAAAAAACAAAATCACCGCATTGATCGGGCCTTCCGGTTGCGGAAAATCAACGTATCTGCGTTCTTTGAATCGAATGAATGACGGGATCGCAAACACGAGAGTCACAGGAAACATCATGTATAAGGGAGTCGACGTGAACACAAAAGAAGTCGATGTCTTCGAAATGCGCAAGCGGATCGGCATGGTTTTCCAACGACCAAATCCTTTCAGTAAATCGATCTATGACAATATTGCCTTTGCTTTACGTCGTCATGGAGAAAGAAACAAAAAGAAATTGGATGAAGCAGTCGAAACCAGCTTGAAACAAGCGGCTCTTTGGGATCAAGTAAAAGACAGTTTAGACAAAAGTGCTTTGGCATTATCTGGTGGGCAGCAGCAACGTCTGTGTATCGCTCGAGCAATTGCGATGAAACCAGATATCTTGCTTCTAGATGAACCGGCCAGCGCCCTTGATCCAATCTCAACAGGGACAGTGGAAGAAACCCTCATCAACTTGAAAAACGACTATTCAATCATCATCGTGACCCACAACATGCAGCAAGCTGCTCGGATCAGCGATTATACTGCCTTTTTCTACTTAGGAAATGCGATCGAGTACGATGAGACCCGTAAGATATTTACTCGTCCAAAAATTAAAGCAACAGAAGATTACGTATCCGGTCATTTTGGCTGAGCCGATTCGATCAGTAAACGGAGGCAAAACAATGGCAGAAGAAATTATTACATCGAAAGATCTGCATTTATACTACGGAAAAAAAGAAGCATTAAAAGGAATCGACCTTTCCATCAAACAAGGCGAGATTACTGCGATGATCGGACCTTCAGGTTGTGGGAAATCGACCTACTTGCGTTCTCTTAATCGAATGAATGATTTGATCCCTGGTGTGACAATTACAGGAAGTGTTGTCTATAAAGGGAAAGACATTTATAGTCCGAAGCAAGACATCGTTGATTTGCGTAAAGAAATCGGGATGGTTTTTCAACAACCGAATCCATTTCCCTTTTCAATTTACGAAAATGTGATTTATGGGTTAAAATTAAAAGGAGTCACCGACAAAGCGATTCTTGATAAAACAGTGGAAGAAAGCCTGAAAGCAGCGTCTGTCTGGGAAGATGTCAAAGATAAGCTTCACCAAAGTGCGCTATCTTTATCCGGTGGACAACAGCAGCGGGTATGTATCGCTCGGGTATTGGCTGTCGATCCAGAAATCATTTTGCTGGATGAACCAACCAGTGCGTTAGACCCAATTTCATCTGGGAAAATCGAGAATACCCTTTTGGCACTGAAAGAACGCTATACCATGATCATCGTGACTCACAACATGTCACAAGCTTCAAGAATCTCAGATAAAACCGCGTTCTTTTTGGACGGCAACTTGATCGAGTTCAATGACACGAAAAAAGTGTTCCTAAGTCCAAGCAAAAAAGAAACAGAAGATTATATCTCAGGAAGATTTGGTTAGGAGGAAAAGGGATGTTGCGTACACAATTTGAAGAAGAATTATTAAATCTACACAATCAATTTTATGAAATGGGGATGCTAGTCAGCAGTGCCATTCATAAATCTGTGCGAGCATATGTCAGACATGACAAAGAAATTGCGCAGGAAGTAATTGAAAATGATTTGGCGATCAACAATATGGAAGTTCGTTTGGAGAAAAAGAGCTTTGAAATGATTGCTTTGCAACAACCAGTAACCACCGATCTACGAATGATCATTACTGTAATGAAAGCCAGCTCTGACTTGGAACGAATGGGGGACCATGCAGTATCAATCGCGAAGTCAACGATTCGGGTCAAAGGTGAAACACGGATCGCCGAAATCGAAAAAGAAATTTCTGATATGTCGGATTATGTCAAGAAAATGGTCGATAATGTTTTAGTTGCCTATGTAAAAACCGACCAAGAAGATGCCCGTATGATCGCCCAAATGGATGATCGGGTCAATGAGTATTACAAAGATATCTATTACAAAACGATCGAGAGTATGAAAGAAAATCCGGAAACCGTTGTTAGTGGAACCGACTATTTATCTGTTGCTCAGTACCTAGAACGTATCGGTGACTACGTAACGAATATTTGTGAGTGGATCGTGTATCTTGCTACTGGGAAAATCAGTGAATTGAATACCAACCGTACGGAAATGATCTAAGAAACCAGCTTAGATTCTTGATCACTTATCTCTTTTATTAGAGATGGGACGGACCGTCGAAAGAAGTTGACCTTCGGGAAACAACTTCTCTCGGCGGTCTTTTTGATGTGAAGCAAGTGCTACGGATGATTATGATTCATTGAAAAGGATCGTTAGTTTTTTACTAAGAGATACAGAAGTAAGCATGCTTTTGACCTTCCATGCATTGAAAAGTCGATTATTGATTGATTCGCGGCCAACAGCGGAAAAAACGGTTGTGAATGACCTCGAAAATCCTTCACAGTAGCAGTTTTATTCCTCAGAGTTGTTACTAGCTGAAACTTTTGTTTCCAATGGTTTTTCGTGGTACTGTTAAGATAAGGAAGATCGTTTTCTGCCTAAAGTAATCAAGAAGAAGTGCCGGTTCTGCTTGCCAATCTGCAGATTGAGAAAAACTTGGTACTTAAGACCTATGACACTTTCGCAAAAACAAGGCATAATAGGTTCGTAAGCTAAACTTGCAATCACACATTTGCTGAAGGAGGCAATTTCCATGAACGAAAGAGAACGTATATTGGATCTAGTAAAAAAAGGTGTGCTTTCTACAGAAGAAGCCTTAGATTTACTAGAAGGTATGGCAAAAGCCAAAGACGAAAAACAAATTAACAAAGCTGCTGCTGAGGTAACCGCGGATAAGAATGCGACAAGCCCATTTGATGATACTGAAAATAACGATGAGATGTTCACGTTTGACGGCGAAGAAAAGCTTCGTCAAAACGAAGCGCAAGACAAAGAAAATCTTGAAAAGATTCTCGATGGCTTAGCAACAGAAGCCAACCAAGCATCTGCTGAGTTGGACGAAATCAATGCTGAAATTCTTGGTGTTAAAGAAGAATTAAAAGAAGCACAAGAAACACTGATGCAATTGAACACCAAAGAAGAATTGGATCAATTGTCAGAAGATGAATTGGCAACACGTCATGAAACAGAAGCGACCATTACTGGCTTAGAAGAAACCTTAGATGGTTTAACCGAAGAAAAAGCAGAATTGGAAGCTAAACTAAAAAATATTCGTAAAGACCAATGGTCTCAAACGAAAGAGAAAATCTCTCAAAAATTAGATATTCCAGAAGATTGGAAAGAACAAGCGACCGATACTATCAATCAAGTAAGTGAAAAAATGGTCGATGCCAGCACACACTTCGGACACTTCTTGAAGAAAACGGTTCGGGCAGTGACAGAGTCAGTCAATGACAACATGGAATGGAAAGACATCAACTTAAAAGTTCCCGGTGTTGCAGCGACAAAATTTGAGCATACATTCAGCTATGACGAAACGGCAGCGACATTGATCGATGTGAAATTAGCAAACGGCAATGTTTCCTTCCAATTATGGGATGAACCGGGTGTCAAAGTAGATGCCAAAATCAAACTATATGGTAAAATGGATGCGGCGGAGCCTTTCGATGCTTTTGAAGCTAGAAGCCAAATCAATGTTGATGATGAACGCATCTCTTTCCAAATTCCCAACAAACGCATTCGTGCCGATCTCGTTTTCTACTTGCCAAAACGTACCTATGATCATGTGGCAGTAAAACTATTGAACGGCAATGTTACATTCAATGAATTAGATGCGAAAGATGTCTATACAAAGTCAACAAACGGCAATATCGATTTCCGCAAAGTAAATGCATCGATGTTAGAGATTGAAGGCGTGAATGGAACGATCACTGTTCAAGATGGTGAGATTTTAGATGCCATCATCGAAACGGTGAACGGCGACGTTACGTTGACAGCAACGCCACAAAATACCGGCATTTCTTTAGTTAACGGTAATATCCGTGTGACCTATAAAGAAGAAACGGTCCAAAAATTAAACGCCAGTTCTGTAAATGGGAATGTCAAAGTAGCATTACCGACAGGAATCGGTTTTGAAGGGATCGCCAAAACAAGTTTAGGTAGCATCAACAATCGTTTAAGCGAGATGGAAGTTGTGCGTGAGAAAAAAGAACGCCTAAACCAACTATTGCAATTCCGTCGGGTTGCCGATAAAGTCGCTCAAATCGATCTATCCACAACAACAGGAAATGTCTTTATCAAAGATACAGACAAATAAGAATCGCTGGGTTTACACTCATTAAAGAAAAGAAGGAAGGTGTAGATAAATGAACAAAAAATTAACAAAATCAGCCAATAACGTTGTCATTACAGGTACTCTAGGGGGTCTGGCAGAATACTTGCGAATCGATCCAACCATCGTTCGCGTGATCTATGTCTTTCTATCTTTAGTGACTGCTGGGTTCCCTGGAATCACTTTATATATCATCATGGCGGTCTTGATTCCTTCAGGACGCAAGAGCACCTCAGGATATGGCCACGACAATCACTACTACAAACAAAACAAATACAATGAAGCAAATCGTCCCCGTAAAGAAGCGGAAAAGGTGGAGGATGAGGACTGGAGTGACTTCTAGTGTCTTATTTTCAACGGCTTATCATGAATACACTGACGTTTGTCACATTGGCGGTTCTATTACCAAATATGATCCACGTTCAAAGCATTATGACTGCAGTGATCGCCAGTTTCGTACTGTCGATCCTGAATGCTTTGATTAAACCAATTCTGATCGTCATTTCATTTCCATTGACTTTACTGACGCTTGGTTTCTTCACTTTTGTGATCAATGCGCTCATGCTGAATTTGACTTCATATTTTGTTGGGTCAGCCAACTTTGGCTTCTCCTCGTTTGGGGCTGCGCTATTAGTGGCACTGATCATGTCAGTAGTCAATATGATCGTGACCGAACACCACATCGAAAAATATTCACGTTAAAAAGACGTTTCACGTTTTCTCCACTAACTATGAAGCTAGTGGAGAAACGGAAACGTCTTTTTTTAGTTTAACTGTTCTTCTTTGATGGCTGCCAGGTACGTATCTACTGCCTGTAACGTTTCATCAAGTGCTCCTTTTTCAAAAGGTGATCGCAAATGAGCAAGAGCCAGGATCTCAAGAAATGTTTTCGTGCCGCCGACTTCGCAAATGGCCAAATAATCTTGCCAAGCGGTTTCGTCTTTTGCCACGATGAATCGATACCAAAATTGGAATGCACACACTTGCGCCAATGTATAATCGATATAATAGAAAGGTGATTCAAAAATATGCCCTTGTCTAAACCAATACAAGCCACGATCAAGGTCTGGATACTCTGAATAATCCCGTTCTGGACAGTATTGGCGTTCTAATTCCCGCCAACGGGCTTTGCGCTGTGATGGTGTCCATTCAGGATGCTCATAAACGTCTTGTTGGAAGTGATCCACTAAAACGCCATAAGGCAGAAATTGCAGGCTGCTAGCAAGATGCGCAAATTTGTATTTTTCTGTTTCTTCTTCAAAAAAGGCGTCCATCCATGGCCAAGCGATAAACTCCATCGACATTGAATGTATCTCGCAAGATTCATAATTTGGAAACAAAATTTCCGGTTCTTTGATCCAACGAGAGCGAAAGGCTTGAAAGGCGTGGCCAGCTTCGTGAGTCAAAACATCGACATCACCCGAAGTGCCGTTAAAGTTGGCAAAGATAAATGGCGATTGATAGTCTTGGATAAAGGTACAGTAGCCGCCAGATTGTTTGCCTTTTTTACTTAGTAGATCAAGTAGGTCATGCTCGACCATAAAATCAAAAAATTTGCCAGTTTCAGGGGATAGTTCCTGATACATCACACGGGCTTTTTCCACTAGTTCTTCAGGAGTTCCTTTAGGCTCTGCGTTGCCACTAGGATAAACAAGCGGCAGGTCGGTAAAGGTTGCCTGAGTCAATTGATTACGCTGCGCCTGTCTTTGGTATAGTTTTTGGGTGATTGGGACGACTTTTTCCAAAATTTCCCGACGATAGGTTTCGATCATTGAACGATCATAGTCCCAACGATTCATTTGGGTATCCGCAAAGGCAACGTAATTTTCAAAGCCGAGCTTGCGGGCGATCTCGGTACGAACCTTGACCATCTCGTCATAAATTTGATCAAAACGGTCTTCATTTTCCGTGAAGAAAGCCGTTTGTTTTTCAAACGCTTCTTTTCGAACGCCGCGATCTTTGTTTTCGGTAAATGGTCGCAGTTGTGCGAGGGTATAGGTTTCTCCTTGGAAGTCGATTTGCGCAGAAGCGACCAATTTGCTGTAATCGGAAGCCAATTGGTTTTCTTTTTGAAACAATTCGATCAAGGCCTCATCAAAAAGCTTCACGCGGCTTTCGGCAAACAAGAAAAGTGTTTCTGGATATTCGGCTTTTAATTCATCTAAGACCGGTGAAGCCAGGAGTGCTTGATAGAATTGAAAATCCAGAGCTTCAAAATGAGGCTGGTATTCATTCCAAAAGGTGTCTTCTGCTTCATAAAAGGCATCGTTCGTATCGATCGAATAGCGGATTGAAGCCAAGTTCATTGCTGTATCGATCGTTCCTCTTAGTTCGTTCAAAGCATCAAGGGCTTGCTTCGCCTCCGAGAAGGTATCGGCTGACTGAAGGTTTGTCAATGCTTTTTTGAATGTTTCTTGATAGACTGGAAAATCAGGGCGTTGATACGTGTATGCTGAAAATTTCATTAAAAATCCCTCCTTAGTAAAATAATAACACAAACGAAAAAGAATGAGGACTTCTATTGGCGAAGGTAGTAACTTTACTGATAGAATGATAAAATAGAACCAGAGTGTCGTTTACAAGAAGCAGCGACAAGAATCATTGAGAAAAGAGGGAAAACCTATGGCAGAAACCGTCAAAGTCAGCGAGCTGGCGGAGGCTTTAAATTTAGAGATAGTGGAAGGAACTGAAAACAGTTTAGAAAGAGAAATCATTACCGGCGATATTTCCCGACCTGGTTTGGAATTGACGGGTTATTTTAATTACTATTCCCATGATCGTCTGCAATTATTCGGCAGCAAAGAGATCACCTTTGCGGAACGAATGATGCCAGAAGAACGCTTGATGGTGATGCGCAAAATGTGTGCCGATGATACACCGGGATTTATTGTTTCTCGCGGCTTGGAAGTACCAGCGGAAATGATTCAAGCTTGCAAAGAACATGAGATCACGATTCTACGTTCGCCCATCTCAACCTCACGTCTGCAAGGAGAGCTGTCTAGTTTTCTCGATGGGCGTTTAGCAACAAGAACCAGTGTTCATGGGGTATTAGTGGATGTCTATGGCTTAGGCGTTTTGATCCAAGGCGATAGCGGAATTGGGAAAAGCGAAACAGCATTAGAGTTGATCAAACGTGGGCATCGGTTGATTGCTGACGACCGTGTGGATGTGTATAAGCAAGATGAATTGACTTTGGTGGGGGAACCGCCGAAAATCTTGCAACACTTGATCGAGATCCGCGGGATCGGGATCATCGATGTCATGAATCTTTTTGGTGCCAGTGCCGTACGAGGATATATGCAGGTTCAAGTAGCGGTGTATTTAGAAGCTTGGGCGAAAGACAAAAAGTATGATCGACTAGGAACCGATGATACGACGGTTGAAATTGGTGGCGTCGATGTACCACAAATCAAAATCCCGGTAAAAACGGGTCGAAATGTTGCGATTATTATCGAAGTTGCTGCCATGAATTTCCGGGCGAAAACGATGGGCTACGATGCAACGAAGACCTTTGAAAATCGATTGACGCAATTGATCGAAGAAAATTCTGGAAACTAGAGAGGATAAGATAGATGTTAGGTTTAGTAAATCGAGTCGCATTTGAACTATTTGGTTTGCCGATTTATTGGTATGCGATCATTATCGTATCAGGCGTGATCATTGCTATGTGGTTAAGTACGAGAGAAGCGGTTCGTGTCGGGCTCAAGCCAGATGATGTGACTGATTTTATGTTGATTGGATTGCCAGTATCGATCATTGGTGCGCGGCTTTATTATATTCTATTTGACTTGCAATACTACATTGATGACCCAAGTCAAATTTTTAATATTCGCTCTGGTGGGATCGCCATCTACGGCGCTTTGATCGCCGGGGGGATCTGGCTGTACTTTTTCTGCCAACGAAATTTTATTTCTCCCTGGACCTTCTTAGACATCGCCGCACCAAGTGTCTTATTGGCACAAGGAATCGGGCGTTGGGGCAACTTTATGAACCATGAAGCATTTGGAGCTGAAGTCAGCCGCTCCTTCTTAGAAAGTTTGTATATACCGAAATTTATTATCGATAATATGTATATCGATGAAGCGTATCGGCAGCCGACCTTTCTTTATGAATCGGTTTGGAACGTGATTGGATTTATCGTTTTGATCTTCTTGCGTAAGAAAACTGGGTTATTAAAAGAAGGCGAAGTCTTCTTAAGCTACTTGATTTGGTATGGATTCGGACGCTTCTTTATTGAAGGAATGCGCACCGATAGTTTATACTTATTTGGGGATATCCGTGTGTCACAAGCACTTTCCGCTTTATTGTTCTTCGGAGCGATCGGACTATTGATCTGGCGCCGGAAAAACCAAACCTTAAAAGACTACAACCGTAGCTTTGGCAAAAACCAAACGATTATCTAAACAGTTATTTTATTGAAATTATGGTAAAATGATAAAGTGCATGAATTTGCGAAAAGGATAGAGGAGGTTTCCATAGTGAAACAGAAAATCGCCGTATTAGGTCCCGGATCATGGGGGACTGCTTTGGCACAAGTCTTGTCCGAAAATGGACATGAAGTGACTATTTGGGGGAACAATCCCGCCCAAATCGATGAAATCAATACGTATCATACCAATCGGCATTATTTGCCTGATTTGAAATTACCTGAAAATATCTTAGGCTGCAAAAATCTAGAAGAGGCGATCCAAGGAGCAGATGCTGTCTTGTTTGTGGTACCAACCAAAGCGATTCGTGCCGTGGCACAAGAGTTCGCTGAAAAGACAACCGGCAAACCAGTTATCATCCATGCCTCAAAAGGATTAGAACAAGGCAGCCATAAACGAATCTCAGAAGTACTTGCTGAAGAGATCCCAGCTGATAAACGCCAAGAAATCGTTGTCCTGTCAGGACCATCACATGCTGAAGAAGTCGCTGTCCATGATATCACCACGATCACGGCAGCTTCAGAAAATGAAACGGCTGCTAAATATGTACAAGAGCTGTTTATGAATGATTACTTTAGAATCTATACCAATAACGATGTGATCGGTGTCGAAACTGGCGCCGCTTTGAAAAACATCATCGCTATTGGTGCCGGTGCGATTGCTGGACTGGGCTTTGGGGATGATGCGAAGGCTGCGATCATGACCCGTGGGTTAGCAGAAATCAGTCGTCTTGGTGTGGCAATGGGTGCCAATCCTTTAACCTTTATCGGATTGAGTGGGGTTGGCGATTTGATCGTTACGTGTACCAGTGTCCATTCGCGGAATTGGCGTGCCGGAAATCTATTAGGAAAAGGCCATAGCTTAGATGAAGTGTTAGACAATATGGGGATGATCGTTGAAGGAGTTTCAACCACTAAAGCTGCTCGCGAATTAGCAGAAGCTTTGTCGGTGGAAATGCCAATCACAGAAACGATTTATTCGGTCTTGTATGAAGGCAAAGACATCAAGCAAGCGGCGAAAGATATTATGCTGCGAGACGGCAAAGAAGAAAACGAATTTACGGTAGATCAATCATTATGATTAAAGGAGCGAGTCACATGAATGTCAAAAAAGCAGTTATCCCAGCAGCCGGTCTAGGTACCCGATTTTTACCAGCTACAAAGGCAATGGCAAAGGAAATGTTGCCGATCGTTGACAAACCAACGATCCAGTTTATCGTGGAAGAAGCTTTACAATCAGGAATCGAAGATATTTTGATCGTAACAGGGAAAGCAAAGCGTCCGATCGAAGACCATTTCGATGCCAATTTAGAATTAGAGATGAATCTAAAAGAAAAAGGCAAGACTGAGCTTTTGAAATTAGTTGAAGAAACAACGGACGTAAATCTTCATTTCATTCGTCAGTCCCATCCGAAAGGACTAGGTCATGCGGTTTTACAAGCCCGTGCGTTTGTTGGCAACGAACCATTTGTAGTCATGCTAGGTGATGACCTGATGGAAGATGAAGTGCCATTGACGAAACAGCTGATCGATAATTATGAAAAAACGCATGCCTCAACGATCGCTGTCATGGATGTTCCTCATGAAGATACATCAAAATACGGAATCATTGATCCTGGTATGGAAGTTGAAAAAGGCTTGTTCAATGTCAAAAACTTTGTTGAAAAACCAGCGCCAGAAAATGCGCCAAGTGATTTAGCAATTATTGGCCGCTACTTGCTGACCCCTGAAATTTTTGATATTTTAGCCAATCAGGAACCTGGTGCTGGCGGCGAGATCCAATTGACGGATGCCATCGACACATTAAACAAAACCCAACGCGTGTTTGCTCATCAATTTACCGGCAAGCGTTACGATGTAGGAGACAAATTCGGTTTCTTAAAAACAAGTATTGAGTATGGTCTAGTGCACCCTGAAGTCAAAGACAACCTGAAAGAGTATTTGATTGAGTTAGGAAAAGAACTAGCTCCAGCTCAAAAAGAAGTCAAAGAAGCACCGAAAGCGTCAAAAAAATAACACAAACTCCTAAACAAGGCAATTTCTGATGAAATTGCTTTGTTTTTTTATTATTTCCTGTTGAAAGCGGATAATTTTCTTAAAAATGCAGTCTTTTATTTGTAGAAAGTGCAGTGAAATGCTATTCTTAATATAAGTAAATGGGGAAAGGAGCCATTCTATGTCAGGAGGAGAACTAGCTGCATTAATTGCTGCGATCGCATTTGTCGTACTGGTTATTTTCGTCGTTCGTTTGTTGATGCAAGTCAGCAAGACAATGACAAAAGTCGACAAAACGGTTGAAGAGGCAAACACAACCATCCGTGTCATTACCAAAGATGTTGATATTCTTTCAAAAGAGGTTGAAGGTCTATTGGTAAAAACGAATGAGCTTTTACAAGATGTGAACGGAAAAGTCGCAACCATCGATCCTTTGTTCACAGCAGTCGCAGATCTAAGTACCAGTGTTTCAGAATTAAATGTTTCTGGAAAAAATTTAATTACGCGTGTGGGTAGTCTTGGCCGGACGACTGCCAAAGCAACGGTAGCTGGAAAAGTCGGTCAAACAGCCATGAAATTTTTCAAAGACAAAAATAACCAAAAATAAAAGGAGGACTTTCAATGAGTAAAAAAGGCGGATTTTTATTAGGAGCAATTATCGGAGGAACTGCGGCAGCAGCAGCAGCACTTTTGTTGGCGCCAGAATCTGGTAAAACATTAAGAAATAAATTAGCAAAACAAGCAGACGATTTATTAGATAAAGCATCTGATTATGGTGATTTAGCCAAAGAAAGAAGTACGGATCTTGTTGATATCGCTAAAGATAAAGCAGCAAAATTAAGCGAGCAAGCATCTGATTTTACCGGTTCTTTAACAGCGAAAGTTGATGACTTAAAAGAAACAGCAGCTGGTTCTTCAGAAGAAACTATTGAAGAATTAAAGAAACAAGCAGGGGATCTATCAGAACGCTTCAAAAAATCGGCGAGCGATGTAAAAGAAACAGCCAAAGATGCCAAAGAAGATGCAGATGATACAGTCCAAGATATCATCATTGATGCAAAATCTTCTGCAGCAGATATGAAACAAACTGTCAAAGAAGGGGCAGAAGAAGCTAAACCTGTTGTCGAAGAAGCCAAAAAAGATGGTCAAGCAGCAGCAGCTGATTTGAAAAAAGAAGCTGGAAAAGCAGCAGATGATGCCAAAAAAACAGCGAAAGCAGAAACAAAAGCAGCCAAAGCTGACTTGGAAGATGCGAAAGAAGAATTAAAAGACACATTAGAAAAAAACAACCCAGAAGCATAAGTAAGGATAAAACTTGATTGCTTTAAAAGATAAAAACGTTCGCCAGTTAAATCGGCGAACGTTTTTTTGTGATTTCAGTAGTTATTCGTTTGATGCTTGGGCGATTTCCCAATCGCAAAGTTGATAGAGCCAATCCTGCAGTTGACTGAATGAAAAACCAATTTCCTCAGCGAGCGCCATATTGATCGAATAAGCAGGTGTACCATTGTAAGGGCCTTGATCGCCTGTTTCTGAAAAGAGCGGGGAAAGACCGGTTTTTTTCGATACGTATTGCAGTACTTCTTCTAAAGAGATCGTACCTTTTGACGCACCATTGATGGGTCCGGTGAATGAGCTAGTACCTAGAAACGCTAAAAATTTACCAGCTTCTTGGGCATCCACAAAGCCCATTTGATGCGTTAGATTATCGACAGCCATTGGCTTTTGCTTTATCAGATGGTCAATGTAAAAGGTAAAACGTTTTGTGTAATCATCTGCACCAATCACATAAGGAAAGCGGACAAAAACGGAGGGGATCTGACTGTATTTTTGGGTTAGAATTTCTTCCACGGTTCGCTTGCCTTCAGCATAATTGACTTCCTCAGAGCTGACCAATCTGAAGGGTTCTTCAGCTGGGTCAAAATCCGTTTCTTTCAAATCCAAGTGTAATTCATGGTACGTAGACATTGAGCTAGTAACGATGTAGCGCTTCGGTGTGACATGACGCAGTAGGATCTCAATGTCGTTGGAAGTATAAGCAATATTGTCGTAAATAATATCATAGGTTTCTTTTGTTAATGCCGTTTTGATACTTTCTTCCTCCGTACGGTCGAAGATGATTCTGTTGACTTGATCGCCAAAGGAATCTTTCGTGTTCCCTCGGGTAGCGATCGTCACGTCCAATCCTTGATCAATTAGTGATTGGACCAAATATTTACCGAAAAAACGCGTGCCGCCTAAAACCAACACTTTTTTACTCATAAGAACACTCCTTTTCATGTAATTTCAACATGTTGCGCCGTTTCATTAGAAAATCAAGATAAAACCAGCAATTCTTTTGCTGTTTTGGTAAAAGGTACACAGCCATCTGCAGTGACATACACACAGTCTTCAATACGGACACCGACCTGATCTGGTAAATAAATGCCCGGTTCGATAGAGAAGCTCATGCCTTCTTCGATCACTAAATCATTGCCAGTGATCAAAGAGGGGAACTCATGAACCGTGGTCCCGATGCCGTGACCTAGACGATGGTTGAAGTAGTCGCCGTAGCCATAGCCAGTAATCACATCACGAGCGATCTTGTCTAATTCTCCAGCGGTGATCCCAGGTTTGACCGCTGCTTGCGCTGCTAGTTCTGCTTCAAGAACGATGTCATAAATTTTTCTTTGTAATGCAGTCGGTTCTTTATAGGCAACCGTTCTGGTTGCATCACTGCAATATCCTTTCCAAACGACCCCAAGGTCAAACAAGACAAGTTCATTGGCAGTCACTTTGCGCTCACCAGGTACGCCATGAGGACTTGCTGCATTGGCACCAGCTAATACGGTCGTATCGAAGGACATATGGGAAACCCCACGTTTTTTCAACTCGTACTCAATTTCTGCCACGATTGCCATTTCGCTGACGCCTTCTTTGATGGCAGCAAACCCAATCTCAAAAGCAACATCTGCCCAGTTGCCAGCTTCTAGCAAGGTGTCGATCTCAGCAGCCGTTTTGGTTAACTGCATTTTTTGAATGACCGGAGTCACATCTAAAGAAAAATCGGTCTGTGGCAAAAACCGTTTCAATGCTTCATAGCGCTCGACGGAAAGGTCATTTTTTTCTAGTGCCAAGGAAGAAACTTGGTAACGAGAGGTCAATTCCTGACAGATTTTCGCCCAAGGGTCTTCGCTATCGAGATAACCGATAATGTCAAAGGGCCAGCCACTATTTTTTGCTTCTTCTACTTCCAGAGCTGGTGTGAAAAGAAAGGGATCTTTTCCAGGTGCGACAAACAAAGCAAGGACCCGTTCATGAGGTTCACTTTTAAAACCTGAAAAATAAGCGATCGTTGCTGGATTAGAAATATAGGCAACATCTGCGCCATTGGTTTTCAACCAGCCATTTAACTCATTGATTTTTTTATCATTCATTTGAAAAAACCTTCTTTCAAGTATTCTTTTTCTATTTTATCATGCTTTAGAAGAGAATAGGGGCGGGGAAAGTAGGAAATTGCTAAGTTTTCATGAAAACAAAATTAAAACGGTTGCAAATACGGAAAAAATTTGCTATCCTAACAAAGAAATGTAAATAAGATTTTCTGAAAATAGAATAAGGGAGATATATCATGGAAAAACAAACAATTACGATTTATGATGTTGCACGGGAAGCGAATGTATCGATGGCAACTGTTTCACGGGTAGTCAACGGAAATCCAAATGTAAAACCAGCAACTCGTAAGAAAGTGCTGGAAGTGATCGACCGCTTGGATTATCGTCCAAACGCAGTTGCTCGAGGGTTAGCAAGTAAAAAGACCACGACTGTTGGTGTCATCATTCCTGATGTCAGCAATATGTTCTTCTCATCACTTGCTCGTGGGATCGATGATGTAGCGACCATGTATAAATACAATATCATCTTAGCCAACTCTGATGGCGATACGATGAAAGAAGTCAACGTTTTGAACAACTTGTTAGCAAAACAAGTGGACGGCGTTATCTTCATGGGTCATCGCATCACGGATGAAATTCGCGGGGAATTCTCTCGCTCAAAAACACCAGTCGTTTTAGCTGGTTCGATCGATCCTGATGAACAAGTAGGAAGTGTCAATATCGATTACACAGCAGCTGCCAAAGATGCTGTTTCATTATTGGCGAAAAACAATCAAAAAATCGCTTTTGTCAGCGGTGCTTTGATCGATCCAATCAATGGCCAAAACCGCTTGAAAGGCTATAAAGAAGCCTTGAAAGAAAACAACCTTGAATATTCTGAAGGGTTGATCTTTGAATCACCATACAGCTTTAAAGAAGGCTTGGCCTTAGTTGATCGCATCATCAACAGTGGTGCAACAGCAGCTTATGTCACAGACGATGAGTTAGCCATCGGTGTCTTAGATGGTTTGTTAGACAAAGGTGTTAAAGTTCCTGAAGATTTCGAGATCATCACCAGCAACAATTCATTATTGGCTGAAGCAGCTCGTCCACGCTTATCAAGCGTGACGCAACCATTGTATGATATGGGTGCCGTTGCGATGCGTCTATTGACAAAAATGATGAACAAAGAAGATGTAGAACAAAAAACGATCGTCTTGCCTTACGGTATTTCAGAAAAAAGCTCTACGAAATAAGCAGCGATTCACGGAACCTATACAAGTGGAACAACACTACGTTGTTCCGCTTTTTACTTTTACGATCGTTCGTGTGGGTAGAAAATCTACGGATTTTTTACCCACACGTTTTTTGCATAAAAAAACTGATCAGCACAAGGCTGATCAGTCATCATTATTCGTTGTATTTGCTTGGTCATTGTCTTGTTCATCGTCATCATCATCATTTGCTGTAGGCGTGGCATTGTTTGAAGTATTATTAGACGATGTATTTGAAGAGCGATTGGTTGAACGGCTAGACGATGCTTTTTTCCAATAGTCAGCGTAATTAGCGTCCGAACCGCCGATCCCAAACTTAAAGTCGACCGTATCCGGTCCGCCAGTGGCCCAATATGAGTTGACGGTATCGCTTGGATTCGTGTAGGTTCGATTATCGACCCGCACGGTGCCTCCTGGTTGGGTCCCTGTAAATTTGGAAACTTTGACTTTTTTCACGTCATTTGAAAGCTCAAACTTCTGATCCACACCAAAAACTTCTTGATTTGTTTGATAGATCCGATTGATTAAGTAAGCCATGTAATTGGCTGTCCGAGTTCCTGCAGCACTATCAGTAGCTTTGTTGTCATCCCGTCCTGACCAGCTGCTGATAGTGATCGATGGGGTGGAAACGACTAGCCAAGAGTCTGACCAGTTATTGGTGGAACCAGTTTTACCGATCCAATCGGCATTCCCGAGATTCCAATCTAATCCACTGATAACTGTTTTGAAGGTACTGGTTTTTTGCTCATCGATGACACTGCGCATCATGTCGGTCATGATAGAAGCCGTCGCTTCAGAAAAGACCTGTACTGGTTTGGCTTCATGCTGATAAAGCACTTCGCCTTCATTGTCTTTGATGGATTCGATGATGTAGCCTTGCTGATAGACACCATTATTAGCAAATGTTTGGAAGCCATTCGTTTGATTCAACACTGTGACATCCGTAACCCCTAATGGCGCTGATTCATATGCCCAGCTATTATCTTCCGGATAGCCCATTTTGCTTAAATAATTTGTGTAGGCGTAAAAATGATCGCCTTCTTTTTCCCAAAGATCTTGGAAAATATTTGTCGCTGCGATATTACTGGAAACTTCTAGTGATTCGCGAATCGACATGAAGGTATTGGTTCCGCGGTTTGTGGCATTGACGATTGACTCACCAGCGTTTTCTCCCGTCCGCCATTTTGCGGCATAGTCAGAAACCATCGATTCTGAGCCCATCAAACCACTTTCGATGGCCGGACCATAAACCAGCATTGGTTTGATACTTGATCCTGCTTGACGTTTGGCATCAAAGGCATGATTGAATTGATTTTCAGCATAGTTACGTCCACCAATAAAGCCTAAGACTTTCCCAGTGGCATTATCCATCATAACATTGCCGACTTCGATGGTGGCGTCGCCCCAATTGTCTAACATAGAGCCGTATTTATCAACGGCATCTTGCATCGCATTATAAATGTCTTTATCGATCGTTGATGTGACGGTATAGCCGCCATTAACAAGTTTTTGCTGCGCCAATTCGAAGTATTTTTGATAGGTTTCCTCTTTGGCGTATTCTTCGTCACTGACATCATCTTCATCTGCCAGCTGTTTGGCAATAATGTCTTTTGCTTCATTTAACACAGTGTAATAAAGGAAGCTTTGATCCGTTTGTTCAATGGCTTCTTGTTTTTTGAAGTCTTGTTTTAAGTCATAGTTAAGTGCTTCTTCGTATTCTTCTTTCGTAATATCGTGGTTGCGATACATACTGAAGAGGACAAAGTCTTTCCGTTCTAAGCCCGCAGTCAGGTTCTCCTTGATCTCCCCCGTATTTGTATAAGGGCTGTAGACGATCGGGCTTTGTGGCAGACCCGCAATAAAGGCTGCTTGCGGTAAAGACAGGTCAGCTGCGTTGACGCCAAAGATTCCTTGCGCCGCTTCTTGCACACCTGCGATATTTTGCCCTTTATTGTTCCGACCAAAAGGAGAGATGTTTAGATACATAGTGACGATCTCGTCTTTATCAAAAAACTTCTCTACTTCCATGGCCAATAAGATCTCGTTGGCTTTGCGTTTGAAGGTCGTTTCACTGGAAAGGATTTGTTGCTTTACCAGCTGTTGGGTCAAAGTGGAACCCCCGCTGCCGCCAAAACCTGTCGCTTCAGATAATAATGCTCGCACGACCGCTTTTGGTACGACGCCATTGTGAATATTAAAATATTCGTCTTCGGTTGCGATGATTGCTTTTTTCAAGTAGTCCGAAATTTGATCAGAATTAACCGACGTTCGCATCAGATCTGAGCGAATCGTTGCGATTTTACTGCCATCTGAGTACGCGAGTTGAGAAGTCTCTGTGATGTCGGTCAGTTCTTTCTGCAACTCTTCTTTAGAAGGAGCTGCGGTATCTTCCACAAGAAAAGCAAAGTAGCCGGCACCGATCCCTAAGGCTAAAGAGCCGCCAAGCACCAGCAAAGAAATAGCGACTAAGAATAAGGCATGTAAAACCCTTAGACTGATATTGAAATAGAACCAGCCTCTATTTTTGTTTTCTGTATTCTTTTGTTTTTTCGTTTTCTGGGACAAAAAGAGTCACCTCAATAAATTAGAATAGATTCCGTGTAATTATAGCAAAAAACAAGACGCTTGGGTAGCACCCTATCCGTTATCTCAAGAAGAGGATCAGGAAATTCCTTTTCACGGTTGGATCTGATCAGTGAAAACAAAGGAAAACGAAAGGATTTGCCTAAAAGTTTCTTTTTTGGTAAAGGACTTTGAGAGAAAGACTTTTCATTGCCCTCTTTTTCAGTTAAGATGAACAATGAAGCAATTATTAGGAGGAGAAAGAATGAGTACAGACTTTTTTGAAGAACTAAAGCAACGCGGATTAGTTCATCAGACCACAGACGAAGCAGCCTTGACCAAACAATTAAATGAAGAGTCTGTGAAACTATATATCGGCTTTGATCCTACCGCAGATAGCCTGCATATTGGTCATTTATTGCCTATTTTGATGTTGCGCCGTTTCCAACAAAACGGACATGTGCCGATCGCATTAGTTGGTGGCGGTACAGGAATGATCGGTGACCCATCCTTTAAAGATCAAGAACGTCAATTAAACACATTAGATACGGTTTTGGAATGGTCACAAAGTATCAAGAGCCAATTATCTCGCTTTATTGATTTTGATGACCAAGAAAATCCTGCCATCATTGCCAATAACTATGAATGGTTAGGGGAATTGAAACTGATCGATTTCTTACGGGACACTGGGAAAAACTTTACTATCAACTACATGATGAGCAAAGAAAGTGTCAAACGTCGGATCGAAACAGGAATTTCCTACACGGAATTTGCATACCAGCTTTTACAAGCCTATGACTTTTTGAACCTTTACGACAACCACGGTTGCTTGTTGCAATTAGGCGGTAGCGATCAATGGGGGAATATCACCTCTGGGATCGAATTATTGCGTCGTGAGCGTGAAGTCCAAGGGTTTGGGTTGACTATGCCATTGATCACAAAAGCAGACGGAACCAAATTTGGGAAAACAGAAGGCAATGCCGTTTGGCTGGATGCTAAGAAAACGACACCTTACGAGTTCTACCAATTCTGGATCAATACCGATGATCGTGATGCAGTCAAATTCTTGAAATATTTCACCTTCTTATCATTAGAAGAGATCGCTGCAATCGAAGCAGAATTTAACGCTGCACCAGAATCTCGAGCAGCGCAAAAAGCTTTGGCAAAAGAAGTCACTACTTTGGTTCATGGGGTAGAGGCTTATGAACAAGCCGTACGCATCTCAGCAAGTTTATTCAGTGGCAACATCAAAGAGTTGAACGCTGAAGAGATCGAACAAGGCTTTAAAGGGGTTCCTAGCCACCAGGTAACAACTGATGATTCTTTGAACATCATTGAAGTATTGACAACTGCTAAAATCGAACCATCAAAACGTCAAGCAAGAGAAGACGTACAAAATGGGGCCATCTACATCAATGGGGAACGCGTCCAAGACCTAACGTACGAGCTCCAAGCAAGTGATCGGATCGGTGGGAAATACGTCGTGATTCGTCGTGGCAAGAAAAAATATTTCTTATTAACATTTTAATCGCAAAAAGCGAACCGCCCTGTTGGTTCGCTTTTTTCAAATTTTTGTAGAGGAAGGGTTTTTGTTGGAATGGGAAACATAGTGTTGAATGCCGCCGGCTTATTTGCCATGATTTTCTTAGGATATTTTCTTAAGCAATTGAAAGTCCTTTCGAAAGCCGATGGCTCGATCTTATCCAAAATTATTTTGAATGTAACGTTACCGGCGGCAATCATTTTGAATTTAGCTGCAATGCAAGTACAAGTCAGTGCCCTTAGTTTGATTGTGATCGCGTTGATCATTACGATCGTTCAGATCCTCTTCGCATTTTTCTTGACAAAAAAAGAATCGAACACGCTGCAACAGTTTGCGATGTACTGCGGTTCAGGCTTTAATATCGGCAATTTTGCGATTCCTTTTGCCCAAAGCTTTTATCCTTTAGGGATTCCGCTGATTTCGCTGTTTGATATGGGAAACAGTATCATGTTGGCAGGGGGAACGACGATTTTCATCGAATTCTTGATTGGAAAGCGGACGACATTTGAACCAGGGAAAATCTTTTTGAATCTCCTGCGCTCGCCAACATTTACCATTTATCTAGTGATGCTGATTATCCGCAGTGCGGATTGGAGGATCCCTGAGGCGGCATTGGCGCTTGTCCAACCAATCGGGATCGCAAATACGTTTTTGTCCATGTTTATGATTGGCTTATTTTTGGATTTCCGCTTACCGAAGCACACTACGCCAACGGTAATCAAAATTTTAAGCTTGCGCTACGGACTGGCCTTCGTGCTATTTGCGGCTTTCTATGTTTTACCAATCCCAGTTTTATTAAAGCCAGTTCTTTGTTTGTTAGTGTTTGCTCCGATTCCCTTGTTCGGTGTCATTAATTCCGTGATTGCTGGGATGGAGGAAGAAGCAGTAGGGTTCGTTTCTTCCATTAGCTTTTTGATAAGTATGCCGATAATGACGGGTGTCCTAATGTTATTTGGACTCGCTTGATAAAAAAATACGGCAATGAGCAAAATAATCGCTTTACAAGGCGCTTTTATCGATAATAGAGAAGACTAGATTTAGGAGGAAAAGAAAAATGTTGATTGGTTCACACGTTTCAATGAGCGGCAAAAAAATGCTTTTAGGAGCAGCAGAAGAGGCGGCTAGCTATCAAGCTACTACGTTTATGATTTATACCGGAGCTCCGCAAAACACGCGGCGCAAACCGATCGAAGAGATGCAGATCGCAGCCGGACAAGATTTTATGACGGAAAAAGGAATTTCGAATATCGTCGTGCATGCTCCTTACATTATTAATTTAGGCAATACCATCAAGCCTGAAAACTTTGGCTTTGCCGTTTCATTTTTACAAGAGGAAATCCAAAGAGCGCAAGCTTTAGGTGCGACTCAAATCACGTTGCATCCCGGTGCCCATGTCGGTGCAGGACCCGAAGCTGGGATCAAACAGATCATTAAAGGCTTGAACGAGGTCCTTGAAAAAAATCAAACTGCCCAGATCGCATTAGAAACAATGGCAGGTAAAGGCACCGAGATTGGTCGCAGCTTTGAAGAACTGGCAGCAATTATCGATGGTGTTACTTTAAATGAAAAACTATCCGTTACACTAGATACTTGTCACACGAATGATGCCGGCTATAATGTCAAAGAAGACTTTGACGGCGTCTTAAACGAGTTTGACAAAATTATCGGTTTGGATCGTTTGAAAGTCATCCATGTCAACGATTCTAAAAATCCGCAAGGCAGTCATAAAGACCGACATGCCAATATTGGTTTTGGGACGATCGGTTTTGAAGCGTTGAATAAAATCGTTCATCATGAGCAATTAACAGCGTTGCCGAAAATATTGGAAACACCGTATGTCGGGGAAGACAAAAAGAACAAAAAAGCCCCTTATGGTTATGAAATTGCGATGCTGCGGGAAAAGAACTTTGATCCTGAGCTCTTGACGAAAATCATGGCCGGTGCTTAAACGGTTCATTTAATATGAACTATCTTGTTGTGGGAGGAAGAAAATGGACTTTCAGTTGCTGATCAATGCCGCGAAACAAAAACTGGGATTCAGACAGCTCTCTCAATTTGCAGAAGCAGGGAGTGTCGCAGCAGCACTAGCTACTGCAGATGGACAGATCTATACGGGGATCTGTATCGATACCAGCTGTTCCATGGGCTTTTGCGCCGAACAGGCTGCGGCTGCGCAAATGATCACCGATGGGCAGCAGCGGGTGTTACAGATGGTTGCAATCAATTCAGCAGGTGAGCCGATCTCACCTTGTGGCCGTTGCCGTGAATTCATCAGCCAGCTAGATCCTGCCAATCAGAACACGCAAGTGATGATTGCAGCAGGAAAAATCATGACGATAGCAGAGCTGTTGCCTTGTGATTGGAAATCTTCAAAATAAAAAGAGACTTAGCCCCTTAGACCGCTGTGTTTGAAGGGGCATCTTTGTATTATCAATCCAATAAACGAGCTACGTTTTTGGATAAAAAAACTCCTCAACCAGCAATAGCGCTTTGTTGAGGAGTTGATCGATAGCAATGATTAGAATTTTTTCGCAGCTGCTGCTACGCGTTCTAAACCTTCAGCAATGATTTCTGCTGTTTTAGAAGGATCTGCATTGTGGCCTTCAATGATTACTTCTTCTGTGATGTTCATGCCGAACATACCACCGAAAACTTTTTCCATAAAGGTTACAGCGTTTTCCATTGCGCTCATTTCGCCTGAGTAAACACCACCACGGGCATTCAATAGAACGATTTCTTTGTCTTTCAATAATTGGTTCATTGAACCATCTTCGTTATAAGAGAAAGTAAAGCCAGCTTGGAAGATATAGTCGATGAATGTGTGCAAGGCAGCAGGAATCGTTAAGTTCCACATTGGGAAAGCGAAAACGATGGTATCCGCTGCTGCGAATTTGTTCATCACGTCTTGACGGACAGTCATCAATTCTTGTTCTTCTTGGTTTAATTCTTGTTCTTGTGAAAGTTTGCCAAATGCTTCAAATAACGTTTGACCGATATAAGGCATTGGTTGTGCGTACACATCAAAGGTTACAACGTCCACATTGTTGGTATCAAGATTTTCAACGAAGGTATCAAACATTTTTGCAGATACTCCATCAGGACGGTTATTGGCTTTAACAACTAAAATATTTTTCATTTTTTTCCACCTTTACTTTAAGTAAGTTTTAATCACAAAATGTAGTATACTATAAAATAATTTTGCTTACAATAAATAAGTACACTTTTTTTAAAAAAACTGGAATTTTGCAGTTTTTTTCACACAGATTTGGTAAACTTTAGAGAAAACAGGAGGATTTCTATGAAAATATTCGTGGTCGAAGATGACAAATCGTTAGTAAAAATGATGGAAAATCAATTATCCCGCTATACGTATCAAACCTTTGTTCCAGAAAATTTCGCTGCGGTTTTAGATGAATTCTTGTCGATTCAACCAGATTTGGTTTTATTAGATGTCAATCTGCCTTATTATGACGGGTTCTATTGGTGTCAAAAAATCAGAGAACGTTCGCTGGTGCCGATTCTGTTTATCTCGGCGCGCGATGGCAACATGGATCAAGTGATGGCTTTAGAATACGGGGCCGATGATTATCTGGTCAAGCCTTTTTCTTATGACTTGCTGCTAGCTAAAGTGAAGAGCCATATTCGCAGAGTTTATGGGGATTATGCGCAGTCGGATCGTGCGCGAAGCTTGAAAGCTGGCGAATTGATCTATTATCCGGAAGCGTTGAAGATGGTCTATCGTGAAGCCAGTGAATGGCTGACTGTTCGAGAAGGAGAATTATTGACCCTGTTAATGTCAGCACACCCAGAGATGGTCAAACGAGAACGGATCTTAAATCTATTATGGGATGATGAGCGTTTCGTTGATGACAATACGCTTTCTGTCAATGTTGGCCGTTTGCGAAAAAAATTGGCGGCAATGGGCATCAATGATCCAATCCAAACGATTCGCGGCAAGGGTTACGCCTTATCGGTAGTAGGTACCGAACAATGAGAGAATATGTCAAGCTTCATATAGCGAGAATTTTGATCACCGTTCTCGCCATTTCACTGTTCGTCTTAGTGATTTGGCTCGATGGGTATCGAAATTATTTAGTCATTGGGTATGGTCTGTTACTATTTTGCTTGTTGCTTTTGTTTGTTTCTTTGGCGGAGTATCTATCCAATGCCGCTTTTTATCACTATCTCAAGAGTGGAAAAGCTGTTCGTGGCAGCAATGGCTCTCTTTCCAAGAAATGGCGTAAGCAGTTCGATGCAAGAGAACAGCAAATGCAAGAGAAACTCACCGAACTGAATCAGCATCATCAAAACCACATCCGTTTTATGAATATATGGGTTCACCAAATGAAAACACCTGTCTCGGTCTTGGCGCTAATGGCTGAAAGTGAGGAAGTCGACAGCTACGATCTTTTGGCTGAGACAGATCGCTTGAAGAGCGGCTTGGCGACCGCCTTGAACTTTGTGCGATTGGAAGATTTCACGGAGGACTTTGTTATTGAGTCCGTCTCCCTGCTGGAAGTGGTCAAGCACGGGATTGGTGAACAGAAGCGGAATTTTATTCGCAGCGAAGTCTATCCGAAACTGTTGAGTGATGCGGATATCACGGTCACAACAGACAAAAAATGGCTAGGGATCTTGCTGTTTCAACTCATCAGCAACGCCATTAAGTACTCAAAGCCAGAGAGCAAAGTCTGTTTTGAAATTGATCCGTTTTCTAGAAGTTTGACGATCTCCGATGAAGGATGTGGGATTGCGGAAGCGGATCTGCCAAGGGTTTTTCGCCCCTTTTATACAGGTCAGAATGGTCGGCAAACAGGCGAGGCAACTGGAATCGGACTTTACTTAGTCGAAACGATCAGCAAGCAATTGGATATCGATATCGCTTTGGTCTCTAAGGAGAATCTAGGCACGACGGTTACATTAACGTTTCGGACGTAAAGGCTTTCTTACAATTTTGTAAGCTTTCTATCACGAAATCGATAACTGATTGCGCTGCCACCTGCTAAACTGGTAGCAAAGGAGTGAAGATGATGGCTTTACTAGAATTGAAAAATATAACAAAAACCTATGCGGGAGAAGTTTCTGTTGAGGTGTTGCAACAAATCGATCTCAAAGTGCCAGAAGGAGAATTTATCAGCATAATGGGTCCTTCTGGCAGTGGAAAGACTACTATGTTGAATTTGGTAGCAACATTGGATAAACCGACTGCGGGTTCAGTGATCATCAAAGGAGAGCAGCCGCTGGAATTATCTAAGCAAAAACTCGCAGAGTTTCGTCGTCGGCAACTGGGCTTTGTTTTTCAAAACTACAATTTACTTTCACCATTGAGTGTGCTTGAGAATGTTATTTTACCACTGACATTGGATCGGGTGCCGGTTCCTGAGATGAAAGAACGTTCGGAACAGCTATTACGTGAACTTGGGATCTATGAGAAAAAAGACAAACGCATCTATCAGCTTTCCGGTGGGGAGCAGCAGCGGGTTGCAATCGCTAGAGCTTTGATCCATCAGCCGGAATTGCTTTTAGCAGATGAACCGACAGGTAATCTTGATTCAAAGGCAGCACGAGATGTCATGGAAATACTAAGTCAGATGAACAAGCAGCGCAAGGTGACCACCATGATGGTCACCCATGATCCTTATTCCGCCAGCTTTTCTGATCGGGTCGTTTTTATCAAAGACGGAAAACTGTATAACGAAGTCTATCGCGGGGCTGATCAACAGCAATTTTATCAAAAAATTCTTGAAGTCCTAGCACATTTAGGAGGTCGCCGTCATGAATTTCAGACAGTTGATCATTCGTAATCTGCGGGGGAATTTTCGAACCTATGCGGCCTACTTCGTCAGTAGCGCCTTTGCGGCGATGGTGTTTTATATCTTTAGTCTTTTGCTCTTTCATCCGCAATTGGAAGAAAATTTGTCCAATAGCGGTACACTTTCAGAATTGGCGAAGGTCGGTCTATCCGTCGCACTTGTGGTGATCGCTTTACTGTCGCTGTTGTTTTTATGGTATACATTTGTGGTCTTTTTAAAACGACGCAAACGTGATCTGGCAATCTACTTGATTTTGGGGATCGAAGAAAAAGATCTGCGAAAGATTTTGTTTGTCGAAAATGCCCTTTTAGGAACCTGTGCCACAGTGACCGGTATTGGGTTAGGGATTTTATTGACGAAATTATTGCTGCTGATTGCGCAAAATGTCATGTATCTAACAGAAGGACTGAAATTTATGGTTCCTATGGAAGGTTTAGGATTGACCTTTGGGATCTATGTCTTTATTTTTCTCTTGATCTCCTTTTTCAGTACTCGGGCCTTGCAAGGAGAGCAGATCATTTCATTGATTAAGGAAAATGAAAAACCACGTCCTGAACCAAAAAGCCATTGGGCATTGGCTTTTTCAGGAATTGTGCTGTTACTAATTGGCTATGGATCGGTCTTTTATTTTAGCTACCAAACGTACTCGATGCTGCCGCTTATGCTAGGAGTCTTGTTGACTGTTGCGGGCACGATTTTGTCATTCCATCAGTTCAGCGTATTTCTGTTGAAACGATTAAAGAAACGCCCGACCTTCTTACGAGGGACTCGGATGCTGACTATCAGCGAATGGATTTTTCGCATGCGAGACAATGCGGCGATGTATAGTCTGATTGCTATTAGTACCTCCGTGGCATTCGTTGGGATTTCCGTGATGCTGGCGATTGGCAGTTCTTCTTTTTCTTCGATCCAAGGAATCAGTGTAGCCTATGTATTTACGTGGTCTGGGCCAGAAGACCTCGATCATTCTGAGAGGAAAATGAATGAAATTAAAACTGCCATAGAAGAAAAAGGGTATGCACCTGTATCAGATAGTGTTTCCTTACTATGGGCCTATGCGAATCTTGATGAATCTGCAGTTATGAATGATTCATTTTATACGACGAATGGCTTTTCAATTATGCGAGAAAGCGACTATCAGAAAATGATGAAACAAATCGGTGAGGAAGCTGATTCCGTTGCAGATAATCAAATAATGACACTTAGTGCTAATTATTCACGTCGAAAACAGCTCCTAGAAGTCCCTGAGAACGAACGCACAAGTATCTACCCACTTGAATTAGGTTCAGAAACCGGTATAAAAAAGGATATTACGATTGTCCACAGCCCCTCAATGCTTTCTCTGGATTTCTTTGGACTGTCAGTTGTGACAGATAAGACCTTTGAGGAGTGGCAAGCCCTCTTACAAAACTCTAACGATGATATGGAATCTGGTTTTATTTGGTTAGACTATCCAGAATGGGCTGAAACACCTGAATTGGTATCTGATTTCAATGGGAATTTAGATAAAGAAAATGCCTTGATCGATCAGCAATACGAAGAGCTCAGTCAGGAGTTTGAAGCCAAAGGAGACTATACGGATGAAGAGTGGTCAGAAGCGGCAAAAGACATTCCGATGCGTACGTCTTATACCTCGAAATACCAAGTTTTCCAAGAAAATCGTCAGGGAAATGGCATCATTTTAATGATCACGGTATTACTGGGTTCGGTTTTCTTTATTTTCTCCGCTTCAATTATCTATTTCCGTTTATTTGCAGATTTAGATAAAGATGGGGCGTACCATCGTTCCTTGCATATCTTAGGTGTGTCGCCGAAGGAGCGGCACAACGTTCTGAGACGCCAGCTGCAAGTGATGTACTTCTTGCCAACAGTCGTGGCAATGATCCATTTTGCGGTAGCGATGACCGCTTTGCGTATCTTAGTAGAATTGCCTGTTTGGCAATACTACGGTGTGATCGCTAGTCTCTTTTTGATTTTTCAAATCGTTTTTTACTTGATTTGTCAATATCGATACTTCCAGCAAATTGATAGGATCGCCGATCCTACAGAGTAGTTTAATTTTTAAGTCAAATCCCTTTCAGTCAACACGGATTGGGATTTGGCTTTTTATTTGCTGCAATGTTATTTTCCTTTGGCAATGAAGCGTTTTAATTGTGTAAATCACTAATATGCAGATAAAATTAGTTAACACTTATTCTATCAAGCAGTCGCCGATTCGCTGCTAGAATGTGGCAACTGGAAGTCTATTTTCTCAACGTGAAACGAAAAGACAATTGTTAAGTACAATATTCATGTCGAGCACAGTGACTGCTGTGATCGGTAGGTTTAGCTAAGCGCTCACTTAAGGAGGAAACCAATGATCAAACGACTAGGAAAAGCATTTGCTGTCTTGCTACTGTTACTTCCTGTTTTTGCCGGTATGCGGATTGTTTATGGAGAAACCGATGTGGGAGCCAAGCTGATCACAAATGTGTCGATCGTCAATAGCCACAATGAAGTCATTACAAGTATCGAAAAAGATGACTCGTTTAAAATAGATATGAGGTGGAGTTTAGAAAATTTGGGTGACGTAAAAGCCGGTGACAAAGCAACAGTCACCTTGCCAGTTGAGATTGAAGGCGTCAATAATACGTATGCTTTATACGATGAAAATAACAACTTAGTGGTCAATGTTACCCAAGTTGGCAATCAGCTGACCTTTGTTTTCACGGAATTTGTCGAAAAAAATACCAATGTACATGGGGACTTTTATTTTTGGACAAAGTTCAGCGATGAAGTGACAGAGAACCAAATCAACAACATTAACTTCGAAACAGTAAATGGAACGCAATCGGTGCCTATTTTTATTCAAGCAGTGGATGATACAGGGGAGGGTGCCTTACTCACCAAACAAGGACTGTATTTAGGTACGCAAGAACCCAAACGGATTATTGATTGGCGTGTGTACATCAACTCGTTTGATACAAACCAAGTGACGATCAAAGATGGAACGTTTATTGATATTTTAGGTCCCCATCAGACACTCGTCAGTACGACTGCTCGAGTTGTTTACGGACCCAGCGTTTCCAACCCAACATATGTTGATGAAGTACCGATCGTTTTAAACAGTGATGGCTCCTTTGAAATTCCTTTGCGGGATACAGAGGAACGGATCTACATTACCTACAAAACAGAAACGGATGGTTCATTGGAACAATATACCAATCGGGGCATCCTTGATGCCGTGGTCAATGATGTGCCAAGAACAAGCAGTATTACTGGCTATACACCACGCTATGGTGGCGGTGGTGGTGGAACCGGTGAACCAGGAGAATCCAGCAGCACGGAACCAAGTAGCGAAAGCAGCACCAGTAGTACAACCGAACCAAGTAGTGGAAGTAGTACAAGTAGTAGCACGGAACCAAGTAGCGAAAGCAGTACAAGTAGTAGTACGGAACCAAGTAGTGAAAGTAGTACTAGCAGTAGTACGGAACCAAGTAGTGGAAGCAGTATGATTAGTAGTTCAGAATCAAATAACGGGAGTAGTTCTAGTAATAATGGGGCGATGACACATCAAAGTTCAACCCCTGGGAACATGCAGGTATCCCAATCAAATAATTTGCATAATCAGTCAGAAAAACAGCAGTTTCCTCAAACGAATGAAGCGTCTAATCATTTATGGATTGCAATAGGAATGGTTTTAGCAGGATGCGCGTTGAAGTTAAGTTGGTGTAAATTTATCAGGTAGAAAGAAACTGAAATTTTGGAGGCAGTATTATTACTAGGAAGAAAAATTAATAAAGACTTATTTAAAGGGAAGATGCCATTTTATGGCTACTTTCCTTTTTTTTTCGGCGCATGTTTTTTCTGAGAATTTATTATAATTTCCTTATCAAGTTATCTTGAAATATTCATTTAGGAAGTGAGGAAATGAGAAAACTGGTTGGAATCGTGTTGATTTTGCTGTTAGCGGGATTATTGCTGCTGGTGTTTGGTTTCGATCATACTTCAGCAAAAGAACGAGCCGGAGGGAATTTATCGTTTTCTGTTCAAACGAACCGAGTGATCTATGATGAAGCCTTGAAAGTCATTACGATCCCGGTACGGCCGAACAAAACGCTGACTTCACAAAAGGTTCGTGTCCTACTAACTTATGGTTGGGATGGGAACGGTCACAGCGAAAAAGTGATCGGCGAAACAGTTTTGACGAATGTCGATTGGTTTTCAGGTGTTGAAAACTACTTAAGAATTCATGCTGAGATGGTTATTGATGAGATAAAAAGTATGGATAAAGTTGATTTAGTTGTCATATATGATGGTGAAACAACGATAACTGAGAACTTGAAGCCCAGTCAATGGCAAGTAATAACGCCCCCGAGCTCTAGCGAGACCACGAACTCTGAGATAAGCGCAAGCTCTAAGGTGACTGAAGAAACGGGCTCTTCCTTTAGTAGTATCGAACCGAAATTTAGCGACTCTCAATCCACGGATCCAAGGACTTCTACTACGGAAAACACAAGTCAGGATTCTCAAAGTATAGAAAGTAGTCACAATTCAAGTGAGTCAGAAAGTTTGAACACTCAACCAGTCAGTGAGAGCGAATCAAGTCAGATAACTAGGAGTCGAGAAACCACCGCAACAACAGGAACAACGACCGTTAGTGAAGCTGCATCTGAAGAGCTTTCAGATTCAGAAACGAAACCAAACAAATTAGCGCCGAACCAAAGTCAGTCAAGCAAGCTAAGTATTTCCTCCAATGATCCCGCAGGCAAACAACTCGCTAAAGCATCGTCTTCAGTGAAAAAGGAACAGGAACAACGTACGAAGACAAGCAGTGCTAAGGAGGTCAATGGGGCCGTACTACCGAAAACCGGCAGCAAAAATACGAGTATTCGCTATATCCTCTTTGGTCTAGGCGTGGTTATCCTTGCCGTCTTCCTTTACTGGCTGAATCGAAAGTTATTTTCTGATGAGAGGCAGTAAAGAAAAAAGCCAAGGAAAATGAGAGACTTGATAACCCACGATTGGAATTTTCTTCCCCAGAAAGCACAATCACGTTTTGTTTTACTGTTGTAACAAAATGTCTGACGATCGTATTGAGGCGTCAGACTTTTTTTTATGAAAATACACAGATAACGAAAGGAAAATTTGTTAAAAGTGATTTGACAGAAAAGAGCGCACGGTGGTACGATCACCAAACACTGACAGCTTACAATTTTGTAAGATGACAAATTTAGGGTAAAAACAGCGTTTGCTGATTATTCAAGCGAGGGAAATTTCATGTTACAGGCACTTTTGGATACGACAGAAAAACAAATTTATGCGTTTCTAAGTCATTGTTACGAAACGAACAAGAAAGATTATACAATGAAAGAGCTCTCAGGTGTTTTCGATTGGAAAACCAACAAAATGCAGTCGATCGTTCAGCAAGTAGAGGTGTTTCGTGCACGCTATCCTCAGTTTACTTTGACCTATGATCGGCTGGAGAAAGAAGTGTCCATTGCTTTTTCTCCACGATTCCTATTGAGTCAAGCCTATAGTATATTGTTGCGGGGAACCGTTGGATTTATCTTGCTGGATGCACTCTTTCAGGGGGACTATCATTCCCTTGAACAACTCAGTCAAAAAACCTTTAGGAGTCCCCGCACGATTCAACGAAAATTGCAGGAGTTAAATCATGTTTTGGCGAACTATCATTTGTCCTATAGTTTAAAAAAAGGTGATCCTTTGGCAGGTGCTGAATATGCGATCCGCTATTTTTATCATCTTACCTATTGGCAAATTTTTGATGAGAAGGACTCACGAGTCTTGGCATCGCTCAAGGAGAAAGAGCAGGCTGTAGCGTTGTTTGAAACCCATGCTTCTTATATGAGAAAAATCGATATCGAGAAATTTCTTCATCTATTCGCTATCTCCGTGCAAAGAATCCATCAAAAGCATCCGCTTTCATTTTTACCAAAAGAAGTACTGGCGTTTGAGCACCCATTAATTGAAAAAAATCAGTTTGATCAGGTCTTTTTGAAACCATTGTTTAACAGGAATCATCTGCCTTTTTCTGATATTTCGGAGGATGAACGCAGTTTCTTGTATTATATGTTTGGCGTAATGAACACCTATCTTGAGGAGGATCTCGATGCTGCTAACATCTCGTGGCTGACTCAACCACAGTACCAGCAAGAAGCGCAGCTCGTTGAAAAACTAGCCGTGTATTTTCGGTTGACGTTTACAGAAGCCGAAAAAAACTATTTACTGGTTAATCTGGTAATGATCCATTCCGCCTCTGGCTGTTTTGGTACGCGACAAAAAAGCGATAGTTTTGGCAAAACAACCGACGAGCAAGAGCTGCAAGCAGCTTTTCCGGTGCTTTATCCAACCATGAAACGTTTTTTTTTGGAAGCGACTGTTTCTTTACCAGAGTTGCGTAGATTACTGCAAATGAATGATCGCTTGATTTTCCAATACTGTATGTTACTGAGAGTTATTTTTATAAAATATGAACAGCCGGTCACGTTCTCGATCCATTCGAAATACGGAAAAACGCAAGAGCTTTGGATCAAGAACCGCTTGATGAACGCCACGCATCGAGCGATGGCCCATTATTCGCTGTCTCAAAAGCCAGATTTGGTGATCAGCGATTATCCGATCCATCAGGAATTTTCTGAGGAAGAACAGCCGTACCTCTTTTATTGGAATGGTCACCCAAGCGCAAAGGAGTGGAAACAGCTCAAGCAAGTGATCAAACAGATCAGAAGTGCCAAGAATAAGGCGGCGTTCGCCCAGCTGGCATTCACCCGAACGGAGTGATCCCGCTATAAGATCGAGCAAATAGAACTTATAATTTTGCCAAGTTTTTGACCAGTAGCAATAGGTCAAACCTGAAAAGTGACAGTGATAGACGAAGAGGACAAGAAGCAAAAACAGGAGCATCGATGTTCCTTTTTCGCTTCTTGACTTTTTTTTACAGAGATGGCATGGTATACATATTATCATAACGTTTTTTATTTAAAATTGTTGCAGAAATGGTGTTAGGAAGAAGGGGTAACTTTGACAGAAGTATTAGCACTGCAAAATGTTTCCAAATTGATTGGAACCAAACGAATCATTGATGATGTTTCCTTTGTGGTGGACCAAGGACAAGTCGTTGGTTTATTAGGGCCTAATGGGGCTGGGAAGACGACGATGATCCGGATGATCGTTGGCTTGATGAAGCACAACACAGGATCGATTGCCATTATGGGAAATTTATTGGATTCTTCGTTTAAAACAGCGATTGCCTCAGTCGGAGCGATCGTTGAGAATCCTGAGTTTTATAATTACATGACCGGATATGAAAATTTGATGCAGTATCAGCGCATGGCGAAGAAAAAAAGTACGACAGCAGAATTAGAAGCACTTATTCGTCAGGTACATTTAGAAGGACATATCCATCAAAAAGTCAAAACCTATTCATTAGGGATGCGTCAGCGTTTAGGTGTTGCCCAGGCATTGGTCCATCAACCAGACTTATTAGTTTTAGATGAGCCGATGAATGGTCTGGATCCTAAAGGCATGCGGGAGTTTCGAGAAATGATTCTTTCTTTGAGAGAAAAAGGAGTTTCTGTCTTAGTTTCCAGTCATCAATTAAGCGATATCGAACAAATTGCCGATCATTTGATCGTGGTGCAAAAAGGAAAAGTCACTCATCAAGTAGCAATGGCAGAGTTGAAAGCAGAGAAAAATGTACTGATTATTAAAACAGATGATAATGCGCAAACAGAAGCACTGTTAAAAGCTTCCTTTGAGGTCGAGGTCCTGCAGGTTGCAGATGAATTGCAAGTCACTCTAGCAACCGATCAGCGTTCGGCAATCGCTGCAGCGATCGTGACGGCGGGTATCGGCTTGAAAGAACTACGGACAAAGCAATCTTCTCTAGAAGATACATTCTTGGCTTGGACCGAAGAAGGAGGTTTGTAAGCATGCTGACATTGATTAAAAATGAATGGATCAAATTAACCAAAAAGCGTTCTACTTGGATCATGTTGCTTTTATTGGTTTTAATGACGTTTGGCTTGACCTATGTGGTACGCTTAGGTAGTCCAGAAATTGGTGCCAATGATTTGTTTGCTTCTTTGAGCGACATGACTTCGTTCTTAAACTTATTTGTAGTGATTGTGGCAGCTTCTTCAGTGGCGGAAGAGTTCAGTCGTGGAACGATCAAGTTCTTATTGATTCGGCCTTTTTCCAGAAGCCAAATCTTAGCAGCAAAAGCCATCAACACGTTTTTATTTGCGCTTTTAGGGACTGCTGTTTTACTCATCAGTAGTTTAGCAGCTGCCAATTTATTTTTAGCAGCTGAATCACCTTTTGCTGCTACTGGCTACAACGGGCTAGCGGCGATTCTCGTTGCCCTTGTTTTTGCGGGAACCAACTTGCTATTGATTGTCTTTTATATTGCATTGACCATCTTTATCTCAGCCGTCATTCGCTCTCAAAGCCTGGCGGTAGGCTTAGGCCTGGGTATGTTGTTCGGAAGCAGCATCATCAACTCGATCATGCTTTTTGCGCAAGAAAAATACTCATGGCTGAAGTGGAATCCATTTAATTTTATGAATATCAAAGAGCAGATACCGAGTTTATTAAATAGTCCTGACATGCAGATGACTGCCTTTGATCCGGGATTGGGCTATTGGGAAATGGCGATCGGGATCCTTGTTTACAGTGTTTTAATCTACCTTTTAACAAATTGGTTATTCAACAAAAGAGATGTCGCATTAAGTTGAGGAAACGAGTGAAAGTTTTTGGATAAATCCAGCTTTCACTCTTTCTTTTTGTGTTTTTTTCTAGTAAAATGATTCATTGAGAGTACAAGAGAAAGGAGAGTTTTCAAATGACTATTAATATAGGAATCGTAATCGTGATCGCTGTTGTTGCAGCATTACTAGGCGCTGTCGGCGGCTTCTTTTTGGCGCGTAAATATATGCAAGATTATCTAAAGAAAAATCCTCCCGTTAATGAGGATATGCTTCGCTCGATGATGATGTCAATGGGTCAAAAACCTTCTGAGAAAAAGATTCGTCAGATGATGCAGCAAATGAAAAACCAAAAGTAGGTTTTTTTCTAAAAAGCGGGCTGATTTTATCAGCTCGCTTTTTATTGCGGCAAAACGCAGCAACTAATAAAAAATGTCCCCAGGCTACTTTTTCTATTTACGTTCTGTGAATAGCGGGGGAGCAATCGAATCCGAATCCAATGAATATTCGGAAAAATTGCAAAATTTAGGCAACAGGTCACAAAGAAATGGAGAGTGTTATGTCAATATTTAGGAAGTTAGGTTGGTTTTTTAAACAAGAAAAGAAACATTATTTGTTAGGCGTAGGCTCTTTAGTCCTAGTCGCCTTGGTACAGTTGGCACCCCCAAAAGTTATCGGGATCATCATCGATGAGATTGCGGAAAAAGAGATCTCGATGCAGACGATCTTTTTTTGGGTCATGATCTTGATTGCTTCAGCCATCGCTCAATACGTGTTCCGTTTCGTCTGGCGGACGCATATCTGGGGCAGTGCTGCTCGGCTAGAAAAAACGTTACGCAGACAGCTATTTGCACATTTTACAAGGATGGATCAGTTGTTTTATCAAAAGCATCGGACAGGTGATTTGATGGCCCATGCCACCAATGACTTGAATGCCATCCAAAATGTGGCAGGGGCGGGGATCTTAACCTTTGCCGATTCCTTCATCTCGGGAGGGGCAACCATCATTGCGATGGTTCTCTTTATCGACTGGCGGTTAACGATCATTGCTCTATTGCCGCTGCCTTTCTTAGCAGTCATGGCACGGGTGCTTGGTAGCAAATTGCATGATGCGTTTCGTGACTCTCAAGAAGCCTTTTCTTCCATCAACGACAAAGCCCAAGAAAGTATTACTGGGATGAAAGTCATCAAAACTTTTGGACAGGAAAAAGAGGACATCGCTGATTTTCAAACCAAAATCGACCATGCCATCATCAAAAACCGCAAAGTCAATTTTCTGGATGCCTTGTTTGATCCGTTTATTACGATCATCATCGGAATCTCCTATGTGCTGACGATCATCGTTGGCGGCAATTATGTTATGGACGGTACCATCTCGATCGGTCAATTGGTATCCTTCATCAGTTATATCGGTATGTTAGTTTGGCCGATGTTTGCCATCGGACGTCTGTTTAATGTGCTGGAACGAGGCAATGCTAGTTATGATCGGGTTGCCGAATTGTTGGCGGCCAAGACCCATATTATTGAAGCCAAAGATGCGGTCGATGCCCCAGCCCAAGGAACGGTGAACGTTCAAATCAATGAGTTTCACTATCAAGGAGATGATTTTGCCCTGCAAGACATCCACTTTACTTTGCCTGCCGGGCAAACACTTGGTGTCGTCGGGAAAACCGGTGCTGGAAAAACCTCTTTGATGAAGCTTTTGTTGCGAGAGTATGATTCATTTGATGGAGCGATCACCTTCGGGGGCATCGACAGTAAGCAATACTCCTTGAATGCTCTTTTGGGTTCGATTGGCTATGTTCCGCAAGATCATTTCTTGTTTTCCATGACGATTCGAGACAATATCCGCTTTGCGCAACCACGAGCTTCTCAAGCAGAAGTGGAAGCGGCTGCTGGATTAGCAGTGATCCATGAGGATATTAGTCAGTTTCCTGATGGATACGAAACGATGGTGGGGGAACGTGGTGTTTCTCTTTCCGGCGGACAAAAACAGCGTTTATCCATTGCCCGTGCCTTGATCACTGATCCAGAATTATTGATTTTAGATGACGCCCTTTCAGCAGTAGATGCCAAAACTGAAGAAGCTATTTTACAACAGTTACGGACCTTCCGTCAGAATAAAACAACAATCATTGCTGCTCACCGCCTAAGCAGTGTCAAGCACGCAGAAGAAATTCTGGTGATCGACAATGGGAAAATCAGTGAACGCGGGACCCATGAACAATTATTGGCTGCAAATGGCTGGTATAAAAAAATGTGGGACAAACAGCAATTAGAAGCCAAAATCGAAGGGAGTGAAGCCTAATGCAAGAATCAGAATGGAGCAAATCGATTCCCTTTAAAGAGCAAAAAAACATCATCAAACGAATGTTTCTTTTTGCCAAGCCATTTCGAAAAACCTTCTATGCAGCGATCTTTTTTGCTTTTGTGCTATCGATCGTCAATATCTTGTTGCCTTTGATCATTCAAACCTTTATGGATAATTATTTGACCAATCAAACGGCGACCCAGCAAGTCATTTATTTCTTTGCTGCGCTGTATTTCTTTGGGGTGTTGGTAAAAGCTGTGATTTGGTTTTTCCAATGGTTCCTTTATTCGATGGGTTCTTTAAAAACCTATCAATATATTCGAGCAAAATTATTTGAAAAATTGCATAGTCTTGGGATGCGCTATTTCGATCAGACACCAGCAGGGTCAATCGTTTCACGGGTCAGCAACGACACAGAAACATTGTATGAATTTTGGTATGTCTTCTTGATGGTATTGACAGGAATTTTTGCGGTGGTTTCTTCTTTTGCCGCCATGTTCCGCATCAACGTCAAAATCGCCTTATTAAACTTGATTTTTCTGCCAATCCTAATGGTAGTCATCTGGTATTATCAAAAATTCAGCTCTCGTATCTATCGTCAAATGCGGGAAAAACTGAGTCAGCTGAATACGAAATTGAATGAATCGATTTCTGGTATGCAGATCATTCAACAATTCCGCCAAGAGGCGCGGCTGAATGAAGAATTCGAAGCGACCAACGATGATTATTTGAAAACTAGATACGCCATGATCCGCACGAATGCGCTGCTATTATCACCAATCATTAGTTTGTTGTATGCCTTAGCGATCGCCTTGTCATTGACGGTCTTTGGGTTTGATGCTTTAGAATCGCCCATTGAAGTCGGGTTGATTTTCGCCTTTACGACCTATATTCAAGGATTTTTTAATCCCATGACACAGATGATGGATTTTCTCAGCGTCTTTACTGATGGGATGGTAGCCGGCAGCCGTATTTTGAAGATTATGGATAATGAAGAATATACGCCGCAGCAAAACCCCGATGCCAGTCAAACCATCACCAAAGGAAAAATCGAATTTCGTGATGTCAGTTTTTCCTATGATGGAAAAAACAACGTATTGAATCATATTTCTTTCATCGCCTATCCAGGTGAGACCGTGGCTTTAGTCGGTCACACAGGAAGTGGCAAGAGCTCGATCATCAATGTGCTGATGCGTTTTTATGAATTCGGGGAAGGACAAATTTTGATCGATGATCAAGATATCCGCGACTTTACGATGGAAGAGCTTCGGAAAAAAGTTGGACTCGTATTGCAAGATGCCTTCATGTTTTATGGGGACATCGCTGATAATATCCGCTTATTAAATCAGGACATTGATGAGGAACAGATTGAAAAAGCAGCAAAATTTGTTCAAGCAGATGCTTTCATTCAAAAACTACCTGGTAAATACCACGCCAAAGTGATTGAACGGGGTGCCAGTTATTCAAGCGGTCAGCGACAATTGATCTCCTTTGCTCGCACGATGGTGACCGATCCGAAAGTTCTGGTCTTGGATGAGGCAACTGCCAATATTGATACTGAAACAGAAGGACTGATCCAAGAAGGATTGGCCAATATGCGTCAAGGACGAACCACGATCGCGATCGCCCATCGGTTGTCTACCATCCGCGATGCCGAGTTGATTTTGGTGCTTGATAAAGGCTCGATCGTCGAACGAGGCACCCACGATGAACTTTTGGCTCAAAAAGGGTTGTATGCCGATATGTATCGTTTGCAGGCAAGTGAAGTTTAAACGACCAATAGACCTTAAAATACCACCTAGGTATTTTAAGGTCTATTTTGTATAAATTGAACAAATGAAGGGAAAAATTTCTATTTGTGATTGACAGCGTTTTCATCCTTTGCTATTATGTAGACATTAAAGCAACTAGCTCCTAGACATACAAACGGATCAAACGGTCGCGATTCCTTTCGGTTTAGACTAGGAATTACGCATGGTCAAGCGAGTGGCAAAGGAGCTTCATGTGAAATGTTGCGCAAATAGGAGGATCAAATCATAGAGGATAAATAGGAGGGAAGCTGATCTAAGCAAAAGGCAAGCATCCTGAGCCTATCTTTTACGAAAAGCCCAACCGACGAGAGAGGATTGTGGAGGGTGATTGGAATAATGATAGCCCCATTGAGAAAGGGGGCGAATAGGAATGTATTGAGAGCTCAAAGATAGTGGAGTGGATAAACACGAGAAATCATTCGTTGTTTTATTTTTTTAAAATTTTTGTTAACCGGTTAACTAAAACGGTTAACAAAAAAAGAGGAGGAAAGAAAACGTGGGGAATGGTCACAAGTCTAGCCGTTTTTTTCATGACAAAGGTCGCATTCAGCGAGAATAGGGGAAGTAGCAAACGTAGAAACTTGCAGCACGATGTATGAACAAAAAAATAGTTCAAATGGAAAGATGAGGGAAAATTTATGGTAGAAATTATAATTGGTATTTTAATGATCGTTTCTTTCTTAGGAATGGTTTGGTACTGCGTCAAAGGGTTCAACCTGATGGTGGGTTTCTTCGTTATGGCAACACTTTGGACCGTTTTAGCTTTTATTGGAAATGCGTTGAGTCCGGATTTAACAGCTTTGAACTTTGTCGATACGATCACGAACATTTATCAAACAGGACCCGCCGGTTTTGCTAGTTCGATTCTGGTCAATATTTTCTTCGGTTCCTTCTTTGGTCGGATTTTGATGGATACAGGGATCGCTGCAACGCTTATTCGAAAGGTTGTTGAGCTTGGTGGAGATAAACCACGGATCACCATGACCCTTTTATGTACTGTTACTGCCTTATGTTTCACTTCCATGACAGGCATTGGTCCTGTAATCTCTATCGCAGTGATCGTTATGCCGATTTTGCAAGCGTTGGGTATTCCAACAGCGATCGCTTTATTCGCTTTTATGGGTTCCATCATGGCGGGAATTTTTGCCAATGTAACAAATTTTGTGCAATACCAAGGTATTTTAGCAGCATTACAACCTGAAGGAAGTCAATCTATGATGGAATATGGGTTTTCCGACTATTTCACATTCGGCATGATCGCACTAGTCGTTTCCTTAATTGTGACATTGGTTTTTGCCAATATTGCTTTAAGTCGTGCGAAATCATCAAAAGTCAAAGCGTGGGCTTCCACACCTGGTGCAACTTCAGGCGATGCTCCTTGGTATTCTTGGGTTGCTGTGATCGCACCAGTCTTACTCGTAGTGTTTGCTGAGTTTCCTATTATTCCTGCATTTATTCTAGCAGCTTTGTACGCCTTACTGACTTGCGGAAAATTAAAAGGTGGTTTTGTGAATATTTGCCGCATGTTAGCTAAACAATTTGCAGATGGCGCTGTCGATGTTGCGCCCCTGGTAGGTTTCTTATTAGTGCTGGCTATGTTTAATTCAGCTGCAAGTCTAGCGGTTCCTTTCTTTGAACCAATCGTTGGCGGTCTAGTTCCTCATAGTACCGTGGCTCTTGCGATCTTATTTGCCATCTTAGCACCCCTCGGTTTCTTCCGTGGTCCTTTGAACTTAGTCGGATCAGGAGGAGCAGTAGCGGCAGTGATCTTAGCTGCCACAAATTGGGATCTGGCATTCATTTTTCCACTTTTCGCTGTGGTCACGATCGCTCCTCAGCATTTGGATATTACTCAGTCATGGGTAGCATGGGGGCTAGGACATCATAAAGTGGGTTCGAAAGATTTCATGAAGTTTTCGATACCAGCTGGGTGGCTTTCTAGTGCGATCCTGTGTATCATTGCGCTCATTTTGTTCGGATTGAATAACTAGTCGACGAAAGAACATAGCTAATCAATAAATCATGCAACTATGGATGTAGGAGGAAAGTGGAAATGAGTGAATTAAGAAAAGTTAGAATGGGGATCGATGTAGGTGGTACCCATACAAAAGCTGTCGCTATCGATAATCTGACTCACGAGATCATAGGAAAATCCAGCGTGAAGACCACCCATGATCATGAACGGGGGGTAGCTGCTGGCGTTGTCGAGAGTTTTCAAAATTGTATGAAAGAAAATGATATTGACCCAAAAAGTGTGATTTTTGTTGCTCATTCAACCACCCAAGCCACGAACGCTTTGATTGAAGGGGATGTGGCTGACATTGGTGTTTTCGGTATGGCTCGTGGTGGTTTCGAAGGGTTTCTGGCAAAGCGTCAATTAAAAATTGCCGATATCGTCCTAGGGAATCAGCGATCCATTAAGATCATCAATGCCTTCTCAAAACTCAAAGGAATGAATAAAGCGAGTGTGGAAGAGATGATCGATGATCTAGTGAGGCAAGGATCAGAAGTGATCGTCGCTAGTATGGCTTTTGGAGTAGATAATAATGATGCTGAAAATCTAGTGATGGAAGTTTGTACAGAAAAAGGAATTCCATGTACCGTTGCTTCGGATATCACGAAACTTTACGGATTGACCAGAAGAACACGAACTGCTACTATCAATGCAAGCATTTTACCTAAAATGTTATCTGTCGCAAATTCAACGGAAGTCTCTGTGAAGGAGTCAGGAGTAGATGTACCCTTGATGATCATGCGCGGCGATGGTGGGGTTATGGAGATTGCTGAGATGAAAAAGCGACCAGTTCTGACTATGCTCTCGGGTCCAGCAGCATCAGTAATGGGCTCACTGATGTATTTACGAGCATCAAATGGCGTGTATTTTGAAGTAGGCGGTACAACCACCAATATCGGTGTCATTAAAAACGGACGGCCAGCGATCGACTATTCTGTCGTTGGTGGACATGAAACATACATTTCCAGTTTGGACGTTCGGATCACGGGCTGTGCAGGGGGTTCCATGATTCGTGCAACTGCTAATGGAGTGGTAGATGTAGGGCCTCGTTCTGCACATATTGCCGGTCTTGACTACGCTGTCTACTCTGATCCAACCAATTGGACAGGAGGAGAGGTTGAATTCTTTAGTCCGAAAGAAGGCGATCCCGCAGATTATGTTGCAATCAAATTTGATAATGGTGAACGGGTAACCATCACCAACTCATGTGCAGCAAACGTGTTGGGCTTGATCAAACCGGAACATTTTTCTTATGGGAATATCGAAGCAGCTCGAAAAGCGATGGGCGTATTAGCGGAATATTGTGGCACGACGATCGAAGATATCGCGACTCAAATCATGGAGCGTTCTTACGCAAAATTAGAGCCAGTCATTTTGGCTTTAGCAGAAAAATACAAATTAGAAAAAAGCCAAATTTCATTAGTAGGAGTTGGTGGCGGCGCTTCGTCATTAATTATCTACTTGTCAGAAAAAATGGGCGTAAAATATTCGATTCCGGAGAATGCTGAGGTGATTTCCTCAATTGGTGTCGCCCTAGCGATGGTGCGAGATGTCGTTGAACGGATTATCCCTTCCCCTTCGAAAGAAGACTTGCGATCAATCAAAACAGAGGCTATCAATAAAGCCATTGAGAGTGGGGCTACCCCAGAAAGTGTAGAAGTCTTTATCGAAATCGATCCTCAAACGTCTAAAGTCACAGCCATTGCGACTGGTTCCACCGAAGTCAAGACGACGGATCTTTTAGCAGAGGCGACCGTCGAGGAAGCCCAAGAATTAGCAGCAGGTGATTTGGGGCTACCTACCAACGAAATTGATCTTTTAGAGAAAAGCTCGCATTTTTATGTGTTTGGAACCCGTGTTTCCACAGGAGACAATCCGGCAATTCGAATCCTTGATAAAAAAGGCTTTATTAAAGTACAACGAGCTTCAGGGAAGGTCATCAAAACTACCGCGGAGAATTATGTGCAAGCAGTCGAGCAACTGTGGGATGACTTGGCGATCTATCAGACAGAAGTGATTTTGCGTCCAGATTTCTATATTTGTGCCGGACCACGGGTGATGGACTTTTCAGTAAACGATTTAGAGGCATTGATGTTGTTGATCGATATCGAAATGTCGACTTTAGATCCAAATGAAGAAGTGATGGTTCTGGCGGCGAATTCCCTATGATCAAGCAGAGGTTTTTCTTAAAACAGCAACATACGGTTGATCTGGCATTATTAGAAACGTGGTATGAACAGCTCATGCCCATCAACGAATTCAGTTGGGGAGTATTTGAGTTTACCCGCGAGATGCTGCGTAATAAAGTGAGTGAAGAGGAAAAAAACGAAATCATTGAAGAAGCCATTCTATGTGGTAGAACATGGGCGCAAAAAATGCTTGACCAGTTTGATTTAAAAAAACAGGAAAAGGCAGATCGTGCCTGGTACTTGGCGAATAAGCTTGGTTTATCGATTACGGAAAGATCTGGAAAACCGACGAAGTTTCGTATGGTCTTTGCGCAGTTTATCATGGAGCGCTCCATTGAATTGATCACTGAACCCATTGCTGCTTACACCGAGCTGACTCAATCTTCGGAAATATTGCCTAAACCAGAAGTTATCCGAGGAGTCTTGATCGCTCATGAAATTTTTCACTATTTAGAAGAGCAACATGGGGCAACGATGTACCATATCACCAAAACGATTCCACTGTGGCGCTTTTTTTCCTACGAGCACCGTTCAACGGTTGGTTGTGCTTCGGAAATTGCGGCGATGGCCTTTGCAAAAGAACTGTGTGAGACAGACTTTTTGCCTCAAATGTTAGATATTTTGCTTTCTTATCCGTTGGAAGTCGACTTTTCAAAAAGTATATATGAAGTCGTGCAGCAAGAAATGCGCCACATTGAAGCAATGGGCTAGTTCTTTGAAAATCGCTCACTTAGCGGCTTCTTTACGATCCGTCACTATTGAGATAGGACAGTCCATGTCGAACGAAATCGGTCCTTGTTCATTTTTCAAGGGTTCCATGATATAATTGACCAACAGCAAAAAGCAAGGCGTGGATTGAATGGCAAATGAGAAAATCACCATTAAGATGGTGTCAGAAAAAGCAAATGTTTCAAAAACCACCGTTTCTAGATATTTGAATGGCAAATATGAATTTATGTCAGCAGAGACAAAAAAGCGCATCGAAGAAGTGATCGAAGAGCTTGAATACCGTCCAAATGCGCTAGCACAGGGGTTGAAAAACAATAAAACGGGATTGATCGGCATCGTTGTCAGCAATATCATGATCCCGGAAGTAGCAGCTTTAGTTCGAGGTGTCAATGATTATTGTATACGAAAATCTTTTCAGGTGATTCTTGTTGAAACCGATCACAAAAATATTTCTCAGCAGGATCAAATTCAAGCGTTGATCGACCGTCAAGTGGAAGGGCTGATTCTGTCGTCGAATCAGGACGAAGCATTCGTGAAAAGCTTGACTGAGCAAAAGGTCAAGATCGTGCTGGCTGATTGCACGATCGAAGAATTGATGATTGATACAGTCATCGTTGATAATGAAAAAGCGACGGCCGAGATGATTCAACGTATTTATTCAGAAGGCTTTGATCGAGTCGCTTACTTTACACCACCGCTCATAACGCCTAGTCGGAAGAAAAAGCTTGCTCTTTTTCTGGAAAGTTCTAAAATCGCAGTCAGAAATCCTGAACAACTAGCATTTGAGATCGAAGAAACACAAGCGGCATTTGACGCGTGTAAGGAATCACTAAACGAATTGTTGAAAAAAAATCAAGGCTATCGTTTAGCAATATTAGCTGAAAACAGTGAGTTGATGTTTGCGTTGATCCATGTGATCTATAGCTTGGGCTTACGGATTCCAGAAGATGTTGCGATTGGGGGCTATGATGATTTAGGCTGGAACAAACTTTATCATCATGAAATGTCTGTGATTGAAAAACCGTCGTATGAGATTGGTTCACAAGCTGCTGAACTTTTAGTCAAGCGGATCTCAAAAGGGAAAATGCAGTATAAACCAAAGGTGATCGAAGTACAGCCAAAAATCAAAATGAGTGGTTCGACACAAGTGAGTGACAATAGTTTTGACAAAATCGTTATCCGTATGAACCAAGAAAATCAGCCCTACATCAAAAAAAATTATCGTAAACAAGATGATTAGGTTTTTTTGTAAAAACAAGAAGCAAATGATACCATAGCCGACTCCCCATTATTAGACTGACCAGTCAAATCTTTGGGGAGCGGTTTTTTTCTTTCGCTAAGGGTTTTGTCTTTATCTAAGATAAGAACGAATAGAAATTGATCGCTGGTGTTTTTAAGAAACTATCAATAGATTCGTATTAGGTGTCGGTAAAAATAACGAACAACGATTGACAGCGCTTTCTACCTTTGCTATGATAAAGATAATAGAACTGGTTCTAATGGATAGTGATTGTTGATTTTTAACAAGCTAAACCTGATGAAGCTGCGGTATTTGCGCTGCTTTCATGAGGTTTTTTCTGTGTTGACTGTTGGCTCAGCAATAAAGACAAGCAATGAACCATATCCGCAATGATAAAGTAAGTGGGGGTAGGACATGAAAATCAGTAAAGTGTTAAACAATAATGTTGTGATCACTACCGATCAAAGTCAAAACGAGATTATTGTTATGGGGCGGGGGATTGCCTTTAAGAAAAAAGTGGGGGATGACATTTCTTCAGAAGCGATCGATAAAGTGTATCGCTTAGAAAATCAGACGATCTTATCTCAATTTCAAGAGCTGCTTGCTGACTTACCACTGGAATACCTTGAATTATCCAATGAGATCATTGAGTATGCTCGGCGAGAATTGTCTTCCCCAATCAATGATTCCATTTACATTTCGTTGACGGATCACATGCACTGTGCCATTGAACGATCAAAAAAAGGAATGACGGTCAAAAATGTCTTATTGTGGGATATCAAGCGTTTTTTCCCCGATGAGTACCAAATAGGCTGCAAAACAGTAGAAAAAATCAAAGAACATTACGGGATTCAGCTACCAGATGACGAAGCTGGCTTTATTGCTCTGCATCTCGTCAATGCACAAACCGAGAATGGTGACCAAGGAAATGTGGCTGAACTAACCCAAACGATGCAAGACATTATTAACATTGTTAAATATTTTTTTAAAACAACCTTTGATGAAGAATCCGTTTATTTTTATCGCTTCACCACGCATCTGAAGTTTTTTGTCTCAAGAATGCAGAACCATACCCCTCATGCGGATGAAACTGATGAAGATCTTTTGGCTATGGTCAAAGTGAAATACCGAAATGCGTATCAATGCGTACAAAAAATCGCTGAACTATTAGAAAATCAGTATCAGTATCAAATGTCCAGTGACGAAAGTTTGTATTTAACGATTCATATTGCCAGACTTGTGCAAAAAAATCGTTGATTGAAAAAAAAACAAGAAAGGAGAAGGATTTCTTGATTCATGAGAAGATGTCGAAAAAGAAGAATTTCTTTGCAATGATTCTTACTAAACATCAGCTTCAAGACATCTGACCATGCAGCAAGAAATCAAAAAAAGAAAACATTTTGGATAGTGACATTCAGTTGGCTAAACCTTCAATACAAAAAAATTGGAGGAATCAAAAATGGGAAAATATCGTGAATTAGCAGAAAAAATCGTCGCAAATGTCGGTGGGAAAGAGAACATCAATAGCTTGACACATTGTATCACACGCCTACGTTTTAAATTAAAGGATGAAGGCGTCGCAAATGATGAAGTCTTAAAGAACATGGATGGTGTCGTGACGGTCATGAAGAGTGGCGGTCAATACCAGGTGGTTATCGGAAACCATGTGCCAGATGTCTATGCAGAAGTGATCGATGTTGCAGGAATCAGTGGTGATGCTGAAGAAACAGCTTCAGGTGGCAACTTGTTTGATCGTTTGATCGATATTTTGAGCGGCTGCTTCCAACCCTTCTTAGGGGCTTTGTGTGCGGCCGGGATGATCAAAGGTCTAAATGCACTGTTGCTTTTTATTGGTACAACAGGCTTGATCGATTATACAACAACGACTGGTACCTATGTGATGTTCAATGCGATCGGCGATTCGATCTTCATGTTTATGCCGGTGATTTTAGGGTATACGTCAGCGAAAAAGTTTCGCTTAAATCCAATGGTGGGAATCGTGATCGGGTCAGCGCTTTGTTACCCAACAATTCAAGGATCTGCTTTGCAAGCAGCGTTTGTTGCCGGAGCTGGTGAGGGAGCTGCTGCACCGTATAGCTTGTTAGGCTTGCCTGCGTACGAAACGTTTTTAGGAATTCCGTGGGTTGGCGCAACGTATACTAGCAGTGTGGTGCCGGTCATCTTTATCATTGCCTTTGCTGCGCAAGTTCAAAAATTTGCGAAAAAAATCATTCCGTCTGTTGTCCAAACGTTCTTAGTGCCTTTCTTGGTTTTATTGATTGCATTGCCAATTGGTTTTTTGGTGATTGGACCTGTGATCAGTATGTTGACGGATCTTTTGAGCTCGGGATTTGAAGCGTTGATGGACTTCTCTCCAGCGATTTATGGTTTGTTATTAGGCTTCTTCTGGCAAGTCTTGGTTATTTTCGGTTTGCATTGGTCAGTTGTTCCGCTACACATTATGCAAGTGACACAACTAGGCTACAGTCAGATTTTAGTAGCATCATTTGGTGCCAGCTTTGCTCAAACAGCAGTTGTGATGGCGATGTACTTTAAACTGAAAGATAAGAAACTAAAAGCTCTATGTCCACCAGCCATTATTTCAGGACTTTTTGGTGTAACAGAACCAGCAATTTATGGGATCACGTTACCGAAAAAAATGCCGTTCTTCTTTTCAATGATTGGTGGTGCGGTCGCAGGTGCCTTCTTGATGATCAATGGTACAACGAGCTACACCTCTGGTGGGTTAGGGGTCTTTGGCATTTTCAACTATATCACTCCAGAAGGCGACGCTAGTGGCATGTGGTTCTCTGTCTTCGGAATCTTGATCGCTGCAGCGATTGGCTTTGGTTTGACGATGGCTTTCTGGAAAGATGATGCAGTGGAAGAAGAAATTGCAGAAGGACAACCAGCGATGACTGTTCGAAAAGAAGTGATCACTTCTCCAGTGGAAGGAACCATCGCACCATTAAGCAGCGCAAAAGATGAAGCCTTTGCTCAAGGAGTGCTAGGAAAAGGCATCTTGATCCACCCTTCAAAAGGTGAAGTTGTGGCTCCTTTTGATGGCACAGTAATGACCTTGTTCCCAACGAAACATGCCATTGGCTTGATTTCTGATAACGGCTTAGAGCTATTGATTCATATTGGTTTGGATACGGTTCAGTTAAATGGCGAATTCTTTGAAGCGCATGTGAAGCAAGGAGATAAAGTCACTCGTGGACAAAAACTGATCAGCTTTGATAAAGATGCATTGATCAAAGCTGGATTCAATATTGAGACGCCAGTATTAGTTACCAACTCCGCCGATTATTTGGATATCATTGAGTCTGACAAACGAGAAGTTGGCTGTTCCGATGATTTGATCACGGCTTTAGTTTAGAAAATGTTTACCTACAAAACAGCTATATAGAGATAAAAGCGATCGGTCGTGAAGGCGCGATCGCTTTTTGATATTCATTTAATTGGGAAACAGTGAGTCTTTATAATGAAGATTTTTATCGTAGGTTGGTTCAGCAATAATCGTTGATGATGTAGGGCGCTTGTCGTAAGCCATCCCAATATCTATCAAATGCTGCAGATTTTTCTCATAATGCTCAGAAAAAACGACTGCATACAACAAATCCAGCAAGTAGCAAACCGATGTATTGATCGTAAAGTTGGCGATCTTTGAGTAGAGCCTTTCTCTTGTCGTGATATTCAAAACACAATTACTTAATTTTGCCAAGGAGTTCTCCCCGATACTCGTCATGCCAATGATGGAAACCTGCCGTTCGGCAAGGATCTTCCCAATTTCTTTGACCATTTTATTTTCGCCAGTATAAGAGATCAAAATCGCAGTCGTATCGGAGGTACAGTTGGAAGCCTCATAGGCACTTTCGCCGAAGGTATCGCAGACGTGGATGTTTTTTCCTAAACGTCGCATCTTCAAAACAAAGTCTTGAGAAATCAATGTATTGGCATTACTGGCGAAGATCTTGATATGGTTGGCATTGAGCAACGATTGTTTCGCCTTTTGTAATTCATCATGATGGATCAAGGAAAGTGTATCTTCAATCGTTGTTTGTTCAAGCTTTGCCAACTTTTTGGCGATGGTCATAATGCCGTCATGGGAGGAAAAGGGAAAGTTCGCATCCACATCGGTAAAATGGCTGCTCATATAAGTTTGCTCTTCCACAAAGGCCGTTTTTAAATCGAGCCAACCATTGAAGCCTAATTTTTTGGCGATCCGAATAAAAGTAGAAGGATGAACGTAGGTTTTTTCTGACAATTCCTTGATGGTTTGATCCGCCATCGCAGTCGGGTTGGCTAATAAATAATCGATTAACGATCGTTCCGCGGGTGCTAGTTTGATTTGGCGCATTTTTTCTTGTAGCAACATGGTATGTATGCTCCTTTTTACATTTTTTTATGATTATTTGTAAATGTTTTTTACAGAAATTCTTCTTTATTAAGTAATTAGCGAATCGTTTACATCCTAATTATTCCTTATTTTATGCTCTTTGTAAATCTTTTTTACAAAACACCAGCAAGAAGAAGCGAGATTTGCAAACGCTTTTTCTAAATAAGCTATTTACATTGAATCAAATGTTTTTATGAATGATAATAAGAATGTAAATAAAATAGCAAAGGAGCAATACAATGACAAAAGGAATTAAAATTGCAACCATTGGTGGCGGCAGCAGCTATACCCCGGAGTTAATGGAAGGCTTTATCAAACGCTATGAAGAATTGCCGATTCGTGAAATTTGGCTAGTAGATATCGAAGAAGGAAAAGAGAAATTAGAAATCGTAGGTGCGATGGCACAACGAATGTGGGACGCCACGCCTTATGATGTAAAAATCCACATGACGTTGGATCGAGAAGAAGCGTTAAAGGATGCCGATTTCGTTACGACTCAATTCCGAGTAGGGTTGCTGAATGCCCGCATCAAAGATGAACGAATTCCTGCCTATTACGGCATGATTGGTCAAGAAACCAATGGCCCTGGGGGAATGTTCAAAGCGTTCCGTACGGTACCGATCATTCTTGAAATTGTTGAAGACATGAAACGTTTATGTCCGGATGCTTGGTTGATCAATTTTGCGAATCCAAGCGGCATGGTAACTGAAGCAATCGTGCGTTACGGAAAATGGGACAAAGTCATCGGGTTGTGTAATGTGCCAGTCATGGCAACCATGATTGAGCCAGCCTTAATTGGCAAAGAACCGGATGAATTGATTTACAAATTTGCAGGATTGAACCACTTCCACTGGCACAAAGTTGCTGATTCACACGGCAACGATGTAACGATGGACATTATTGATAAAATGTATGAAGAAGACAATGGCTTACCGAAGAATATCTTTGATGTACCATTTTACAAAGAACAGCTGGAACAAATGAAGATGATTCCTTGCGGGTATCACCGTTATTACTATCGTCAAGAAGAAATGTTGAATCATGCGATTGAAGAGTACAAGACTGTCGGTACACGCGCACAGCAAGTAAAACAAACCGAAGCCGAATTGTTTGAGTTGTACAAAGATCCTGAATTGGATCATAAACCTGAACAGCTGCAAAAACGTGGTGGTGCTTACTACTCAGATGCAGCGTGTGAAACGATTGCTTCCATTTATGCTAATAAAAATACCCAAATCGTCGTTTCAACCAAAAATGAAGGCGCCGTTCCTGATCTACCTGCCGATTGCGTAGTTGAAGTGACCGCTTACGTTGGTGGACAAGGCGCGAGAAATGTTGCCTTTGGTGAGTTACCGACAGCTGAAAAAGGTTGGTTACAGGTAATGAAAGCAATGGAATTATTGACGATCGAAGCCGCTGTGACTGGGGATTACAATATCGCATTACAAGCATTCACCATCAACCCACTGGTTCCATCAGGGGATACGGCAAAACGTGTCATGGACGAACTGTTTATTGCCCACAAAGATCACTTGCCGAAATTTAAGGAAACAATCGCACGTCTTGAAAAAGAAGGCGTCGAAGTACAAGATGAAGTAGCCCGCGAACTTGATCGCGAACTAGTTAAATAAAGAGAAAGTAGGAAAGAAACATGGCATTTAGAAAAGACTTTTTATGGGGCGGCGCAACAGCTGCCAATCAATGTGAAGGAGGCTACCAAGAAGGCGGACGCGGCTTAGCAAACGTAGACGTGGTACCGATCGGCAAAGATCGTTTTCCAGTGATTACTGGTCAAATGAAAATGTTTGATTTTGATGACGAACATTTCTACCCAGCAAAAGAAGCGATCGATATGTATCATCGCTACAAAGAAGACATCGCATTATTTGGCGAAATGGGCTTTAAAACCTACCGCTTGTCGATCGCTTGGAGTCGGATTTTCCCTAAAGGAGATGAAACAGAACCAAATGAAGACGGCTTGAAATTCTATGAAGATCTTTTCAAAGAATGCCACAAATATGGGATCGAACCGTTAGTAACGATCACTCACTTTGATTGTCCAATGCATTTAGTTGAAAAATACGGGGCATGGCGTTCCCGTGAATTAGTCGGATTCTATGAAAACTTGTGTAACGTGATTTTCAACCGCTACAAAGGATTAGTAAAATACTGGTTGACCTTTAACGAAATCAACATGATTCTCCATGCGCCATTTATGGGAGCTGGTTTGTACTTTGAAGAAGGCGATAACGTTGAGCAAGTGAAATACCAAGCGGCTCACCATGAGCTGTTGGCCTCTGCGATCGCAACGAAAATCGCTCATGAAGTCGATCCTGAGAACAAAGTAGGTTGTATGTTAGCTGCTGGCGCATACTATCCATATACAAGCAAACCAGAAGATGTCTGGGAGTCACGCAAAGCAGATCGCGAAAACTATTTCTTTATTGATGTTCAATCACGTGGGGAATATCCACAATATGCGCTGAAAGAAATGGAACGCAATGGGATCGAAATCAAAATGGAAGAAGGCGACCTTGAGCTGTTGAAAGCTCATACCGTTGACTTTATTTCTTTCTCTTACTATTCTTCCCGCGTATCAACAACGGACGCTGAATTGTTAGAACAAACTGCTGGCAATATTTTTGCCTCTGTGAAAAACCCATACTTGGAAGCAAGTGAGTGGGGGTGGCAAATTGATCCACTTGGTTTGCGGATCACGATGAATGACATTTATGATCGCTACCAAAAACCATTGTTCATCGTTGAAAACGGCTTAGGAGCTGTCGATACACCGGATGCAGATGGTTATGTGGAAGATGACTATCGAATCCAATATTTGGCAGAGCATATTCAAGCAATGAAAGATGCGGTTGAACAAGATGGTGTCGATTTATTGGGCTACACCACATGGGGTTGTATCGATTTAGTTTCAGCTGGAACCGGTGAAATGAAAAAACGCTATGGTTTCATTTATGTGGATCGTGACAATGAAGGAAACGGCACCTTGAAACGAACAAAGAAAAAATCATTTGATTGGTACAAACAAGTGATTGCTTCAAACGGTGAAGATTTGTCGAATAACTAATCAAAAGAAGCTGCCGTTGATCTTTTAGAGAAATCTAAGGAGATCAACGGCAGTTTTTTTGGCTCTTTGTCAATAAGGACTGATGAGTTGTGCAAAATCAAATCTGGGTCAGAATGAACCACATTCTGGCTCAGATTTTTTGTTATCTCACTTTGATTAATTGATTGATCAAAAAGATTCTAATTCTCATGTTCTCGAATGATTTAAATCCGTAGGATACTCGTTTCATTGTCTTTATGTGGGTATTCTTCGCTTCTATTTTTCCATTGGAATAAGGATAGATCATTGCGTTGGTGATGCCTTCTTCATGGGTAAGAAGGTTTTGAAGCTTTTCCCGAAAGCTGTCATCTAACGTTTCAGGAAGTTCTGTCAATAAGGAGAAAAATAAGTCAGGGTCTTTGTCTCGAAAGGCTTCAACTAATTCATGAAAAAAGGGATACGCCTCCTTCAGGGGCGTAGAAAACTCAAGCAATCGATCAATCATCATTGCTTCAGTAAGAAATGGGTATTTTGGTGCTCGGAAACTTTTCCATGTTTTGTATTCATAATGGTTGATGTTTGCACGATTTTTTAGCAAAAAGCGCCAATTCTTTTTCAGTTTTTCTGCCTGGCTTTTCTGTCCTGCTTTACGAAGTTCATTCATTTCACGGATACGCAACTCATTGAACGCTTGATTCATGTGTTTGACAATATGAAACCGATCAATCACTATTTTCGCTTTTGGCAGAACACGTTTGGTGAGCTGGAAGTAGGCGGCGTTCATGTCTGTCACCAAAAATTCTACTTCTTCTGGATTGGTACACCCTAAGAAATAGCTTGTTAATCGAGGTAATTTACGCGTAGGCAAAACATCGATTAATTTTCCTGTTTCACCATCTGCGCAAATAAAGCTCATTTTATCTTCTATGGAAGCATGCGAACGAAATTCATCAACCATCAATACTCTTGGGAGAATCTTCTTAGATTGTTTTGGTAAATAGCTTTTAAACTCTTTTAATGTACGAATAACGGTGGTCAAAGATACCTGACAGCTTTTCGCAATAAAAGATAAAGATACTTTTTCAGTCAGTAAAGAAGCAATTTTATATCTCACATGATTTGCGATTGAATGTCTGGGTTGGACAAAATAACTTTGAGCAGTCCAATGGGTGCGACAGTTTTTACAGGTATAGCGCTGCTTTTTTAGGCGCATAACCAAAGGCATATGATTGTATTGCTCAAAACGGACAATCGTTTCCTTCTTCCCATTTTTCACTATAATTGATTTCCCGTTTCCATCTACCACAGTAGAACCACAACTTCTACAAGCACGAGGATTAGGCGAGAGAACAGCATCGACGACCAATGTCTTTTTCTTCTGAAGGGTCTCGTAAGAGACCTCTGTAATCATCAAATCTTTCTCTGTTATTCTCAGCATTTTTTTGATAGAATCATTCATATAGCATATCGTCCTCTCAGTTGTTTATTTTGTGGTGATTTAATCATACTAGAGAACGATATGTTTTTTAATACCTAAAATGAAAATGGGGCTGAAGAATCAATTCTGATTCATCAGTCCCATAAATTATAGAGCCGTTTTTTTAAGTCTTTTTAAAAACTTTTGTAACGAATGGCTTCTTTAAGAAGAAATGGAGGCTCAAATATTTTTGATAACCAACAATGAGAGTGTTGTAAAATGTTTGCGTTGCAGCAATTACAAAACGGCGACCTTAAGGATGACATATTTTGCCCTTAAGGTCGCCTTTATCAATTTTTTAAAGAACTTTTTCAATTTCAGGAATCATTTTTTGAGGATTGGTTTGTGGAGCAAAACGCTCAACGACTCTGCCTTGGCGATCCACTAAAAATTTCGTGAAATTCCATTTAATGGCTTTGCCTAGCGTGCCCGGTGCTTCTTCTTCCAAATAGCGAAACAAGGGATCCGCGTCTTTGCCATTGATCACCGTTAACTTGTGCATCGGAAAATCAACACCATAGGTGGTTCGGCAAGCGGCTGCGGCTTCTTCGGCTGAACCGACTTCTTGTTTGAACTGGTCAGAAGGAAATCCTAAAACGACCAACCCTTGGTCTTTATAGGTTTCATAAAGACCTTGTAATTCTTTGAACTGCGGACTCAAACCGCACTTCGTAGCTGTATTGACAATCACTAGCGGTTGACCTTCGTATTTTGCTAGCGAATAGGTTTCGCCGTTTTCTAATGTTGCTTGGTAGTCATAGATTGACATAGCAAACGCTCCTTTTAATGTAAATCATAGTCGATAGCTTCTGAGACAAGTATAGAGCAAAGTCTTCAAAAAAACCAAGCAAACTTCTTGGCGTATCTTATTTTTTATGGAAAACAAAAAAGTCCAGCAGTCACCGAGACCGCTGGACTTTAATTATGCTTCCGGTAAGACTTCTGGTTCGGCTTCTTGGGGATGAACGACAGCTTTGGTTTTCCAGACACCAGAATGCCAGCGATAGATCATTAAGATACTGCGGAGTGCTTCGTCAATGGCATAAGCGATCCAAACGCCGATCAAACCGAATTTAAAGACGATGGCCAATGAGTAAGAAAACGGTAAGCTGATGACCCATAGAACAACCAGACTGCAGATCAATGGGAACTTCACGTCGCCACTTGCATTCAAGGAACCCACAAGGATCATATTGACTGCACGAGCTGTTTCTAAGACGATCTCTACCAAAAAGACACCTTTAGCAATCTCGATCACTTCCGCGTTGGAGGTAAAGATTCCCATGATTGGCTCAATAAACAAGTAAGTCAATAGACAGATCGTCACTGAGGCAATGATCCCGATCACCATCGTGCGCATGCCTCGCTGATGCGCGCGATCGAATTCTCCAGCACCGACATTGCGGCCAATCATGATTTGATTCCCTTGACTCAATGCGGAGGCAATCAAATAAACAAATTGGGTGATAGCTGTTACGTAAGATTTTGCAATCAAGACACTTGCACCAAGTTGAGCCACAATCATCGTCACCACGACTTGCGCACCTTGATAGGAAAGAGATTCGCCAGAAGAAGGCAATCCGTAAGTCAAAATGTTTTTCATCACACCCCAAGAGACGTTCGAAAAACGGACAGACAAAACAGAAAAATTCACGTGCTTCTTCAGTAGTACTGCGGCAATTACTAAACCGATCGAATTACCAAAGACGCTAGAAAATGCCAATCCAGTCACACCGAAATTCGGCAATCCGAAGGGGCTGTATAAGACAAAATAATTCCCAATCACGGCTAGAATACTAGCAAACATCGGTACCAATAACGCAGGTTTTGTGAAACTGTGGCTACGCATGACAGCAATTATGACCGCCGTGATCGAGGAAAGGAACAGACTTCCGCCATATACTTGTAAGTACCCATGCCCGAGGGCAACTAATTCAGCATCCAGTCCCATGAAACGCAAGAGATAGGTTGAGCCAAAAAGGAACATTAAGCTGATTAAAATTCCAATGAATAATGAGCCAAAAAGAGCGGTATTGATGACTTTCGGGATCTGGTCCCGTTTTTTTGCACCAATTAATTGGGCGATAATGATCTGAGTACCCACGGTTATGAAACCGTAAATAAAGACCGTTAAATTTAACAGTTGATTGGCGGCACTGACAGCCGCTACTGCTGGCTCGGAGTAATGAGAAATCATCCAAACGTTGATATTCCCAATAACGACCCGCAAAAATAACTCAACAAAAATCGGCCAGCTGAGGAAAAGCAGTTCGCGATCTGATTTTCCTAAAAGTTTTTTCTTATTCAATTGTAAGGACTCCTTATTTTCTATATAATAGACGTATCGTGAAAATTTTACAAAAATTGAAAAGAAAGTCAATGTAATTTTCAAAAGTAAAAGCAGGAATATCTTATTATTTTTTGTAAGCAGATGAGTTGAAAGAATTTGCTTTTGAAAGTAAAGTATGGGTAGTCCAAATTGGAGGGAAATATATGTATGATGTAATTATCATCGGCGCAGGCCCTGCGGGGATGACAGCAGCGCTTTATGCGTCAAGATCGAATTTATCAGTACTAATGATTGAACGAGGTGCACCTGGCGGTCAAATGAATAATACGGCTGAAGTTGAAAACTACCCAGGATACGAGTCAATCTTAGGCCCTGAGCTAGCATTCAAGATGTATGAAGGTGCCATAAAATTTGGTGTTGAAAATGCTTATGGAATCGTTCAAAACATCACTGACCAAGGTGAGTTTAAAGAAGTTGTGACCGAAGACAAAACTTATCAAGGAAAAACAGTCATTATTGCCACAGGGTGTGTACATAGAAAGTTAGGCGTCAAAGGCGAAGAAGAATTTGCTGGACGCGGTGTTTCATACTGTGCGGTTTGTGACGGTGCCTTTTTCCGTAACAAACGCTTGATTGTTGTTGGTGGAGGCGACTCGGCAGTCGAAGAAGCTATCTACTTAACACAATTTGCTTCTGAAGTAACGATCGTTCACCGTCGTGACGAATTACGAGCACAAAAAATCATCCAAGACCGCGCATTTGCCAACGAGAAAATCTCTTTTATTTGGGATTCTGTTGTGGAAGAAATCAAAGGCAATGAGATGGTCGTAACTGGCGTGCAAATTAGAAACTTAAAAACGGATGAAGTGACAGAAGAAGCTGCTGGCGGTGTCTTTATCTATGTTGGTTTAGATCCGTTGACAGAGCCATTCAAAGCCAGCGGTATCACGAATGATGCTGGCTGGATCTTAACCAATGATCAGATGGAAACTTCAATTCCTGGTGTTTACGCGGTTGGCGATGTTCGTGAAAAAGGCTTGCGTCAAATCACGACGGCAGTCGGCGATGGCAGTGTTGCTGGTCAACAAGTGTTTGATTTTATTGAAACACAAAAAGATGCTCAATTAACGAAATAACCTAATGGAATCAGCTGTTATTTTTAAAGTGTCAATCACTTTTGATAGCAGCTGTTTTTATTTTTCGTTTGGTTATTCTTTGAGAAATCTGTAAGTAGTGTTATACTAATTTTAGAGCATTTTAACGGAAAAAGGAGAGGTTATTTTATGGCATGGGAACAAACATTTAATCAATGGAAAAACAGTGAACACTTAGATCCACAACTAAAAGAACAATTGACCGCATTAGAAGCAGATCCTGCGATGCTAGAAGACGCTTTTTATATGCCTTTGGAATTTGGGACTGCCGGTATGCGAGGGATTTTAGGGCCTGGGATCAACCGGATGAACATTTATACGATTCGTCAAGCAACCGAAGGATTGGCTCGCTTTATGGATACACAAGATCCTGAAACAAGACGTCGTGGCGTAGCGATCGCCTATGATTCCCGTCATTTTTCACCTGAGTTTGCGATGGAAGCAGCGAAAACATTGGCAAAACATGATATTCCAGCCTTCGTCTTTGAAAGCTTACGTCCGACGCCAGAATTATCTTTTGCTGTGCGTTACCTAAAAACTTTCACCGGAATCATGATCACTGCTTCTCACAATCCAGCCGAATACAATGGCTACAAAGTATATGGGGAAGATGGTGGACAAATGCCACCTGCAGATGCGGATGCATTGACCAAATTCGTTCGGGAAATTGAAAATCCATTGGAGATCCCTGTATTAAGTGAAGAAGAAGCCAAAAACAGCGGCTTGATCTCTATTATTGGCGAAGAGATCGACACTGCCTATTTGAAAGAGATCAAAGAAGTTACCATCAATCAAGAATTGATCGATTCGGTGGGCAAAGATTTGAAACTTGTCTATACACCACTTCATGGAACAGGACGGATGCTTGGTGAGAAAGCATTGAAACAAGCTGGTTTCCAACAATTCATTATTGAACCTTCTCAAGCGGTTGCCGATCCAAATTTCAGTACAGTAAAATCACCGAATCCAGAAGAGCACTCTGCCTTTGAATATGCGATTGCTTTAGGAGAAAAAGAAGGAGCCGACCTATTGATCGCCACGGACCCAGATGCCGATCGCTTGGGGGCTGCAGTAAGAATGCCAGATGGCAATTACCAAGTGTTGACTGGAAACCAATTAGGCGCATTGATGATCCGTTATATTCTAGAAGCTCATAAAACAGCAGGAACCTTGCCTGAAAATGCAGCAGTCTTAAAATCGATCGTTTCTAGTGAATTGCCAACAGCGATCGCCAAATCTTACAATGTGGATATGATCAATGTTTTGACCGGCTTTAAGTTCATCGCCGAAAAAATCCAACAATTTGAAAAAGATCATTCGCAAACCTTCATGTTTGGTTTTGAAGAAAGTTATGGTTACTTAGTGAAACCATTTGTACGGGACAAGGACGCGATCCAAGCGCTCGTTTTATTAGCAGAAGTGGCGGCTTTTTACAAACAATCAGACAAAACCCTTTATGATGGTCTGCAAGATATTTTTGAAGAATATGGTTATTACGCAGAAAAAACCATTTCAGTAACGATGAGCGGTATGGAGGGGGCAACTAAGATTGCTGCCTTGATGAAGACTTTCCGTGAAAAAGCTCCTTCTGTTTTCGCAGGAACTCCTGTCGTTCAAACAGAAGACTTTAAACTGTTGACTCGTGTGGGCTTAGATGGACACCTGCAAAAAATGACGACACCGCCTTCTGATGTTTTGAAATACACATTAGAAGATGAAAGCTGGATTGCTGTGCGTCCTTCTGGAACTGAACCGAAAATCAAGTTTTATATTGGTGTGAAAGGCGAATCGGCAGAAGAGGCAGAACAAAAAATTGCTGATCTGCAAGCAGCCATCGAAGAGATCACTGGGGAATAAAACTACCTGATGTCTCCAATACCAAGAAATTGCAACTGACTGAATGATCCGAGTGGTAGAAACGAAGCTTCGATTCCTCAGCACCTCGCTGTTGAGGAATCAAAGCTTCGAGAAGAAATTTTCTGACACTTGGATCTATTCGTGTCTTTTATCTATTTTCTTTCCCTTGCTCATCAAAGGTGGATTGACAAGCCGTCAACCAAGGGCTAAAATGCAAAAGGAAATAAGAGAGGATGTGGCGCGATGACTACGCCGAAATTAGAGGAAATTCAGCAAGTAACACAGATTTTTAAGATGCTTAGTGATCCCACCAGACTAAAAATTTTGTTGTCCCTTCAAGAAGGTGAACGCAACGTCACTTCGATTGCGGAACAAGTACATATGGAACAATCAGCAGTTTCTCATCAGTTGAAACTTTTGAAAGATAATCGGATCGTAAAGTCAGAGAGACAAGGAAAAACGATTCTTTATAGTCTCGATGACAAACATGTTGTGGATATTTTGCAAAAAACATTTGAACATATCCATCACCGTTAAAACTAGGGCGAGAATTTCTCAAAAGTCCTAGTTTTTTCTTATTGTTTTTGGTATGCTAGTGGAAATATTAAAATTAGATGAACGGTTTTTAATAACGTTTTCAGTTAGGGGGCATTATGGGTAAGCAATTGAACATTGGATTATTAGGAATGGGTGTTGTCGGCAGTGGAGTCTGTCAAGTGCTGGCGGAACAAAAAGAAGCCATTCTGGCACGGACAGGAGTCAATGTGCAAATCACGAAAGCATTAGCATCGCCTTATGAGGACAAGTCTGCGTTGGCGGCTAAGTATGGGTTTGCCTTGACATATGAGGCAAATGAGTTGTTTGAAGATGAGACTATCGACGTAATTGTGGAATTGATCGGGAAGATCGATCCGGCAAAAGCGTTTATTTCTGCTGCTTTAGAAAATAAAAAGCATGTTGTGACGGCAAATAAAGATTTGATTGCCACCCATGGACCTGAACTGCTGGCAATTGCTGAAAAAGCCGGTGTTTCTCTTTATTATGAAGCCAGTGTAGGTGGCGGCATTCCGATTTTGCGCACATTGAGCACCCACTATCTGCCTGATACCATCACAGGGATTTTTGGTATCGTCAATGGGACGACCAATTATATGCTGACGAAAATGACGGAAGATGGCATGACCTATGAAGATGCTTTGTCGCAAGCTCAAGCAAAAGGCTTTGCGGAATCAGATCCTACCAATGATGTCGATGGCATTGATGCTGCTTACAAAATGGTGATTTTGACGAAATTTGCCTTTGGGAAAACGATCAGCATTGATGATGTTGCAACGAAAGGCATCCGCGGATTAGCTGTGGCAGATATTAAGCAGGCGCAAGCCTTTGGTTATGAAGTGAAGTTGATCGGCGCAGCTCAAAAGACAGTTGACGGTTCCCTTACTGTGTCAGTTGGACCTGTATTAGTACCGAAAAACCATGCGTTAGCGACGATCCAAAACGAGTTTAATGGTATTTTTATCGAGAGCGAAGGCATTGATCAATCAATGGTTTATGGACCAGGAGCAGGATCGCGACCGACGGCCACCAGCGTGGTTGCGGATTTAACCGTGCTAGCAAAAAATAAAAGCTATGGGATCGTGGAACCATTTCTAACCTTTGAAAAAGAAACAGCATTAGCTGCTGTCCGAGAAGTTCCCAGCCGGCATTATGTGTCTTTTTCAAGTCAAGAGATCAAAGCGAACGCTCTTCCAGAATGGTTTGCGTTTGAGCAAACGGTGTTCAACGAAGCAGACCAACGAATTGTTGGAATCACCAATTCAATGAGCGAAAATGAGCTAGCAGAAAAACTCGCAACTTATACCGATGCACAAAGCATTCAAATAATGAAAGTGATGGAGGAATAGACATGTATCAAGGATTATTGCATCAATACAAAGAATATCTCCCAGTTAATGAAAATACCCCAGCATTGTCACTGGCAGAAGGTAACACGCCGTTGATTCCCTTACCAAGCCTTTCCAAGGAATTAGGGATCCAATTGTATGGAAAATACGAAGGGCTGAATCCAACAGGCTCATTTAAAGACCGCGGGATGGTCATGGCGGTGGCAAAAGCGGTGGAAGAAGGCGCCAAAGCAATCGTCTGTGCCTCGACAGGAAATACTAGTGCGGCAGCAGCAGCTTATGCCACCAGAGCGGGTATCAAAGCCTACGTTGTCATTCCAGATGGCAAGATCGCTATGGGAAAATTGGCGCAAGCAATCGTTTATGGAGCCGATATCATTTCGATTCCAGGAAACTTTGATGAAGCGTTAAAAGCGGTCCGGGATATTGCAGAAACGGAAGCCGTGGCGCTAGTAAACTCAGTCAATCCTTATCGTTTAGAAGGACAAAAAACAGCGGCCTTTGAAGTATGCGAACAATTAGGACAAGCGCCAGATGTTCTTGCGATTCCTGTCGGTAATGCAGGAAATATCTCGGCATATTGGAAAGGGTTCAAAGAATGGCATGAGAAAAAAGGCACCACGTTGCCAAGAATGCATGGGTTTGAAGCTGAAGGTGCTGCTGCCATCGTCCGTGGTGAAGTCATCGAACAGCCGGAAACGATCGCTACAGCGATTCGGATCGGCAATCCGGCCAGCTGGCAGTTGGCAGAAGCCGCTCGTGATGAATCAAAAGGACATATTGATGCAGTAACCGATGAGGAAATTTTGAATGCTTACCGTAAAATCGCTGCGCAAGATGGTGTATTTATTGAACCAGGTTCAGCCGCATCACTTGCCGGCGTTATCCAGCACGTGAAAGCAGGAAAAATCAAATCAGGTGAAACTGTCGTTGCTGTCTTTACTGGAAATGGTCTGAAAGATCCGGATACAGCAATTAAAGCAACCGAAGTAACCATCAATAAAATGAGTGATTTAGAAGAAATGCGTCAGCATCTTCGTGAAGGAGTTGCCAATCTATGAAGATCCGCGTTCCTGCAACCAGTGCGAATTTAGGGCCTGGTTTTGATTCCTGCGGGATTGCCCTGTCAAAGTATTTGTTCATTGAAGTTTTAAAAGAAAACGATACGTGGGAAATCATCCATGAGTTAGGCTCAGAGATTCCAACCGATGAAACCAATTTACTTTTGCGTGTGGCTTTGAAATTAGCACCAGACATGAAACCATTGAAGATTCGTATGAGCTCAGATATTCCATTGGCACGAGGCTTAGGCAGCAGTTCTTCTGTTATTGTTGCTGGGATTGAACTAGCCAACCGCATGGCGCATATGAATCTGAGTGCAGCACAAAAACTTGAGATCGCAACCGCCATTGAAGGGCATCCTGACAACGTCGGACCAGCGATCTATGGAGATTTTGCGATTGCTGCCTATGATCATCAGCACAAGCATACGTATTTAGTCAAACATCATTTTCCTGAATGTGAGATCATCGCCTATATCCCTCACGATGAGTTGTTGACGGAAGCAAGTCGCCAAGTCTTGCCCCAGACACTTTCTCACGAGCAAGCAGTCGAAGCCAGTGCGATCGCCAATGTTATGATCGCAGCAGTCATCAATGGCAATCTGCCTCTTGCAGGGAAATTGATGCAGCAAGATCGTTTTCATGAAGCCTATCGTGAGAAACTTGTTCCACACTTGTCGACCATTCGCCAGATTTGTGAAGAAGAAGGCGGTTATGGCTGTTTCTTGAGTGGCGCAGGTCCCACTGTCTTAGCAATCGTCCCAGAAGACAAGGCAGAACGTATCTCAAAACTTTTGCATGCGCTGGAAAGTAATGCGTATATCGAACAATTGCAAATCGATCGTGAAGGGCTACAAGTTTTCTAAAGAGATTTAAAATGAAAAATATACCAAAAACGATGAGCAGACTCAGTCCGCTCATCGTTTTTTATTGCTTAATAGTGGTTAATCTTTCGTCTCTGAGGTGTAATAGCTATGATCTTCTAAGTTTAATGCATTTAAAATCATCGAGGCGGTTTCTTCGATGGAAAGAGAAGCGACATTGATCACGACACAACCTAATTTCTCATAAAGATCATTGGCAAACGTCAGCTCCGCTTTGATTTTTTCGATATCGGAATACGCAGAATCGGGGTTCAAGCCGTAGGAGCGCATCCGTTCTTTGCGGATACTGTTTAATACATTCGGATCGTTTGTTAACCCAACGATTTTTTTCGGATCGATTTCCCAGAGCTGTTTCGGGATGTGGGCTTGCGGAACCAAAGGCAAATTAGCGACTTTTAAGTTTTTGTTCGCTAAAAATAGACTCAAAGGCGTTTTTGAGGTCCGAGAAACACCCAATAAAACGACATCCGCCTCTAAAAAGCCACGGGGGTCTTTCCCGTCATCATACATCACAGCAAACTCCATGGCTTTGATGCGTTTGAAATAATTTTCATTCAAGTGATGCAAAGCGCCGGGTTCTCGTGACGGTGCCACCCCAGTGCGGCGTTCAACTTCACTCACAGGCGGTGTCAGTACATCAAAATGATAGAGATCCGCTTCTTCACAAAAATGATTCGTCAAGTCCACTAGCTCTTCTTTGATCAAGGTATGAAGAATAATGGCATTGTGTTTTTTTGCATCTGATAATGCTTTGATCAAGTGCTCTTTCGTATGGATAAACGTGCGTCTGAAAAGGTTGAATTCGACGCTGGGGTATTGGGCCATTGTCGCTTGTGCAAGCTTCGATGCCGTTTCGCCGGCAGAGTCAGACAATACGAACATCGTCACTGCGGCACTGGTTTGCAATTTTTCTTGCAAGTCTGGTTGTTCAGGTTCAGTTGGCTTCATAAGAAAAATCCTCTCTTGCTTTTTTATTGATTTCATTATACCATACTTAAGATCGATAGAATCGGAATGATTTTGATTTATCAGGAGGGCCTACGATGAAAAATCAAACACTTATTGAGCATGCCATGACAACATTGAAAGAAAATGGCTTTAAATACACCAAAAAAAGAGAAGCGATCATCACCTATTTAGTCAAACGCAATCGCTATTTACCAGCAAAAGAAATTCATGAATACATGTCGGAAAAGTATCCTGGTTTGAGTTATGATACGATCTACCGGAATTTGCACGATTTTTCTGAGATCGGTATTTTAGAAGAAACAGAGCTGAACGGTGAGATGAAGTTTCGCTATAACTGCTGTGCAGAATTAGAAGACCATCACCACCATCATTTCATTTGTACAGTCTGCGGCAAAACAAAAGAACTGCATATTTGTCCAATGGACTTCTTTCAAGAACAGCTTCCTGGTTGTTTGATCGAGGGTCATCGCTTCGAGATTCTGGGGCGTTGTGAAGAATGTCAATGAAAACCCAAACAAACTTGACAGTATCGAAGACTTTTTTACCAGAATGCCTTGACACTTTTTCAGGGGTTAGCTATAATTTTTAAAGGACAGTCGTGTTTTTTGGGATTTTATTTCAATAACAACTACGGTTACTTTTTAAGCTCGGAGGGAGGGAATTTACATGTCAAAAACAGTCGTTCGCAAAAACGAATCACTTGACGATGCTCTTCGTCGCTTCAAACGTTCCGTGTCAAAAGCGGGTACTTTACAGGAATCTCGTAAACGTGAATTTTACGAAAAACCTAGCGTAAAGCGTAAGAAAAAATCTGAAGCAGCTAGAAAACGCAAAAAATTCTAATTTTCTACTGTTTTGAGAATTGGAGCTGGTAGTGTGACACTACTAAGTACACTGAATGATGACATGAAGACAGCGATGAAAGCCAAAGACAAGGAAACCTTGCAGGTGATCCGCATGTTGAAAGCATCAATTCAAAATGAGCAGATCAAAAAAGGTACTGACTTGAATGAAGAAGAAGAGTTGACTGTTTTATCTCGTGAGATGAAGCAACGTCGGGACTCTTTAAATGAGTTTGAGAAAGCTGACCGAAAAGATCTAGCCGAGAAAGTCAAAGTTGAAATTGCAGTTGTTGAAAAATATTTACCAGCGCAACTTGATGAAGCGGAAATCCGCCAAATCGTTGCTGGAGCGATTGAAAAGACTGGTGCTTCTTCTTCCAAAGAATTTGGAAAAGTGATGGGTGCTGTAATGCCGCAAGTCAAAGGCAAAGCAGACGGCAATCAAGTCAATGCGATCGTTAAAGAATTATTGGATCAAATGTAAGCTCACGCCGCAAGTATGGATGACATGCTTGCGGCTTTTTTCTGATTTCGAAAACTTAAAAAAAGCATAAGGACAAAAGGAAACTACCTTTGGGCTTTATAAGTAATTTTTCTTTTTTCCATCTTATGTTATTATTAATAAGAACGCCAAAAAAGGAGCTGTAACATATTTGACAGACAAAACTATGACGATCGAGATAACACTTAGTGAAAACGATGATGTTCGTTTGCTATTAGGTGCTCACGATAAAAACATTAAAATTATTGAAGACTCGACAGGGACGGTCATTCACACTCGTGGTGAGCTAATCCAAATCGTCGGCGAAGCGGATGCAGCAGAAAAAGCACAATCTGTGATTCGAGCGTTGCAAGAGTTGATCAAACGAGGTATCAATATCAGTACCCCTGATGTGATCACAGCGTTGAATATGGTGAACAAAGGCAGTCTTGATTATTTCAAAGATATGTATGAGGAAGAAATCATCAAGGACCGTAATGGTAAACCGATTCGGGCGAAAAATGCCGGTCAAAAGAAATATATCGAAGCTGTTCGCAAACATGATGTGGTCTTTGGTGTCGGACCAGCTGGAACAGGAAAAACCTTTTTAGCCGTTGTCATGGCGATCGCTGCTTTAAAGAAAGGCCAAGTGCAAAAGATCATTTTGACACGGCCCGCTGTGGAAGCAGGAGAAAACCTTGGTTTCCTACCGGGAGACTTGAAAGAAAAAGTCGATCCTTACTTACGACCCGTTTATGATGCGTTGTATCAAATTTTCGGGATGGATCATACGAATCGTTTAATGGAACGTGGCGTCATAGAGATCGCTCCATTAGCATATATGCGAGGGCGCACGTTAGAAGATGCCTTTGTAATTTTAGATGAAGCCCAAAACACGACGATCGCTCAAATGAAAATGTTTCTGACACGTTTAGGATTCAACTCCAAAATGATCGTCAATGGCGATACGAGTCAGATCGACTTGCCAAAGGGAACTTTAAGCGGTTTGATCCATGCGGAGCGAACGTTGCAAGAGATCCCCAAAATTGCTTTTGCTAATTTTGAAGCAGGAGATGTCGTGCGGCATCCAGTTGTTGCCGAGATCATTCGCGCATATGAAGAAGCAGATCTTAAAGACAAGCGCTGATCGTCTTTTAGGAGGAGAACTATGATCATTCAACCACTACGGAAATTTAGAGAAAGACTTGGGAAATTCTATCTACCAGTTTTGATGTTCCTTTTCTTTCTTTTTTCGATTGGTATCATGTACACCAGCGTCAAACAAAACAATGTCGATTATAGCGAAGGTCAAGTGGCGGAAGAAAATATCCGTGCCAATAAAACGATCGAAAATACCGCTGCGACGGAACAAAAACGTAAACTGGCTGCCGAAGCTGTACCACCAGAGTACACGTATCAGGATACACTGGCGCAAACGCAGCATGATCGTATCGATCATTTATTTGACTTAATTGCTTCAGTCAAAAAATCAGTGGATGAAGCCCATGAAAAAAAAGTGGCTGAGGCCGATGAGGATGAAAATATCCCTAAACCTAGTACAGATGAATATATCGCAGCCTTAAAACAAGAATTTGAAAAAATGAGTGATGATGAACTGGATTTTTATCAGTCATTTACCAATAATTTTTTGACGACGATGTTCTCATTAAGTGATGATGAATTAAATACAGTGCGTACCTATGCGCTACAATTAGTTGATGAACAAATGGCGAAACAGATCCGCCAAACGGAATTAAGTACGTTTCGTTCTGAGGCGGAAGATAAGATCCAGTTCTTAGACGTTAGCTCAGACATGGCTTCTGTCTTACGTTTCTTAGTCAATCAAGGAATCGTCGTGAACGATATCCCAAATGAAAAACGGACAGAAGAAGCACGGCAAACTGCCATGGATGCTGTTCCTCCAGTAATGATTTATCAAGGAGAGATCATTGTCCGTGAGGGCTCGCAGATTGATGCCAATGCCCTAGAGAAGCTGCAGCTTTTAGGAATGACTAATCAGACCTTTTCTGTTTTTCCATTGATCGCTTTAGTTTTAGCAACAGTCTTACAGATGCTGATGGTGTTTTATTACACGAAACAGACGAAAGACGTGGAAAAACGGATGAATGCGGTCACGTTTTATATTTTGGCAATGGCATTCAGTATTTTGATCATGAAGTTTTTCCAACTTTTCCAATCTGAATTAGTGACCTTTATCCCGCTGTTTTTCCCAGCTGCGTTTACACCGTTGATCCTGAGTATTTTCTCCAGCCGTCGTTTGGGGATTTTGTCAGCGATTTTCCAAGTAATCAGCGCACTCTTTATTTACTTTGATTCTAGCGGAACCAACTTGTTGACGACCGTCTTAGTCACCTATTTGTTCTCTGGCTTGATGGGAACGATGATCAAGCGCGCCCGCATCGCTAGTCAAGGGAAAACGGCAGTAGCGTGGGTGATCGTCTTTCCGCTCTTACTGAGTTTTGTGCTGGTGATTTTCCAAGGAATGGATTTTGCTCGCGGGAACACTTGGACCACGATCATTTGTGGCTTAGCAGGCTCTCTCTTAAGCTATTTGCTAACGATGGGACTACATCCTTACATCGAATTGTTGGTGACGGATGAGAGTATGATCGTGTTAAATGAATTGAGTAACCCGAATCATCCATTGTTAAAACAGTTGCTGGAAGAAGCGCCAGGAACGTATCATCACAGTATGATGGTTGCCAATCTTAGTGCCAATGCCGTTGCCGAAATCGGCGGGCAAAGCTTACTGACTCGTGTGGCTTGTTATTACCATGATATCGGCAAGGTCAAACATGCCAATTTCTTCGTAGAAAATTTACCTGCTGGTGCCGAAAACCCGCATAATTTCTTGTTGCCTGAAGACAGCAAACAAATCATCTTCGGTCACGTGATCGATGGGGCGGAAATTCTCGAAGAAGCCAAAATGCCGCGCATGGTGATCGACATTTGTCGTCAACACCATGGCACGACCTTGATGCGTTATTTCTACGTGAAAGCCAAAGAGCGTAATCCCGAGGTGACGGAAGAAGATTTCCGTTATCCTGGTCCAAAACCGCAAACACGAGAAGCTGGCGTTGTGAGTATCGCGGATAGTTGTGAAGCAGCTGTTCGAGCGATGGAAAATCCAACAAATCAAAAGATTCAAGAATTTGTTGCAAATCTCATCAATGATCGGATCTTAGACGGTCAACTGGATGAAACAGGCCTGACTTTGAAAGAAATCCGAATGATTGAAAAATCACTGGTCAACGGACTTTGCAGTACCTTCCATTCACGGATCAAATATCCAAAAATGAAGTCGGAAGCAGAGAAAATGAAAGAAGAACAAGAAAGAAGAGAGCGCTAATGGAGATTACCTTTTTAGATGAGACAAATTCAGTGGGGGAAACCAAGATCAAAGAGATCGAAGGACTGCTGCAATTTGCTGCAGGACATTTAGAACTTCCAGAGGATACAGAAATGTCCGTCACATTTATGGACAATGCGGCGATCCAAGAAATCAATCGGGAGTACCGCGGCAAAGATATGCCAACAGATGTCATCAGTTTTGCCTTTGAAGAAGAAACAGACGAAGAGCTGTCGATCATTTTTGACGAAGCCCTTGAAGAGCTGCCGCGTGATCTTGGAGATATTATGATTTCCATTGAACGAGCGAAAGAACAAGCTGCTGAATACGGGCATACCTATGATCGGGAGCTGGGTTTCTTGGCGTTACATGGTTTCTTGCATATCAATGGCTATGATCATATGACACCTGAAGATGAAAAGGAAATGTTTGGATTGCAAAAGGAAATACTGGATGCCTATGGACTCAAAAGATAAGAATATTGGGAAAAACAAACAATTTATTTCGTCGATCGAATTTGCTTTCACTGGTATAAAAACCGTCTTTAAAGAGGAACGCAATATGCGTAAACATGTTGCACTAGGAATCGTTGCGATCATTACGGGTTTTATTTTCCGTTTGAGTCAAATGGAATGGCTCTGGTTGCTGCTAGCTGTTTTCTTAGTCTGGATCGTTGAGATCATCAACACCGTCTTTGAAAACGTCGTAGATATGTTTACAGATTTCCATTTCCATCCTATTGGAAAAAAAATCAAAGATATGGCAGCTGGTGCCGTGCTGATGACTGCAGTTTTTGCGTTAGTCGTCGCAGCGATCATCTTCTTGCCAAAATTGCTGCAGCTCTTCTGATGCGCACCAAAACCACAAGATAAAGGGGAACAACAATGACAACACACAAATCAGGCTTCGTTGCGATCGTCGGGCGGCCAAATGTTGGGAAATCAACACTACTAAATCGAGTCGTAGGACAAAAAATCGCGATCATGAGTGACAAAGCGCAAACGACCCGTAACAAAATCCAAGGGGTCTACACGACGGATGACGCACAGCTGATCTTTATCGATACACCAGGGATCCATAAACCCAAACACCGTTTAGGCGATTTTATGGTTGAAACCGCCTATAGTGCACTGCGAGAAGTTGACGTGACGCTATTTATGATCAGTGCGGACCAAAAGCGTGGCAAGGGCGATGATTTTATTATCGAACGATTGCGCCAAAGTCAGACACCGGTTTTCCTCGTGATCAATAAAATTGATAAAGTCCATCCAGATGCCTTATTGGCAATTATTGAAGACTACTCCTCACAAATGGATTTTGCTGAGATCGTACCGATTTCCGCAACAGAAGGCAATAATTTCGAAACGTTAATGAAGCTACTGATCGATGAAATGCCAGAAGGGCCTCAGTACTTCCCAGAGGATCAAATCACGGATCATCCAGAATACTTTATCGTTTCCGAATTGGTGCGGGAAAAAGTCTTGCTACTGACCAGAGATGAAGTACCTCACTCAGTAGCGGTCGTGGTTGACTCCATGAAACGAGACCACAATGACAAGGTGCATATTCAAGCGACGATCATTGTCGAACGTGACAGTCAAAAAGGCATTATCATCGGCAAAGGCGGAAAAATGCTGAAACAGATCGGTACGAAAGCTCGTTTAGACATTGAACACTTGTTAGATGACAAAGTCTTCTTGGAATTATGGGTAAAAGTTCAAAAAGATTGGCGCGACAAGCAAACATTCTTAACAGATTATGGCTATCGCAAAGATGAGTATTGATGACATGCAGATCAAACATGATCTGTTTTAATGAAGAAAAACTGATGCAGTTAGCGAACTGGATCAGTTTTTTTAAAGAAATGGGGTGCGACGATGAATCTTGTTGAAACAAAAGGAATCTTGCTTTTTTCAAAAGACCATAAAGAAAAAGACAAGCTAGTCAAAATCTTTACGGAATCTGCTGGGAAGCAAATGTTTTATGTCAAGGGTGCCCATCGGAAAAACAACCCCTTGGCACCAGCGCTGCTCTCCTATACTGAAGCCACCTACATGGGAACCATCAAAACGGAAGGCTTGTCCTTTTTAAACAATGCCAAAGACATCCATCCTTTTCGTACGATCCAAAGTGATATTTTTATTGCTGGTTATGCAACCTACTTATTGAATTTGGCTGATTCTGCTATTGATGATCGAGTCTATGACCCACATCTATACCAATTTTTACATGAGGCCTTGCAATTAATGGACCATGAAAACGACGCAGAGATCATCACCAATATCTTTGAGATCCAGATTTTGCACCGTTTCGGGATCACCCCGAATTGGACCCATTGTGCGATCTGCGGAAAAACCGACGGTCGGTTTGACTATTCCTCAAAATATAGCGGTATTTTATGTGAACAGCACTGGGGGATGGACGAACGTCGTTATCATGCTGATTCTCGGGCGATCCATTTTATTCGCTTATTTTCTCAAATATCCTACGAGCAGATTGCTTCAATCAAATTAAAGCCAGAAACGAAAGCCGCGATCCGACGAGTGATTGATTTATTATATGATGAATATGTGGGCATTCATTTAAAAAGTAAGAAGTTTATCGATCAGATGGGGCAATGGCAAGACGTCTTAAAACCGAAAAATCAATGATAGAGTTGGCGAAACTTCAATGGAGTTAAGCCGACTCTTTTTTTGAATAATGCTGTAAAGTGACTTGCATCTTGAAACCCCACTGCGAAGGCAGCTTGTTGAATGGGCAGATCTGGCTGTGCCACCAAAAGCTCTTTGGCTCGGGTCATGCGGTAGTTCAATAAATATTGTGCAGTAGATTGCCCCAAAAAACGTTGGAACAAACGTGAAAGATACTGTGGTGAAACATAGACGAGCCCTGCTAGTTCTTTGATCGTGATCGCCTGATCGTAATTCGTTTCGATTTCTTGTATAACGGGAACCAGATATTGTTGGAACAGCGGGTGTTTTTCTGTCGGATTCCCTGAGCGTTCTTGCATGATCGCCAATAAAAAGCGGTAACATTCGCTAGAAGCCCGTAGCGGGTCCCAACTGATTTGTTGGTCTCCTTTGATCCGTTGATTGATCCAGGTGACATAAGAAAAGGTTTCTGACTCTTCAGCTAATATATAGGGCTGATTCGTGTACTGCTTTAACACCTCAGCTGCCAAAGGGCCTTGGAATGTGGCGAAGGATGTTTTCCAGTTAGTCAATGGATAATAGCGATGGGGCGTAAAAGGAAAAATCAAAATGCCTTCATTCGGACGTAAGATAAACGATTCCTGACCAAATGTGATTCGGCCTTCCCCTTGCTCGGTTTGCAGCCAATGGAAGTAGGGATAGCCATCAGGACGAGCGACGTCATCTTGCGCCCAATCGTTGCCGATGCTTTCCAGAGATAAAGGCAGCTGCTGATTGGTTTGATAAAAGTAGATAGGCATAGTGTACCTCCGTGTTTCGAAAAGTTATAAAATAGTGTTTCATGTATTATACTACAACAGAATGAAAAGTCTTACAATAAGAGAGTAGAAATCATTTTATTTTAAAGGAGCGTTCACTTACATGACAAAATTTTTTGATAGAATACTATTTGGCGGCGATTATAATCCAAATCAGTGGCCGAAAGAGATTTGGGAAGAAGACATTCGGATCTTTAAAAAAGCAAGTATCAATAGCGCGACCGTCAATGTTTTTTCATGGGCAAAGATCCAACCCTCTGAAAATTGTTATGATTTTGAGGAATTGGATCAAATCATCGAAAAATTAAGTACGGAAGGTTTCGACATCGTCTTAGCCACTTCCACAGCTGCTTTGCCAGCTTGGATGTTTAAGAAGTATCCAGAAGTCGCTCGCACCGATTATGATGGACGCCATCATAAGTTTGGGCAACGGCACAATGCCTGTCCCAACAGTTTGGTTTATCAAAAATACGCAGAACGCTTGGCAACGAAATTAGCCGAACGTTACGGCGAAAATCCACAAGTGACTTGTTGGCACATCAATAATGAATACGGCGGCGAATGTTATTGCGACAACTGTGAAAAAGCGTTTCGTGTCTGGTTAAAGGATAAATATCATACGATCGAAGCACTGAATAAAGCCTGGAATATGGAATTTTGGGGTCATACCGTGTATGAATGGGATGAAATCGTGCTGCCAAATGCGCTGTCAGAAGGAATCGGCTATGAGAAGACAGCATTTGCGGGTATTTCCATTGACTACCGACGGTTCAACTCGGATAGTCTTTTAAAAAACTATATGATGGAACGGGACGCTATTCGAAAAATTGATCCGACAACTCCGATTACAACGAATTTGATGGGAACCTTTAAAGGACTGGATTATTTCAAGTGGGCAAAGGAAATGGACCTTGTTTCGTGGGATAATTATCCATCATATAATACGCCATGGAGTTTAGTAGCCATGACCCATGATCTAATGCGTGGCTTGAAACAACAGCCCTTTATGTTGATGGAACAAACACCTTCGCAACAAAACTGGCAACCTTATAACTCGTTGAAAAAACCGGGACAAATGCGGGCACAAAGTTACCAAACCATCGCGCATGGGGCGGATACGATCCAATACTTTCAATTACGACGTTCCGTTGGCGCTTGTGAGAAATTCCATGGCGCGGTCATCGAACATGTCGGTCATGAAGACACGCGAGTTTTTCGAGAAACAGCCGCTCTTGGGGCGGAATTAGCGCAGCTTTCAGACATCATTGGGACGCAATCTCAAGCACAAGTTGCTTTGATTTTTGATTGGGACAATTACTGGGCATTAGAATACACCAGTGGTCCGACCGTTGATCTGAAATACGTAGAACAGATCCATCGCTACTATCGGTATTTTTACGAACAAAATATTGCCGTCGACTTGATTCCCGTGGATGCTGACTTATCAAAATACAAATTAGTCGCAGCACCGGTTCTCTACATGATCAAAGAAGGGATGCAAGAGCGGCTCACTGATTTCGTTAAGCAAGGCGGTGCTTTACTTACAACGTATATGAGCGGCATCGTTGATCAATCAGACAATGTTCACTTAGGCGGTTACCCTGGCCCCTTGCGGGAGTTATCTGGCATCTGGGTGGAAGAAATCGATGCATTAGCCCCAGAACAATCAAACGGGGTTTCCTTAGTCAATGAAGAACTGACAGGAACCAGTAATTTAGTCAGCGATCTGATCCATTTAGAAACCGCTGAAGCGCTAGCGCATTATACAAGCAATTTTTATGCAGGAATACCGGCAGTGACGAAAAATACGTTTGGTGAAGGAACTGTCTATTACTTTGGTGGCCAGTTGGAAGATCAGCTACAAGATCAGCTTTTCAAAACAATCGTCGAAGAAACCGGTATTACCCCAGTGATCGAGGAGGCAACAAAACTGGAAGTTGCTTGTCGTGAAAATGCAGAGGCGAAATTCTTCGTTATCATTAATTTCCACGAAGAAGCACAACCTTTACCAGAAATTTTCGTCGGAGAAACGGATCTCCTGACGGGTGAGGTTCTTTCTTCAGAAACGAAACTGGCACAGTACACCACCTATATCGTCAAAGAGGAGCGTAACTGATGCGAACTTTTGCTATTGAAGATGACTTTTATTTAGACAACAAGCCTTTTAAAGTGATCTCTGGAGCGATCCACTATTTTCGTGTCGTTCCTGAATATTGGCAAGATCGTTTAGAGAAGCTACGCTTGATGGGCTGTAATACCGTGGAAACCTATGTTCCTTGGAATCTCCATGAAGCACAAGAAGGTGTCTATCAGTTTGAGGGGATCCTTGATTTGCGGCGGTTTATCCAAACGGCACAAGAAGTAGGGCTTTATGTCATTTTGCGACCAGCACCTTATATTTGTGCGGAGTGGGAATTTGGTGGGCTGCCTTATTGGCTATTGCAAGATCCTATGATGAAGCTTCGGTTTGATTATCCACCATTTATGGAAAAAATCACTCGTTATTTCGCCCATTTGTTTCCACAAGTGCGGGATCTGCAGATCACCCAAGGTGGTCCGATTTTAATGATGCAAGTAGAAAATGAATACGGCAGCTACGCCAATGACAAAGAGTATTTGCGAAAAATGGTGGCTGCGATGCGGCAGCATGGTGTAGAAACGCCGTTAGTGACCTCTGACGGACCTTGGCACGATATGCTAGAAAACGGCAGTATCAAAGACTTGGCTTTGCCTACGATCAACTGCGGCTCCAACATCAAGGAAAACTTTGAAAAACTTCGAAGATTTCACGGAGAAAAACGGCCATTGATGGTCATGGAATTTTGGATCGGCTGGTTTGATGCCTGGGGTGACGACCAGCATCATACGACCTCCACAGAAGATGCAGTAAAGGAATTACAGGATTGTTTAGCATTGGGTTCTGTCAATATCTATATGTTTCATGGTGGGACCAATTTTGGCTTTATGAACGGGTCAAACTATTATGAACGCTTAGCGCCGGATGTCACTAGCTATGATTACGATGCCTTACTGACAGAATGGGGAGAACCTACTGCCAAATACCAAGCCTTCAAAAAGGTGATTGCTGACTATACGGAAATTCCTGAGTTTCCCTTGAGTATGGAAATTGAGCGAAAAGCTTATGGAACATTCTCAGTGAAAGAACGAGTCTCCTTGTTTTCGACGATCGACGCGATCAGTCAACCGATCATAAGTAATTACCCCTTATCGATGGAAGCCTGCAATCAAGCGACAGGTTATATCTATTATCGCTCACTGATTGGGTCTGCTCGGAAGATTGCCGACTACCGTCTGATCAATACGATGGATCGTGCCCATACATTTATCAACCAGGAACTTTTGCGCATCGATTATGATCAAGAAATCGGTCAAACCTACAGTTTCGATTTATCAGAATCAGAAAACGAGTTGGGGATCTTGGTGGAGAATATGGGGCGGGTCAATTATTCCGTAAAAATGAACCATCAGCACAAAGGCATCAAAGACGGTGTGATCATCAATGGCGCCTTCCAAAGCAACTGGGAAATCTATCCCTTACCGATGGATAATTTGCATGCCATTGATTTCCAAGGAAAATGGCAAAAAGGACAACCAAGTTTCTCACGCTTTGAATGTGTTTTTGATGAATGTGCAGATACCTTTATCGAATTGCCAGGCTGGGGTAAAGGGTTTGTCCAAGTCAATGGTCATATGATCGGCCGTTTCTGGGAAAAAGGACCGCAGCAACGCTTGTACGTCCCGGCACCGTTTTTGAAAACTGGAATAAACGAGATCATCGTTTTTGAAAGTGATGGGAAAATCGCTGATGAGATCGTCTTTCATGATCACGCGGATTTAGGTCCAGAAGCATAAAAGTTCAAATTAGTCATTGACAAACCCTAGCTTCAACTACTATCATAAGGGTAATCGAATCCGTGCTATGACCGGAAGAAAGAAAGAAGTCCATTCCATGAAGCGAACTTGGGAGAGTGAAAGCCAAGTTGGAACCTTATTTCGCAGGCGTCCGTGAGCATGATCAATGAAGCTGCCGACTTGTCGGAAGTAGGGTGGAACCGCGAATGTATCGTCCCTATATCTATACACTCCGTATAGATATAGGGACTTTTTTATGTTTCACACCAAGAATAGCCAAAAACAAAGGAGGTTTTTTTATGTTATTTGATATGACGATTCCAGCAAGTGCGTTTACCGAAAAAAAGCTCAAAGTATTAGCAAGTATTCCGCTGCAGGTTCGCCTTTTAAAGGATGAACAGCTTATCCATGAATTTACAACGAGTCCAGACCAAATGCTTTACGACTTATCTGATGTTTTAGAAGCAGATGTCGTGGTCGAAGTGAAATTGATCCCCGGATCAGTTGTCGAATTTTATCCTGTCGTCAATGCGTTATAAGAAAGGAAGAAAAAGATGAGTAAACTAACTGTGCAAGAAATGATTTTGACCCTGCAAAAATTCTGGTCTGAAAACGGCTGTATGCTGATGCAGGCCTATGATACAGAAAAAGGGGCTGGAACCATGAGCCCATATACATTTTTACGTGCAATCGGTCCAGAACCATGGAACGCCGCTTACGTAGAACCTTCTCGCCGTCCAGCTGATGGCCGCTACGGGGAAAACCCAAATCGTTTGTATCAGCACCACCAGTTCCAAGTCGTGATGAAGCCTTCTCCTGAAAATATCCAAGAGCTTTATTTAGAAAGCCTGCGTCTTTTAGGGATCGATCCATTAGAACATGATATTCGTTTTGTCGAAGATAACTGGGAAAATCCCTCAATGGGTTGTGCAGGTCTTGGTTGGGAAGTTTGGTTAGATGGGATGGAGATCACTCAGTTTACGTACTTCCAACAAGTTGGCGGCTTAGCATGTAAGCCAGTGACATCAGAGATCACTTACGGCTTAGAACGTCTAGCATCTTATATTCAAGAAGTTGAAAGTGTCTACGATCTTGAATGGTCTGCAGGTGTCAAATATGGTGAGATTTTCCGCCAACCTGAGTATGAACATTCAAAATACTCCTTTGAAGTCAGTGACCAAGACTTGCTTTTAGGGAACTTCGATCGTTTTGAACAAGAAGCAAAACGTTGTATCGATGAACGCTTAGTTCATCCAGCTTACGACTATATCTTAAAATGCAGCCATACCTTCAATTTGTTGGATGCACGTGGCGCAGTCTCCGTCACTGAACGTGCTGGGTACCTCGCACGAATCCGGAATATGGCGCGTCAAGTAGCAAAACTATTTGTAGCAGAACGGGAAAACATCGGTTATCCATTGCTTGATCCAGAAGTGGCGCAAAAACTGATTGAGGAGGGAAAATAAGATGGCACAAAACCTATTATTAGAAATCGGCTTAGAGGAATTACCTGCGCATGTCGTAACCCCAAGTATGAAACAATTACAAGAAAAAACGGCAGCTTTCTTAGATGCTCATGCATTACCTTATACAGCAATCGAAGCCTATTCAACACCTCGCCGCTTGGCAGTTTATGTCACCGGTATTCCTGAAAAACAAGCCGATACACAAGAAGACGTCAAAGGACCAGCGAAAAAAATCGCCTTAGACGAAGCTGGCAACTGGTCGAAAGCAGCTCAAGGATTTGTTCGGGGACAAGGATTGACAACCGATGACATCACCTTCCGTGAATTAAAAGGGGTTGAGTATGTCTATGTAACGAAACATACCCAAGGTCAAGCAACCGTTGAGGTATTGAAAGGATTGCAGGAAGTAATCACAAGTTTGACGTTCCCAGTAACGATGCACTGGGCAGATTACGATTTTGAATACATCCGACCCATTCATTGGATCGTTGCACTCTTTGGTGAGCAAGTCATTCCTTTCCAAATCCTTGATATTGCTACCGGTCGCGAGTCAAAAGGTCATCGTTTCTTAGGTGAGGCAGTCACGTTTGATCATGCGGACGAGTATTTGGAAAAAATGAAGCATCAGTTTGTCATTGCTGATCCAAGCGAACGTCAACAAATGATCACTGCACAAATCAACGAAATCGCTCAAGAAAACAACTGGCGGATCGATTTAGATGAAGACTTACTAGAAGAAGTGACAAATCTGGTTGAATACCCAACAGCCTTTGTAGGGGACTTTGAAGAAAAATATCTTTCTGTACCTGAAGAAGTGTTAGTTACTTCTATGAAAGAACATCAACGCTACTTCGATGTCCGCACCCTTGATGGAGAATTGCTGCCGCATTTCATCTCTGCCCGCAACGGGGATGCTGTGAAAATCGATAATGTTATCAAAGGAAACCAAAAAGTACTGACCGCCCGTTTAGAAGATGCTGAGTTTTTCTACAATGAGGACAAAAAGCTAACCATCGACCATTGTGTGGAAAAGCTTAAGCAAGTCACGTTCCACGAAAAAATCGGCAGTTTGTATGAAAAAATGCAGCGTGTTGGATTAGCTGCACAAATCATCGGGAAGACGGTTGGTTTAACAGAAGAAGAACTGACCGACCTTCAACGGGCAGCTCAAATCTATAAATTTGATTTAGTGACCAATATGGTAGGGGAATTCCCTGAGTTGCAAGGAATCATGGGGGAAAAATATGCCCTGATCCAAGGAGAGAAACCAGCAGTTGCCCAAGCGATTCGTGAACACTACATGCCGATCTCAGCAGAAGGCGAGCTGCCACAATCGAAAATCGGGGCTATTTTAGCCATTGCGGATAAATTAGATAGCTTACTTGCGTTCTTTGCCGTTGATATGGTTCCAAGTGGTTCAAACGATCCTTATGCTTTACGCCGTCAAACCTACGGGATTATCCGCATCCTAGCTGAAAAACGCTGGTATTTCCCATTTGCTCAGTTACAAGAAGAGATTCGCGAAGCCATTAATGCCCAACCGGAAGTTTTTGGGATTCAACTTGCCGCAGGTCAAGAACAAGTGACTGATTTTGTGAAAGGCCGTCTGCGTCAATTCTTACTCAGCAAAAATACGCGTCATGATGTTATTGAAGCTGTTTTAGGCGCTCGTCAAGCAGATATCAGTACGTTATTTGAAACGGCTCAAATGTTAAGAGAACATCTGCAAGACACCGACTTCAAACCATCAATGGAAGCCTTGACTCGAGTCATCAATTTAGCGAAAAAAGCCGAATTGGAACAAGTAGCCATTGATCCCGCCTTGTTTGAAAACGACTCTGAAACTGCCTTGTATGAAGCGGTCTTAACAGTAGAGGACAAGTTCCCACATCAAACGATGGAAGAAAATTACCAAAGCTTAGTAGCACTGCGCCCATTGATCGAAGCTTATTTTGATCAAACAATGGTCATGGTTGAAGATGAAAATATTCGCCGCAATCGTTTTGCCTTGTTGGATAAAATCGCGAAGATGAGTCTGGCGGTTGCTAGTTTAGATGCTTTGATTACGAAATAAAAAGGAAGCTTGCAGTTGCAGGTTTCTAAATAAAAAAAGCTGGAACTGAAAGTGATATGCTCCCCCTATATAGGACACTGAAATATAAAGTGGCTTATATAGGGGGAGTTTGTATGTCTAGAGGAAAAATGAAATTAAGTTCAGAAAAACGGCTAGCTTTTGTAGAAAGAGCTTTAAGAAATGAAGCTAGCATAAATAGCCTGGCCAAAGAAGCACAAGTAAGTTTCAGTACGATAGAAAGGTGGATCACTCTTTATGAGAATGAAGGACCCACAGGTTTACTCCCTACAAAAAGGAATCAATCATACTCAACAGAGTTGAAACTGAATGCGGTCCATGATTATTTAGCTGGAACACATGGTAGCTTAAGAGCTGTCGCCAAGAAATACGGGCTTCGTAACAAAAAACAATTAGAAGACTGGTTAAAGATATATAATACTCATAGAAACTTCAAATCAGAAAGTGGTGGAAGTAGAATGAGTAAATCCAGAAAAACAACATTGAATGAACGAATTAAAATTGTGCATGACTGTATTATCAACGGTCGAGACTATGGGAAAACCGCGATTCAGTACCAAGTCTCTTACCAACAAGTTCGGAACTGGGTGTTGAAATACGACGAGATGGGAGAAAAAGGCTTAGAAGACCGTCGAGGGCAACGAGCGGGAAGTAAACCTGCCAGAACACCCGAAGAAGAAATGCGCGATAAACTGGCTCAACAAGAACGACGGATCAAGTTGCTTGAAATGGAAAATGACCTGTTAAAAAAAGTCAGCGAGTTAGAAAGGAGGCGGGATTTGAATTAGTTCGTCATACGTTTGAATACCAATCGATCAAAGAGCTGCACGAGACAAAAAGCTATCCAATTAACACCATGTGTACCCTGCTCCATGTCACAAGATCGGCCTATTATCGTTGGTTAAAAAATCCCAAACTGCCTGAAGTGGTATTGAATGAACAGTTGGCTGACCTTGTTCGTTATATTTATGAAGCAGACAACGATAAAGGATATCGCAGAATCTGTGAAGATCTCGTGAATGATTATGGCTTTCAAGTGAATGACAAGCGTATTCTTCGAATCTGTCGCAAACTTCAAATCCAATCAACCATCAAGCATTCAGGCAATAGTATCACTAAGGCATCCAAGACTCCGTATCATATTGCGAAAAATTATTTGAATCGAAAGTTCAATGCGGATCAACCGAATCAAAAATGGCTAACAGATGTGAGTGAATTCAAGTATTATGAAGGGGCTGAAGTGAAGAAAATCTATTTGAGCGCTATTCTCGATCTCGCCGATCGTCGCATTGTTTCATTTGTCATCAGCGACAAAAATGACAATAAATTAGTCTTTGATACCTTCGATCAAGCAGTCGCCGCCGAACCAACCGCTCATCCGCTATTTCATAGCGATCGCGGATTTCAATATACAAGTAAAGTTTTTTGCACAAAGCTAAAGAAAGCGAAAATGAAGCAGAGTATGTCTCGTGTCGCCCGTTGTACCGATAATGGTCCAATGGAAGGCTTCTGGGGAATGCTTAAGCGAGAAAAATATTATCGGCGAAAGTTTATCAGTAGAGAAAGTCTCGTTGAAATGATCGAGAAATACATGAACTATTACAACAATGGTCGCTATCAACGATGTTTGAAGAGCAAAACACCGATCCAAGTTCATCAAGAATTATTAATGGCAGCTTAATCACTCCCCCTCTTGGACAAGCGAATAGAATAAATCCGCTTAACCAAGAAGGAGGCCAGTCGAGCAAAGTTGAGGTTAAACAAAGTAAAAAACATAAAAACTGCCTACCGAATTTCGGTAGACAGTCGTCAAAATAATTTTATTCTATTTCATTGTCCACTTGACGGGGAGCCCAGCAAAGAATCAGTTCTGGCTTTTTTCTATGTTTCTCGATTTGCTTGTGTTCAGTCCCAAGAAAACCGTCCTTTTCGTACAATGAAAGGACGGTTTTTGGTGTTAAATTTTATAGCCGATCCCCCAAACGGTTTTGATATAAGAGGACTTCTTGTGGGTATCGTGCATTTTTTCCCGAAGGTTTCGAACGTGGACCATGATGGTATTATTGGAAGACGTGTAATATTTTTCTCCCCAAACCTCTTGAAACATTTCCTCAGAGCTTACCACTTGGCCTTTTCGCTCCATCAATAATTTTAAAATGGAAAACTCGATGGGCGTCAGGGAAAGTTCTTCTTCTTGCAAGAAACATCTTCGCTTATTGATATCTAATTCCAACTCCCTCACGATCAATTTGTTTTGATCTGAGCCGTTGTATTGGGTCGAGCGACGTATCTGAGCTTTCACCCGAGCGATCACTTCCAACGGACGAAAGGGCTTCGTGATGTAATCATCGGCACCAATTGTCAAACCAGTGATCTTATCGATTTCCTCAGATTTAGCTGTCAACATAATAATTGGGTAATGATGCTTTTTGCGGATGATTTTACACAGGTCAAAGCCTGTGATATCTGGCAGCATGACATCAAGAATCGCCAAAGAAAAGCTATTTTGCTCGATCTGTACCTGAGCTTCATGCCCATCTGCACAAGTGATGACAGAAAAATTTTCGTTTCGTAAATAAAAGGCAATCAAATCTGAAATTTCTTTTTCATCTTCAACTAAAAGTATCTTTTCCACTCGTATTGACCTTCCTTTTCAGTTAACTGACTTTCTAGTTTTTTCGTGTTGGTTTGTCGCTAAAGGCAATGTGACGATCATTTGAATCTCATTGTTCTTGCTAGCAGCTCGGATCGTTCCCTGATGCGCCAAAATAATTTCTTTGGCGATCGACAATCCGAGACCTGCTCCACCTGTCTTGGTTGAACGAGCTTGATCCAGACGATAAAATTTTTCAAATAATGCCTCCAATTGTTCTTGTTCGATCGGCTCACTTTGATTTGCTAGGATGAAAGTGGCTGCTTGTTCGTCTACGGTTAGCTGCATTGTGATCGTGGTTTGATCAGGCGCATAGGCAATGGCATTTTTTAACAGATTGTTTAACACTCGCGCTAACTGTTCACTATCGGCTTTTAATTTCAAGCTCTCTGGTCCAGAGTAGCAGATGGTTTGTTCTTTTTCTTTAAGCAGCGGATAGAATTCTTCTTGGATTTGCTTCAGTAAGAAGACGAAATCAAGTTCCCGTTGATACAATTGGATGTCTTGCAGATTAAAACGGGTGATGTCGAAAAATTCATTCATCAGCGTTTCCAAACGCTCAGACTTTTCTAAAGCAATCGTCAAGGATTGCGTCATTTGTTCATGGGTCAAGTTTTTCGTATCCAACAATAGATTGAGATAGCCGATCACTGAAGCTAAGGGAGTCTTCAAGTCATGCGCCAAATAGGTGATCAAGTCCTTGGTGCGTTGTGTTTCTTCCTTTAAAAGAGCCTCATTGCGGTTCATCGTATCTTTTATTTTTAATAATTCATGATCGATTGCTAGGCTGCCCGTCGAACTTGCTTCCGATTGAGAGAAAAAGAGCTGAATTCCTTCGGCGATCCTTGCAATTTTTTTCCTTGAAACATAACGATAACTAAAATAGCAAATCAAGGTAACGGCAAAAACGAGAAAGAAGGAGAATGCTAAGAACAATTGTTTAATAGGGCGCCAGTCGACAAAGGTACCAACGATCATCCCTCCTTCGCCATCACTTGTTTCCACAATGCCATCTGTAACAAGGTTTGACAAAAAATTATCCAGCACCATTTGAATGAGTCTCGTTTCCTTTAATAGCCATAAGGCACCTACCAATAAGAAGAAGCCAACCAGAAAAAAGACAAATGAAGAATATTTACTACGCATGAAACAGTCCTTTCTAACTCGTTCTTGATTCTTTCTTGATTATAGCAAAGAGGAGTAGGAGCGAATAGCTAATTCTTCTTAAGAAATCTTCATATTAATAAAAAAAGAATGGAAAAATTCTATTTTCTTAAGAAATCTTCAGCAGAAATTAAGAGAAACGTTCAAAACGGAAATTGATTCAATGGTTAAATAAAGGTGGTCATTCGATTAACCAATCAGGAAGGTGAGATGTTTGAGAAAGCATATGAACAAATCAAAAAAGAGTTTCATGATCATCAGTAGTTTACTGATCATCGGCAGTTTAGGCTGGACGAGTGCCTGGGGGATTGCTCGTCGTGAAGACCCTTCCATCACTCGAATAACTTTGCAAGATCTGCAACCGAGAGCAGATTTTTACTTAGTAGGAGTCGTTGAACCAGCAAGAACGGTTGAAGTCAAAGTGGATAGCTCAAGAGGATCAGTTGTTGAGAAAAAAGTAGAGGCAGGGGATCAAGTCAAAGCAGGGCAAGCTCTTTTTGTTTACTCTAACCCTGAGGGGGCTTTGGCCATTAAAGAAGCAGAACAGGCGACGGCAAATCGCTCGAGAGCTGTGGAACAAGCAAGACGGCAAACGAATCAAAAATGGGAACAATACAATAAGGTCACGAATCAGCTGGAGGAGACGAAACAAAAAATTGCCAGTGCGGAAGAAGAGGACAAAGAAGGGCTGGAAGATCGTAAAACCGATTTGGAAATGCAGCAAAGTCAATTACTGCTAGAAGCGCAAAACTTGGAAAGCAGCATTGGCGATGCCGAATTAGAGCTGGAACGGGCAGAATTAGAACTACGTTCAGTCAAAGAGCAGCATGGCTCAGACGTCGTGGAAGCCGAAATTGATGGAATCGTTAAAGACGTGGACGAACGACAAATGAATCGAAGCGCAAGTGAAGCGGCTCCAGAGAATCCTTTTATGACGATCGTTGATACCAGTCGTCTCTTTTTAAAAGGGACTGTGGATGAATTTCGTCGCAATCAACTTGAGCCTGGTCAAAAATTTGAACTTAGAGACCGTAATGGCGGCAGTCAGCGATGGACTGGAAAGATCACCCGAGTTGGGGATATGAAAGAGCCTTCGGTAGTGGTTGAAGAACAAGGCGCAAACCCTAATTTGTCGCAATTTAGTTTTGAGGTCGTTTTAGATGAAAGTGTGGAGCCACCTAGTATTGGCATCCATTGTTTTGTAGAACGCATTGAGGAAGAGCAAACCGCGATCAAGCTGCCCAAATCTTTCGTATTTTATGAAGAAGATAGGCCCTTCATCTACGTCGTTGAGGACCATAAAATTAGTAAACTATCCGTGGAAATCATGGAAGATGAAACGGATGAAGCCATGTATCTGTTAGAAAGTGAACTGGATATGCAAGTGGCGCTCGTCTTCCCAACAGTTCGGATCCAAGAAGGAATGGATGTGAGACCAAATGATCCAACTGATTGATGTCTGCAAAACGTTCCCACAGGGCACTAGCGAGATTCACGTTTTGAAAAAAATCAACTTAACAATCAATGCTGGCGAGTTTGTTTCCATCATGGGCCGATCAGGATCAGGCAAGTCGACCTTGATGAATATTATTGGCTGTTTAGACACGCCAACAACGGGCAGCTATCTACTTGATGGTAAAAATACCAGTCAAATGAGTGAAGATGAACTGTCCGAGATCCGCAATCAAAAAATCGGCTTCGTGTTTCAAAATTTTGAACTGTTGCCCAAACTATCCGTTTTACAAAATGCTGCCTTACCGCTCTTGTATGCTGGTGTCAATCAGGAAGAACGAACGACTCGAGCAATTCACGCTTTAGAAAGTGTCGGATTGAGGGATCGGATCGATTTTAGGATCAATCAGTTGTCAGGGGGGCAAAAACAACGAGTAGCGATCGCTCGGGCATTAGCAGGAGAAGCAAATGTGATCTTAGCGGATGAGCCGACGGGTTCTTTAGATACCGCTAATAGTCATGAGATCATGGCGCTATTTACTAAGCTGAATCATCTAGGAAAAACAGTGGTTTTGATTACCCACGAACAAGAAGTCGCGGACTATGCAAAGCGGCAAATCGTCATTAAAGATGGTGAAGTTGTTGAGGAGGGCACAAGATGACCGAAAATATTCGCTTAGCCATTCAAGCAATCTACCAGCATCGTTTGCGTTCCTTGTTGACGATGCTAGGAATCATTGTCGGGATTGCCTCCATCATTTCCATTGTGAGTATCATCAACGGAAATACTGAGAACATGAAAAAGCAGCTGATTGGTGGTGATACTAACTCGATGCGGATTGAATATGACGCCAGAAGTGCTTTTTTAGCGGGCGAAAGCGGCAGAAATGACCGTTTGCCTGATTACGCCCCGCAACTATCAGAAGGAGAGCTGCAAAAGCTGTTGACTATTGATCACGCCAAGAACGTTAGCTTGTTCTATGAAGCCAATCTGACAGTTTTCCAAAGAGACCAGCAAACCGATACGACAGTGCTAGGCATGGATGGCGGGTTCTTTGAAATTTTGCCCCATACGATCCTTGCTGGCAGAGCAATGACTGAAACCGAATTGCAGACACAAAAGCAAGTTGCGGTGATTACGAAAGATTTGGCGGAAATTTTTTTCTCGTATCGTGATCCTATCAATCAACTGATCGAAATCAATGGGACGCCCTTTCGCATCGTTGGCGTAGCTGTTTCTGACACGGAGCAACTGTCAGGGAAATATGTCTTCATCCCTCGAGGCAGCCAAAGTTTCGTCGAAGGAAAGCTCAACCAAAGGCCAACAGTGCTGTTTCAGGCAACGAATGCGGACATCTTAGAATCAGCAGTCGTTCAAGCCAGCCATGAATTGACCAAGAGTATTCCGCCTTCAGATTTTGTTTTTTCCATCCGCAACTATGATGAAGTGCAGAAAATGACCGATGATATCAATCGATCGAATATGATTTTACTGGGGGGAATTGCTAGCATTTCCTTACTCGTCGGTGGGATCGGTGTAATGAATACGATGCTGGTCAGTGTGACAGAGCGTACCAGAGAGATCGGTTTGAAGAAAGCATTGGGTGCCAAACGTAAAGTGATTTTGCAGCAATTTTTGACTGAAGCAATCGTTTTATCGGTGATCGGGGGGCTGATTGGCATCATCGTCGGTCTGTTGATCAGTCTGATCGCTTTGCGTCTGTTAGAGTATCCGATGACGATCTCATTGTTATCCATTTTGATCAGTGTGTCATTTTCAATGCTGATCGGTACTATTTTTGGTTACTTACCCGCTTATAAAGCGTCGAAATTAAAACCGATCGAAGCATTACGCTATGAATAAAAGGAAGGTGTTTTTTATGATAAAAAAACAAACAGCAATTATCTTGTTTGTGGCATTACTTAGTGGTTGTGGTGTTGCTGCGAATGACCCACAGACAAACAACGACAACGTACCGATCAACAACCAAATCAATACGCCGCAAACGCAAACAAGTCAAAGTGGAGACGAGACCCAAAATAATCACGATCAAACCGATCAGACAAAAGCGCAACAAGTGACTCAGATAGATGCAGAGCGAGCGAATGAGGAATTGGCACAAGCAGATGAAACGGGCACACTCATTCTTATTGATGGTGATCGTTTTGAGATGGAGTTGACGAACATTTCTCAAGGAACAGGGGAAGACGGCGAAGTCTTTGATATGGCGATCGCATCTGAGGAAAGATTATCCTTTACGATTACTAGCGAGACTGAGATAAAAGTAATTCTATATGATGCACAATCACATAATTCTCGAATTGTGGAGGGGTCACGTGCAGATCTGCAGCTTGAACGATCGGTAAGTCTGTATGGGCAGCGAGTAGGGGACACCTTTATTGCCACGAAAGTCCTCGTCTTACAAATCAATTAATCGTTATGCTTAAAAGACAACGAAAACAACATTCGCCTGACAGATCATAAGATGAGTTGTCAGGCGAATGTTTATTTGCGGGTCAATTTTACTACCACTTCACAGCGGGCGGTTTGTGGAAACATATCTACTGATTGCAGATATTCTACGTGAAACACTTTGGCTAGTTGGACTAAGTCTCTTGCTAAAGTAGAAACATTACAAGATATATAGACCATCTTCTTCGGTGGCTGTTTCAGCAAAGCTTTCAATAATCGTTCATCCAAGCCTGTTCTCGGCGGATCAACAATGATGCTATCAGGTCTGAAGCCTTCATTGAACCATTTTGGTAAGAGCTCCTCCGCAGTACCCGTTTCATAATGGGTATTTTGGGCACCAATGCGGCGCGCATTTTCTTGGGCATTTTCAATTGCTTGAGGAATAATGTCCATACCGCGGACTTCTTTGGCATAAGGAGCCACGCTCAACCCAATCGTTCCCACGCCGCAGTAGGCATCAACGACTGTTTCATTTTTGCTCAAGTCAAGGGCTTTTAACCCTTCTTGATACAAGACGCTGGTTTGCTGCGGATTCAGCTGGAAGAATGCGCGGGCGGACAAGTCGAAGGTCAGTTCATTCAACCGTTCTTCGATCGCTTCTTTGCCCCAAAGATGAATCGTTTCCTCTCCCATGACGACTGATGTTTTTTTGTTTTGCACATTTTGCATGATGGAAACGACTTGCGGCAAGCGCTGATTGATTTCGCGAATCAGCGCATTTTTTTGTGGCAGTTTGACAGAATTGGTAATGAAAACGACTTGAACTTCGCCAGTCGCGATCCCGATCCGAACCATCAATGTTCGTAGAATGCCGCTGTTTTTGCGTTCATCGTAAATGGGAATCTGGTATTTATTCAACAACTGGACGATGCCGTTGATCACTTTTTGCGTATCTTGTTCTTGTACGAGGCAATCATCAATGGCGACTAAGCGATGGGATTCCATTTCGTATAAACCTGCTTCGATACGTTTGGTTTGACTGTTGTAACGCAATTGAAATTGCGCTTTGTTGCGGTAATGCCAAGGAACATCCATGCCTAAAGTATCCCTTAGTTCAAACTGTTGGTAGCCATTTGGCTTAAATTTTTCAAGTGCTTGTTTCAAGAGGTCTTTTTTGAAATCTAATTGTTTATCGTAGACTAAATGCTGCAATTGGCAGCCGCCGCATCGGTCATAAAACTTGCACGGTGGTTGGATGCGATCGCTGCTGGGCTTGACGATTTTGGTCATCTTGGCTTCAGCAAAGCGGGGAGAGGCTTTGGTGACTTCGGCAATGACCTGTTCCCCCGGTAGAACACGGGGAACAAAGATAATTAGCTTTTTGTAATAACCGATGCCTTCTCCGTTGATCCCTAAGCGTTTGATCGTTAGTTGTAGTTTTTGTCCAAGCTGGACTTGTGTATTTGCCATGTGAACTCCTTAAATAAAATAGTCAGTTCATTTTACCACATTTTTTCAGCTTGATTAGAAGGAATTTCATTGTAGTTGTGGTAAAATAGAATGTACGTTCGCGAGGTGAAGAAGATGAATACAATTATTCGTATCAATAAAGGAAAAGGACCCTTTTATGAAGTGGCGACATCAGAAGGTGAAACGCTGCGGGTCTCAGAAGATCTTTTGGTCCGTTTTCGGCTATTAAAAGGCAAGGAACTGAGTGAAGAAGAATTAAAAGAAATCAAAAAAAGTGCAGGATTTGATTTAGGATTGCAGCAAGCCATGAACTATATCAGCTATCAGCTGCGTTCTGAAATGGAAGTCCGTACCTATTTGAAAGACAAAGAAATCGAAAAACAAGACCGAGACTTAGTTGTTGAACGTCTAAAAGAGCTGAATTTGATCGATGACAAAAACTATGGAGAGAGCTACATTCGCACCCAAGTCCGTATGAGTGATAAAGGACCCGTGGTCATCAGCCAGCAATTGAGAAAAAAAGGCTTGAAAGATCCCGTGATTCAAGAAGTACTGCCTTTGTATACCGAGGAAATGCAGTTTGAAGTCGGTTATCATACGGCTGAAAAAGCGATGCGTCGTTTTCACAATAAAAGCCATAAAGAAATGATCCAAAAGATAAAAATGCATTTGATGCAAAAAGGTTTTCATCAAGGAGTCATTCAAATGATTTTGGATGAATTACCGATGGAAAAAGATGAAGACCAAGAAAATGAAGCGCTCCAAAGGGAAGGTGCTCGCCTTATGCGGCGGCATCAACGTTTGCCCTTGATGAAACGAAAAATGAAAATCAAGCAAGGCCTTTATCAAAAAGGGTTTGCCATCGATGATATACAACGATTCTTAGATGAGGAAGTAATGGATGAGTAAGCAATGGGAAACTTGGGATGAAGAAAAAATCGAGACGTTCCAAGAAACATTTTTAACTTGGTATCATAAAGAAAAACGCAATCTTCCTTGGCGGGCGACCAACGATCCGTATGCAATCTGGATCTCAGAGATCATGCTTCAACAAACACGAGTGGAAACAGTGATTGGCTATTTTTACCGTTTTATGGAGCAATTCCCAACGATCCAAGACTTGGCTGAAGCTGAAGAACAAAAGCTGTTAAAGGTTTGGGAAGGTCTAGGTTATTACTCTCGTGCCCGCAATCTGAAGGCGGCTGCCCAGCAAATCGTGGCAGAATTCGACGGGAAAATGCCCGATTCAATTGAGGAGATTCGTTCACTAAAAGGAATTGGTCCCTATACAGCTGGTGCTATCGGCAGTATTGCTTTTGGCTTACCAGAACCGGCGATCGATGGAAATGTGATGCGGGTCGTCAGTCGGTTATTTTGTATCGAAGCAGATATTGCGAAAGCTAGCAGCCGAAGACCATTCGACGAGGCGATGAGAACGATCATTTCCCACGATGAACCCGGTGAGTTTAATCAAGCCTTGATGGATCTTGGCTCACGAATCTGTACACCCACCACACCGAAATGTGAAGAGTGTCCCATCAGTCAGTACTGTCTTGCTTATGCAGAGAATCGACAAACAGACTTTCCAGTGAAATCGAAAAAAGCTAAGCCCAAGGATGTCTACTACATCGCAGGCGCCATCGAAGATCAAGGCTCGTTTCTACTTGTGCAGCGACCTGAAACAGGCTTATTGGCCTCTATGTGGCATTTCCCATTGGTAGAAGTAACGAAAGAACAATATGAGGCTTTGCAGCGGACATGGGCAAAAGAGGAGCAGTTGCAGTTAGATTTGATTGCCGAAGATGATGCACTCGAGATTTTTTCTGATCTGCCTGTCGTTTGGCAAAAACGACATTTTGGTGAGATCACGCATATCTTTAGTCATTTGAAATGGCATGTCCTTTTATTTTATGGCAGAAAACGGGGAGAGCTCACGTTACAAGACAGCGAATGGGCTGCCAAAGAGTCCTTTCAAAACTATGTTTTTCCAAAACCTCAGCAGAAATTAGTCGAGCAATTAAAGAAATATCAGAAACTCGATAAAGATTTCTAGGCAAAGCTTTCTTTTATTGCTATAATATTAACGATGTCGGTGTAATGAACACCCAAACAAAACGCAAGTTTTCTTGCTGAGGGAAGGGTTGCTATGCGAGTTCCAAAAGAAGGAGAGTTTGTCAGCATTCAAAGCTACAAACATGACGGCAATTTGCATCGAACGTGGCGGGATACGATGGTCTTAAAGACCAGTGAATTCTCAGTGATAGGGGTCAACGATCATACACTAGTGACCGAATCAGATGGAAGACGCTGGGTTACCCGTGAACCAGCAATTGTATATTTTCATAAAAAATACTGGTTTAATGTTATTGCAATGATTCGAGAGAAGGGGGTTTCCTATTATTGTAATCTTGCTTCACCGTATTTACTTGATGAAGAGGCATTGAAATATATCGATTATGACCTTGATATCAAAGTATTTCCTGATGGCGAGAAACGTTTACTAGATGTGGATGAGTATGAATTGCACAGTAAGATTATGCAATATCCGCAAGACATTGATTTTATCTTGAAAGAAAATGTCAAAATTTTAGTAGATTGGATCAATAATGGCAAAGGACCCTTTTCGCAAGGGTATGTGGACATTTGGTATGATCGCTACAAGCAGTTGTCTCAAAAATAAGTGAAATGGGTCGGATCGCTCATTTTTCCCAAGAAACTTCAACCAAATTGGTTGGAGTTTTTTTGTGTCTCTAAAGGAATGCTTCCATCAGCAGGCTTTAAGTTCCGTTTAAGCTGATAGTCCCATGATAAAGAGACTAAGAAAATAAGTGGGGGAAGCACATGAAGAAAAAAGGGAAGCTTGTTATCGGGACCACCATGATTCTGCTTTTTGTAGCGGGGTTTGCTGTGTTGAGAAATGACCAATCCGCTCGGGAGGAGAGTCAAGAAAGTACTTCTCAAACTGAGCCTAACGCTCAAACAGAAGAGACCGCTCAGACTGTCAGTATGGTCCGAATTTATGTAGATCCCTCAGAATACGATGCAGCGGTTGAAAGTGAGAACGATTATGTATCGATCTATCAGACAACAAGTCAAGAGACAGTCATTGGGAAAATCCATCGAGGAAGTTGGGCAACCTTCATCAGTCAAACAGAAGAGATGGTTGAAATTCAAACAGATGATGGGGTAACAGGTTACATTGAAAAGCAATCAGCATCGATTCAAGAAGTCGCGCTTTCGGCAGTACCAAAAGATTTATCGAACTTCAAAGTCGTCCTTGATGCAGGTCACGGCGGCGAAGATTCTGGGGCACTTTCGACGGATCAAACGATCATGGAAAAAGATTTGACGTTAGCAACGGTCCAAACGATCGGCGAAGCACTGACCAAAGCAGGTATTCAAGTCAGTTATACACGCACCGAAGATCGTTATCTCTCGCTGTCAGATATTACCGCTGCTTCTCTTTCAGAAGAACCAGATCTATTTATCAGCATTCATTACGATAATTCAGAAATACCAAACAGCAATCAAGGACTGACAACATACTATTACTATACTGGGGCAAAAGAGATGGCAGAAACGATCACTGCCAATTTGAGTTCCTCGGTGGCATTGAGTTCCAACGGTACCCGTTTTGGTAACTATTATGTTTTGCGAGAACAATATATTCCAGCAGTTTTATTGGAGTTAGGCTATTTGAACAGTGACACCGATCTGTCAGTGATCACGAGTGACGGCTATGATCAAAAGGTGGCGCAAGCGTTGCTGGCAGCGATTAAAGAGATCGTGGAAGCAGAGGAATAAAAAAACAGCGACCACAAAACAGAGGAAGGATCTGTTTTATGGTCGCTGTTTTAAGTAATCACTTCTCGTTAAAGGTTTTGCTCATTTTGATATGGGGCATATCCGCGTCTAAAAAGACATCGCCTTCAGGCTGATAGCCTAACTTCAAGTAAAACTCTTTGGCGGTTAATTGAGCGCCTAAAGTGACCTTTTTGACTCCTTGTTTTTGAATGAAGGCTTCCGCACCTTCGATCAGTTGTCTGCCGTAACCTGAACCACGATGAGCAGCGGGGACTGCCATTCGCTGCAACTTCACTTCATGATCAGAGATAGGTAAGAAACGCAAGGTTGCGACTGCTTCATTATCATCGTCATATAAGACGAAGTGGACTGCCAATGCTTCATTTTCATCTACTTCCAATGCTAATGGAACACCTTGCTCTTTCACGAACACTTGATTTCGTATTTTCAATGACGCCAGATAAATGTCACTTAGCGTATCTTTTGTTTGTGCGATATGCATAAAAAACTCACCTCAGCTAATATTTCTCCGTTATTTTTAATAGTATACCACTTTTTTTACAAATTTCTTTTGTTTGCGGCTAAAGTCGCAAGCTTTTTTTTTCAAAATCATCTATAATGTTATAAAAAAGGGAGGGAATCTTTTGTTCGACAAATTTAAACAATCAAAACTGTTCTTTTGGTCTTTGGAAGCATTGGTTTTAGTGACACTTGTATTTGTGTTAAGTAAAGTCAATTTTCTATTTGCACCGATCGGCACGTTTTTTTCTACTTTATTTGCACCAGTATTGATTGCTGGCTTTCTCTATTATCTGCTAAATCCAATCGTCTTATTTTTGATGAAAACCACCAAAATAAAACGGCTGTTTGCTGTCATACTCGTTCTGTTGTTATTAGTAGCAGCCATCATCTTGATTTTCGTCAGTGTTATTCCTAATTTGGTGAGTCAGATTTCTTCATTGGCAGAAAATATTCCAACATTTGCCAAGAATATGGAGAGCTGGATCTCAAGAATCGCAGATGATCCATTCTTCAAACAAATCGATATCGCCCAGCAATTAGAAAACCTAAATCTTTCTTACGGCTCATTGCTACAGCAGTTTCTTAGTGGATTATCCACCAGTTTAGGATCGATCGTCAGTACGATCGCTTCCGCAACAATGATCATCGTGACCGTACCTTTTATCTTGTTTTACATGCTGAAGGATGGGGAAAAGCTGGTTCCTAATCTGAAAACTGTCTTTCCAGAAAGAAGACGAGAGCAGATCGTTGGCTTGCTGGGCGACCTAAACAAAACATTGTCCAACTACATCAGTGGGCAAGCAATCGAATGTATCTTTGTTGGTACCTTCACCTTCATCGGTTACTGGATGATTGGCGTCAATTATGCCTTTTTATTCGGTGTGATCGCAGGGGTTACGAACTTGATCCCATATTTAGGTCCTTATCTTGGCTTGATTCCGGCGGTATTAGTGACGGTCTTTGATGAACCTTTCCGAGCGCTACTATGCTGTATCGTGGTTCTGATCGTCCAACAATTAGACGGAAATGTTATTTACCCGAATGTGATCGGCAAATCATTGGCGATCCATCCGTTAACGATCATTTTGGTCTTATTAGTTGCTGGTAATCTAGCTGGCTTATTAGGAATTTTCTTAGGTGTGCCATTTTATGCGATTTGCCGAACGATTGTCGTCTTTATTGTTCGCCTAATCAAAGATGACAAAATTAAGAAAAATCAGGAACGGTTGATTGAATAATCAATGACTGGTGTTTTTTATTGCAAAGAAAAAAACTTTGTGATAGGATTTTATCGTGGGCTAAGCCCACGATTTTTTTTAGAAAATGAAAAAATAAGGAGAGAATGCTATTATGAATGCTGACCCCGAGAGTCAGTCGCTTCTAGCGCAAATTTTATTATTGATCGTTTTGACATTGATCAACGCTTTTCTAGCGGCCTCTGAGATCGCAGTCGTCTCAGTCAACAAAAACCGTGTCGAGCAAAAAGCGGAAGAAGGAAATGTCAAATCACAAAAATTATTGAAAATCATTGATAATCCAACAAATTTCTTGTCAACGATCCAAGTTGGGATTACCTTGGTGAATATTTTATCTGGGGCATCTCTGGCAGATACCTTGTCGACCCGTTTGGCACCTTTATTAGGTGGGGGAACAGCAGCTAAAAGCTTAGCAAACATTATCGTTTTAGCGATCTTGACGTATGTGTCGATCGTTTTCGGTGAGTTGTATCCAAAACGGATCGCCATGAACAAATCAGAAGAAGTTGCCCAGTTCACTTCTGGTGTCATTCGAACGATCGGGATTATTGCCAAACCTTTCGTCTGGTTCTTATCTGCTTCGACAAGTTTATTGGCGCGCATCACTCCAATGGAATTTGACGATGAAGACACGAAGATGACCCGTGATGAAATGCGGTATATGTTGGAAACAGAAGGGGTCTTTGAAGAAGATGAATTAGAGATGCTACAAGGGATCTTTTCATTAGACACGAAAGTCGCCCGGGAAGTCATGGTTCCTAGAACCTCAGCCTTTATGGTGGACATCAATGACTCAGTAGAAGAAATTTTGACTGAAATTTTAGCAGAAAATTATTCTCGTATTCCTGTATATAATGAAGATAAAGATAAAGTCGTAGGGATTCTACATACCAAAAATCTATTGAAGTGTGCGTACAAATACGGCTTTGATACGATGGACATCAAACAAATTCTACAAGAACCATTGTTTGTGCCAGAAACGGTCTTTATCGATGATTTGCTTTATGAATTAAAGAAAACCCAAAACCAAATGGCGATTTTGCTTGATGAATATGGCGGCGTCGTTGGGTTGGTTACACTAGAAGACTTGCTTGAAGAAATCGTCGGCGAGATCGATGATGAATCAGATGAAGTCGAAGAACTTTATGAAAAAATCTCTGATAAAGAATATGTCATTCAAGGCCGCATGTTGATCGATGATTTTAATGAAGCCTTCAACATGAGCTTGCATATGAGTGATGTGGACACGATGGCGGGATATTTGATCACTGCTTTAGGATTGATCCCTGATGAAGGAGAAAAACTTTCCTTTGAAGTGGACAACGTAAAGCTGATCTCTGAAGAAATGGAAGGCTCACGGGTCTTGAAGATTCGGGTGATCTTCCACGACCCTGAAGACGGCGAAGTGGAACCTGAGGAAGAACGCCGCTATTTCCGCAAAGATTTTGAGGAAGACGAGCCGCGCCGTTAAAGCTCCGTATAAATGAAATGAGGAAGACCAAGGCATTTGCTTTGGTCTTTTTTGTTCCTTTTTTACTTATTCCCCTTGATTTGTTTGTAAGAAACGGTTACGATAAATCTAATCAATAATACAGTTTAAAAACAGATAAAAAAACATGTGTATCTTATCTTCAAGCAATTTGATTGCATTTTTTCGAAAGAAAAGCGAGAATGTCCATAGAAATCTAATGAGAACGAGGGGCTTATAATGAAATTTTATCGTATGCTTAGTGAAGATATCCGTTACAATTTGGCAACTGAAGAGTACTTGATGGATAACATAGATGTTTCAGAACCTTGTCTTCTGTTATACATACAAAAACCATGTGTTATAATCGGTAGAAATCAAAATGCGTATCAAGAGATCGATTTTGAGTATTTGCGAAGCCGTAATATCGTTTTGACTCGCAGGACATCTGGTGGTGGAGCGGTTTATGACGATCTAGGCAACATGAGTTTTAGTTTTGTCACTAAAAAAGATGCCACAAGTTTTGGCGATTATCAAAGTGCGACGCAACCTATCATGAAGGGGTTAGCGGCAATGGGAGCCAAGGATATTGAAGTACACGGTCGCAATGATTTGTTCATTGATGGGAAAAAGTTTTCTGGCAATGCGATGTATACAAAAAAAGGCCGGACGTATTCTCATGGCACATTGATGTATGATGTGAACCTGGAAGAATTGACGAACGTTCTACACGTTGCCCAAGAAAAAATTGCTTCTAAAGCAACGAAATCCGTGCGGAAAAGTGTGACGAATATCAAACCTTATTTGGCAGAGCAATACCAATCAATGGATACCAAGGAATTTCGAGATACACTCCTTTGCCATATCTACGAAGTAGCCACCATCGATGAAATCAGTGATCAAGAGATCGTCTTGACGGAAACCGATCGACAAGCGATCCAAACGTTGTTTGAAGAGCGGTATGCGAATAATGAGTGGATTTTCAATGAAGCCCCAGCATTTGAATGGCAAAAAAGAAAGCGGTTTGAACAAGTAGGGATCGTTGAAGTCGATTTTACTGTGAACAAAGGCAAGATCGCAGCACTCCAAATTACGGGTGACTTTTTTGGGCAAAAAGAGATCAGTGAACTGGAAGCAATGTTGCAAGGGGTTGATTTTGAACAAAGTACCATCAGCCGCTTGCTAGAGGGAATCGCCATCGAGCAATTTATCCATCAGATGACCACTTCTGAATTTTTAGCATTGCTGTTTGATTAGGAGGAAAAAGATGTTAGAAGCGATCAATCTCACAAAGCGTTACGATCGAAAGGTTCTCGATGGTTTGTCTTTTTCGGTTCAGGCAGGGGAAATCGTTGGGGTCGTCGGCAAAAGTGGCTCAGGAAAATCGACGTTGCTTCGGCTTTTAAACTTGATTGAAACCCCAGACAGCGGGGAATTACTTTTTGATGGCAAAAAAATCGATGCATCGAACAAAAAACAGCTGCTACATGCGCAACAAGAAATCGGCATGATTTTTCAAAATTACAATCTGTTACACAATCGAACCGTTTTTGAAAATGTCTATTTGCCCTTGAAGTTAATGGGGAAATCATCGGAGAAGGTGTTGGAGATGCTTTCATTTGTTGGGATGGAAGACAAAGTCGACATTTATCCAGCCAAGTTGAGCGGTGGGGAGAAACAACGAGTAGCTATCGCACGGGCGTTGATCCGTGAGCCGAAAATCTTGCTGTGTGACGAACCCACTAGTGCGCTGGATGAAGATACGAAAGCCGATGTACTTGCTTTACTGCAAAAAGTTCAACAGACGTTCCAGCCAGCAGTCGTTTTTGTCAGTCATGAACTATCGGCCGTCCGACAAATTTGTCAACGTGTGTTTGTATTGGAAGATGCCGTCTTTGCGGCGGAATTTGCCAATCAGCCCCAGCCAATTGTCCGCATTGAAAGCTCTTATGTGAACAAAGTGGAGAGGAGTTTGCTGCATGACGATCAGTGAGAGTATTTTGTATTATCTGCCTGAATTGCTGGAATCTTTGAAAGAAACAGCGATCATGATGGGCATTTCGATGCTTGCAGCCATTGTCTTAGGCCAGCCGTTAGGTGTCTGGCTTTTTCTTAGCCGCAGTCGTGGGAAAAAAATCTCATTTCTTTATGAGTGTTTGAATCTCGTTGTGACGATCATTCGCTCGTTTCCATTTCTATTATTTGTCGTAGCCTTGATCCCGTTGACGCGGATGCTTTTAGGTAGCTCATTTGGACCGATTCCCGCAAGTTTTCCTTTGAGCATCGTTGCTATGAGTATTTTTGCTCGCTTGACGGAGCAAGTACTGCTGGATGTCCCAGAAGAAGTTTCTTACTTGGCAAAATCCTTGGGCGTCAGTCAATGGCAGTATGTTTGGTCATTTTTACTTGTAGAAGCCAGAAGTGGCTTGATTTTATCCTTGACGACGACAGCAGTCAGCATGGTTTCTTATTCGACGGTGATGGGGATCGTTGGCGGCGGCGGGATCGGCGATTTTGCGATCCGCTATGGCTATCAACGCTATGAATATGGCGTCATGTATTTTGCAATTATCATCATGATTCTTTTGGTCTTTATCTTGCAAGGGATTGGCAATCAAGCAGCAAGAAAACTTGATAAACGAAAATAGGAGGAATGAAAGTGAAAAAAGGATTTGTTTTAGGATTGAGTGTATTGGCGTTAGGTGTATTGGGGGCTTGCGGTTCCAGCTCTGATGAGGCGAGCGAAGAGAAAATCATCAAAGTCGCTTCACAAACGACACCAATGACCGATGTCGTAAAAGTTGCTGCTGAAGCGGTCGAAGATGGTTGGGAGATCCAATTGGTTCAAGTCAATGACAATATCCAGTACAACGAGTTGCTGAATAATGACGAGGTCGATGCCAACTTTGCGCAACATGAACCATATATGCAAATGTATAATGAAGAAAAAGATGCAAACCTAGTGGCATTAGATAAAATCTATAACGCAAAAGTCGGCTTTTATTCCAAAGAGTATACGGATATCAATGATATTCCAGAGGGAACGAAAGTCGCATTGCCGAATGATGTGTCCAATGAAGGTCGAGCGTTAGCGATTTTAGCAGAAGAAGGGTTGATCACTCTCAAAGATGGCGTTGGTGTCAATGGAACACTTAAAGACGTTACAGAAAATCCGAAAAACTTTGAATGGTTATCTGTCGATCTACTGAATCTTGCGGAAGCCTATGATGAGCCAAATGTATCTTTGGTATACAATTACCCAACCTATATTGCGAAAATCGGTTTGAAACCAGCAGATGCCCTTTTCTTAGAAAAGACCATCGATGATCGCTTTGCTATCTCATTGGTTGCTCGAGAAGACAATCAAGATGCTGAAAAAATCGCCGTTTTGCGCCGTGCCATGACTAGCGATAAGGTTCGCGAATTTTTAGAAAACGAGCATAGTGATACGTTATTGCCAGCATTTTAATTTGTTTCCATCAAATGGAAGGAACGCCCTTTGCCTGACTCTTCAAAAGAGACCAGTCAAAGGGGGTTCTTGTCTTTTTTTGCTTTTTTATCACCCTTATCCATGATATACTGATTTGGTCAGAAAACTAGCGACAGTCTTAGATGGACACTGTTCGCATTGTAAATACAAGAAATGGAGCAATAAAATCAATGGATAATCCAAAATTAAAACAACAAGTCGATAGTCGCCGTACCTTTGCGATTATTTCCCACCCGGATGCGGGGAAAACAACCATTACAGAACAATTATTACTATTCGGTGGCGCGATTCGCCAAGCCGGTACGGTCAAAGGAAAAAAGACTGGCAATTTCGCAAAGTCCGACTGGATGGAAATTGAAAAACAACGGGGGATCTCCGTTACCAGTTCCGTTATGCAGTTTGATTACCAAGGCAAACGGGTCAATATTTTAGATACTCCTGGGCATGAGGACTTTTCTGAAGATACCTACCGTACCTTGATGGCGGTGGACAGTGCGGTTATGGTGATCGATAGCGCAAAAGGGATCGAAGCGCAAACGAAAAAACTTTTCCAAGTGGTTAAAAAACGCGGCATTCCAATTTTTACCTTCATCAATAAACTCGACCGTGATGGCCGTGAACCATTAGAATTACTAGAAGAGCTAGAAGATCTTTTAGAGATCGAATCATTTCCAATGAATTGGCCGATCGGCATGGGGAAAGGCTTAGAAGGGCTGTATGATATTCATAACCAGCGGGTCGAATTTTACCGTCCAGACAATCACGGTGGGGAACGTTTAGTTGCCCTAGATGAAAATGGACAATTTCCTGCAGACCATCCATTTGCCGAAGATGGGCTGTTCCAACAAGTTTTAGAAGAAGTGGAATTGCTGCAAGAAGCTGGCGATGCCTTTGACACAGAAAAAATCGCTCGTGGCGATCAAACACCCGTGTTCTTTGGTTCTGCCCTTACGAATTTCGGTGTACAGACCTTTTTGGAAACCTTCTTGTCTTTTGCACCAGCACCTTATGGTCACAAAACTTTGGCCGGTGATGAAGTCAGTCCTTATGAACCAGAAATGTCCGGGTTTGTGTTCAAGATCCAAGCAAATATGAATCCTGCCCATCGTGACCGGATCGCCTTTGTCCGTATTTGTTCAGGAACCTTTGAACGAGGCATGGACGTGACACTAGAGCGTACTGGCAAAAAAATGAAACTCAGCAATGTGACACAATTTATGGCAGATACCCGTGAAAATATTGAAGAAGCAGTCGCTGGAGATATCATCGGGGTTTATGATACGGGAAATTATCAAATCGGCGATACGATTTATGAAGGAAAACTAAAAGTTGCTTACGAAGAGCTACCATCGTTTACTCCGGAACTCTTTATGAAAGTCACTGCAAAAAATGTGATGAAGCAAAAATCATTCCACAAAGGAATCTATCAGTTGGTCCAAGAAGGAGCCATCCAGTTGTACAAGACGTATCTTAGTGATGAGTATATCATCGGTGCTGTCGGGCAGCTGCAATTTGAAGTTTTCCAATACCGCATGATGAATGAGTACAATGCAGAAGTCATTATGACCCCAATGGGCCACAAGATCGCTCGCTGGATCGATCCGAAAGACTTAGATGAGCGCATGAGTTCCAGTCGTAACATTTTAGCGAAAGACCGTTTCGACCAGCCATTGTTCTTATTTGAAAATCAATTTGCAATGCGTTGGTTCGCTGACAAGTACCCAGACGTCGAATTGAAGAGCTTGATGTAAGAGCCGTTTCCCGCTAGACTGTTTAGGTATACTCAGCTTTGTGGGTAGCGTGAATCTTTTTTAGGGTAAAAGGTCCTTTCTTATCAAAATGGATAAGAAGGGGCTTTTTTGTGCTTCAAGGGTGCTTTTGATGCAGAATGAAATGTGGGATTAGTCGTGAATGATTCACTGATTGAAGAATTTTCTGAAAAAATTATCCTAATTCATAAACATTCTTTTAAAAGAAGATAAAAATGAGTTGGGAAAAGAGCGTAGTATTAAAGATGACAGCAAGGAATTGCATTTGAAATGAATAGAAAAATAGCCTAGGCAACATTTAATGATTCAGGAAATTTTCTTCTTGTTTGAAAGTAGAGGAAAAGCAGAGAAGAGATTGCCAGTGTTAGTGGGCATTTAATTCATTGATTGAGGGAAATCTTCTTTTTGTCAGATGCTACTAATGAAGATAAGTGAAGATATCTGAGCAGGATTTGGTACTAGTTATCTATAGATCGATTTTGCTAAAGCGAATGATTATTTGTTAAATAAAAGTGATTTCTGAAAGAAGAAAGGGGACCAGGTAGTGCTAAAAAGTTTGTTATTCATTTTTTCGGTGATGATTTTATTTCCAACACTAGAGGCTATGGCTGATGACGTTTCCGAAACTTTGATTTTTGATTTAAACACGATTGACTTTAAGGATGAACACTATTATTTGTTAAGAACCACACAAGATCTTCAGCTGACTGTCGATAGCAACGGCAGTGAAGGTGCTTTTGGCGTTACAATCACTGCTGTTGGAGAAGAATTTTCAGCAGAACTAAAAAGCGTGAACGGTTCGGAAGAGATGATCATTCAGATTGAGGATGCTGATGAAGCATCAATGATTCTTAACATAGCTGCAACATTGAACATAAAGGAATATCTTGATTCCGACTCTGAGTACTACCTATCAGTCACTTTTACAGCAATTGATGATTCAGAGACCTTTACGAAAGAGATAAAAATGAATCAGACGGATGAGGAAAAAGAAGAGATACCGGATGAAAACTTGACATATGAAGACCAAGACGATGAAAAGCAAGAAGACAATGGCATCGAAGATGAATCCGAGAGCCAAAAGGAAGAAGCAGAATCTAATTACGACGAGCAAGCAAACTTGGAAGAAGACACCCTTGATAATGACTCTACCAATTTAGAAGATTCGATCAGTGATGTCGAGGATGAGGCTAGTGCTGAGTTTTTTTTAGGGGAGAAAAGCCAGTACGAGAAAGCAACTTTTTTTTCAAAAGAAATGATCATTGAAGAGAAAATGTTTAGGCATATATCAGGAAAAACCGCTTATTTGATATGAGCGGTTTTTCTTGTCCCGCTTCGGCGAGGAGATACGCAACATTACTTTAAAAAGGAAGCTATCAATAATTGATGAGCAGTGGAATAAGCAGAAACAGCATAAAAGAGAGGAGCTAGCCCTCTCTTTTTCTTTTTGATCTTACTATATATATGACTGCCACTGTAAGTGCTGCTAAGAGAATTAGGATGATCCAGATAAACAATTGATTGTCTGACTGAATAGTGACAGTATTTGTTGGAATGCTTTCTTTTTTGAAGTCATCCAGGTCTTCTTTCTCATAAGAAAAAAGAGTGGTGATTGCTTTTCTAGTTGTTTCTATTGTCAACCGGTATTCGCCTTCAATAAGTTCACTATTGTCTATTAAAGGAATCTGCATTCTTGATTTGGTTAACGGCGTTAAAAGAACGGAATCTGCTAACTCCCCAGAGGCAATTATTTCTCCATTTGGGTTTATTAGTTCGTAGAGTGCATTGTTCAAGTTGCCTAAAATAGGATTATAGTTGAGGGCGTAAAATTGGAGGTTTACCGTATCTTGAAGCGCAACAAAGGAGAAATCTTCATAAACGACGTCTTTGAGCTCTTCCACTTCATTAAAAAGTAAGTTGATAAAAATAAGTGATTCGTACACAGATTTAATACCGATTGAATCTTCTGCTGTTTCAAGACCCATGATCTGACTAAAATTGATTGCCCCCATCACGGTTCCTTCACGTGCAGGCTCCTCTGGAAGAGTAATCGTAACGGTCACCAGAACGGATTCATTCGGAGGGATCTCAATTTGATTATCGTCATCTAATGCCTCTGATTCGATTGATGCATAATTGGAAAAGTTATACTTGTCATCTAGCAGTAAGTTTAAGTCATCGCTATAGATGATAGCTGATTCTCGTGAGAGAGCAGTAGAGGTGTAAGGTGTGACAACAATGGATGAATCACCGGATCCAACATTTTCTAGTGTAATTTCAACAATATACGCCGTCTCCATCTCAGGAGAAATACTCAAGGTATTATCAGAAGTTTTGTACTCCGTTTCACTAAGTGTAAGTTTTAATGAATTCGCAGTTTCATCGGCATTTACGCGACGGATACTTGCATTACTAATGAATGCTATAAAGAGAAGCAACACAGAAATCCTTAGAAAAGAATTTCTGTGTTTGAATGTATGATTCATGATTTTTTTCCTTTTGAAAATTATAGTGATGGAGTTTGACCAGGATCGGTACCATCTTGTGCAATTACAGTGATCACAGGAGCGTCTGCATCTTCTGCTAATGCAGCAAAATCTTGTGCAAATGTTTGATCGATTGTAAATGTTATGTCTGTTCCTAGGGATTCAATATCAACAGGGTCAGCAGTCAAAGTATTAAGATTAGTAGCGTCGACAACGATTCCATCAAAGTCATCAGGCGCGTTAACAGCAAAATAAACGATTGCTTCAGAAGCAGTTAAATTGGTCAAAGTACCACCTACATTTAAGATAGTTCCTGCCACAGTTCCATTGTTTAATAAAACATCAGTAATCTGTACAGGTTCTTCCAAGGCGATGCCGTCATTAAACTCGAATGTTGCCTCTCCATATTCGAGTTCAACCGGAATCGTCTCCGAGGCAGGGACATCTGTCACAGCAAACGCGTTGACTCCTCCGGCTAACAACAAAGATGCAATGAATGTACTGCCTAGAACAATTTTTTTCATATTCAAAACCTCACTTTAATTATTGCAGTTGTTGCACTGCTTAAATGAATTATAATATGCAATTTAGGGTAGCGATTATCCGATTTAGTGCTAATTTTTTTGAAAATATATAAAATATATACGCTGGAATATTTTATTGTGGTTAAAATTTATTATTGCGATTATCATTCGTTCATTTGAAGCTGGCAGCAACGATCTGCAAACTACTGCGTCGGTTTTTGTTTATAAAATGAAAACGATAGAGACTTGATAAATAAGTCTCTGTCGTTTTATAGAAAAGATTCGGATGGTTCGATTGTGTACAAAAATTGGCGATCTTTTTTGCTTATAGTGATACACATTTGCTTATAGTGATACACAAGAAAAGTTTTCACTTTCCCCTGAAAGTCTGGCTGTAACAGTAATTATTGGTGGCTCTGTTAAGAAAGCAGTCTCACGGCTAACGGAATAAGTGGAGTTGATCGTGTTTTCTCCACGAGAAATAGCCTCGGCTTTGATCGTCACTGTTGGGTTATCAGTGATTTGGATGCCACTTTGTTCAGGGGCTTTGACTTCAACGATCACCTCAATGGGTGAGCGAGTGTAATTAAATAGTGCACCGCCCACATTTGAAATTCCTCCTCGCGCAGAAAGAGTGCTATTTTCGAAAAAGGCATCTCCGATAGTAAACCTTCCCCCATTCGTTAAACGCATTTCGTTGTGAAAAGCGAAAGCAGAATTTCCATCTAAGATGGTAACTTTGAGGGGGTCGCTATTAGGATTGCTGACGCTTAAGGCGGTCGCATTGACTCCACCCGTTAGTAAGATTGTGGCTCCGAGAGTGATACTTAAGAAAGTTTTTTTCATTTTTAAACCTCGTTCTAGATTTTCAGATGTTTTTCTGAATATAAAAAGTATAAAGGGAAATTATCGTGAATATTATCTATATTTTTGCGAAATAACAACAAATAGTGTAGAAAACTGATAAAAAATAAGGTTTTTTGTTTTGCTGGGATTTTTGGAAGGAGGGATAAGTTGTTTTTCCTATCGAAGTTCCTGTATTACTAAAAACGAAGGAGTAAAGCAAAAATAGCCTATTAGACGAACAATAAATGAAACCATTGCTTCAAACTGGTGGCATCCAGGGCATCTCTCCATTTTGTGATGTATGATCTGTTGCTAAAAAAGCACTTTTCCCGATGCTATTCGGAGTAATTGCTGTGATTTGTCGGCATTGGCGCTTCTCTAGGAAGATCATAGGAGGTTTTCTTTATCTAAGTCGATTTCGTTCATAAGCAAAGTAGTATGCCCAGCGTAAAAGTCAGCCACTAATTTGTGGAGGTTTTTCAGGTAGGCTAGAAGAAGTGCAGAAGTCAACAAATGACTTGACTTCAACCCTTTGATTTAGTCTCTTAAAAATCCAAGATTCACTGAAATACAGAACAAGTTTTCTGAGGGCTTTATTTAAGTGATCGCTTTTATTCTCTACAATTGTCCTTAAGATTGCTTTTTCCTGCATTATCAGGAATCATTTTAAGTAATACAAAAATTGACATAGAATAAAGATATTGGTGAATATTGTCAAAATTATTGGAATAAATTATAGAATATGCGTTTTTATCTGTTAATCGTAGGGATTTCTCGGTAGAATGACCTCGTAGAGCATTTCACTTTCTCTGTTGTTTTCTTGTGTCAGGTTAAGGTTTTATTTGAGAAAGATCGGCTTTTTTATTTCATATCAATCTGGGGCTGAGAAATCATTTATGATTGAACAGTCCCAAAAAGTATAGGTAAAATTATATTTGTTGTGATGACGGGTGAAGGAGTGCTAGCGATATGAAATTCTTACAAAGAAAAGAGGGATTTCAGCGGAATCATTTTTAGGAATGACCAGCAGGGGCTGGTGAAGAAAGCTAACAGAGTTAGGGTTTCTGATGTAATCGAAGTTCAATAGAACCCATTGTTTGAAAGTGCAATTCATGAGAACTGTCAATTCAAAAACCGGATGCCTCCTATTTTATCAGGATGGATCGTGAAGGGAATTAGCAACTCTTGGGACAGCCTGTGACTTTCAGGGTAGAGCTTCGTTTAAAAAATTCAACACTCATTTTTTTCTGTAAGTGGCAAATTCTTCTTATTATAATAAATGATTATTTTTTTTTTAGTTTTTTTCATCAAAAGACGATAAAATTAAAAAAGAAGATGTTATATGCTTATTAAAGAGGATTAAAGTTCTTTTTAGGAGTGTGAAAATATGCTGCAGTCTAAAGAAAAAAATATTGAACAGCAAAAGGCTTTGATGATAAGCGTTCGTTTTTTCAGTAATAAAGTAAATTCGATTTTAGAACGAAATCTAATTGTTGATCAAAAAGCAGATATCGCTGAAACACTAGCGTATTTGGAAAATTCTTTAGGGGAGATCAACATCCTTACCCACACGATCCAGCATGTGTTTTGTATCGCGGAACATGCACGCTTAGATCAAGCCGGTTGTCACCATCGACTAGAGCATTTTTGGGGAGATGTTATTTGTTATGTGATCGAATGTGTAGACAAATCGGGCAACTATTATGACTTTAAGGTAGTGGGAAATGTTGATGCGGGGGATAAAGAGTTGATTGACGCATTTAATGAATTGACGGATGACTTGGTCATTTTGAATATCTATGAATATAAAGATTGCTGGATAAAACGAGAACGCAGTACTCTAAAAGGAACTTGATCCTTCTTTCTAGAAGTTCATCTTTTTCTATCGGAAATTATGTTTGAATATTCTGACATTTTACCACGCTTTTTTACGCCTTAGTAAAAGGGAGTTGCTTTAGTTTGTCTTCGGCAAGTGGATAGAACGACAAAGCTAGCAATCAATTTCTCGAGACATTAATAGCAAGCTTTCTCAGCCCCCTAGGAGAGCCATTTGACAATCGAATAGGCGAGAGGCTACAAATCCACTATTCCTGTAGAAGCCAGCTTGCTTTTTTTTACAATGGACGAAAGAACTTTGATTCCATCAACAGAGTGAACCATCATTGTGACTGCCGATTTTCCCTTTCTTATGACTAACACTCCTAGCCAGTAGAAAGGATCTTAGTGAGCAAGCTTAGTTGTCCTATAAATGATGCGCTGCTGGATCAAGCGTTTTTTTTGTGAATCAGATTAGTAGCAGAAAGTGTAGAAAGGCTTTTTTTTCTTCACATATTTGCGGAGTTTGAAGAACAAGCTTCGTATGTAGATTCATTTTTGATACCAAAAGCAGATCGATCAAGTCAGAGCTACAATATCAAAATGGGTATCATAACAGTGAATACTACGCTCAGTCAGAATACTTTTCAGATTAAGAGAAAAATCTTAGAATGAGTTAAAGTTGAAGAAATGATTAAAAATGACCGTTTTGTGAATGATTTGGCAGTTACTTAAATTTTTTTTATTATAATTGGAAGCTGGGATATTTTTTTTATTAAGGCGGTTAAAAAATTGGATTATATAGAAAAATTGTATAGGTTTTACTTAACTAAGAAACAAGTTGATAAACTAACAATTGTAAGAAATCTCGTTGTTGAAAAACAACTTTCTTTAGATGCGATTGGAGAATCCCTCAGTAAGTCACTTTATCAGGTGAAAATCCTCTTAACTGAGATCGATGATGATCTAGCCGGTATTTCAACGCTGGAGGACTCCTTTTTTTTTCTTGAAAAAAGAACACTTCATCTGTCTGATGATTTAAATCAAGAACAAAGTCTGTATATTTTTGTAAACCTCAAAAAAAAGTATTTTTTGGAATCTCCCTATTACAAACTCCTCATCTATTTATTAAGAAAACGAAAAACACGAATGGTGGATATTTCAGAAGAGCTGATTTTTAGTGTTTCATATTGTTATAAACTGCTTAGTTATTTAAAAAAAATGTTCGCGGTCCAAAATGTACCGATAAAAATCAGTAATAGCAGTGATTCGATTCAATTAACAGGGGAAGAATCATGTATTCGCATGTATCATTATCTCGTCGAAGTCATGGCCTGTAATGTTTATACAGAACATCCCATCCGTTCTAGTGTGGAGTGGATCGCCAAAGATTATGAGACGTTGCGTACGACAAAGGTCAAGCATGCGATCGTTTTTTCTATTATTGAAAATGCCATCCTCCGAGGGAATATTGTTCCTGGAGTTGATGCGTCAACATTAGCGCTTTATCATTGTTTAAAGAAAGAAAATGATCAACAGCTGGCAAATCTTTTTCCTATTCGCAATCAATCTGATGTGGAAAAAGAACTTGTCTACTATTATTTTTGGCGGGTGCTTTTCATCCCAGAAACAGTGAGAGAGTCTGAAAAAAAGGTGATCGGGGAAAAATTCCTCATGCTTGAAAACAATGATTATGTGGATTTTGCTTCTCAGATTCTTGAACAACTTTCAAAGAAATATGCTCTAACAAAGCAGGCTTCATCAGTTTTTATCTATGAAGTAGTGATCAATACTTGGGGCTATATCCATCTGTATCTAGATAATTTTTTGTCAATCGGGGAGATTGATTATACAAATGATCGACTGGTTGAAGTGGAGGTTATCATAGATCGGGTCCTTAATAATCATCGGGGATGGATCGAGAGAGAGCCGCTTTTTATTCGTAAGCTTTCCCAAATCGTTACTTCCTACCTACCTATCCAAAAAGAAGATCAAATCACTATTGGTATCTCTCTTTTGAATCATCCGGAATATATCCCTGTTATCAAAAATACGCTATTGAAAATCTATAATGAGAAAGTTATCAAGTTTAATGCCAATCTAGCTGACTCTGATATTTTGGTTTCAGATGGTGTGCTGATCCATAATGCATCACAAAAATTTGCATTTTTTGGCAATGTTCATAATACAAGAGATTGGGATAATTTGAATGCCATGATCCAATCAGCGATCTTGGCGAAATATACATAAAGCAGAGCGCAGCTGGCGCTCTCTTTTTTTGAGTCGATTCAAAATTTGTTTTGGGTTGCTGGCAGATGAGTGCTAAAAAACGAAATGGAAATTAGCCTCAGGTGCTTTTCTCGTTTGAGAAAGAACCGCTTACTTTGAGTTGCTTGAGACCGCATTAAAAAAAATTGCTAAATAATGTGCAAATTTTTGACAAAAAAAGATAAATAAAATAGTCGGAATTGCGGTATTTTAACTATAGCAATTTTATTTGTAATAAATAAACCTGAAGGTGATTTAAAGATGATGGAAATAATAGAAAATATACGCTTAAGTGAAAGAATGTATTCCATACGTTTTGCTAACGAAAGATACGATCATTTCTATCGAAATTGCGTGTTTCCGATAAACTTTGGCCTAGATCAAGTAGAAAAATATATCGTTGATTCATTGAATATCCTGAAAGACACGTTGAAAATCGTTGATTCCACTAACGTTTTGATAATGGATGGGTTTAAACATGCCTCTGAAGAGGTAGCTTTCACATTTATTGATGCCCATTGGACAGATGCAGAACAATACATAGTCGAGTTGAAGGACACAAACAAGGTAGAATATATCACTTTGATTACAAATGTTGAAACAGAGTTGGCGGCAATAAAGCAATTTGTGAAGACTGAATTTCCAAATACTGAATTTACGATCGATTACTATGATGAGGCTTGGGTGGTGAAACCATAAAAGTGAAAGTTCCTTTGGCTATATAGAAGAATAGCTCTGACTTAAAACAAATAAACTGTTGCGTCATTTTGCATCATTGAGGAAATCAATTCTCCCTAGACTGTAAATATCGGTGTTTTGAGGAGAATTGAGGGTTTTCCATTTGTGCTATGATTTAAGCGGAGAAGGATTCACAAGACCAAAATCAATAACTATTTTTTGACTGGATGAATGACTGTTGAAGGAATTATTGACGATAATTGACTGAAGAGAACATGCGTAAGGGAATATGATGAACAAAAGATCTCCCTCTCTTTACGATCAGTTTTTTTACCGTTGTCGAGTAGAGACCACCTTTCTAAGCGGAGGGATACCGCAAGAAAGGGAAGGATGTCATTTGTTTGGTAATAGTGAATCGTGTCTTGCCTTAAAACAGTAGGTATTTTTACTCAAGGAGAACTAGAATGATGAAACGGATTAAAGCAAGCTGTCTTTTAATGGTTTCGTGTTTTTCTTTATTGTATACGGAACGAATTTTTGCTGCAGAAGCGAGTTTTTCACTAACGGTGGAAGAACCAATCATTTTTGATTTTCAGGAGATTGATTTTAGCAATGAATTACTGAGTTATGAAGGTAGTCTAAAAGTTGAAAGTTCTGCCAGTGATGTGACAACGGCTTATCACTTGGAGATCTCTTCAAATGGCAGTGGATTGAGCGCTGCTTTTGAAAATGCGGCAGAAATGGTGGCAACAGAAACGATGGATGACCACCATTTTTATGTTACATTAGATCCTAAAAAATTTCTGACGGCAGATCAAGGTAACTATAAAGTAATTTTTACTATCACGGAAATCTCTTCTGCAGCGACGAATCAAAATTTGTCGTCTTCACTTTTGCCGTCAAGTAACAACCAAGAAGACCATGCATCCATCGTCGAGAGTGATGAGAGTGTAGGGGAATCAGCTACGACAAGTACCTCTTCAACAGAGGCAACCTTTTCCACAGAGAGTCTCTTGCAGAGTAATGAAAGTTCTTCTCTAGTGGAAGAAATGGAAACGACTGATACTTCCTTCATGCCGGAATAAACAAATAGTGGCTTGGCTTTTCCTTGTTTGCTAGAGAGAGTGGGTCAAAGTAATAAGCGTTACGACCGTTATCTGAAAAAATTTCACTTTTCATGTCTATTTATTTTCGTTAACTGCCACCAGTTTTGATGGAGGAAAATGAAAATTTCGCGAGATAAGATTAAAAAAACCTTTATTCTTTTGGTGAAAAAAATTGCAAAAAGAAGAGAAGTTTGCCAAAAAAAATAGTGTATAGTTTTTTTGTAAGCTCGATTCTTACAAAAAAATATATAAGGAGGAATGAAATCAATGAAAAAGGTTATCTTAGCAACAGCGTTCTTATTTGCTCTCTCTATTGGTGTGTCCGTACCTGTAGCAGCAGAGGAAGTTGCTGTAACTGTTAACGAAGGAACAGCAACATTTACGTTAGAAACACCTGCTGAAACAAAAACGGTTGACTTTGCAGAGATTAGTTTTACGGATGCAAAAGCAGATCCGCTATCAGGTACTTTCTCACTATCGGGAACATTAGCGAATAAATCCTTTGGTGCAAAAAAAGTGGTGATCACAGCACAAGTGCCGGGAGAAACAATTGCACCTGGTCTAACCGTTGCTACAAGTGAAGTATTCAGTGTGGAAGCAGAGCAAGGATACGAAGCAACTCAAACAGGTACTTTTGACTATACGATCGATCCAGCAACATTTGACAGTACCAAAGAAGCAGATTATCTAATCACTTTGACTGCATCAGAAGCTACGGACGTTACACCTTAATTTCATGTCTAGTTCTAATTGCGAGAAGAAATACGGTTTTTTTAAGGTGGTCTTTTTTTGCCTGTTCTTAGGAATGTTCTTTTACACTGAAAGTGTAGCAGCGGAAGAACAGATCAGCTCTTCATTTAATGTTTCGATCCAAGCTGATGATGAGACAAGTCAGGTAAAGGATATTCAATTTGCACCTCAATTGAATCAGGAATATCGCTATACGGCAACTGTTACCAATCTTGAAAACTATGCCATTGAAGTCTCGGTTTTTCCAAGTATCGCTGTTTCTACGAGGAATTCGATGACTTATGTAGCGGAAACAGAAAATTTACTGAACCAAGATTATGATATAAAGAATTATGTAAAAATCCAACCGCAAGATGGGAATTTCGTTGATGGTTTTTTGCAATTAGATGCAAAGCAAAGTCGAGATGTTCAAATCATCATTAATGTAAATAAAAGGATTCATGGGGAAGTATTAGGTGGGATCAATTTTTCTCAGGTAATCGGCATACAAGAAAATAAAGATTCTGTAGATATTCAGCAAGTCTATCAGAAAGTAATCGTCGTTCGCCTAAAACTGAATGAACTGGCTAAAGGAACAAAACAGACTATCGGGGATTTTGAATTTACGATTACTGGAGACACAACGACTCTATCTTATTATCTATATAATAATGATCCGCTTGTGACCTATGCTGAGGGTGGCACCTATCGTGTGATCAATCCCAATCAGGAGATTATCGCTGAAGGGAAGATAGAGTCGGAACAGATTGTTCTTTCACCCTATATAAAAACGCTCTTTAATGTCCCATTGTTGGATGGGGCCAAATTGATGTCTGGGGAGTATCAATTTATACGATCAGATGGCAACGACGAAACGACAACGTATTTTCATTATACAAAGGAAGAGGTCGACCAGTTTATTGAGGAGGCTGCTGATTCTAGCAATACAATTACTGTTCAATCAAAAGCCAATCTTTGGTTGGTCATCGCCTTATCACTCGTTTCCGTTTTGCTTATTTTGACGCTTGTAAAATTGCAAAAAAAATAAGAGAAGTTTAGGGGAGATCATTACCCCTAGACTTTTCTTGTTGCGTAAAATCTTTCTTAATCCTTTGACAGACAGTTGGGCGGCCGCTGATTTTGCTCTCCCACAGGACTGTCTCGAAAAAAGCTGTTTTTATTTTGTACTTGCTTATTTTCTATAGTTTTTTTCACTTTGATCAGGGAAAAGATTCGGTGGTAAATCGTTAAAGGACTTTACAAATCGGTTGGCTTCATTGGTCCTTTGAGTAATTGATGATCCTTGCAGTAGTTTTTTATGAACGGCAGGATCATTTCTTTTTGCTTTTTATTATTAAAAAGAAGCAGATTTTAGCATAAAAGAGATATTCTTTTTTATTAATAACTAATGTTATATGTTTTCTTGTTAACTATGAGTTAACTAACATCACAGAAGTAACTATCGTTAAGAAGGAGATTACCATGGATTTATGGAAGTTGTTTCTAACGGAGCGGCAAGAACAAAAATTGAATTTATTAGAGGATATTATTTCAAGGACGGAAGCATCAATCGATGAATTAGCTTGTAAGCATTCACTTACGAACCGCAATGTGAAATCATTAATCATGCAGATAAACGAAGATTACATAGAAAACACAAGCACGACAGACGCACTGATCAGATTCGAAAATCGATTATTTCGGATATCCACGTTGAAAGCATCAGGAACTTATCCTTCGCTGTATTCAAATTTGAAAATAACGTATATTAAGCAAAGTGCCGTTTTCCAAGTCTTGATTTACTTTCTTAGGCATCGAAAAGTGGGGATGATCAAACTATCCACTCATTTTAATTATAGTCAGTCTTATTGTTATAAATTAGTCAATAGGGCAAACGATATCATACGTTCTATGGGGATAGAGTGTCAAATCAGTAAGCGAATGAATTATTTGATTGTGGAAGGAAGGGAGAGTCAAATCAGAATGCTTTCATATATCTTGAATAGCCATTCTACGACATTTGCAGAAGACAACAATTACCTTTATAGAAACGAAAAGAGTCCTACTAAGATTCAACGGGACAAACTTTCTAGAATAACTAGAATTTTTTTAGATGCGCACAAGATGGGCCACTATACCGATGTGATCTCAGATCAGGAGATGTCTATTGGTTTGTGCTTGTACGAAGAGCTTCATTTAAGCTTTTCCCAAACGTTTTATCCTTTAAATAAAAAAATAAATGATGCTGCTTTTCAATCAGAAAAATTTCTTTACTATCTCTTTGCTGTATATTTCTTTCCAGAATTCTTAACGCCTGAAATTTGTGAGCGTTTAGGGGCAGGGTTAATGAGACTAACAAAAAATCCTATAGTGGATAGAGCGGTTGAAGCATTAGAAAAAATGGAAGAAAGTTATAGCATTCCTGATAATCTTCATCGTACGTTTGTCTTCCAGCTGGTCTATCGCTTTTTAATCACAGATAAACTAAGCTTAAGCTCTTTCTTTTATCTTGAAGACAAAAAATTACTGATGAATGATAAATTTTTAACCATAAAAGAGATGTTAAAATCTGTTTACAAAGAAAGTATATCAGAGCGAGACTTAGATATATTTAGTACCCAGTTAACTGAGCTGCTCTATTCTTATGTTGGGCATGTCATGGCAAAACCCTTGCATGTAATGATCCATATTACGTACCATGCCAACTATGCCGTGTTAGTGAAAAATTATATAACAGGTGTATACAAACCAGAGACAGTTACCATGGTAGGAAATTTTGCAGATGCAGATCTTGTTATTTCTGATCGGTTCGTTGAGTCGAAAGAAAATCAGTATTTTTTCTTTCTTGAAGATATCCATAATATTGAGACATGGAAAAGATTAGGGGAGTTTATCAATAGCAAGATTATTGAAGGACGAATTCGATCAAATACGATAGAAAAAATCAGCTAGTATTAGCGGAAAGAGTACAGTTTTGATTAAAAGACTAAGTAAATTCTTGGTTACATTCAAACAAAAAAGATATCTATAAAAGAAGGCTGCGACAGTCATCTTTTATAGATATTTTTTTAAGACGTAATTAGGCTAAACTAATGGGATGAGGATAAGGATTTTTTGATGGAGATTTCAACCACTTCAGGCATTTGGATCACAGAGATGGTTGAAGGATCATACGAGCCATCAGGTAATTTTTTCAGAAAGTAATTTTTGATTTCTTCTACTTCTGTAGGGCGAATATTTCGTTTTTTATTGATCAGCAGAATTTCATTGTGGTTCGGCGCTGAGGTAAAGATCACGGTCGTGTCTCCGGCTGTGTAAACCTTTACAAGTTCTGCGTCGGTATTTTCAAGTTGATTCAATACTAGTCGAGAATGGCTGTTCGTAACATTGATTAATTTCACCAGACTCACCTCACATTCTATGTATTTATTAATAACATTATAGGGCGTTTTTTTTCAAAAGAAAAGCCAGACAACTCGGAATTACCCAATTTTTTGGCAAAACATGGTTGTCTGGCAAAGGAAACGGTTCAAGACACGTTTTTAAAGCTTTTTACTCGTTTGTTTCCGAAGATTCTTCTTCAGTCGTGTTGGCTTTTGAAGAAGGTGCAGGGGATTCAGCGGAAGTTACAACGATCTTATCTGAATCTTCCAATTGGGCTTTTAACTGACGCACTTGCGGATGCTCCAAATAGAATTCTGCAATCCCATCTTCGATTTGATCTTGGATCGTTCTACGCAGCGGGCGAGCACCCATCGTTGCACTGTAACCAAGATCCACCAATTTTTCTTGCACGTCTTGCGGAACATCGATATGCAGTTTTTGATGACTAAGGGTTTGATTGACATCATGCAGCATAAGGGACACGATCGATAACAAGTTTTCCTTGCTTAGTGCCTTGAATTCGATGATCCCGTCAAAGCGGTTGAGAAATTCTGGCGTAAAGTAATTGTTCAATTGATTTAACACGGAACGAGTGATGCCTTCACGTGCGGCACCAAAGCCAACGTTGGCTTCAACTTTGTCGGTTCCGGCATTACTTGTCATGATGATCAGGGTATCTTTAAAGCTGACCGTACGTCCTTGGGCATCCGTCAAACGACCATCATCGAGAATTTGCAAGAACATATGCAATACATCAGGATGGGCTTTTTCCACTTCATCCAATAGAATCAAGCTGTAAGGATTCCGGCGAACTTTTTCAGTCAATTGACCTGCTTCTTCATAGCCGACATAGCCAGGAGGAGAGCCGATCAATTTTGATACACTGTGTTTTTCCATGTATTCTGACATGTCGAAACGAATCATTGCTTCTTCGGAGCCAAACATTTCATAAGCTAATTGTTTGGCTAATTCCGTTTTCCCGACACCGGTTGGACCGACGAAAAGGAAAGAGCCGATCGGACGATTTTGCTTCCCTAAACCAACCCGGTTTCTGCGAATCGCTTTGGCTACTTTGTCGATCGCTTCATCTTGTCCGATAACTTTTGCTTTCAAGTCATCCGCGAGATTTTTTAATTGGGTCTGTTCTTTTTCTTTCAATTCGCCAACTGGAATATTCGTCCGTTCTTCAACGATTTGTTCCATGTCTTTTTCAGTAATGACTGGCGTTTCTTCTTCGCTGATTTGACGTTCTTTCATTTTTTGCAGTTTGTTGATTTGATCGCGATAGTAAGCAGCTTTTTCAAAATCTTCTTCTCGAGAGGCTGCTTGCTTTTGTTCTTCTGCTTCTTGCAGTTTCTTTTCGATCGTTTTTGGATCAACGATTTGGATCGTCAAGTTTTTCTTCGAACCTGTTTCATCTAGTAGATCGATCGCTTTATCAGGCAAGAATCGGTCTTGGATGTAACGGTTAGAAAGGGTAGCGGCAGCTGCGATCGCTTCATCGGTATATTTCACATGATGATAATCTTCATAACGCGGTTGCAAGCCTTTTAAAATACGAATGGTTTCTTCCACAGAAGGTTCATCCACACGTACTGGTTGCAAACGGCGTTCTAAAGCAGCATCTTTTTCGATAATGCGGTATTCATTTAACGTCGTTGCTCCGACCATTTGTAGTTCTCCACGGGCAAGCGCTGGTTTTAAGATGTTTCCAGCATCCATATTTCCGTCGCCAGCTGCACCAGCCCCAACGATTTCATGGACTTCATCAATAAACAAAATCACGTTTTCTGCTTGCTTGATTTCTTCAATCAATTTTTGGATGCGTTCTTCAAATTGGCCACGAATACCTGTACCTTGCACAAGAGAGGCAACGTCTAGGCGAATGACTTCTTTGTCCATCAGTTTTTGTGGCACATCGCCATCAACGATTTTTTGGGCTAACCCTTCAACGACGGCAGTTTTCCCAACTCCGGGTTCACCAATAAGAACAGGGTTATTTTTGGTTCGGCGATTAAGGATCTCGATCACTCGTTTGATCTCTGAATCACGACCAACGACTGGATCGACTTCGCCATCACGAGCCATTTGGGTAATATTGATGCCGTATTCTCCTAACAGACCTGCAGGTGCTTGGTTATTGCGTGGAGGCTGACCGCCGACAAAACCGTTACCGCCGGTTTGTGTCGGTGGATTTTGTTCATAAGGGGTATTTCCTTGCTGCATTTGACGAGACATTTGACGGAATAGATCATCAAGATTGCCAAATCCAAAAGGATCTTGCGCCATTGCAGCTGCAGCATTCCCAGATTGAGCTTTTAATTTTTGGTAACAACTTTGACAATAATCGAGTTGTTTTCTTTGACCATTGACATTGGCATATAAATGAATTGAAGCTTCATTTTTGCCGCAATTTTGACAAAGCATAGATTCACGACCTTTCATATTTGTTCCAACAACCCTATTTTACGGCGCTTTTGATCGCTTGTAAAAGAAAAGGGGCTGTGGGCAAAGAAACGGTCACCTTCGAGGCAATGTATTATTGACCTTTACTGACCATAATTCTATTATACTAACTTTTTGTCAGACTGCAAGAATTTTACTCTGAAAAGTTCTCGCTGCTTTTTCATCTACAAAAGCGTCTTTTAAATAGAAATCAATTCAATTATAATAGAAAGAAAGAGGTGAGAATGGACGATGGAGAACAGAGATTTTGCTGTAGAAGTAGTGCGTTTACGCAATGGAGAGATCAAAGAATTGATTGTTCAACAGCCGGAATTTCTGGCATTTAGAGATGTCTGGCTCCAGCTGGAAGATCGGTCTTCTTTTGTCGGAGAAGCGGGGTTAAACGGGAAGATCATCTACCGTTATGTACAAGAAAATAAATAGGACATTTATTTCAATCGTTTATTTAAGAGAAAACGGTTGTCTATCGATGAAAAAAATGGTAATCTTAACAGTTGAAAGGGCGATTTTTTTCGGGTGTCATTGCATGCATGGAAATTTTGCCTTCACACAAAAAAACGTATCATAAAGGAGATTGATCAATATGGAAAAGAAAGATTTTCACGTAGTTGCTGAGACAGGGATTCACGCACGTCCAGCTACATTATTGGTTCAAACAGCAAGCAAATTTAACTCTGATATCAACTTAGAGTACAAAGGTAAATCAGTAAACCTTAAATCAATCATGGGCGTAATGTCATTAGGTGTTGGCCAAGGTTCTGATGTTACTATCACTGCTGAAGGTGCTGACGAAGCAGATGCAATCGCTGCAATCGTAGAAACAATGAAAAAAGAAGGTTTGTCTGAATAATGGTTGAGATGCTAAAAGGAATTGCTGCTAGTGATGGTGTAGCCGTTGCGAAAGCCTACCTGTTAGTACAACCTGATTTATCTTTTTCAAAAGTATCAGTTGAAGATACTGCAGCAGAGGAAGCACGCTTAGATGATGCGCTAGCGAAGTCAACAGCGGAATTACAACAAATCCGTGACAAAGCAGCACAAACTTTAGGCGAAGCAGAAGCACAAGTATTTGATGCTCATTTAATGGTTCTTTCAGATCCTGAGATGATCGGTCAAATCAAACAAAACGTGACAGATAACAAAGTCAATGCAGAAGCTGCGTTGAAAGAAGTTACTGACATGTATATTGGTATGTTTGAAGCAATGGATGACAATGCTTACATGCAAGAGCGGGCAGCTGACATCAAAGATGTTGCGAAACGTATCTTGGCGCATTTGTTGAATGTGACTTTGCCTAATCCTTCAATGATCAACGAAGAAGTAGTCGTTGTTGCGCATGACTTGACACCAAGTGATACTGCACAATTAGACCGCAACTTTGTAAAAGCTTTTGTAACAGATATTGGTGGACGTACTTCTCATTCCGCAATCATGGCACGTTCTCTTGAAATCCCAGCAATCGTTGGAACGATGGAGATCACTGCAAAAGTGAAAGCGGGCGACATCTTAGCTGTTAACGGCATTATCGGTGACGTTATCGTCAACCCGACAGATGACCAAGCAGCTGAATTTGTTGAAGCTGGGAAAGCCTACGCAGAACAAAAAGCAGAATGGGAAAAATTGAAAGATGCTGAAACAGTTACGGCTGATGGCAAGCACTTTGAATTGGCTGCAAACATTGGAACGCCAAAAGATTTAGAAGGTGTCCACAACAATGGTGCAGAAGCAGTCGGTTTATACCGGACTGAATTCTTGTACATGGATTCTCCTGATTTCCCAACAGAAGAAGACCAATACAAAGCATACAAAGCAGTTTTAGAAGGAATGGCTGGCAAACCAGTGGTTGTCCGTACAATGGATATCGGTGGCGATAAAGAACTTCCTTACCTAAAATTGCCTCATGAAATGAATCCTTTCTTAGGCTATCGTGCATTGCGTATCAGCTTATCTGAACTTGGGGATGACATGTTCCGTACCCAACTTCGTGCGTTGTTACGTGCTTCTGCTCACGGCAACTTACGTATCATGTTCCCAATGGTGGCAACATTGAAAGAGTTCCGTACTGCGAAGAAAATGTATGAAGAAGAGCGTCAAAAATTGATTGACGAAGGCGTTGAGGTTTCTAACGAGATCCAAGTCGGAATCATGATCGAAATTCCAGCAGCTGCTGTCTTAGCAGACAAGTTCGCCAAGGAAGTTGACTTCTTCAGTATTGGTACCAATGACTTGATCCAATACACAATGGCTGCAGACCGCATGAATGAGCGCGTGTCTTACTTGTACCAACCATACAACCCATCAATTTTACGTTTAATCAAAAACGTGATCGACTCAGCGCATGCTGAAGGAAAATGGGCTGGTATGTGTGGAGAAATGGCCGGCGATCAAACTGCTGTGCCACTTCTTGTAGGTATGGGCTTAGATGAGTTCTCAATGAGTGCAACATCTGTTCTGAAAACACGTAGCTTAATGAAACGCTTGTCAACGACTGACATGCAAGAATTAGCAAAACGTGCTTTAGAAGATTGCGATACAATGGAAGAAGTTGTAGAGTTAATCGAACAGTATGTAAACTAATCATTTCTAGGCAACAAGCAATTTTTGCTTGTTGCCTTTTTTGTTTTAAGAAGACATTTTGTTTGATTTGACTTGCAACAACTTACTACTTTTTTCAGAAAACGAACAGTTTTGTCATATCTTGGAATTAAGCTATGATTCCCTGAGTTTTTCCCGTATCATGGTTAAATGGGGAACAAAATCTAGGACCATGGTAGGAGTATGTCTGCGATCGCCTATGGTATACTAATATCAGATATAAGCATTTCCAAGGAGGAATCATCTTTGAAAGTACTTCTTTATTTTGAAGGAGAAAAATTATTAGCTAAATCAGGTATCGGTCGCGCATTGGCTCATCAGCAGCGAGCACTGACGTCTGTCGGGATTCCTTTTACTCTTGATAAAAATGATGAGGATTATGACATTCTTCACATTAACACGTATGGAATCAATAGTATGCATATGGTCAATAAAGCCAAAAGACAAGGGAAAAAAGTGATTTACCATGCCCATTCTACAGAAGAGGATTTTCGGAATTCATTTATTGGCTCGAATCAGCTTTCGCCATTATATAAAAAATATTTGATCAATCTTTATTCTAGAGCCGATCAGTTGATCACCCCGACCCCTTATTCGAAAGAACTTTTGGAAGGGTATGGTATCCAAGTGCCGATCGAGGCAATCTCGAACGGGATCGATCTTGATAAATATCAGCCGGATCAAGAGAAAGAAAAAGCCTTTCGTGAGTATTTCAATCTCTTACCAGATCAAAAAGTGATTATATCGGTCGGTTTGTTTTTTGAACGAAAAGGCATTCTTGATTTTGTAGAGATAGCCAGACAATTGCCTGAGTATACGTTTATCTGGTTTGGTCATACACCAATGATGACGATTCCTAAGCAGATCCGCGACCTTGTTAATGAAGACCATCCAGAAAACGTGCTGTTTCCCGGCTATATCAAAGGAGACATCATCGAAGGGGCATATTCAGCGGCTGATCTGTTCTTCTTTCCATCCTATGAAGAAACAGAAGGAATCGTGGTCCTTGAGGCGTTAGCCAGCCACCAAAATGTGCTTGTTCGGGATATTCCTGTTTATAAAGGTTGGCTAAGCAATGGGCACAATGCATACATGGAAAAAAACAATCAAGGATTTATTGAGAAAATCAAAGGGATCGTGGAAGGCACGTTGCCACAGTTGAGTGAAGCCGGCTATGAAACGGCCAAGCAAAAAAGTATTGATGAAATCGGATATGAACTAAAAGAAGTTTATACAAAAGTGATGAATACGGAATGAAGAAACTAATGGAAAGTTTGGAGGGACCGTTTTGAAAATCGGATTTTTTACAGACACCTACTTCCCCCAGGTAAGTGGTGTGGCGACATCGATCAAGACATTGAAAGAAGAGCTTGAGAAAAAAGGCCATAAAGTCTATATCTTTACTACGACCGATCCAAATGCTGATCTGGATGAAGAAGATATCATTCGCATGCCAAGTGTCCCGTTTGTGTCTTTCAAAGACCGGCGAATCGTAGTGCGCGGCATGTTGTATGCCTATTTGATCGCCAAAGAATTAGAGTTGGAATTGATCCATACCCATACCGAGTTTGGCTCTGGGATGTTGGGGAAAATGGTGGGGCGCAAATTGCAGATTCCTGTGATCCATACCTACCATACGATGTATGAAGACTACTTGCACTACATCGCCAACGGAAAGGTCTTGCGGCCATCTCACGTGAAATATCTTTCACGGCTCTTTGCCAACCACTCGACAGGTGTTGTTTGTCCTAGTGAACGAGTCATCGACACGCTGAGAGGGTATGGTGTGGTTTCACCAATGCGGATCATCCCCACAGGGATCGAAGTTGAGAAGTTTCGTCGACCGGACATTACAACTGACATGAAAAAAGAATTGCGGGAGAAATTGGGCATCACTGAGAATCAGCCCATGCTGCTTTCCCTCAGTCGTATTTCTTATGAAAAGAATATCCAAGCAATCATCGACGGCATGCCAGAAATTTTAACGAAGATTCCTGATGCGCAATTAGTGATCGTTGGGAAAGGTCCGCATAAAGAAAAATTAGAAGAAAAAGTGGTGGATATGGCTTTATCTGACCATATTCAATTTGTCGGTGAAGTGGCGAATGATAAGGTAGCGATCTATTACCATGCGGCAGATTACTTCGTCAGTGCCTCCACCTCAGAAACACAAGGTTTGACTTACACGGAAGCAATGGCTGCTGGAACACCGTTAGTCGTTGAAGGCAATGACTACTTAAATACTTTGATCGACGATCCGTCTTTAGGTGTCACCTATGAGAGTGATCGGGATTTCGCAAAAGCATTTATTGATTATTATGAACGAAAGATTCCTGCTGATCCCGAAGTTCTTGCTAGGAAGATGTATGAGATTTCGGCACTACGTTTTGGTGAGTCGATGCTATCTTTCTACCATGACATGGTCGCTTATTATGAAACAGAACGCATCGAAAAAGAAACCGAGCAAACATTAGAAAAATTCAAAGTTAAATTGAAAGCATTTCGCCGAACGGTCGATTAAACAGAAAATTTTCGCAAGTTCATGTTTTTAGCGTATACAATAATTTCAGGTTAATTAAGCGCAAAATCCTTTAATATCAACGTTTCTATTAAATCTTTTTTTGTACAAATTTAAAGAAAAAGCAAGTTTGGTTCTCAAAATGTTCTCACGCCTAATATAAAAACAAGACAAAGAGTATTATCAGAAATGATAGTACTCTTTGTCTTGTTTTTATATATTTAAAGTTAGCGTTCACTACATTATATAAAAAAGATTAAAATTTATACACGTGAGAAGAGATATGATATTTAAAATACAGATAAAATATCCTGTGAGTTTAAGAGAATAATTTTAGATGTAGATATTTATTTAGGTATTCAAAATAATTTTTCACCTAATAATTTCAAGTTGAGATTCATGCCTATTTTAATCACATAACTTGTAGGTAGGCAAATGAAATAAAGTTT
>NZ_NGLL01000001.1:1491407-1492503 GCF_002140615.1 Enterococcus sp. 2G9_DIV0600
TAATTAATTCATTACAAGAGGTATTTGCGAGATGGGGGAAGAAATATATGAAACTAAATTGGACACAATTTGAAAGCTGTAATCCGGATTCACAATATGCCTTTGAAAGAATGTGTAGGTTATTGTTTAATCATCATTTTTTTAATGGGAAAGCAATCCTGCATTCTAATCCAAATAATCCAGGAATAGAAATACTACCAATACTGGAAGTTTCTTCAAATAAGCGAATTAGTTTTCAGTCGAAGTACCTATCGACTAATGATTATACTCAAATTAAGCATTCTGCTATAAAAACTATTGAACATTATACCGGCAAACTAGATACAGTATATTTATATTGCAATAGAGATTTAACAACAACATCAGTATCATATAAAGAAATTGAGCAACTTTTAGGGGATAAAGGAATTGACTTGATTTTAGTTAGTAATCAAACTATTCTTGATCAAGTACTGCTATTTCCAATGATTGCAACATATTACTTTGAACACCATCCGATAAATCAACAATGGTTTGAAGAAAATCTCCAAGAATCTCTTGATGCATTAGGAACAAGACATAATAATTTATTTAACGTCAAAACGCAAACTGAAGAATCGATTGATTTATTCACTCTCAATAAATTTGGTTTATCAAATTTAAATTATAAAAAAGAACAAGCAATTGAAGAAATAAATAGCATGCGGAACAATATAATGAATCAAAATGAGTACTTATTAAAAGTAAGAACGATAATAGAATCTTTAGAAGAAATCACTATAAATAATGTTAACACTTGTTTAGATTGGGAATCAAGATTATCTAATGACTTAGCAAATGAAATTTTGAATTTAGAAAAAGAATGTAAGAAAATCGAAGGTCAAATCGCAAACCTTTCTGATTCAAAAGATAATAACTGTCTCTTATACACATCTAGATGTGTATAAGAAAAATTAATGGATGTTCCTAAACTTCTTAGAATAACAGAGACTGAAAAAAATTTGATACGAAATAAAGTATTACTCGTTAAAGGAGAGGCAGGGGTCGGGAAATCACAACTATTTGCAAATGCCTGCAAAAAAAATATTGACGCAAAGGTTTTTTCTATATTGATACT
>NZ_NGLL01000001.1:1499415-1501172 GCF_002140615.1 Enterococcus sp. 2G9_DIV0600
TCTTTTACGTGATTACGCAAGATTAATAATTGAAAGATATTTATATGAGTATTCTAGTGAATCAGCAAAATGGGATTTATCAAAAGTATTCCCACCTTATAACTCTCATGAAATTCCAAAAGTAAAAATAGAAAAATATGATTTTGGTGGTAAATCTGGGTTTAACAGAATTGCAGTATCTATGCAACCAAATGGAATAGATGGACCAGGAATGTATGGTGATTTTGGAAGATATGTATTTGAATCTGCATTGTATAACTTTGTAGATGTTGATTTGGAGAATGTTTATCATTATTCAATGAAATTCATAAGAGAAAAATTAAAATATACAGACGAACTGTTTGGTGATTATGATACAAATCTTCATCATCCGCTTATCAGAGGGAACAGCGATCAATATGAGAGAATAGGAAAAAAATATCAATGGATAGCTATGTATAACATACTTGCTAGGATTTCAGATACTCATAAAATTGAAGGTGACTCAGAAAGAGAAGACTATATTTATAAAGGTGCCTATGATCCATTTGTAAGGGACTTTGACCCAACTTTAAATGATAAATTAATTATAGCAAATGATATCCCAAAATTTATCTTAGGTGATAATTTAGATATTACTTTCAGTAAAGATTTGGGAAAAGATAGGATATTAATTATTGAATGGCTAGAGGAAGACATTCAATATTTTTCTAGACATTCGGATAAACTCACATACACTGATACCACAGGTGAAGAGTGGATTCTTTTAAAGCAATATGATGAAAAGAAAAAAAGTGAAAGAATTTTTTTTGATTCTTCAGATCCAGATCAAAGAGTATGGTCTATGTCACACTCCTATTTTGTTAAGGATACTCAATTTGACGATTTTAAAGAAGAACTGAAAGACAAAAATTTTATGGGGAGATGGTTTCCAGAAGCACGGTCAACGTATACCCTTTATAACGGAGAATATCCATGGTCTTATAGTTGCGAAGAACTAAATATGGATCAATGGTATTCTTATGAAGCAAAGTCAGGGGAGACATATAATGTTGAACATGCTGGAAAGTTACCTATTTTTTTCGATGATTTAGATGATGATGAAAAAAATGCTCCTCCCTTCTTTGCTTTGGAGGAAAATACATGGGTGGAAACGATATACAAAACTAAAAAGATAGGTGAGATGATTCCAACTTATGTTGAATTAACTTGGGAAGAAGAGTATGATTTTTCAAATCAGGAAAGGCACGAACAATTCTTTTTTCCAACAAAAATTTTATATAATGGTTTAAAATTGCACCAGAAAGATAATCATGGGTACTACTATAATGCAAATGATGAATTAATTGCGTTTGATGGTAGATTGTCTGAACTGAGTAGTGGTTTATTAATAAAGAAAAAAAGATTAGTACAATACCTGAAAGAAAATAAATTGAAAATATTTTGGACTTGTTTGGGAGAGAAACAGTATATGTTCGGATCTAGGGATCAATCTCGGAGTGAATGGAGCGGATTCTTGTATCTGGATGAAAATAAAATTATAGGGGAAATGAAGCATATAAAAACTAATAATTAGATTTTGAAAATTATATTTTTTGATAAAAATGTGTTTCTGTGTAATTTATGATATAAGACTTCAGTATCTACATTTATATTTAATTTAGTTTTATAAAAATAAAAAGAACGTCAGTCCGAATCTCAAAAAGATCACATGCATATATAACAAATCAAAGAGTATTGCCAGAAACGATAGTACTCTTTGTCGTAAACATGTATTC
>NZ_NGLL01000001.1:1502490-1504179 GCF_002140615.1 Enterococcus sp. 2G9_DIV0600
TTTTAGTGAAATGAAAAATGAAAATATTTTTTTCATTGATTATCAATATAGATGTGAAGAAGAGACTGAAATAACTAATATTTTAGATTCTTATTGTGAATGTGGAAAAAAGGTAAGCCAACATGATCCTGTAATAGAGTTGTATCAACTATCTAGTGATTTCAAGGAATTCATAAGTGATAAGAATAAAAAAGCTTTAGATTATTATGGAACTTCTTGGAGGAAGAACAAACTGATTTTAGAAGAATTAAGGGGCGTCAATAATTTGGTACCCTTTTTAGGATCTGGATTGTCAAAACCATTAGGATTTCCTTCGTGGCCCGAACTCGTAGAAGAATATAAGGAAGGCTGTTCTGAAAGTGAATTGCTAGGGATTCAATTTTTTTTAAGCAAAAAAAAATATTTGGATTGTTTCGATCTTATCATTAATGATGTAGAAAATCAAAATATTAAAAATGTTGAACAGTTGAAACAAAAAATTTCGAGGGCATTTAGATGTGTATAAGAGACAGATATCACCCTCTGCTAAATTATCAAGAGCCGTATCACTCCAATTATTAGTAAATAATATAGATAGTTTAACTAATAATTGGAGTGATACGGCTCTTGATAATTTAGCAGAGGGTGATATTTACTATAATTTAATTGATAGTATTGCTCCTTCACGTAGCAATGAAATTTATTATCCTGCATTTTTTAAAACTTCTTCTAATCTATATCTTTTTTCAGTAATAAGAACTGTTACTAAAACAGGAGACTCTATTGTAATACCAGCAATGACAGTATTAGATACAAGTCAATCAATTGTAATGATTTTAGTTCCAAATAAATTTAAAGGTGGAAAACCTGATGGTGTATTTATTTGGTCTCCAGAAGCATACTGTAAAATTTTAAAAAGTAAAATTTCGATGATATGCGATGTTAGCGTAAAAAAAATAGATGATGTTTATGAGAGGGCTTTGAAAAAAAATCTGTTCACTTCTTGTGTCGAAATGAACAGAAAATTAGTTGAAGATTATGAAGACCAGCTCTTAGAAAAAATGCCACCAATAAAAAAACATATCAACAATATCAAAAATAATATTGGCAAGGTAGTTCACCTAACTACAAATGATAAGGAGAAAATCGAAAAAAAAATTCTTTCTACTTGTGTCAGTGAGTATATGACTAAAGCGGTTAAACCATCTGAATTACAAAAAAAAGCTTTGGAAAAAGGTTTACAAGGATATCCCACAAAAATAAAGTTTGATGGTCTAGACTCTTCAAGTGGGGGAACAAGATCCAGTAATAGAAATTCACCTTTACCTATACATGAAATTTTTCATTCTATCAATACAAGTTTTGTATATTTCGGGACTATAAAAGAATGTCGAATTGCATGGTTTAATAAGTACCTATTTCCTAATAAAAAAGAATTTCTTAATAAGTCTAGTGTTAGTCAAGCTAATATTAAAATTTCATCTGGTAAAGTTCTTATTAATATCTTGAGACAAACAAATAAAAACGAGGTGATGGTTAATTATGTTATTAGCGAAGTTATCAAAATTATCAACTTTGTATGATAAATGTAAGAAAGATAAAAATGAGTCTACTTTTTATGATCTTTTAAATGTTTTTTGTATGACAGAACAGAAATTAAGATATGAATATTATTTTGAGATGTTAGATAATAATATTAATGATCCAGAG
>NZ_NGLL01000001.1:1508062-1692976 GCF_002140615.1 Enterococcus sp. 2G9_DIV0600
TCTTTAAAGGATAAAGTAATATAAAAAGCATTGTCTTTAATGATAATGCTTTTTATATTATGGTGAATTTAAAGTAAATTATGCCAGTAATGGAAATAATATACGTTTTATGAAAAGAAGTCTTCGATTTTCACATTATAAAAATCAGCAAGAATTCTAGCAGATGATAATTTTGGTTCTTCCTTGTTATTCTCCCACTTAGATAGTTTTCCTTTACTGAATTTAGCTGTATCTGGATACTTTTCATTGAGTTGCTTTGCTAAATCTTCTAAGGTTAAATGTCGTTCTATTCTTAGTTGTTTTAATTTGTCCCCAATCAATTTGAATCCTCCCTTTTTGTTCTCTATGATATTATATCTTTCCTGTTGCGAAAACGCAACAAACATATTTTTTACGGTTTTCGTATTGACAGTGTAAATAGCTATGATAATATAGAATTATAAAGTTTCGAAAACGAAACAAACAAGGAGGTTTAGGTATGGTCACAGCACAACAATTCAAAAGTCCGTATAATAATTTGAAAATAATAATTGAGAAGCAGGAACAGAGTCAAAAAGATGTTGCGGATAAAATGGAAATGAATCGCACGACATTCAATCTTAAGATTAATCGAACAAATGGGCGAGATTTTTCACTGGAAGAAGCAAAAAGACTATCTGAGATATTAAGAATAAGCATTGATAATTTTTTTTGAACTTCAAGTTGCGAAAACGAAACAAAAGAGTGTGAAATTACTATATCTAACAAAGGGGTTTTAGCGAAGCAACTTAAAATAGATGGCAGAATTAAGTTGTTTCACTAAGGCGTTAGCCTTTAATGTCCATTGAAAAGTAAATAGGAACCAACAATACTACAAGCGGAATTAATCAAAAGAGGTCAGAAGCTGTAAGTATCGTTGATTCCCTACAAAGAGTTTCCCCTTTGCAAATCGTGGTTGATTTCATTATAAGGGAAAAACGCTTTGGTTGGTAGTGGAAACCATTTATAAAATCCATAAGTCGCTCGCTTGACTCGGTCATTGGGGGTGCTGATCGTACTAGATGGAACGCTTAGACTCGGTAACGAGATGAGTGTGTGCGTGACTGACAAAGAAGCCTAGCTGGCATGTCTGTATTTCCGTTGGGAGCATGTTGATGCGACGAATTTTTCTGATTATAGCATTAATAGCGCCAAAATTAGCGGAAGGAAAAATCAGAACTATGATTCGATAGGAGTGTATAAATGAATGTCGAAAGTTGAATTAGTTCGAAGAACAGCTCGTTTACTAAAGATAGTGGGTTGTTTGATTGGTTGGAAAGACAATAAGATTTGTTTTGCCAAAAATCATTCTGAAATTAACTTATTTTACTATTTAAAAAACGCATATAGTGTAGATGAATTAAAAGATTTAGTAGATTATTTGTTGGATGTATTAGATGATCTTGAAGTAATTGTATTTACAGGAGAATATGATGTCAGAGCTATGTAATATAGATACGAGCTATTTAAAAGATTTATTAGAGTCACGATTACAAGAATTGAAATGTTTATTAAGAGAGTTTTCAAAGTACCGAATTTCGTGTAAAGTAGATATTGAAAATGAAATCCGTATTTGTGAACGTGTCTTAAGTAAACTAAAATGAGAAAGGATCGATGATTACATGATTTATTCCATTGAAGAGATACAATCAGTCATTAAGCCTGTTTGTGAAGCATATAAAATCCATGAAGTGTATCTTTTTGGTTCTTATGCTAGAGGTGAAGCAGACGAACAGAGTGACTTAGATTTTGTTGTAGATACAGTAGATTCTAATATCGTTTCCTTATTAGACAAGATGGCCTTTAAAAGTCAGCTGGAAAATTTATTGGATAAGGAAATTGATGTTATCTTGAAGTCTTCACTGGATAATCCTAGTAATCGTAAAAGAAATCCTTTCTTTTTGAAAAATATTCAAGAAGACATGAAGGTGATTTATGGAGCAGAAAGACAAGTTTTCGTTAACTAATATTGTAATAATTATAGATGAGATTAGAGAAACTGTTACTAAATTTGGTAACAGTTTTTTTTCGTTTGAAAATGATAGTGACTATCAAAAATCGGTAGCATTTAGTCTTACTCAAGTTGGCGAAATGATTCGTCATAATTTGAGTGATGAACTAAAAGAAAAGTATACAGATATATCTTGGGATCATTATCGTTTATTCAGAAATGACTTAGTGCATGCATATAATACAATAGATTTAAAAGAAATCTGGTATTTTGTCCAAAATGATTTGAAACCGCTAGAAGAGTACATTAGGTATATCTTAGTTGAAGAACAAGGATGATAATTTTTGAGAAAGATGAGGTATTAAATTTATGGAGTTTGCTATTTGTGAGCCTAAAGCAACATTTGGTCGTTTAGAATATGTAGGTAGAAAAGAAGAATTTGCAGAATACGTTAATGGTCGGCGTCAACCAGTGGGCTATTATCATGCAATTATGTCGGTGAAACAACAAGAAACAATCGAAGTAATCATTCCCAATCGTGTGAATACATCAGGATTAAGCTACGGTGATGAAGTTGTTTTGAGAGATGTGAGATGCGAGCCTTTCAGCCAAGCAGCAGGAACAGATGGAGCAGTTGCTGGATGGACGATCAAGGCACAAGGTATCGAAAAAGCGTAAGTATTGGAGGAGTAATAGTTTATGGCAAAAATCAATGAATTGAACAAAGGAATTAGTTTAAATATTGAAGAAACCTTCGGTGAATTGAAATTTCTTCGAATGAAAGAAGATAAAAAGCGAGAAAACGATGAGGGAGAACTCATTTCTACCCAAGTTCGTTATGTGGTGCAATCGAAACGTCAAGTGTCAGAGGAGATTGTGAGCATTGATGTCTCTGCTGATCGGAAAGAGTTTGAGTTTGGTGATCAGGTAAAATTGATCAATCCGAGAATCGAATATTATTCGTTCAGACAAGGCAATCGGACAAACAACTATCTGAAGGTTGTCGCCGATGGCATTGAGAAAGTTCAAAAGAAAGTGGATCAAAGAAAACCAGAATCACATGAACAAAAAGCGAATAAGTAACAATAAAAAATTAGCGAAAAGCGTACAACAAAAGATTCAAGTTGTGCGCTTTTTTTGATAGATGGAGATACATAAAGTGGATTGAACTTGGGGCGTGTGTTGGAAAAATAAATCGAGGTGAAAGCAATGGCGAAAGTATTTGTTGAAAACTTACATGTTAGAAATCAAGGGAATTTGAAGGGGGATTGGTTTGATTTACCTGTTAGTATTGACCATATGAATCGAAAACTGGGATTAAAAGATGGTGATGAACATATCATTACTGATTTTGAAAGTCCGTTTCCAATTGGTGAGTATGATGATTTAGAAGAATTAAACGAGCTAGCAGAATTGTTAGAAGACCTGCCTAGCGGCTACAAAAATAATCTAGCTGAAATTAAGGATGCTTTCTTTAGCGATATTCGAGAAGCAATCGAAGATTATGAGGAGATCATTCACTTACCAGCGGTTTATAATGACAAAGATTATGGGAACCATTTAGTCGAAGAAGGCTTATTTGAAGTTCCTGAAAACTTGCGGTCATACATTGATGAAGAAGCATTAGGTCGGGATTGTCGATTTGAAGGAAATATTATTTACACTGATGACGGAGCATTTTATAAATAATAAGTGCTCGTATAAATGAGATAAGGGGGATGGAATGAATCCAACGACAAAAAAGTGGTTGTATCAGTTGACTGAAAGATCAACCGAAAAAAGAAATAGTTTCAGAGAGCTATTTTATAAGAAACATAAACAAATTTCGGATGACAAAGTTTTAGTAGAACTAGAAGCTTTCTTTTACAATCAAATGAAAAAACTAACGAATATACATGACGAAGGATCACAACAGCTAGCTGAAAAATTTTTTGATCGTACATTTAGCGATGTGCAAACGCAAGAGGAATTGCTTAAAAAATATGTAGAACAAGAGTTTCAACCCAAACTAAATGATGTGTATGAACGCTGTGTTATTGATTTAGAAGAAAAAGTGAAATCGTTAGGTGCAGATTATGTTTAAAGAAATATTCAAATATCGAGGACGGCGAATAAAAAAAGTCCATCTTTATGATTGGTGGCTTCATTTTTTATTTTTGCTGAGTCCTTTTTTGATTGGAATCGGCTTTGTTGGATTTCTTTTGTTAAAACCAGTCATGACAGATTTTCAAAAGGCGCAACAGTTAATTGTTCCGTCTTTAGTGATAACGCTCCTAACAGTGGGGGCTTGTTTTATTGTCTTTTCGTTTATGATGTGGTCTCGTTTAAAGGGTGGTTATTTTCTAAAAGTAAAGTACTATGACATGATTGCGAAAATGTTAAAACTAAGTGGCTTTGTAATTAAGAAAGAATCACGTCAAGCTGGTAAGAAACCTAAAGAAAAATTCCCAAAAGTTTATGTAAAAAAAGGCAAACATACAACTGATGTCACGTTACCATTAGACGGTGGGCAGCACCACGATCGATTTTTACAGTTGGGAAAGAAGTTAGAAGAAATGTTTTTAGCAGATTTAGTTGCAGAACAAATGGACTTTGGTTTTGTGACCTATTCTTTCATGACGGATGTCCTTTCGAAACGAATCGCAATCAGTGAAGTTATTGCTAAAGATGGCGCAATTACACTCATGAACGGTGTGAAATGGGCATATGACGAGTTACCGCACATGTTAATTGCAGGCGGAACAGGTGGAGGGAAAACGTATTTTATGTACTCGCTGATCAAAGCAATTTTATCAGTTGGAACCGTGCATATTTGTGATCCCAAGTCATCTGATTTAGCTGATCTAGCAGATTTACCTGTTTTCAGAGGGAAAGTTCATTACGGACAAGGAGAAACAATGATTCGTTGTTTAGAAGATGCAGTCAAACGTATGGAACAGCGATTTAAGTATATGAAATCTTTACCAAACTATGAATCAGGGCGTAATTATGCATTCTATAAGATGCCTCCTGAGTTCATTATTTTTGATGAGTGGAAGGCATTTTATGGGAGTCTAGGTCGTGATTATAAGAAAATTGAACGAGTGGATAATGCAGTTCAACAAATAGTTATGAAAGCCAGACAAGCTGGTATCTTTTTAATCCTTGGCACTCAAAAACCTGACAGTTCTGATTTTCCGTCGGGGGTTCGAGATAATTTAATGTGTCGGGTAACTCTTGGAAAATTATCTGTACAAGGGTATTACATGGTATTCGGTGATGAAAGTAAAAACAAGGCATTTTTTAATAAACCGATCAAAGGTAGAGGTTACATTGATGATGGCAGTGGCGTAGTCAGGGAATTTTATTCCCCGTTCGTACCTAAATCATACAATTTTTTGGAAGAGTTTAAAAAATATGATCACATGATCGAGTTAGATATACAAAACAAAAAAGAGTCCGAAGGGTAAGATGACATTGAGATTAAGTACTTTTTCCATAGAGTATACGAAAGAAGAAGAGCAGTTGATAGCAGATTTAATTACTGCTGCTATTGAATCTATCCGTCTTCATAAGAAACAAATGAAAGATGAGCTTTCCCAAATGCAAATAAGCCGCATGGATAGTGAGTGTTCACAATTACAGAATTTACTATATAAGTGTGCATTACGAAAACAACTACTGTCTTAATAAATATATTTTGGAGGAATATGATGAATAGGCTAAGAAGAGCAAGATTGCAAGGTGTTTCTGATTCTATTTCTGAGTTGATTGGAACTTTACAAGATATTAGAGATAACGAAGAAAATTACAAAGAGAATGTGCCTGATAATCTTTATGGTTCAGAACGTTATGAAAAATCAGAAGAAGCTATTGACCAGATTAGTGATGCTATTGATTCTTTAGAAGAAGCTACGGAATCAATTGAGGAAGCTATGAGTTAAAGTAGTCTAGAGTATAACTTGAGGGTTCGTGACTGTCGGAAAAAAAGGCGTGGCAAGGCTGCTGTGCAGCCTTAGCAGGCGCCGCTGCGATAGCAGGAAGGCGCTGATAGGCTTTTTCTGGGCATAGGTGGTGCTGTGCACCGCCGTGTGCCCGTATAACCCCCGTATTCTAACAGGGGGGTAATGAAGATGTAAAAATGACAGAATTTAACGATTAAACATTGATATATAAGCGATTTGTTACTTTACATTGCGCTCGAAAAAAATGGCGAAAATGTAAAGTAAGGCATGATTAGAGGTGAAGTGTTGGATAGTGAAGAATTGAAGCTGATTGGTAAAAGTATAAAAGCTTCGAGAAGTCTGTTGAAAATGACTCAGGCAACTTTTGCTAAAAATGTTGGTCTTTCGAGGCAATCGATTTATAACCTCGAAAGAGGTTTAAGTTTACTATCAGATGAAAAAATGTATCGAATTTATGACTTTATTACAGAGCAAAATTGTCATGAGCCGCTGGAAAGTATTATTGATTATATTCGTATCACGTTTCAAACTCATGATGTTGAACTAATTTTTAATGAGATTTTAAAAGTCAAAAAAGAATTTTTTGCACAAATATCTAGCCACCTTTACGGCTATGTCGGAGGGTATCAGTTAGATTACTTGATGGTTATGTATTCTAAAAAAGGTGATTCTCGTGGAACGATGATCCAATTATCTGGTCAAGGATGTCGTCAGTTTGAAGCATTTCTGAAAGCTCAAGGGCGGACTTGGTTTGATTTTTTTCATACTTGTTTTGATTACAGAGCAAAGTTCACTAGAGTTGATTTAGCTATTAATGATTATAAAGAATATTTGAGTATTCCGACATTGCTAAACAAAATAAATCGACAAGAACTGATTTCCCGTTTTGAACGTTTCGATTTCAATGGTTCTGGATCAATTTCTAAAAAGAAACGAGAAGGTGTCACTATTTATCTAGGTTCAAAAAGAAGCGAGCTTTATATTGCGTTTTATCAAAAGAATTATGAGCAGGCGAAAAAACTTGGGATTGATGTAGAGGATGTGCCAATCAAGAATCGTTATGAGCTTCGGTTTAAAGATGAAAAAGCCGAACAGGCGATTCATGGCTATACGAAAACTGGTGATTTGACTGAATTTTTATTGGGAATTTTAAGTGACTATCTTTGCTTTGTAGATAGAAAAGGCGGTGTTTCAAGGAAGTACTGGCCTGTAAATAAAAAATGGGAATACTTTCTTGGTGGTGTTGAAAAAGTAAAGCTAGTAACTGAACCGAATGAAGCTTTATACGAACGCTCAAAAAATTGGTTTAAACGATCGGTGGCTCCTACGATAAAAATGTTGATGGAAGTAGATGAGATTGAAGAAACAGATGAAGTGCAAGAAATTATCGATGAAGCTGAGCTTAGTGACAAGCATTTACACATGATTGAAGCACAAACAACAAGAATTGATGATATGATTCTTTGATAAATATAGAAAATAACGGAGGATGTGAATGGAAAATTCATACGAAATAAATATCATAAAATGTTATACAATCAATGATTGGGATGGAGAAACGAATGGAACGTATTAATGATCTATTGTCCAATCCAGAAAAATACGATCTATCACTGCAAGCAAGGGATGGCTTGCGTGAATTGAAAAGAATTTTTGATGGGAATCCTTTCTTCCCGATGGAGCCTTATGTTTATGCCAAAAATCATTTGTATGGCATGTATGCAAGAGGAGTGATAAGTGGGGACTTGATGCAAAGTATACTGAGCGATTTTTAATCTAATGAGGTGAAATCTGTGTGGGGAATTTTTGAAGATGGCGAGTTGATAAATATCTTTGGAGATGAGGCTGGTGCTGAATACTTTTTGGAATGTTGGATAAAAGAGGAACCACTGAGGAACTTTGAAGATTTCTCTGTTGAGAAAATTGATGACAAAATGAACGAGTAGGTGTTTAAATTGGAGTTTCGGGAATACATTGACTGTTATATGGACTCAATCGGCGAGGTATTAAGAAAAACGATTCCTGATTATGACGAAAATTGTTCAAGATCGATATTTTTACTCACAGAAGAAGAAAAAATTGCAGAACAAGATTGGTACAATTTCGTAACCGATAATCGAAAGAAGCCTGACCGTGAATTCTTGTTTGAGAATATTCATCGGTTTGGAGTCGATCGTGCCGACTTCTTCGATGCCAATAAACGACAGGTACCGAAGGATGATTTCATTGATTTCTATTTAAATGAGATCAAGAATCACTCTTTAATGAAAGAGACAAAATTTGAGGCGGAAGATCGTGCGTTTATTCTGAATCGTGAGAAATTTATTGCGAATGAGAAATTTGATGAACGCACGAACCCAGCAACGGGATACGATGAACTGAATATTACTACGTCTAAAAAGACCCAAGAATGGTTGTTACAAGCGCTCATATTGCGTTTTGAACGAGATTTTGGGTCTTTTTATATTGGACTACAAGCAAGGTGAATTTATGAAATCAATTCGTCTAGTGGATCACTTAAAAGAAAAAGGCTTTATGTGTTATGTATCTAGTCCTTCAAAAGAGGAGTACGAGAAATTCTGTGAGCTACAAAAAAAGACTGGCAACAAGAACATGAAGTTTAAACCCTACACGCCCGTTTGCTATGAAAAACAGCTTTCGAGAATCACGTCATTGATTATTGAAGGCTGTGCGAAGAAAAATGTGTATTATTACGACTTTTATAAAATCACTTTTATTCCTAAACAAAGTCAAGGATCAAATATCAAAATGTATGGTCGACACATGACAAGAAATCAATTGTTACGCTGTGTAGAGTGGGTAAAAAATAAATGACAAAAGGAAGTTTTTGGATGAGTATACGTTCGCCGCCTAAGCTATTATCATAAAAAAGAAAGAGAGGATGTGAAAACATTGTTTAAAAAAGTAAGTGTGCATTTTTTTGCTTCGATAGGATTGTTACTTGTTCTGTTGCTTGTTAAAACTACAACTGCTGATGCTTCTAGAAATGTAAATACATGGGGAGTCGGTAATTTAGGAAGTTCTGAATATGGTGAAATTGTGAATGATGAAACAGAAATCAGTGGCGATTATTCCTTTATTGCACGATGGATCGATGGGGTAACGACAGTTTCCACGTTCGGGGGTCGCTGGGATAGTTGGTCATATAGCTATGGTGGTGCTACAGGTATTTTGGGACACTTGCCTACAAATGATAGTGGAAAAGGAAATCTTGGCGTAATCTATCATAACGTTGGAATGAACAATGGTCGGGTAATTGATCTAAAAATCACGGTTACTGATTGGGAGAAAGGAGCGAATAACTATGGTTATATTTTTTATACGACTGGTGCAATCGCTCATATCCAACAAAGTTATCGTTTCGTTAAACAGCGATGGGAATTTATCGATGCTCAAACAGGACAACCTGTGAAGCTGAGCGGATATATGACTATTACGGATATCGATTTTCATCAAGGAGTGACTTTCGACAAAAATACTGTCCCTCATCTAGGAACGATTTACGTAACAGAAGACAGTAATATTAGTGTCAAAAAAGAGAGTGATGGTTCTTTAACTGTTTATGATCCGTTTCGTGTAAATGCTGATCCTAGCGACTTGTGGGCGCAATTCACGTTTTTGTACAAAGACACAAGTTTTGTCGAATTTGATTGGAATCTCAAGAATTTACCTAGTCACTTGTCAATAGGAGAACCGAATATTCATGAAAGAGGCGGTGAGTTCTTTGGATTTACTGGTAAAAAACTTGCTCGTACTGCCACGATTGAACCTGAAAAATATATCCAATCGGATGATGGTTTGAAAACCAGCTCAGTTCTTGAATCAATTCATGATTCCTTTACGTATCTCTTAATTCATAAAGTACCTGATGAATTAGATGAATTTTACTATCGCTCGTATGAAATCAGAGATGATTTGCCAGCTGGTCTTGAAGTTGTGAACTATCGAATCCTTGATCAAGAAGACAGAGATGTCTCATTATATTTTGACGATTATTCGACAAAGGACAAAATTCATTTTGTTGCGAAACCAGCTGTGCTAAAAACAGCACGCTTCTATGATACGGATTATCGGATCGAAGTTGAAGTGAAGGCAAAGGATGCAAAAGAGTTGGAAAAACTTATTGAGTCCGATCATGTGATTTTTCGTAATATCGTTCGTGTAAGCGTGGATGATAAACCGAAAGTGTCAGAAGAGGTGACAACACAATTATTTCGAAGAGAGATTATTGTTGATCATATTGACAAGTACAGTGAAGAATTGCTCCGAAAAGTAGTCGAACCGAAATTCGATGGGGAGTCGTACTCATATGAGCCATTCAATGATTTAGAAGATGACGAGGGCAATCGGTACAAATCAACTGTTACTCACTCAGGTGTAATAAATGGTCGTGATCTATACTTTGTGATTCCGTATCATATTCCATTGCTGGAAGTAAATGTCGAATCCATTCAAATTGATACTTCTAAAGCAGAAAAGGATGGTGGACTACCAACGCGATTAGTTTTAACAAAAGAAGCAGAATACGAAGAGGATTTGTCGAAACTGCGTTTTGTTATCGAAATTATCGAAGAAGCAACAAATCGTGTGGTGTATGAACAAGAACTGACTGTGAAAGATGAAGCCGATGTTTTGGAGCTATTGCTACCAACGGATGCAGCTGAAAAAGCAGAAAAAATTGATTATCTGGTGACAATCAAGGTAGTGGATAATCCTGACAAGAACAAATTTGTCACGGACACCAAAGATGTAGCGACTCACGGTTATACAGCTACTGAAAAGGTCTTGACCAATCAGGATGTAGTTAATGATGCAGTAGATTATGAAGCGGTGGCTCGTACACTACGCTTGCGTAACGAAGAAGCAGTTCAAGAATTCAATGAGACCATTCGTTTTGGTTTTGATCCAACTATCCGTTCTAAAACAGGCTATGGTTTCGCGATTGACTTAGCGCCACACTTTTCTAGTCAAGTTCACGACTCCTTGGAAGCTTTTGATCTTCGAGTAAACGTACCGCAAGAGTTAGTTGATAGTCAAATACACGAAGTTTTTGCCGCAAGAGGAAATGAAGTAACTATTCCTCTTGATCAAACATGGGCGCTAACTCGTTCAGGAGATAGTCGAGCGGATAGTTCCTTCATTTATGAATTTCCAGAAATACGTGTTGAGAGAATAACAGGAAATCTCTTTACAGGGAATCAGGTGACTAGAGCCAATCATGAATTACTTGATGGTGGTCGTAACTTCTATTTGCCGATTTGGCTTGAACTCGGAAGTTACAATGTAACAATTGAATCCGATATCGTAGGGAAGAATCATATCCAATTAGAAATGACAAAAACTGTCGATGTCTTTGCGTATATGTACGCAACAATGGATAGCGACACAAAAGAGTTAGACGAGTTGTTGTTAACACCAGTCTTTCCAGAAACCGACGCACCAGATGGATGGTCGGATGACGAAATCGCTTGGTTGAAGGGGGGATGATTTTGTGTATGGTACACATGCTTATTCCATTTACGGCGAGTTTGCTCGAAGTCGTGCTGCTTTTTGGCGCTTCGTTCGTTTTTTGTTTCTTGTTAGTTTAGGCATATTGCTGGCTCGTCATTTATTTAAGATTCCTTTTTCCTTTATGGACGGACTTTCTCAAAATTTGATGTCTGGCGATTTTTCTCAAAATCTGTCATTCAAACAAATTGCTCTAGAAAACGATCTTGTTCAATCGGTAGTGGTTTTTCTAACAGGATTAATCACTGTGTTTGCGACTTTCTTCAAATCACTGCGGCAGTTGTTGTTCTCTAAGTAGAATTATTTTTTATGGAGGGGAGGTGAGGATAGATGAACCTAGAACTAAATACAGACCGCTTTTGGGCAACCTTGGGCGTGATCGCATTGTGTTCGCTAGTCATTGGTGCAGCGTTGTTGTTCTTTCCAGAATTGATGGATAGTGTGTTTGGACAAATGCAGGACTATATCAACGGAATTACAGTGCCTAACTAAGGACATAAGGAAGAGCGATCTTCCTTTTTTTGTTCTTAGGGAAATGGAGGAACTACCATGAATATTGAAAGTATTTATGAAGAAATTTGGCAGGAGTTGTTTTCAACTTGCTCAGAATCGTTTGTCAAAAAAATGGAAGCTGAAAATGTACCATTTGAATGGATTGATCAAAAGCTAGATGAATTGAAAGCATTTAGCCGCAATCGAAGAAACAAAGAGTTGGAGTCGGTGACGGAACCACTAGCAGCGTCTGTCATTGATCGACGAGTACGGCGGATTTTCGATCAGGAAGTCTATCCGTTGATCAATGAAAAAGAAGCGTTGTTAAGAAAAGAAACAGCCGAACGACCTGAAAATGCACAATAAAAATAACTAGAAAAAGGTGGAATTTGAATGAATTTAGAATTGAATACAGATCGCTTTTGGGCAACCTTGGGCGTGATTGCATTGTGTTCCCTAGTCATTGGTGCAGCACTGCTGTTCTTTCCAGAATTGATAGATAGTGTTTTTGGACAAATGCAGAACTATATCAACGGAATTACAGTGCCTAACTAAACAGTGGAAAAGGCAAAGGTAAGGGATATCCCTTGCCTTTTGCTTGTTATATAGGAGGTGGCAAATGTTATCAGGAATACCTAGAAAAGTTGCTTTGATGTCTCTTATCTTTTTGGTTGTTGCAGGTCTCGTTATCTTTGTTTTAGGCAACTATCAAACAGATGTTGAGTCCCTTACTTTAACGGAAACGTTACGAGCGACAGCTCTTGCGAATCGAGATGATTCTGCACGAGTAAAACAGGGAGAATTTTATTTAGACAAGGAAAATTTTGAGAAAGAGTTTGAACAATCAATAAAAAAACAAGGTACTTATCGTAATCGTACCATAACAATTGATTTTGATTATTTGATGTCAACGAATGAGAAAGGAATCAAAGCGATTCGTGTGTACGTAAATGATGGACACTCTGTTGAACAGGCGACTTGTATATTAAGCACGTCAACAAACGACAAGGAGGAGGGCTAATAAGTTGGCATTAAAAGTTACTGAAGCTGTGAAAGATAATGTTAATGAAAAGTCTACGACAGTGAAAAAAATTGTTAAGAAGATGGAGCCTGTTCAAGATGCAATCACGAGTAAAGTGATTGATGTTCAGGCGAATGGCTTTTTGCCAAAAAAAGATGAAACAGTAAGCAAGAAAGATTTTAAGCGAAGGATTTCTGACGAGCAATTGATGAGTATACGTGAGGATTTAGTCAAGCACCATACAAAACTTATTTTAGATGCGGCTGTTAATAAGGATGCGAGAAATGAATTGTTGGAAATAGTAAAAAAAGAACAGCGGTTAAGCATGCATGGCAAAGAAATTGCGGAATATGTTGTACAAGAAATTGTAGGTACTGGATTCATTGAAAAGATTCTCTTAGATGATACTGTTACTGATATTGGCTGGAATGGTACATTTTTGACTGTTCAAGGCAGTGATTCGTACAAAATTTTTTCAAAAGAGGATTTGGAACTAAATGATCCTGAAGGAGCAGTATTGCGGATCATTAATCGTTTTGCAAATTCAGAAGGCAAAGCATTTAATCCGTCAAGACCGATTCTGGATGGAGTGTTTAATCACTTACGTTTAAGTGCCGTTGATAAAAGCCTAAGCCCGAATGGAACAACAACTTCATTAAGGGTTGTAAGACCAAGATTAGCTTTAACAGAAGAACATTTTATTGACTTTGCACCTGAGTTTGTTCTTGACTTCTTTAAAGTGGTTATGAAAGCAGGCGTGTGTATGACAATTGCAGGAGAAACAGGTTCAGGTAAAACAGAGCTGCTAAAATTACTTCTCTCATTTATTCCAAAGGAAACACGACAGATTGTGATCGAGGATGTTCAAGAAACGCATATAAAGGAGCTTTTACCTGAACATGATGTTTTCGCGTGGGTTACTTCACAAGAAAAATCGATTGAGGATTTGGTGAAAGCGAGTTTGCGGTTTTATCCCAAATATGTGAATGTTTCTGAGACTCGAGGAGCAGAAGCCTATGAGATGATTCAGGCGGCGTTGACAGATCATAAAATTGTCACAACAATTCATGCGACAGATGCATGGTCGATTCCTAGGCGGTTAGTTAATATGTGTAATTCAAAATATGCCATTAATGAGGATGCGGTAACCGAAGACGTGTTGAGGTATTTTGATTTTGGCATTCATATTAAAACGCTTCGATTAACAGTAGACAAAGAAAAGAACATATTCAAAGTCGTTCGTTATTTGTCTGAGATCGTTGAGTTTTCTCCTGATGGGTCACGGTCTATTTTTAAACAAACATTTGCTCATGGGCATTTTTATGTAACGACAGGTGTTTTATCGGAAAAATTTCAGGAACGAATGGCAGAAAAATTCTTGTCGTTTGATTTTCCAGAAATGCAGGATGAAGAGATTCAAAAATCTGCGGAGTTAACAGCGGTTATCAAAGATGTGGTGAAGCGTTATGAAAATTAGTCAGATTGAAACACAGAAAAAGAACTACTTAGATTTAGAGGAACTTTATGCGCTAAGTGCGGCGTATGGAAATGGAATGCAGCGAAAAGAAGTGATGCGACTGATTGCTATGCCAGCTCTAGTGATAGGAGTCATGCTGGGATTATTAACATATCTTTGGTGGGTTGTGTTAATTGGAATGGCTTTTGGTGCTTGGTATGGGTATCGTAAAATCTTGCCTAAGATTGTACAAAGACGTTATGAAACAGAAGCTTTATCTGCTCGCAATCATTTTATGAACACGATGACGCAAGTTATGGCAGATCCAAGTAAAACAGTAATACGATCGATTGAGCATATCTTGCCACGTATGCGTGGTGAACTTCAAACCGATATGGCAGAATTAGTTGCCTCGTTAATGATTGGTGCAGATATGGAATTAGTGATTGAGACAATGGCAAAGCTGAATGAAAAATACGACGAAGATGTCTTGTTTTGCCAATATCTGGAACAATTGGAAACGACAATTCATGAAGGCAAGCATAATGTATCGTCCATGCAAGATTTGACCAAACACCACAACGATATGCTTCAAAAGCGCAAGATATTTTTTGCGGCAAAAGATGACTATTTGCGAGGTGTGAAGCTGATGTCAACGATGATTATTGGTTTGATTGGTATGTTTCACCTATCGTCTTATGTCATGGGAAACAGTTTTGAAATGTATATTGATGGCTTTGCAAGAAGCATTATTGGCTATGTCACTACTGGAATCTATGTACCAATTTACTTTCTAATCATTAACAGATTTTTGAAAAATTATTTTGATGATTCTGTGATGGAAGTAGGTGTTCGAACAAAATGAGTCTAAGTATAGAGAAGCAAATTTCAATCGATGTAAAACCTTCTTTTTTTGTTCGGTTATTGCCTAATGACATCGTGCAACAATTAAGAGAAATGCATAATAGCACCCGTGCGATATCGAAGTGGCAAAAGAAAAATATCCAACGGATTATATTGCTGACGGGGTTATTTTTGCCTCTAGGTTACTTTATAGATTTGCGGTTAGCGCCTGTTGGGTTAGTGCTAGGCTTGATACTATATAGAAACCAACTACAAACGGTCAAACGAGTGTACATGCAATTTCGCTTTGAACGACAAATGCAATTTGCAAAATTTGCTCGACTATTGATTCCTCTCTTAAAACAAGCAGAATCTGGGATTAATCTGTATAAAATTTTTAGCCGTGTTGTTCCTCGTTTATCCTACGAAGTCGATCAGAAATTATTGATGGCATTAATGAAAGATATTTCTGATTTTCCAAACAGCATAAAGCCTTATGAAGATTATGCAAAAGCTGTCTCTGGAAGTGAGATGAGTATTTTGTTTATGTCAACACTCTATGATCTGGAACAAGGAGCGATTAACTTACAAGTGATTGATCGGCTCGGACAACTAGCAAGTCAAGAAATGATGCAAGGAATTGATCAAATTATTTCGTTTAAAGTCAAACGATTCCAATTATTATTTACGAAAATGATGACTAGTATTGTGGTACTGATTGTCGGTTTTGCACTTGCTTTGTTTATCTATCAAATTGGGCAAGTCGGATTTTATTTTTGAGGGGGATTTACGTGAATCAAGAATCTGAGGAGTATCCATTGTGGCGAGTTTTATTGGTATTTGTATTATTTCTTGTTGTGATGGGTGTGAGTTTTTATTTTTTTCGTAGTACAGGTGTTTTGTTGATGATTTTAGTTTTATTGGCTGTATCACATATTTTCAATCGGGAGGGGTGATCTAAAATGTTAGAACAACCAGTCAGTGAAATCTTTCGCTATTTACTTGGATTGATCCTTACGTGTTTTATTCTAAGTGTAGCGATTTTTTGTTATCAAATACAGGATGTGAATACGTTTCGACAACAAGTCAATTATCGTATTGAGCGGCGTGGCGGTTTAACGCAAGAAGCAATGGAAGAAATTGAAACGTACTCAAAAGAGTATTTTCAAGGTCGATATAGTGTCAAGAGTCCACAAGTAGGTGAAAAAGTAAGTTTTGGCGATACAGTTTCTTATGAAATTATTGGTAGTTATGAAGTTGTCTTTTTGCCGATGCCTACTGTGTATATGGCAACCGGTGGTCAGGCAATCTCACAGGTGAGGTGATATAGGTGAATCAAGAAAACCAAACAGGGCGTTTGTGGCTCTTTGTACTTGCGTTTGCAATAGTAATCCTCATCACTCCAATAGTGATGAGCAATTGGGAAGTAATTCAAGATCGTTGGCAACAATGGTTTAGTAATCGTCAAATAAAAATGTAGGAGGAAAAAGTGTTTGAATAAAAAATATTCATTTCAATTTCGAGAGGTAGAGAAGAAACTTTATCGAAAGTATCGTTTTTTACGAGGGACGTATGGTGCGTATGAGGCACAACAGGCACTCGTTGAGTTACAAAAGAAGCTTAGCGGAATTACCAAATTAACAGTCTTTGTGCAAGACATGGAAGAGTTAAAAGAGTATGAGTTTCAGGAAGTTTATATTGATCCAAGTGCAAGCGAAATACAGTTGTTAGATGAATTACAAAAGCAACTGTTAGAAGCAGGAGAAGAAATTGATGGCGCAAGAATTTATACGGAAATTAATCGCCAGTTCAATACAGAAGCAACTCAATTTCCAGAAATGAGTTCCAACGTGAGATCCTCAAAAGGACTAGTGGCTAAGCTGTTTCCTTGGTTGTTTAAACCAACAGTGGTCGATAGTAAAGATGCGCCATATAATCAACCAATCTTCCCACCAAAAGAAATTATGGATGAAGTTGTTGACCAAAGCGAAGAACCTGTATTATCGGTCTATGATTATGAAATGATTTTTACAAAAGTTGACGGTGTGCAAATCAGTTGTGAATTTCAGTCGGGCGAACAAAACGAGACACGAAATAGCGCACTCAAAAAATATTTTCCGATCGAAGGCAATTATCTAATAGTTGACGATGAGAAGATTTTAGCGAGTGAGTTGAAAAGTATTCGGTTGGAAAAAATTGAACCTGTGGATATTTTCAGTTTGCCAGAAGAAGGTAACATACTTGAAAATTTAAGTGAATTGCCAGAATAGGAGGGGTGAGATGGGATTAAAGGTATCAAGCAACACGAGCCAATCTGCTCCTAGTACAGCAGTTGTCAACGACAAGAAATTGTTTAAAGATCGTCAAAAACAAACGGCAATCCCTGCTGGAAAACGAACGATTGCTAAACGCACTCGTTATGTTGTGTGGGGCGTGATTGTGCTCTTAGGATTTAGTGGGGTTTCTGCGTTTATCAAAGCGACAAACGTTTCTAGTCAAAACGTGAAGTTGGAAGAAGAGGTTACGACATTGGCGAAACAGCTCTCAACCTTAACGGCATTTTCGGTAGATGAAAAGAAGGCAGATGCCTATTTTTCTGAGTTCCTACCGATTTTTATGAACCTTGATTCAGAAGACTATGATGCACGAGTGGAACGTGAAGCGTTATTAGAACACTATTTTGAAACTACGAGTGATCACGTGGTCGGAAATGACACGAATCGTCGATTAAAAGATTTCCGTTTGTATGAACTTAATCATGCGGATGAAGGGTTTGTGGCTCGCTATTTTGTGCGCTATACGACTAGTGAAATCGAAGGGAAGAATCCTCAAACATTTGAGCACTTGATAAATATTCCCTTTGTGGAAGAAAATGGCGTGTTTGCAATTACGGAATTTCCTTATTTCACCTTAGCACCAGAAAATCGAGGGATTGTCTCAAGGGTTGAAAGTAGCTTATCGGAACGAAATCAAGTGTCTTTAGTAGAAGTAGAAGGACTGGAAGAGTTTCTTGAACAATTCTTTACGAATTACTCTTCTAGTAGCGTTGAAGATATCGCATATATGATGAAAGAACCAATCTCGCTCGATGGACAGTTTGACTATGTTCAATCTGAAAATAAAATATATCAATTCGAAGACAGTGAGGAGACAATCGTTCAATCGGTGGTAGAGTTCCAATTGGTTAATACAAAAATCACACATAAAGAACATATGACACTAACGATCTCAAACGATGGGGATCGTTTTTTTGTTGAAAAACTTACACATACTTTAGGAGGAATGAACTAATGCCAACATTATCAGCACTTTTAGATTGGGTACAAAGAGAAGGAATTAATGCAGTATGGATCGTTATGGTCGGTTTTGCATTGAAATACCTGTTTGAACAAAAATGGAGTAAATTTGTGATCTTTCTACTTGCGGCGGGCGCAACGGCTTTTGTAGTAAACAATCCACGAGTTGTTTCTCAAGCGTTTGAAGCGGTGAGCAACTTATTCTTTAGATAAGAGGAGGAAGCAAGTGAAGGTTTGTTATAACTACAAAAAAATATTTGATGATCCAATTCGAGTACGTACATTTGGACAATTCTCCTTACCAATGCCACTGCAATTAAACCGTCTCGTATTATGGGGTGTGTTTCTAGGAATCACTTACCTATTATTTAGCGGATTAATTGATGGGGTCAATCAAATTCTAGGTGGGTCGAAATTTGCGATCTATATTTTCTTTCCGTACTGGGTTTCGGGAAAGCTCTTGGGATTAAACCCAGATGGTCAAAAGATTTTCCCATATCTAAGGGATTTGAGTCTATATTTGATTATTTTCAAGGGATTGAAAATACGTTATTGCGAAGAAGAGATTGTTCAAGATGTTTCCAAAATTATGTTTGAAAAAGTGAGAGAAGAAGAAAGAGTCTAGAAAAAGTCTAATGGCTCTTTCTTTTTTGCAAAGGAGGAACAAATGAAGGCAGTAAAAGAAATGGTCAAGTTAGCAAAAATTCCTATCGAATCAATCAAAGAGAATCTATTGTTCGATAAAGATGGCTATATTTGGGCGTATTATCGGATAACCGCTGAAGAAACGAATCCGAATAATTTAGAAGAATTAGAAAAATACAAAAAACGTTGGGCAACGATGTTTCGGAAGACATTGCCGAAGTATGGTGAATTTGAATTAGATATGTACCCCAAGGATAAACAGCTAGCGGAACGATTCAAAGAGTTTTCTAAGGATTTAGCACCTGAGCATTATTCGTTAGGGCTAGAGTATATGGGGCGAACGGTAGTTACTTTAAAAAATGAGCTCGGGGAAATCACTGAACCAGATTTTATACTGGGTGTTCGTCTTAAAGATATGTATTCGAACGAAAATCCGATTGAATCGATGAAACGAGTTGCCGAAGATGTAAGTGATCAGATACTGTCGTTGTTGGGGAAAAAAGTATTAACGGCTGACGATGAATTAGCAAAAATCAAACCAGTTGAGGAGGAGCTATATCGCTCTTTACGAAGTAGAAAAGCAAGTCGTCTGACAGAAGATGAACTGATTTACTTGAATCGGTTGAATTTTATCGGTGGTTTGCCGCATGAAAAAAATCAAGAAGATTACTCTAAGGAGCGAATTTCTCAGGCGATTGTTGATGCTGGGAAAGATGTAGGTTTTATTCATTTAGAATCGGATGTTGGCAAGAGTGTAGTTTCGTATCTACCAATAGCGGATTTTGAAGAAAACGATATTGCCTATAATCATTTGTATCAGATTGCTCAACAAATGGATTTTCCTTGCCGATTTCGGATTAAAGCGCATTATCCTGATCCAAAAGGAGTAACAGGTTTTTCTTCTAAGGTTATGATTCAAAAAAATCGTCATAAGACGGAAGCAAAGGAAGCTCGTCAAGCAGGAGAGTCAATCAGTTCACGGATAAAAGCAAATTTTCAGGCAACAGAATCGCTAGCAAATGAACTAGAAAACAATGAGCCGATTTTGCGATGGCTAGGGTGCTTCGTTATAACTGGAAAAAGTCGTGAACAAAACAAGCGGCGAGGTGATGCATTAATGAATGCGATGAAGACTTTGAAGATCAATGTAGTACGCCCTAGTGCGAAACAAGCACAATTGTTCTATCGCTGTTTGTTTGGTGCGTCAATCGAATCAATGTCTGATTGGATGCAAGTAACTAATGGGTATGGTTTGGCGGAAAGCTTGTTTGCAGTGACGAATCGAGCTGGCACCCGATCAGGGTGGTACCTTGGTCGAATTGATCCGTTTCTTGAGTCAGAAACCTTGAAGGATAGTATTCATTCTTCAAGAAACAGTGTTTTTTACAATATGTTGGTTGCCAATCAAGGTCAAGAAGGAGCAATTACGGATAGTCCACACGTCGCAATCACAGGTGAGACTGGGAAAGGGAAATCATACCTGACAGGTTTATTGTTCTTTTATTCGTCTTTATTAGATGCAAAAGTATTGTATATCGATCCGAAGAATCAAGTTGCCAAGCAGTTTAAACGAACTGCCAATGATCCAGTTATTCAACAAAAATTCCCGAGTTTTGTGACATATTTGAACTCTATTAATTACGTGACTTTAGATGCCTCTAAAAAAGAAAACCATGGTGTCCTAGATCCGATTGTTTTCCTCCATGGAGTGGAAGCTAAAGACACCGCACAAGCTATGATCCAATCTATCTATAATTTAGATAATCGTGAAGAAGTGGAAACTGCGATAAATGAGGAACTGGATAAAGCCATTGAGGAGCGAGAATTGGGAGAACAAGTCGGATTACTCACTGTCATTCGTCGCTTATTTGCCTACGAAGATCAAGTAATCAAACGTGCGGCAAAATTATTGTTGTCTAAAATCCAAAACAGTGTCTTACAGCTTGGCTTTAGTGATGGCGATTCCAAAGGATTGGATTTAGATCATAAATGTACAGTTCTTGGGATTGCAGGATTAAATCTCCCTGAACCGCACGTGCCAGTTAAAGATTACTCAGAAGCGAATAAGAAATCTACTTGTTTGATGTTGCCTTTAGGCAAGTTCTGTGAAAAGTTTGGAAATCAAAATGAAGAACAATATACGATCGAATTCTTTGATGAAGCTTGGATATTAGCTAAAGCCAAAGGCGGACGTGAAGTGTTGAAAGCCATGGAGCGCGTCGGACGGTCGTTTTGTAATATCCTTGTCTATTCTACTCAATCAGTCAAAGACGTTGGAGATGATCAAGATACAAATAGTTTTGGTACGATGTTTGCCTTTGATTGGCAATCTGAGCGAAGTGATATTTTGAGTCATATCGGGATCGAAGTAAATGAGCGAAATATGACGTTAGTTGAAAATATGAAAAAAGGACAGTGTTTATTCAGAGATATCTATGGTAGAACAGCAAAATTAAGTGTTCATAATTTGTTTCCTGAATGGCATCATGCTCTGCAGACAGTGAAGAAAACCGCATCCAGTCAGGCTGAAAAACAATTTGCCTAAGGAGGGTTTGTGTGAAAAATAAAAGAAAAGTATTTAAATGGCTAGGGTTATTTTTGATGTTTTTTATCTTGTTGACAACGGTTAGTGCTGATGCTACTCCGACACCGATTAATCCCGATCAAGAAACAAGTGTCACTGACAAAGCAGAGCAATATAACTTAGATTCTTATCAGAGTTACATGGTCGAACGGAAAAGGTGGTTTCAAAGTTTAGATATTGCAAACTGGCTAAATGGTGGTGCAAACTTATTTTTTGACTTGAACAAAATCGTTTTTTCTATGTTTCGAACGGGGATAGATTTGTTTGGTAATGCTAATGTAATTAATGATTATGTTTCTGTTTTTACGACTTATTCAAAATCAATGTATGATTCCTTGTATCGTGACTTTGGACTTACTATTATTGTAGCGATGGCGTTGTATTGCTTGTATTTGTACATTATGAAATCGCCCCAGCAAGCCGCTAAGCAGTTTTTTGCTTTTTCGGCTGTGGTGATTATAAGTATGGTTTGGAATAATAGTGCAACTACAATTATTCGTGATTTTAACTCTTTAACAGAAGAGGTTCAAGGAAACTTAATTCGTACAACAAGCAATGCTCAATCAACGAATGCCACAACACCTGTGACTCATGCACAAAATACGTTATTTGAATTAGCGATTGAGGAGCCGTTTTTGCTAATGAATTTTGGTGTCGCAAGCCGAAGTGAAGTTATTTCTGCTTATGACGCAAGTGCTATTTCTTCTTTGATGTTCTCGGGAGAATGGACTCCAGAAAAAGATGCAGAGATTGAAAAAGTTGTAAAGGAAAGAGCGGACGAGAATGTCTTTATGACGACTGACAAAGCTGGTTGGAAGTTTGTGGTTGGTTTTTTATCACCAATTACGACTATCGTTTTAGGAACACCTATTTTAATCTTGCAAGTGCTAAATTTATTGACAGGGATTATGGCGTTAATTGTGTCTGCTTTCATCGGACTAGCAATGTTTATCAGTATGATTCCCCGTTTTAGAGGAGCTTTTTTGAAGTCTTTACAATCTTTGATAGGCTTATTCGCAATTCGAGTATTGTTAGGAATATCCTTTATGATGTTAGTTTCTGTAATAAATGTCATTCGTGGTGTAATTCCAGCTGATGGCGTTGCCAATTACTTATTACAAGTGATTGCAATTACTGTAACTATTGTTGTTGTTTGGAAAAATCGAGATAAAATTTTTAAAATGATTTCTGGTGGAATGATTTCAAGTGTTGATGGCGGCTTATGGAATAAAGCCAGTGCACCATTCAAGAAAAAAGCTAAAGATACAGCAAAGCTTGGTGCTGATGTGGCAGGCTTGGTAACAGTCGGCGTTCCTTTAGGAGAAGTTATACCGAATGCAGGTAAGAATGCGGCAAATTCTATGCGAGAAAATGCTTATGATATTTATGCCGATCGACAAGCATTCAAACAGCAGGAAAAAGACGATCAGACACAATTTGCAGTAGATGATTACTTTGATACGGTTGATCGTGCAAAAGGTGTTATTGATGGGGAAGAACAAGCGAATAACCAACAATCAGAAAATGCGTTTGATAATGGAAGTCAGTATGTAGGGGCAACAGAAGAGTCTGTTGAATTGGATGATATGGACTTGAATGTTGATGATGTGCAAGCGGAAATCAATGAGTTAGAAGCTACTGATGTTCAGGAAACGAGTGAGAATGGAGACAAGATTGATACTGTAGAAATTGAGACGGCAGAGACGGAGAACGTAGAAAAAGCAGAAATCAATGAGTTGGAAGCTGCTGATGTTCAAACAACAAACGATGAAGCAAACAAGATTGATACTGTAGAAATTGAAACAGCAGAAACAGAGAATGTGGAGCAAGCAGAAATCAATGAGCTGGAATCTACTGATGTCCAAACGACAAACGATGAAGCGCACAAGATTGATACGGTAGAAATTGAAACAGCAGAAACAGGGAAAGTGGAACAAGCAAAGATCAATGGGCTGGAAGCTACCGATTTGGAGATAACAGCAGAATTAGAGACTGATCAAGTCACTGGATACCAAAGTGTCGAAAATGTCTTGAGTGCGAATGAAATCGATTATGATGCGCCTGATATATACCTAGAACACCTAGATCAGCAAACAAATGAGTTCTTTGCACAGTTGGAAAATGAAACCTTAGTACAAGCTAATTCGATTTATCAGTCGGAAGAAGCGGTTATGCCACATATCGTAGAATCACACAGTTTTACAGATAGTCAGAATATGATTGTTAATACAGATTTTGGTGCAGAAATTAAAAAGCAAGAACTAGAAACGAATAAAATGTCAGTGGATGAAAAAACTGCATTCGATGCATTATTAGCAGAAGTTCGAGGTGAGTAAATGATAAAAAAATGGATGGTTTCAGCATTATTGCCATTGTTTTTTGTTAGCTCGTTTTTAATTCTTGTTGCAGGAGGATATGATCAATCACAAAATAAAAGTGAAGATATTTTCTTCGATGGATCTTATAGTAATGTCGGTTTAAGTGAAGCTGTTTTACGATGGAAAAGTGAAGTCGAGCTAGTAGCAAAAGAACATGATGTTTTGGATCAAGTACCAATTTTACTAGCAATGATGATGGTTGAAAGCGGCGGTAGGTATCCAGACTTATTTCAAGCAAGTGAATCGTTAGGTTTGCCTGTCAATACGTTAAACGAACGAGAGTCTATTGCGCAAGGAGTGAAGTATTATTCGCAAGCTTTATCGATGGCTCGAGAAAACGAAGTAGATGAATGGTCAGCTGTGCAAAGCTATAACTTTGGACTGTCTTACATTTCATTTATCGCTAATAACGGCAAACGTCATACAACTGACTTAGCGGAGCGATATTCGAGAAGTGTGGTGGCACCATCTTTGGGAAACACGACGGGTGTGAAAAATGTGTATATCAATGCTGTATCTATTGCAGATGGACGAACGTATCAATACCAGAATGGTGGTAACTTCCATTATGTTGGTCTTGTCCAACAATTTATAATTACTGGTGGCGTCGATGGTTTTATTCTTCCTATTGATCCACCAAATATAAGTTCTTGGTTTGGTATGCGCAATATTGGAGCGGGACCCGAATTTCATAGAGGACTTGATTTTGCTCACCCACAGGGCACAGCAATCAGAGCAATTGCGGATGGTGAAGTGATCTTTTCAGGTTGGCATGATTCATGGGGCAACTATGTTCGAATCGAACATGGCAATGGATATTGTAGTCTATATGCTCATAATGTCTCGAATAATGTAAAAGTGGGTGACCGAGTGAAGCAAGGAGAAGTTATAGCTTTGGTTGGAAGTACTGGTAGAAGTACGGGACCGCACCTTCATTTTGAAATTTCTACGTCAAGAGATTTATCAAATGCTAGTCTACTAGACCCAGCGGAAGTGTTGGGCTTGAAGTGAGGAGGGGTTGTGTGAAAAAAATAAGCTTAATTATTGTTTTTGTCTTAATTGTAGGAGGGGTTACAGCTTTAATTTTTTCTAATGAAAATCTTGAACCAGAGCGTGGTGTTGAGGAAACGGAAGAATCGAGAAAATTTTTTGATTTTCGACCAAGTCCGCCTCAATCAATCTCTGACTCAGAAGATTCTATAAATCAAACAGATGATACAGTTTTTATAGAAAAAAATAGAGCTGACGAAGATGGCGAAATAAATCATACGTTGTCTTTTTTAGAAACTAATCGGAAGATGATCGATGCATATTATGGTGAATGGTCAATTGAGGAGAGAAATCAGGTGTTGAGAAATGTCTTATCAGAATCTCTCCATAGTGATCATCTTTTTTCGGAAGATGAAGAAGTATATTCGGGAAATATATCAGAAATGACTTATCGATCATTTCATAGCGAAGAAGATGAAAGGCGAGCGACAGTTGTAAATATTTTAGATTTAGTAGTCGATGGTTTAGAACAAAGGCTTTTAGTGACAACAGAATTAGAATTAGAAGGGAAATGGGTTATTATAGGCTTGAAATTTGAATTGATTTATGTGTAAACTAAAATAAGCGTATAATATCTTCAAAAAAAAGGAGAAAATTATGAAGGAGAGAATTAAAATAAGGGTTGTTCTGGTTTTGATGATCTTTATTGTAGTTTTGGTTGGGTGTGGTAATAAACCGAACAATGATGTTCGAGAGGTTATTGATGCAATAATGGAAAAAGAGCGACAGGACGAATATGAATACTCGGAAGATGACTATAGCTTTAAAGTATACTATAGTGAATTATTAGATGTTTATATGGCACATGCTTTTATTCCATATAATGGTGAGCCGAACAGAATGGATTTTCTATATTCTTACCAGTTGAAAGAACTAGATAGGAATGGCTCTATAAGCCAATTATCAAATATCTTGAAAGAAGGCAACTATGAGGAAGTTTATCGTAGTGGAAAATTTGTTGAATAAAATAAATGAAGTGAGTACCAGTGAGGAAATTAATCCTTGCTGGTATTTTTTTTAGGAGGAGTGTCTTATAATGGAAACATGTACAAAACAAGATTTGATGAAGAAAGGATATCGTGAATATCAAGCAAGAGAAATAATTCGTGAAGCAAAGTTAATGTTAGTAAAAAGGGGCTGCCCTTTCTATTTAAGTAAAGGGAGAGGGAGAGTTCCGAAGTGGGCGATTGAGGAAATTTTGGGTTACGAACTTGAGTCGGGTGAGGTATCTCAAAATGGGTAAAAAGCAAAATGTTTATAAGGATTCAAATGGATTTTATTTCAAAGCTAATCTAGGGAAGGATCCAATTACTGGAAAAAGACTTACTAAAACGAAAAGAGGTTTTAAGACAGAGGCAGAGGCATATCGTGCGTATATGGTTTTTATGTTGAATCAGACACAAGCTAAAGATCAAGTGGTCTCTGATTCAGATAGTAAAGAAAATATGACTTTTAAGGATTTTAGGGATCATATATATTTGGATTGGTATAAATCGAGAGTTAAGCCGAACACATTTAATCCAAGAAAATACTGTTTGCTGAAAGATTTTAAAGATTTTGAAAACAAGAATATGCGTGATATTAGTGTTTTGGATGTGCAGATATTTCAAAATAAACTTTTATCAAGTGGTGTGTGCGGATCATATATTAATTTGTTGTGCTCTTTAATGGCTGGTATATGGGATAGAGCAAAAATCTTTGGGTTTGTTGAAGAAAATCCATTTCGTGCATTAGGAAGAATAAGGGTTGAAAAGAAAAAGATCAATTTTTGGACGTTGGATGATTTCAAAGTTTTTGAGAAAAGTATTTTTACAACTAATCTCGAGAATAAAATTATGTTACAAGAAAATCTATCGCAAACTGAATACTATGATTTTTTTCACTATTTATTTTATCGCTTTTTGTTTTTCACTGGCTTAAGATTTGGGGAGAGCGCTGCATTATTGTGGGAAAATGTTGATTTAGAAGAAGGAAAAATCAAGGTGCTATATACAGTTGGTAATCGATCCAAAAAAAAGTCGGAACAATATCTATCTACTCCAAAATCGAAAAGTAGTGAAAGAACATTATTTATTGATAACAGGACGATTTTATTATTAAAAAAGTGGAGATTTTATCAACATCGTTCTGGTGACATAAAATTAGTGTTTAGCCATGACGATGTATTCATTGATGGAGCTTGGATGGGAGTTAAGTTCAAACGCTTGCAAGAGAAGTTTGGTCTTCCTAGAGCTACGTTGCATGATTTGCGGCACTCACATGCTAGTTTACTTATTCATATGAAAGAGAATCCTAAAATGGTTCAAGAAAGATTAGGTCATGCCAAGATTGAAATGACATTAGATATATATTCTCATTTGTATCCGACAGAGAATTTTGATATTGTTGATCGTTTAAATACGATCAGCGGTAGAGAATAACGTACTATAATAGAAGCAAAATATTGGAAAATGTTCTCACGAATGTTCTCACGAGAAAATAAAGGGGCTGTAACCGTTGATAGCAGTGGATTTGTTTCCCTTGTTCATGTTTTTAGCGTATACTAAAGACATGAACTTTTTTATTTTGGAGGGATCTGCATGAAGTTAGGATTTATCGGTACTGGTGTCATGGGTCAAGCGATGGTTGGTCATCTCTTAGCTGCAGGACATACAGTGAATGTTTACAATCGGACGAAAGCAAAAACAGATGAACTCGTTGCGAATGGAGCAATTTGGTGTGACACCCCAACAGAAGTTGCATCAGAAAGTGAAATCATCTTTACAATGGTTGGTTATCCATCTGACGTTGAAGAGGTTTACTATGGGCCTCAAGGGATTTTTCAAACGACTGTGACAGGCAAAACATTGGTGGATTTTACCACCAGCACCCCTGATTTGGCAGAACGAATCTACCAGACAGCGAAGGAAAAAGGAGCAGCGAGTATTGATGCACCAGTTTCTGGTGGTGATCTTGGTGCGAGAAACGCCACGCTAACGATTATGGTTGGTGGCGATGAAGAAGCTTATCAACAAGTAAAACCACTTTTTGAAGTTTTAGGAAAGACGTTTCAACTTCAAGGAGGGGCAGGGAAGGGTCAGCATACGAAAATGGCCAATCAGATCATGATTGCCGGAACCATGACGGGGATGACAGAAATGCTGGTCTATGCGAACCAAGCGGGTCTTGATTTACCACGAGTGATTGACACGCTTTCTGGCGGTGGTGCAGCCAATTGGTCCATGACGAATTACAGTCCTCGTATCCTAAAAGAGGATTATTCACCAGGCTTTTTTGTCAAACATTTCATCAAAGATTTGGGAATCGCTTTGGATGAGGCTAAGAAGATGGGATTGGATTTGCCGAGCACCACTTTAGCTAAAAAAATGTATGATCAGTTGGCTGACAAAGGCTTCGAAAATGACGGAACGCAGGCGCTGATTAAACTTTGGTGGCAAGATGGAAAAAAATCTTAAAATGACAAAAAAAATACGAAAAATCAATGCAAGATAGAGGATGTTTTGATACAATATAACGGACAGAAAAAGGAGGCTTACGAATGAAAAGTTCGCAATTAGTCGCTATCATCAAACGTTTAGAAGCGATGGTCGAAGCGCAAGACAATGAAGTTCAAGTACGTCGTTTTGAAAAAGAAGGCGTCGAAAAATGTACCGTTACTTATGACAATTCGACAGAAACGTTTGAATTAACGGAAGCAGAATCAAGTCAATCTTATCAATTTGATAACGTTGATATTGTAGCCATGGAAATCTATGATTTGATCCAATAAGAATGAGTGAGACGTTCGTCGTCGCTTTCTCATTTCTATACAGCAAGCCTACTGGGGCTTGCTGTTTTTTATTTATCTGCTGCTTTTTCTTGGCGATACAGGTGATTGAGGATGATCCCTAATGGATCGAGATCTTTCGGGGCTAAAGGAAGCGCAGCGCTTGCTGGCGGAAGTGGCTGGAATGTTTCTTCAGGAGAAAGAATGTTTGTTTGGATCAACTTGCCAAAGCTAACTTGATAGTATTTGATTTGAGTCGTCTGTGATCCTGGCTCCTCTAAGTCAAGGGGTATAGAAAAAATCACTTCTGGTTCTTGAATAAACTGATTGACCCTCACGATTTCTTGGTAAAAGCTTTGCGCCGAATGGATTTCTCCCTGTAGCAAACTTGCTTGTTCAAATAATAAATGATCAATAAGATAGGTTAAGCGTTCATCCAAAAGTGAGAAGCACTCGGTTTTTTGTCCAGCAAAAAAACAGCCGATTTCTCGCCACTTCTCTTCCAAGGGATACGCCTCCATTTGAGGGAGTTGCTTACGTAAGGTCAATAGTGTCAGTTCGTTGACAGTCGGCAATTGAAAGGTTTCTGACAATAATTGAAACAACATCGGCAATTTTTTTGTTTGCCGAAAGGGGCCATAACTGCCAATTTGTGGTGTTTGAGTGATCGTGAAGGTATGATTCGTCAAGTCAACAAAGCAGTAGTTGGCTGAATGGTTCATTTGTCGGTTGTAGATAGGATGAAAAGCTTGGATCAAACGACATTCAAGTAAAAGTGCATCCAATTCTGTATCTGTTTCGATCGTTTCAAAATCAACAACATTATAAACAAGTCGAAGCACCTTATTGGCATGCTGCTGGTTTTTTCGGAAGTAGGAAACGACACGCTGTTTCAATGATTTGGCTTTTCCTACATACAAGACTTCGTTGTGCTGATCTTTCATTAGATAAACACCAGGCTTTTCAGGCAGGGTATTTGCTTTGTTTTTTAAAAACTCTTTGTTCGGATTCATCGATCGTTCCTCTCCTTCCTCCAAAGAGTAGCAGATGAAGCGTAAGAGAGCAATGTTTGCTGGCCATCGACAAGAAAAAATTAGAAATAGAGTGGAGGCAACGCAATGATAAACTTTGGCATTCAAAGGAAATTTCTCTATAACGGAAACGGATTATTTTGTCAACTCGCAGCTTTTAGAATCTTAGAAAATCAATTCTTAAATAAAAATGTGCTTAAAAATAAAAAAAGTTCGAAAAAATTCTTGCATTTCTCAATAACTTCCGATATAGTTTGACTATCAAATGATTTGATTATCAAAGTATTCGGATGGTGAAGGTTATGGAACCCAATTTAGAAACAGTTAATGACTACTTAGTCAGCGTCTTTAATGACATCTTAGTGATTGAAGAATCTGAATTGAAAAAATCTCAATTCAAAGACCTTTCAATTACCGAAATGCATACCATCGAAGCCATCGGGATGTACAAAAAAAAGACTACGACTGAAGTTGCCAAAGAACTTTCGATCACTGTTGGGACTTTGACCATCGCGATCAATCGTTTGGTGAAAAAAGAATATGTAGAACGGATTCGCAGTGAAGATGATCGGCGAGTCGTCAAACTAGGTTTGACGAAAAAAGGAAAACTCCTTTATCGTGTTCATCAGCATTTTCATCGTGAGATGGTGAAGGGTGTCTTGAGTCAGATGTCTCCTGAAGAGGAACAGGCACTGTTGAAAGCACTGAAAAATCTGCATGACTTTTTACAAGATTATAAGTGAGAATAATGGATGAATATGTTTGGGAAAATTACCGCGACTGCAAGTTATGTTCCAGAAAAAATCGTAACAAATGATGATCTATCAAATTTGATGGATACTTCAGATGAATGGATTCATTCTCGTACGGGAATCAAACGTAGAAGAGTCGCTGTTGGCGAAAACACTTCTGACCTTTGTATTCGCGTCGCTCAAACGCTCTTGCAAGATGCTCAGCTTTCAGCAGAAAGTCTAGATTTTATCTTGGTAGCGACGATCACACCGGATTTCAATACACCGGCGGTTGCTTGCCAAGTCCAAGGAGCGATTGGGGCAGTCAATGCCTTTGCATTTGATATCAGTGCAGCATGTGCTGGTTTCGTTTATGCATTGTCTATGGCTGAAAAACTGATTCGAACAGGCGCTAAAAAAGGATTGGTCATCGGTGGAGAAGTACTTTCAAAAGTCTTGGATTGGAACGACCGTTCGACGGCTGTTTTATTCGGAGATGGTGCCGGTGGACTATTGCTGGAAGCATCTTCAGAGCAGCATTTACTCAAAGAGTCTTTAAAAGCAGATGGGACGCGAGGCATGTCCTTGACATCTGGTTTTCTCACGAATGAGAATCCTTTTTCACAAAACGCTCCGGCGTATAGTGCTTGTATGCAAATGATTGGACGAGAAATCTTTGATTTTGCGACGCGTGATGTGGTCGCCTCGATCAATGATCTGACACAAGATGAAGCAATCGATTATTTTTTGCTTCACCAAGCAAATTCTCGTATTTTAGACAAAGTTGCTCGCAAGCTGAAGCAGCCCCGTGAGAAATTTTTGCAAAATATGCAAGATTATGGCAATACTTCGGCAGCCTCGATTCCGTTATTGCTAGATGAAGAAATCAAACGAGGTACACTGTCACTTGGCAGTGGTCAAAAAGTGGTGTTCTCAGGTTTTGGCGGCGGATTGACATGGGGAACTATGTTAGCCACCTTATAACTTGTTCACGAAACAAAATTACTATTGAAAAACACATTGGAGGAATATACACATGGTATTCGAAAAAATTCAAGAAATCGTAGCAGAAGAATTAGGAAAAGAAAAAGAAGAAATCAAATTGAACACGAACATCCAAGAAGATTTAGAAGCAGATAGCTTGGATCTTTTCCAAATCATTAACGAGATCGAAGATGAATTCGATGTGAAGATCGAAACAGAAGATGGTATCACAACCGTTGAAGATCTAGTTAAATATGTAGAAAAACAACAAGCATAAAACAAAGGCTAGGCAGACAGCCTAGCCTTTCCTTTTTAAGAACGTGTTTTTGCTGATTCATAGACGAACTGCAAGAATCCATGTTCTCCAACGATAACCATCAAAGTAATGAAGGAGTGCAAAATGAAGACAGCCTTTTTATTTAGCGGTCAAGGTGCACAGTACCCAAAAATGGGGGAAGAGCTCTATCACCAAGAAGCAATCGTTCGTGAGACGTTTGAACAGGCCAGCACGATTCTAGGATATGATATGGCCGAGTTATGCTTTACTGAAAACGAACGTTTAAACCAGACGGAATATACACAGCCTGCCATTTTAACAGTAAGCACGGCTTTTTGGCGACTTTTGGATGCGCAAGAAATCAAAGCAGATGCTGTTGCTGGCTTGAGTTTAGGTGAATATACAGCCTTAGTCGCTAGTGGTGCGCTTGATTTCCAGACCGCAGTCGCATTGGTGCAAAAGCGCGGTCGGTATATGGCAAGTGCGGCGCCAGCAGGTGTTGGGAAAATGGTCGCTGTGATGAACACACCCGCTGAAACGATTGAAGAAATCTGTAAAGAAGCAAGTCAAGTCGGGATCGTGACACCAGCCAATTACAATACGCCGCAGCAGATCGTCATTGGCGGTGAAGCGCCGGCAGTGGATAAAGCGGTGGAATTGTTAAAAGCTGCTGGAACCAAACGGGTGATTCCTTTAAATGTCAGTGGTCCTTTCCATACTGCGTTGTTGGAACCCGCATCGCAGCAATTAGCACAGGAATTAGCTCAAATCACCTTTGATGAGTTGCAAGTACCTGTCATCAGCAATACAACCGCGCAGCCAATGCAGCAAGACCAAATCAAGGAACTGTTGACGCTGCAAGTGAAATCGCCAGTGCGTTTTTACGAAAGCATTGCGACACTGAAGCAGCTTGGCATCCAACAAGTCATCGAGATCGGACCAGGAAAAGTATTGAGCGGTTTTATGAAGAAAATAGACAAAGAAATCCAGACTGCGCGTGTAGAAGATAGCCAAACGTTGGCAGATACACTAGCCCGATTCAACTAGGAGGAATTTATGGATCTGCAAAATAGAAACGTCTTTGTAACTGGTAGCTCGCGAGGGATCGGTTTTACCATCGCGGAAGCCTTTGCCAAAGAAGGAGCGAATATCATTTTAAATGGACGAAAAGAAATTCCCCAGTCATTGATCGATCGCATCACCAGCTACGGCGTGAAATGTGTAGCGATCAATGGGGACATTTCTGATTTTGATCAAGCGGCAGCCATGCTTTTGGAAGCAGAAGCGGCAGTCGGACCGATCCACATTTTAGTCAATAATGCCGGAATCACGAATGACAAATTATTGTTGAGAATGAAACCCGAAGATTTTGATTCAGTGATCAAAATCAATTTGACTGGTACCTTCAATATGACGCAGCACGCGTTGAAAAAAATGATGAAGCTGCGAGAAGGCCGCATCATCAATTTGACGAGTGTGGTCGGCTTGACGGGAAATATCGGGCAAGCCAACTATGCGGCAAGTAAAGCTGGCGTGATCGGTTTTACGAAATCTGCCGCTCGTGAAGGTGCCGCTCGGGGGATCACCTGCAATGCGATCGCCCCAGGATTTATCGAAACAGAGATGACTGAAGTGCTGTCGGATAAAGTCAAAGAACAATCATTGGCAAATATTCCATTACAGCGTTTTGGTTCCACACAGGATGTTGCGCAAACAGCAGTCTTTTTAGCAAAAAGCCCCTACATCACTGGTCAGGTGATCAGTGTAGACGGCGGGATGGCAATGCAAGGGTAGGAGGAAGAATAGATGAATCGAGTAGTAGTTACAGGATACGGCGTCACTTCTCCAATCGGAAATGACCCAGAAACATTTTTAGCAAGTTTACAAAACGGGACCAACGGCATCGGCCCGATTACAAAATTTGACGCAGAAGCAACAGGGATCTCAGTTGCCGCTGAAGTCAAAGATTTTCCGTTAGAAAAGTACTTCGTTAAAAAAGATACGAAGCGGATGGATCTTTTTTCCATTTATGGAATTTATGCGGCGTTAGAAGCGATGGAAATGGCGAAGTTAGATACAGAAACCATTGATGTGGATCGTTTTGGCGTGATGGTTGGTTCAGGGATCGGCGGCTTGCCAACGATTCAAGATCAAGTGATTCGGATGCATGACAAAGGAGCAAATCGAGTATCACCAATGTTCGTACCGATGTCGATTGTAAATATGGTTGCCGGCAACATTGCGTTACGGGTAGGTGCGAAAGGCATTTGTACGACGACTGTTTCCGCCTGTGCTTCTGGTACCCATTCAATCGGTGAAGCTTTTCGGAACATCAAGCATGGCTATGCAGATGTTATGATCGCTGGTGGTTCAGAAGCGACGATCTGTGAAATCGGTATTGCTGGTTTTGCGTCTCTGACGGCGTTAACCACTGAATCAGACCCTGACAAAGCTTCCGTTCCGTTTGATAAAAATCGTAGTGGGTTTGTCATGGGTGAAGGCGCTGGTGTCTTCATTTTAGAATCATTGGCGCATGCGCAAAAACGTGGGGCAACGATTTTAGGTGAAGTCGTAGGGTATGGTGCGAACTGTGATGCCTACCATATGACTGCACCAAACCCTGATGGATCAGGTGCTGGAAAAGCAATGAAATTGGCGATGCAAGAAGCGGCGATCACCCCAGCTGAAGTTGGCTACATCAATGCCCACGGTACAAGCACGCCCGCCAATGACAGTGCAGAAGCGACATCGATCCAATACGGATTAGGGGAAGACTATAAAAAACCATATGTCAGCAGTACAAAGTCAATGACTGGTCATTTGCTTGGGGCGGCTGGTGGAATCGAAGCCATTGCTTCACTATTAGCATTACAACATCAATTTATTCCACCAACCATCAACGTGACAGAACAAGATCCTGAGATCGACTTGAACGTTGTTATCAATCAAAGCCAACCAGCAGATTTGACCTATGCCATGAGTAATTCACTTGGGTTTGGCGGTCATAATGCAGTGATCTTGCTGAAACGTTGGGAGGAAGCGTAATTGGAAACACATGAGGTAAAAGAGCTGCTCAGCCAATTCGATCAATCGACGTTAACTGAGCTTCAATTAAAAAAAGAGACCTTTGAACTTTATTTTAATAAAAATACGACAAGTGGGCTACAAAATGCATCCTCTGCACCTGCGCCTGCTCCTGCAGCGAATGCTGCGCCAACTCCTGTTGCACCAACGCCTGCTGTCTCAGCAACACCTGACACAGTAGAAGTGGCAAAACCTGTCTTAGAGGGCAAAGAAGTTGTCTCTCCATTAGTGGGTGTCGTTTATTTGAAGCCAAGTCCTGACAAAGATAACTTTAAGCAAATCGGCGATCACGTGAAAAAAGGCGATATTCTTTGTATCGTTGAAGCGATGAAAGTCATGAATGAAATCGTCAGCGACGTCGATGGCGAATTAGTTGAAGTCTTGGTTGAAAGCGAACAAATCGTTGAATACAATCAACCATTATTCCGTGTGAAAGAAGGGTAAAGCAATGAGCGCATTAACGATTCAAGAAATCAAAGAAATCATCCCTCATCGTTATCCGATGCTTTTAGTGGATCGGGTAGAGGAGTTAGAAGAAGGCAAACGGGTCGTTGCGAAGAAAAACGTTACTATCAATGAGCCATTTTTCCAAGGTCATTTTCCCCATGAACCAGTGATGCCCGGAGTATTGATCGTGGAAGCAATGGCGCAAGCAGGTGCTGTGGCATTGCTATCATTGGAAGATTTTCGTGGGAAAACTGCCTACTTTGGCGGTTTAGACAAAGCGAAATTCAGAAAAAAAGTAACACCGGGCGATACCTTGATCTTAGAAGTAGAAATAATCAAAGTGAAATCTGCAGCCGGCATCGGCAAAGGAATTGCCTATGTTGATGGGAAAAAAGTGGCGGAAGCAGAATTGACTTTCATGATTGGATAGGTGAGACATGTTTTCTAAAGTATTGATCGCAAACCGTGGCGAAATCGCCGTACGTATCATTCGCGCTTGTCGCGAATTAGGTATTCAAACGGTCGCCGTTTATTCAGAAGCAGATAAAGAAGCGTTGCATACAGAGCTTGCCGATGAAGCGATTTGTATCGGACCTGCCAAAGCAGCCGACTCTTATTTGAATGTACAGCAGATCCTAAGCGCTGCGATCGTCACAAAGGCTGAGGCGATCCATCCTGGATTTGGCTTTCTTTCAGAGAATAGCCGCTTTGCTGCGATGTGCGAGGAATGCAATATCGTCTTTATTGGGCCAAAGAGTGAGACTATCGATGCAATGGGAAACAAAATCAATGCAAGACGCTTGATGATCGAAGCAGAAGTACCGGTCATTCCCGGAAGCAAAGGCGCGATTTCTGATGTGGAAGAAGCTTTAACGATCGCTGAAGAGATTGGTTACCCAGTCATGCTCAAAGCAGCAGCTGGCGGTGGCGGTAAAGGGATACGGAAAGTCGCCGATAAAGAAGCATTGCCGCATCATTTTGCTTCGGCGCAGCAAGAAGCGAAAGCGGCATTTGGCAACGATGAAATGTACATTGAAAAAATCATTTATCCTGCTCGACACATAGAAGTGCAAGTGTTAGGTGATTCTTTTGGTAATATTATCCACCTTGGTGAACGCGATTGCTCGCTACAACGCAACAACCAAAAAGTGTTGGAAGAATCCCCTTCTGTGGTGATTTCTGAAAGCAAGCGAGCAGAACTAGGAGAAGCAGCGGTGCGTGCCGCACAAGCGGTAGGGTATCGTAATGCTGGCACGATCGAGTTTTTAATGGCGGACACTGGGGAGTTTTATTTCATGGAAATGAACACTCGAATCCAAGTGGAACACCCCATCACCGAAATGGTGACAAACATTGATTTAGTCAAAAAACAACTTGAAGTCGCTAGTGGCGAACCGCTAGGCTTGACGCAAGCTGACATCAAGATGACGGGCGCGGCGATCGAATGTCGGATCAATGCAGAAAATCCAGCCTTCAATTTTGCACCCTCTCCTGGTAAGATCAACAATTTGTTTTTACCAAGTGGCGGTCTAGGCGTTCGTGTAGACAGTGCCATGTATTCCGGCTACACGATCCCACCTTATTATGATTCGATGATCGCTAAAGTGATTGTTCACGGCGAGAATCGTTTCGAAGCGTTGATGAAGATGCAGCGGGCGTTAGCCGAATTAGTGACCGATGGTGTCATTACGAATGCAGAATTCCAAATGGACTTGATCAGTCACCCGAAAGTGATTGCGGGAGACTACACTACCGCCTTTTTACAAGAGGAATTTTTGCCGAATTGGACACCTGAACAATAGGAGGGAAGTTGAGTGGCTTTATTTAAGAAAAAAAACTACATTCGCATCAATCCTAATCGAGGTCAGCTGCCAACGAATGAACCAGTCGTCCCAGATAATCTTTGGGCGAAATGTCCTAGTTGCAAACGAACGCTTTATACGAAGGAGATGGGGGCGGAAAAAGTCTGTCCTCACTGCGGGTATAATTTCCGAATCAGTGCCTGGGAACGGATCGCTATCACGATTGATGAGAAAAGCTTTGAGGAATGGGACACAGATGTAACCACAAAAGATCCCCTTGATTTCCCAGGGTACCTGGATAAAGTCGCACAAATGCAAGAAAAAACTGGGTTGCATGAGGCTGTCCTGACAGGAGAGGCCAAAGTGCAAGGATTGCCGTTAGCAATCGGTGTCATGGATGCGAATTTCATCATGGGCAGCATGGGAACGGTCGTAGGGGAGAAAATCACCCGTTTGTTTGAACGTGCGATCGAAAAACAGCTACCAGTTGTTCTTTTTACCGCTTCAGGTGGTGCACGGATGCAAGAAGGGATTTTGTCACTGATGCAAATGGCAAAAATCTCTGCGGCGGTAAAACGCCACAGTAAAGCTGGCTTGTTTTATCTAACGGTTTTAACGGACCCGACCACCGGTGGCGTTACCGCTAGTTTTGCGATGGAAGGAGATATCATTCTAGCAGAACCGCAAGCCTTGATTGGTTTTGCTGGACGACGAGTGATTGAACAAACCATTCGTCAGGAATTACCTGAAGATTTTCAAAAAGCAGAGTTCTTGCTAGATCATGGCTTTGTCGATCAAATCGTTCCACGGACGAACTTGCGGGAGAAAATCCACCATTTGATTTCTTTGCATACGCGGAAAGGATGGGATCGCAATGACTAGAGCAGCCCACGAAATCGTTGAACTCGCTCGCAGCAAAGACCGTTTGACGGCACTGGATTACTTTGAAGGCATTTTTTCTGAGTTTGAAGAGTTTCATGGAGACCGTCTGTTTGGCGAAGATGAAGCTGTCGTTGGTGGAATCGCTTGTTTAGATGGCAAGCCAGTGACCGTGATCGGTATTCAAAAAGGCCGTAATCTGCCTGAAAACTTACGCAGAAACTTTGGCTCGCCACATCCTGAAGGCTATCGAAAAGCGTTACGCTTAATGAAGCAAGCCGAAAAATTTCAGCGACCTGTGGTCACATTGATCAATACAGCAGGGGCATTTTGCGGTATTGGCGCGGAAGAGCGCGGAGAAGGCGAAGCGATTGCCCGTAACTTGATGGAAATGTCCGATTTAACGGTGCCGATCTTGGCAATCATCATTGGTGAAGGCGGCAGCGGCGGTGCCTTAGCACTGGCATTAGGCGATGAGGTTTGGATGATGGAACATTCGATCTATGCCATTTTATCTCCCGAAGGCTTTGCTTCGATCCTATGGAAAGATGGCAGCCGTGCCAAAGAAGCTGCTGGCTTGATGAAGATCACTGCCCAAGAACTATATGAATTAGGCGTTATTGAAAAAGTGATTGCTGAAACCAATGAAGAGGCCTTTTTACCGAAAGAGCAATTGATGGAACAGATGAAAGCGGCAATCTCAACGAAACTTGCTGAACTTTCTACCTTACAAACAGAAGAATTGCTTGAGGCAAGGTATCAGCGTTTTCGCCGATTTTAACAACTAGGATATCCACTCTAATTAGAGGAAGGATATCCTAGTATTTTTTTATTGAAAGTGTTATTGAATAAATCGTGCAAATGACAAAGTTTTTAGTTTAAAATTTAATTATTCTGTGCTACTATGTATATATTCTGAATATAAGAAGATTATATTGCATAAATATTTGTTTTGAAGAGGAGCGTTTTTAATGAAAAAATTATTTGGAGCACTTGTTGTATTGACGGGGATTTTGGTTTTAGGAGCTTGTGGGAATGGCGGCTCATCGAGTACTGGAAGTTCTAGTGCCAGCGGTTCGGCGGATAATCAATTGGAAGCCATCAAAGCAGCTGGTGTGTTAAATGTGGCAACTTCTGCTGACTTTGCCCCGTTTGAATTTCATGCCTTGATCGATGGCAAAGATACGATCGTGGGCGCAGATATCGATATGGTCAATGAGATCGCTGATCGTCTTGGTGTCGAAGTGAATATTTTGGATCTTGATTTCAATGCTGTTTTGACTGCTTTGCAACAAGGGAAAGCCGATATCGCTGTTTCAGGCATCTCAGCAACTGACGAACGTAAACAGACTTTTGATTTCACCGACAACTATTTTACACCAGAACAAAAATTAGTTGTCAATAAAAATAACGAGTCGGCATTTGATTCAATCGAAAGTTTAACTGGTAAAAAGGTTGGCGCTCAAAAAGGCTCCATCCAAGAAATGATCGTTCAAGATCAATTAGCTGATTCGCAATTGGTTTCCATTGCCAAAGTCCCGAATCTAGTCAATGAATTGAAACAAGGCTCGATCGCCGGTTTGGTCCTTGAAAGTGCGGTTGCTGAATCGTATGTTGCACAAAATGATGACCTCGTGATCACTGATGTAGCATTAGAAGCATCTGAAGGCGATTCTTATGCAATTGCTTTACCTAAAGGGAGTACCGAACTACAAGAAGAGCTAAACAGTATTTTGAAAGAATTGATTGAAGATGGTACAATCGATGAGTATGTACAAAAGAACACAGATCTAGCCAATGAAAATGCGGCGCAATAGATAGAACGGAGTAGACACAATTATGGATTTATCCTTTTTAGCGATATATTACCCTTATTTTCTTTCTGGTGTGGTGATCACCATCGTGATCTCTATCATCACCGTGATCTTTGGAACGATTCTAGGGGTGATTTTTGCCCTAATGAAATTATCAAAAGTGACGCCTTTGCGCTGGTTTGCTAATGCGTATATTGAAGTCATCCGCGGCACACCGATGCTGGTGCAAATTTTGATCGCTTTTGGTCTTTTGCAAGGAATGTTTGCTTTGCCGACGGTCTCAATCGGCGTGCTGAGTCTTGATTTTGGGCGGCTCTTCCCAGGGATCATTGCCTTATCACTAAATTCCGGGGCATACGTTGCTGAAATCGTCCGAGGGGGGATCAATGCCGTTGATTACGGACAAACAGAAGCGGCAGGATCTTTAGGGCTTCGGCCTTTTCAAACGATGCGTTATGTCGTGTTGCCACAAGCACTACGCAACATTTTGCCGCCACTAGGCAATGAATTTATCGTTTTGATTAAGGATTCCTCTTTGCTTTCAACGATCGGCATCTACGAGCTGATGAACAGTGCGCAGATCGTTGTCACCAGTTCTTTCCAACCGTTAACGCCTTTTTATGTAGCGGCGGTCATTTACTTCATCTTGACGTTTACGACTTCGCGACTATTGAGTTTATGGGAAAAGAAACTAGGCAAAGGCTATCGTCGTTAAAAGGAGAAGACAAGCTATGATGTTAGATATTCAAGATTTACACAAAACCTTTGGCAGCAATCAAGTGCTAAAAGGGATCACCACGACGATCGATCAAGGAGAAGTTGTGGTGGTGATTGGGCCATCTGGGTCAGGAAAAAGTACGTTTTTACGCTGTTTAAACCTATTAGAAGTACCGACAAGCGGGAAGATTTTTTTTGAAGGAACCGATATTACCGATCCAAAAAATGATTTGTATAAGATGCGGGAAAAAATGGGTATGGTTTTTCAAAATTTTAATCTTTTTCCTAATATGACGGTTTTAGAAAACATTACCTTGTCCCCGACGAAAGTCAAAAAGGTAGCAAAATCGGCAGCGGATCAGTTGGCAAAACAACTTCTGAATGATGTCGGTTTACCAGATAAAGCAAAAGCTTATCCTCAAAATCTTTCTGGTGGACAAATGCAGCGGATCGCAATCGCACGAGCTTTGGCGATGGAACCGGATGTGATGCTCTTTGATGAACCGACTTCTGCGTTAGACCCTGAAATGGTTGGCGAAGTATTGTCCGTTATGCAGCGTTTGGCTCAGCAAGGAATGACGATGGTCATCGTCACTCATGAAATGGGCTTTGCGAAGGAAGTCGCGGATCGGATTTTATTTATGGATCAGGGAATCATTATGGAGGAAGGAACGCCAGAACAGATCTTTGATCATCCGAAAAATCCACGAACCATTGATTTTTTGAGTAAAGTATTGTAAACTGCGAGAAGTTCGCAGTTGTTAGTGATAAATTTGGACCTTTCCTAAGCATCCTTTCAGTAAAAGGATGCTTTTTTGACGGAAAAATGACTACATTGAAGAAGTGATAGAACAAACGGTTGTCTTGGCAGGTTCCTTTTTCAGTTCTTTTACAAGAAACCTGCAGAAACTGGCGCACTTGCTAGTATTCAAAAAGATTCTATTGTATAATTACAGGTTGAAGAGGTCTGATCTTGATAGAAACCATCTGCGTGATTTTATGCACATCGGACTGTTTCTTTTTAAGGATCGACAATTTGGATCGATGACTAGTCGCCGATTTTTAATACGTGAAGAAATCATGCAGCAAAGGAGATTTTATGTTTTCAAATTATAAACCGACTTGGATGGTCGATGCGATTTATAAAATTACGCCCAGCCAACTTAAGGCACAGGGAATCAAGGGGATTTTGACTGACCTTGACAATACCTTGATTGCTTGGAACAATCCTGATGGAACCGAAGAATTAAAAAACTGGTTATTGGAAATGAAAAACGCTGGCATACCGGTGATAGTGGTTTCTAACAACAATAGTGAACGAGTGGCACGGGCAGTTGCCCCCTTTGGCTTAAAGTACGTACACCGCGCACTAAAACCTTTTTCAAGAGGCATCAAACAAGGGTATCAGCAATTAGGTTTGAAAAAAGAAGAGGTCGTCATGATCGGCGATCAAATCATGACGGATGTACGAGGTGCCAATCGTGCCGGTGTTCGCAGTATTTTAGTGAAACCAGTGATCCCAACGGATTCTTGGAAAACCCAGTTTAATCGAGCGGCAGAAAGAAAAATCATGAACTATCTATTGAAACATAACCCAGAGTTAAAATGGCGTGGAGGAATTTAATATGACAGAAGGAATCGAAGAAATTCACTGTATCGGCTGCGGGGCATTGATTCAAACAACAAACCCTAACGAATTGGGTTACACCCCGCAATCTGCATTAGAAAAAGGAATTGAATCAGGAGAAGTCTATTGTCAACGTTGCTTCCGCTTGCGCCATTACAATGAGATTCAAGATGTTTCGCTGACAGACGATGATTTTCTGCGTTTACTGAATGAAATCGGAGAAAAAGATGCCTTGATCGTTAATGTCGTCGATATTTTTGATTTTAATGGTTCATTGATCCCAGGACTGCACCGCTTTGTTGGGAATAATCCTGTCTTATTAGTGGGCAACAAGGTGGATATTTTACCGAAATCTTTGAAAAAATCGAAGATGACCCAATGGATGAAGGAACGTGCCCATGAAGCTGGCTTAAGACCCGTCGATGTATTATTGACGAGCGCCAAGAAACCAGGTGAAACGGAAGCTTTACTGCAAGCAATCGAAACGTATCGTGAAGGACGCGATGTCTATGTGGTGGGTGTGACGAATGTTGGAAAATCAACATTGATCAATCAAATCATCAAACAAACAGCGGGGATCAACGAACTGATCACGACTTCGCGTTTCCCAGGAACCACATTGGATAAAATCGAGATTCCCTTGGATGACGGACACTTCTTGATCGACACACCAGGAATCATTCATCGTCATCAAATGGCGCATTATTTAGGTAAAAAAGATCTAAAAATCGTGGCACCAGCCAAAGAGATCAAACCAAAGGTGTATCAGCTGAATCCAGAACAAACCTTGTTTTTAGGAGGACTTGCCCGATTTGATTTCATTCAAGGAGAACGCAGTTCATTTATTGCTTATGTAGCAAATGATGTGGCGATCCATCGGACCAAATTAACGAAAGCCGATGAGTTTTATGAGAAACATGTTGGTGGGCTGCTGCAGCCGCCGCGAGCAGATGAAGTGGCGGATTTTCCTGAACTCGTCCGTTTTGAATTTTCAATCAAAGAAAAAACCGACATCGTTTTTGCGGGACTTGGCTGGATCACGATCACCAAACCGTGTGTCATCGCCGGGTGGGCGCCAAAAGGTGTCGATGTGCTTAGACGTAAAGCATTAGTATAAGGAAGAAGGAAGATTATGGACTTACGAGGAAAACAAAAAAGATTTTTACGAAGTGAAGCGCACCATTTAAACCCGATTTTTCAAATCGGCAAAGGCGGCTTGAATGACGCAATGATGGCGCAAATTGAAGAAGCACTAGAAAAACGAGAATTGATCAAAGTCTCATTGCTCCAAAATACCGATGAGGTTGCTGACGAAGCAGCTGAAACGATCCGTGATAAAGTCGGCTGTGAAGTGGTACAGATCATCGGACGAGTGATCGTTTTATTCAAACCGTCAAGCAAAGAAAAATACCAAACGATTTCAAGCAAAGTTCGTTCAATTTAGGAGGGAAAAGGCATGCAAGGACAAACATTTGGCAAGGTACAAACGGTTTTAGAAACACAAACACAAGAACTGGTACCGAAAAAGCAAGTGGGCATTCTTGGTGGAAATTTTAATCCAGTACACTACGCACATCTGGTCATGGGTGAGCAAGTAGGGCAAGCATTAGGGCTGGATAAAGTTTATTTCATGCCTGAGTATTTACCGCCTCATGTTGATGAGAAAAAGACGATCCCCGCTGAGCATCGTTTAGCGATGTTGGAGTTGGCGATCGCCGATAATCCGCGATTTGCTGTAGAGACCATTGAGTTGGAACGAAAAGGGAAGAGTTATACGGTTGATACGATGCGGGAATTGACAGCTAAGAATCCAGATACTAATTATTATTTTATCATTGGCGGGGATATGGTGAACTATTTACCAAAATGGCATCAAATCGATGAGCTGATGGAATTGGTAACGTTTGTGGGGGTTCGCCGCCCGGAAGTGCCCATTGACAGTCCATACCCGATTATTTGGATTGATATCCCCTTGATGGATGTCAGCTCAACGACAATTCGTAAAAAAGTACAACAAGGTTATTCCGTTCGCTACTTATTGCCAGATAATGTGTTACACTATATTCAAGAAAAGGGGTTGTACTTGGATGAAGAGTGAACACTACACACAAGCAGAACGGGAACTTTTGATGCAAAAGGTCCAAATGCAGATGAGTCAAAAGCGCTTTGAGCATGTGTTGGGTGTCGAAAAAACCGCCGTTGCCCTTGCGGAAAAATATGGCGCTTCACCGGTCAAAGCCAGCATTGCTGCTTTGACTCATGATTATGCAAAGGAACGCAGCGATGAAGAATTTCGATTAGTCATTCGTAGAGATGGATTTGATTTGGATCTCTTGAACTGGAACAATGCGATCTGGCATGGACTCGTCGGTGCTGATTTCGTTCAACGAGAATTAGAGATCGATGATGAAGAAATCTTACAAGCGATCCGTTTGCACACCACCGGAGCTGCCAAGATGAGCCTACTAGATAAAATCATCTATGTGGCAGATTATATCGAACCCGGACGAACGTTTCCTGGAGTCGTTGAGGCTAGGGAAATCGCAATGATCGACTTAGATGCCGCTGTTGCTTACGAAACGAAACATACCTTGCTTCATTTGATCGAAACAGAAGCAGTTATCTACCCAAAAACGATCGAAACCTACAATTTTTGGGTAGCCAAATATAGGAGGGAATTACCATAGATAGTCAGAAAATATTAGAAATTGCTGTAAAAGCCGCCGATTCAAAACATGCCGAAGATATTATGGCATTAGATGTGCGGGAAATCTCTTTACTAGCAGATTACTTTGTGATCTGTTCAGGAAATAGTGAACGTCAAATCAATGCGATCATCGATGAAGTCATCGATAAAGAAGAAGAAAATCAAGTATCTGTTCGCCGTGTCGAAGGAAAAGATGGTGGGAAATGGGTCTTGATCGATTTAGGTGACGTGATCGTTCACGTATTCAGTGCCTCAGAACGTGCTTTTTACAACCTAGAAAAATTATGGTCTGATGCGCCGCTTGTGGATCTTAATGAATGGGTCGTGGCGTAATGGCTTACGAAACCTTCGCATTTGTCTATGACGAAGTAATGGATTCCAGTCTCTATAAAAAGTGGCTGGATTTTTCTTGTCGTCATTTAGGAGAAAGAAAACAGCTGTTAGAATTGGCTTGTGGAACCGGTGCGTTAGCCGTTGAATTTGCCAAGGCTGGTTTTGATGTGACTGGGTTGGATCTTTCAGAAGAGATGCTGATGATCGCTAGTCAACGGGCTGAAAAAGAAGCGGCAGTTGTGCAGTTTGTTGCGGGTGACATGCTGGATCTCGTAGATGTTGGCACCTATCAAGCAATTACCTGTTATTCTGACTCCCTTTGCTACATGGAAGACGAGCAGAGTGTGCAGCAAGTTTTTGATGGTGTTTACAGTTGTTTAGAAGAAGATGGCGTGTTTTTATTTGATGTGCATTCTTTATATCAAATCGATGAAGTCTTTCCTGATTATAGCTATCATTACCAAACCGATGAATTTGCCTTTCTTTGGGAAAGCTATCAAGGCGAAAAAGACCATAGCATTGAACACTTCCTGACCTTTTTTGTTGCACAAGAGAATGGCTTGTTTGAACGCTTAGATGAGCTTCATCAAGAAAGAACCTATCCTCTCGAAAGCTATTTAAGAATGTTAGAAAATGCTGGTTTTGCTAATGTTGAATGCTACGCCGATTTTATCGATACGAAACCAAATGAAAAAAGCCGTCGCTGGTTTTTTGTCTGCCATAAGTAACCGTTATGTAAAACAGGAGGGATGTCGATGAAGGCTTGCGGACTAGTCGTAGAATATAATCCTTTTCACCATGGACACCAATACCACGTGGACAAAGCCCGGCAAGAAACCAACGCCGAGGTCATTGTAGCCGTGATGAGTGGAAATTTTTTACAGCGTGGTGAACCGGCAATCATCGATAAATGGCAGCGAGCCCAAGCGGCATTGCAAAATGGCGTCGATTTGGTCGTTGAACTGCCATCCGCTTGGGCCGTCCAGTCTGCTGATTTTTTTGCAGCGGGAGCGATTAGGGTCTTACAAGATCTGCAATGTGATTCTTTGTGTTTTGGAACAGATGCGAAACAACCCTTTGACTATGCAAAGTTCGCTCAGTTTGAAAAAGAAAATCAGCGGATGATCGATGATGCATTTCAACGCATAGCTAGGCAAAATGCTACCTATAGTCAAAAAATGAGTGCGGTTCTCAGTGAGCTTTATCCTGAGTACCATGCAGAAAAAGATCAGCCGAATCATCTGTTGGGTATGGCGTATGCACGGGAAGTGTTACATTATGAAAAACCATTGCGCTTGGTCCCCATCCAACGTGTTGCGGCGTCCTATCATTCAGAACAATTCAATCATCCAACGATCGCCAGTGCAACAGCCATTCGCCAAGCAATCAAACAAGGTGCAGCTGTTGCGGATTTTGTTCCGGAAGCTACACAAAACTTTCTTTCACAAGCAACAGTCGACTGGGAAGCTTTTTGGCCGTATCTTCAATACCAGATCATTTCTGCCCCTCTTGAAAAATTAGCGGCTATTTACCAGATGGAAGAAGGACTAGAATATCGACTGAAACAATATGTGACTGTGGCGGATTCTTTTGCAGATTTTATCAAGTTGTTAAAGACGAAGCGTTATACCCAAACGCGGCTGCAGCGTCTTGCTTGTTATGTATTGTTCCAAGTGACAAAAGCTGAAATGAAGGAAGCCCAAGAACATTCCTTTATTCGGGTCTTAGGGTATACGAAGCAAGGGCAGCACTATTTAAAAGAGGTCAAAAAAGAGCTGACCCTGCCGCTGATCGCTAAATTCGGTAAGCAAGAAGCACAGCGCTATGGCTTGTCATTGCGGATCGACCAGATCTATCAACAAGGGAATGCTCAAATCACAGAACAAAATTTTCGAAGAATTCCGCTTTTTATTGATAAATAAGTGAAAATTACTTCACAGAACGCCATTTGACAAGTATAATGAATAAGGATTTTTAAAAACAAGAAAGCGAAGTGAAATCATGGGTCGTAAATGGGCAAATATCGTAGCGAAGAAAACTGCTAAAGATGCAAACAATAGCCGAGTTTATGCAAAATTTGGAATCGAAATCTACGCAGCAGCAAAATCGGGTGATCCTGATCCTCACGCGAACCAAAAATTACGCTTTGTTATCGAACGTGCGAAAACCTACAATGTACCAAAACACATTATTGACCGTGCGATTGAAAAAGCCAAAGGTTCTGGCGATGAACAATACTCAGAACTTCGATATGAAGGATTTGGACCAAACGGATCTATGGTGATCGTCGATACTTTGACAAACAACGTCAATCGTACTGCAGCCGATGTTCGGGCCGCGTTTGGTAAAAACGGCGGGAACATGGGCGTTTCAGGTGCAGTTGCTTATATGTTTGATAACACAGCATTATTTGGCTTTGCCGGTGACGATGCGGATGAGATCTTAGAATACTTGATGGACAAAGAGATCGATGTTCGTGATGTTGTTGAAGAAGATGGACAAATCATCGTTCACGGTGAACCAAGTGACTTCCATGCCATTCAAGAAGCCTTGAAAGAAAAAGGAATCACTGAATTCTCAATTGCAGAAATGCAAATGATTCCTCAAAATGAAGTAACCTTGACGGGTGACGATCTAGAAAAATTCGAAAAAATGATCGATGTGTTAGAAGATCTTGAAGACGTACAAAACGTCTATCACAATGTGGCAGACGCCGAAGAATAAAACGCACTTGGCAGCCTAGAGGTAATCTGGCTGCCATTTTTTGGTGTTTTTTTTCAATGGGTTTTCCGCTGCTTAGCCAAGTGAAAAAACAAGAGAGCGAGAAGCACTTCTCTTGAAAATTCTTCCAGATTCATTATCTTTTCAGTTGGTTTCTAGGCATTTTATATGTTATGATTTACTACATAAGCAAACAACTCGTTAGGGGGGCAGACATGGAAGAAAAAATCGTTTTAGAGCCATTTAATCGAATCTTAAGTGGTTTTGAGAAGCTAGCAGAAGTGTCTGTATCGATTTCTGACTGTTCGGCCCTTTGCCGAAAATATAAAAAGTATGGGGTAGAGGGGTATCGTTTGGGCGATTATCGTGGTTCTTCCTACTTAAATCGTTATTTAAACGTCGTGGTTGATCGCGCACCATTATTGATTTATAAAGAGCGTTTTTTGATTCCATTAGTCTTTCGCATGTCGGAATACTCTGAACGGCTCTTTATCGATGAGTACCGAATGGAAGGGTTCTTCTTGCTGTTGGATTGGCTTTTAGAGCATCGACCAGAAAAAGCAATTATTGATTATAAACGAACGCGTGCTTTGCCTCACAGAAAAGAATTTGTTATCGATAGTTCCTATGTACTTTTTCGATTGACAGAAATTCTTGATGGTGCTGGCTTCCCTCTTAGTCGCTTTACGACGATTGAGGAATTTAGTCAATGGAATCGTACCCATCGCTTGATCGATAACGGCAGTATCGGCCGACATACAAAATTATTCGTTACAGAAGATCCAGAACACGTTTCTGAGCTGCAAATGATTTTAACCATCGTCGGGATGCGTTATCCAGAAACCCGCTTGTTTATCGGCGAATTAAAAGGCTAAAAAACATCACTTTCGACTGTTTCTTCAAAAGAAACAAGCCGATCGTGATGTTTTTTTGTTAGTTTTTTAGTCAATCTTTGATGCTTCTTGGAACTGATAAGTGGCAGGATTGGCTTTTGCTAAAAGCGGCAATTCTTCGTTTGTAAGAATTGTCAACTGATGCATGGCCCGTGTCGCCATCGTATAGAAAATCAATTGGTCTTGTTCGGTCTCAAAAGCGGCCCCCAGCGTCCAGACAAAGACTTGGTCAAACTCTAGCCCTTTTGCTAAAAAGGCGGGGAAGATCATCACATTGCGTTTCATGAAGTCTTCTTCAGAAGTAATCAACTGCACTTGATCCTGCATTGTTTCTGCCAATTGTTCATATAATTGTTGGCAATCCTTTGCGGTTTTACAAATGATCGCGGTGCGCCAACGCTGATTCTCAGCTGCGTCACGAATACTAGTTTCTAGGAAAGCCAGATTTTCAGTTGCAGTTCCTTTAGTAATTTCTGGTACCGCCCCTTTACGAGCCGTCAATTCCACTTGATCACTGCCCACTAAAAATTGATTGGCGAAATCTGTGATTTCCTTAGTCGAACGATAGCTGGTTTTCAATTGATAACGTTTCACACGTTCGTGGGGGAATAATTCTGCTAATGCCCCGACGATCGTTTCATTGCCATACACTTTTTGATTCAAATCGCCGCAAAGGGTGATACCAGCCTTTGGATAAAGCTGACGCAGCAATGCCACTTGGGCAGGTGGGAAATCTTGCATTTCATCAATAAAGATAAACCGAGCTTTTTCTTCGACGTGAACAGGATAGAGCTGTTTAATCAGTAAGAAAAACAAAACGGCGTCTTCTTGTTTGATCTGTCTTTGGCGCATACCTTGACGAATGTCGGCAATACTTTGCTGCCAAGCCGCAGCCTCGATACCAGTTTCTTTGACTGCAGCAGACTCAACCGATTGTAGAAAGTGTAAGTATTGTTTGGCTTGGTTGATAAACTGAAAGTTTTTCACTCCCCGCGTCAAGGAACGGAACTTCTTGCGGACGATTTGCTGTCTGAGCTTCTTCCGTAAACGGCGTTCGTTTTCTTCGCTGTATTCTTGATGAGGATCGTTGGCGAATACTTGTTGCAATTGTTCTTCGGTCGCTTCTTTGACCCAGTCTTTTTTGGCTTCATCTTTTTCCAAGCCGCCGATTTTTTTTAATAATTTCGTTTGAAGCAGTTGGGTTCTTTGGTAAATCGGCAGTTCATTATTGGTTTCTTGATACCAGCGGCGAATTTGTTCTTTTGTCAAATAGGTTTGCCCTTGGATTTTTAGATCACGGAACAAGGGACCAATCGGTGCGATCGAACGGACATAACGGTTGATTTTTTCCACCAAGAAAAGACTGCTTTTGATTTTTTCAATGGCGTCGTCGTCTCCGCTTAAAAAGGTTTCTTCTTGTTGGGTTTCTTTCGTCACTTCATAGCCAGTCAGAATCAATTGGATAAAGTGGTGGAAGGTTCTTGTGGGCACTTCACTTTCCCCTAAAGAAGGCAGGACCATGGAAATATAATCAGAAAACAAATGATTGGGTGAAAACAGCAAGACTTGTTTTTCATCCAGCCATTTGCGATTACGGTAAAGTAAAAAGGCGACCCGCTGCAACAAAGCAGAGGTTTTCCCACTTCCAGCAATCCCTTCGATCAGTAAGAATTTATTGGTGGTATCACGAATGATTTGGTTCTGCGCTTTTTGGATCGTTGAAACGATGTTACGCATTTGAGAAGAAGAGGCTTCATCCAAAATTTCCAACAAAAATTCGTCATTGATGATCTCCGAAGTATCGACCATCGACAAGATTTCACCATTTTGAATTTTAAATTGGCGTTTCAAAAGCAATTCTACCGTAAACCGATCAGTGTCTGTTTCGTAGAAGGTCTCACCAAGCTCTCCTTCATAGTAAAGATTGGCGATCGGTGCGCGCCAGTCAATGACGATCGTTTCTTCATCTTTGTCTCGTAATGAAGCGATCCCCAAATAGAGGGTCTCGGTCTCTTGTTCTTCTTTGAAATCGATTCGAGCAAAATACGGATTGCCCGCCATCGTTGTTAAGGTTTTGACGCGTTTTTCTTGCGATTCTGCGGTTTGGTATTTTATCAGCAATTCTTGTTCATGCTGCTGGTACTCGATAACTGATTCATAAAAGGCTTCACTGTCGCCCCCGCGAATTTTCTTATCGGCGATTTCTTTTAATTGATCATCCATTTTAGCGGCTAACTCTTGTTTTTGCTGCGAAAGGATCGCTTGTTCTCTGTGGATCAGAGCAATGGTTTCATTAACATGTTGTTGTTCTTTTTGACGTTCGTTCACGAAGGATCCTCCTTAAAAAAATTGCGACATAAAATTATAGCATATTTTCCCTGCGAATGTCGTGGAAAAAAAGAAACTATGCTAATATTTATAGAAAGAGCATAGTAATTCAAAAATTAGTCGAATTAGAGGTGGAAAGAGTGAGGGAAGAAGCAGAACTACTCCGACTGATCCAATCGGTGGGCGAAGGTGTTGGGGCACGTGCCATCGGTTTATCTGGTTCACGGACCGATCCGCAGGCGCCAAAAGATTTTTTGCAAGACTTTGATGTGGTTTATGTAATGGATGATATTCAGCCCTTGGTCGATGATCCTTCATGGTTAGAAGCCTTTGGACCGCTCATGATCAGGCAAACACCGGAAGCTAGCACCATCTATCCGCCCAGTCTGGGTGGTTGTTTTACGTACTTGATGCATTTTTTAGACGGAGTAAGAATCGATCTCATGCTTTGTCCTCTTGCACTGGTCGATCGGCTGGCTAACGAACCAGGCTTGCAGCCGCTGCTTGATCCAGACCAATTACTAAGTTTTACTAATCAAGCAAATCATTCGCATTACTGGATCAAGCGTCCGACCCAAGCCGCTTTTCGGGAACACTGCAACGAATTTTGGTGGGTAAGCACGTATGTCGTGAAAGGGCTGCTTCGAAAGCAGCTGATTTATGCTGCGGATCATTTATACACCATTTGTTGGCAAGAATTGTTATGGATTGAAGATTTGTTTGTTGCCCACACTCAGCAATTTCAGGTGAGTACTGGAAAAAATCATAAATACCTGCAGTCGTTTCTCACGGAAAAGGAGTGGCGGGAATTGACCTCATTGCTTGATTTTTCCACGATCACTGCTTGCGGTCAGTCACTTTTGAAGATGCAAAAACGATTTGATGGCCAAGCAAAGAAAATTAGCGAGAAATTGGGATTGGCTTATGATTGGCAAGAAGCTGAGAATGTCCAAAAATATACGAAGTATTGGAGTGAAAAAAATTGGCAGATGAGACCAGAGAACCAAAAATAAAAGACAGTCAGATTCAGGCTTTTTGGCAACAATTTTTAAAAGTAAACCCAAGAAACCAATCTGCTCTGACCTATGAAGATGCTTGGTCCTTTGGTGATACCCCACAAATGGCCGATGAACTGGCAGCACTGGTTTTAGCTGGCAAAAAGACGGCAACGACATCTGCCGCTGCCCTCTATGAAATCGAGCAAGAAGCATTGCCGCAATCAGGAACGTATAGTGTTCTTTTAGATGGTTCGGATGTACCAAGAGCTGTTCTTTATTTAGAGTCAGTGTCGATCGTGCCTTTTGATGAGGTGACAGCAGCGTTCGCCTTTTTAGAAGGGGAAGGAGATCGCACTTTGGCTTATTGGCGCCGTGTTCATGAAGCTTTTTTTCGACGAGCTTATGCCTCAGCGGGTTTGTCTTTTCACGATCAAATGCTGTGTGTTTGCGAGAAGTTTTCTGTTGTGTATCAAGAAGATGAAGGCCATGATTTTCAATGAAAAGCGCGACAATCGCTTTTGTCTTTCTGAAAAAGGTGTATAATCAAAAGCAAACAAAGGAGGAAATCGTATGCCATTTATCCATGTCGAACTAGTTGAAGGGCGTTCACAAGAACAACTGACGAATATGATGAAAGAAATCACTGAGGCAGTCCATAAAAATACGGGTGCCCCTAAGGAGCATATCCACGTTATCATCAATGAAATGAAGCAAGGAACCTATGCTGTGAATGGCGATTGGAAATAATTCTCTTGCTTTTTCTTGTAGGTAGTGGTTTAATTGAGCCATAATCGATCAATAAAAAAGACACCTGAATTTGAGAGTCTTCGATAAGAGAGGGAAATCTTGGCTGAAAATTTCCTAGAAGAAAACCAAAGGATGACCACTTTTTTTAGACCTCTGTCGAAACGGAGGCGGTTGAACCGTTATCTCATGAAGAGGAAAACAGACTTTTTCTGTTTTTAAACAATAGGTGGAACCACGAGTGATCGTCCTAGTATCGTAACCGATACTAGGACTTTTTTTATTGATTGAAATCATTCAAAGGAGGACATTCATATGTCATTATTTATTACATTTCCTGATGGCGCAAAAAAAGAATTTGCTGTTGGGGTAACAACCAAAGAGATTGCTGAAAGTATCTCGAAAAGTCTTGCAAAAAAAGCCTTAGCTGGAAAAGTCAATGGGCAACTGATCGATCTTTCACGTCCGATCGAAGAAGATGCAACGATTGAGATCGTGACACCCGATCACGAAGACGCCTTAGGCTTACTTCGTCATTCGACAGCTCATTTAATGGCTCAAGCTATGCGCAGACTCTATCCATCGATTCATTTTGGGGTAGGACCTGCAATTGATTCTGGTTTTTACTATGACACAGATAATGGGGAAAACCCAGTAACTGCGGAAGATCTACCGGCAATCGAAGCAGAAATGATGAAGATCATCAAAGAAAATCTGCCAATCGAACGACGTGTATTAACAAAAGAAGAAGCGTTGGCCCTTTTTGCCGAAGATCCATACAAAGTAGAGTTGATCACTGAATTACCAGATGACGAAACGATTACTGCCTATCAGCAAGGTGAATTTGTCGATCTTTGCCGCGGTCCTCACGTCCCATCAACTGGTCGTATCCAAGTATACAAATTGTTATCAGTGGCAGGTGCTTACTGGCGTGGAAGCTCTGATAACCAGATGATGCAACGAGTATACGGAACAGCCTTTTTCGATAAAAAAGACTTGAAGGAATTTATCCGTTTACGGGAAGAAGCAAAAGAACGCGATCATCGTAAACTAGGGAAAGAATTAGAATTGTTTATGTTGTCTCCTGAAGTCGGCGCTGGTCTGCCTTTCTGGCTGCCAAAAGGAGCAACGATCCGTCGTACGATCGAGCGTTATATCGTGGATAAAGAAGTTAGCCTTGGGTACCAACACGTATACACACCAATCATGGCAAACGTGGATTTATACAAAACATCAGGGCACTGGGATCATTACCACGAGGACATGTTCCCACCAATGGATATGGGTGATGGCGAAATGCTGGTTCTACGACCAATGAACTGTCCGCACCATATGATGGTTTACAAAAATGACATTCATTCGTATCGTGAACTACCAATTCGGATTGCTGAATTAGGGATGATGCACCGCTATGAAAAATCTGGCGCGCTATCAGGGTTGCAACGGGTTCGTGAAATGACCTTAAATGACGGTCATACATTCGTTCGTCCTGATCAAATCAAAGAAGAATTCAAACGGACACTGGATCTTATGGTGGGCGTTTACGAAGACTTTAATATTACTGACTATCGTTTCCGTTTAAGCTATCGCGATCCACAAAATAAAGACAAATATTTTGATGACGATGCGATGTGGGAAAATGCGCAAACAATGCTAAAAGCAGCCATGGATGAATTAGAATTGGATTATTTTGAAGCTGACGGTGAAGCAGCTTTCTACGGACCTAAACTAGATGTCCAAGTGAAAACAGCTCTAGGTATGGAAGAAACATTGTCAACGATCCAATTGGATTTCTTATTGCCAGAACGTTTTGATTTGACATACGTTGGTGAAGATGGCGAAAACAACCACCGTCCAGTGGTGATCCACCGCGGGATCGTTTCAACGATGGAACGTTTTGTGGCTTATTTGACAGAAGTCTATAAAGGGGCATTCCCGACTTGGTTGGCACCAATCCAAGCATCGATCATTCCGGTCTCAGTCGAAGCCCACAGCGACTATGCATACGAAATCAAAGAACGCTTGCAAGCGCAAGGTCTGCGAGTGGAAGTAGATGATCGCAATGAAAAAATGGGGTACAAGATCCGTGCGTCGCAAACACAAAAAATTCCTTACCAAATCGTTGTTGGGGATCAAGAAGTCAATGACGCAACAGTCAATATTCGTCGCTATGGCAGCAAAGAAACTCAAGTGGAAGAGTTGAATCTTTTTGTTGATGCTATGGCTGCAGAAGTGAAAAACTATAGCCGCGCATAGTTTTTGTTACAAAGAAGATAATTGTCTTATAGTATATGCACCTGCTTTTTAGCAGGTGCTGTTTATCTCTTTTTGTTCTATAAAAACTGTGGAAAATGCAGAAAATTTTGTTTTTGTGAATAAAATCATATATAATTAACCGGTAGCAACAAGGAGAAAAATAGAAGGGGTATGTGATGAACTATAATTATGGAGTAAGAAAAAAATCGGTTGTATCGGTCATTCTATTAACATTTATTACTTGTGGTATTTATACATTCTTTTGGATGTACCAAACAACCAAAGAGCTAGCAGAGTACAGTGGGGACAATCGTCTTTCACCAGAGACGTCGATTTTATTAACGATCCTTACTTGTGGGTTGTATCAAATTTATTGGTGGTATCGAATCGCGGATATCTTTATGAGTGCGCAACAACGAGCGAAAATGCCTCGTTTGAGTGACAACAAAATCCTGTTTGTTGTCTTAAGCCTCTTTAATTTTGATTTTATCAATATGGCGATTTTACAAGGAGACATGAACCAAATGTGGGAAGCAGCTGATCAAAATACTATGACATCATCTGATGCTTCAAATGATCCGTTTGATTCAGATGATTGGGTCGATTATTGATCTGTCCGTTTAAATGGATAACGGGGGTTCCTTGTCCAGGTTGTGGCATGACGCGCGCATATTTACATTTATTCCAAGGCGATCTTCAAGGCGCGCTACATTTTCATCCCTTGTTTTGGTTAGTGCCGATCGTATTCGGGATCGTTTTATTCAAAAAAAATCCGAAAATCGGCAAACTTTACCACAGTCAAAACCTGTGGGTGACATTGACACTTTTAGTACTAGTGGTTTATGGCGGTCGGCTCTGGCTTCATTTCCCACATGAAGCGCCAATGGACTTTGATCCAGAAAGTATTTTCCCACAACTACTACGTCGGATTGGTCAAGTGATTCACTAACATCCATTCACCCAAGCATTAAAAAACATTAAGAAAATGCTTTGTTTTTTTCTGAAAGCGAAGGGAACATGCGACAGTAGTTGAATCTTTATGAAAATTGTGTTATATTTACAATGTAATGATACTTAGAGTGAGTGAGCGGTTTTTTCGCTCACTCTTTTTAATGGAATGAAGTTCGTTTCGTTGAGAAATAAAGGAGGCGATGTTGTGAGTACAGTAGTGGAAACTGTTACAGATATAGTGACCCCTATTCTGGATGCGCAAAAATTTGAATTAGTTGAAGTAGAATTCGTGAAGGAAGGGAAAAATTGGTTTCTTCGTGTGTTCATCGATAAAGAAGGCGGAATCGATATCGAGGAATGTGCCTTTGTCAGTGAACAACTTAGTGAACAATTAGACCAATGCGATCCTGATCCTATTCCACAAGCCTATTTCTTGGAAGTTTCTTCCCCTGGCGCCGAGCGTCCATTGAAGAAAGAAGCAGATTATCAACGGGCAGTCGGAGAGTACATTCATGTTTCTTTATATCAACCGATTGATGGAGAAAAACAGTTCGAAGGCTTTTTACAGTCATTCGACGAAAATCAGCTAGTTATGAAGACCCGAATCAAAACCAGAGAAAAAGAACGAACGATCGACCGGAAAAATATTGCCAAAGCTCGTTTAGCCATTCAATTTTAAACACGGAGGAATGAAAGAATCATGAGTAAAGAAATGTTGAATGCATTGGATGCATTAGAAGCAGAGAAAGGCATTTCAAAAGAGATTGTCATCGATGCCTTGGAAGCGGCATTGGTTTCAGCGTACAAACGTCATTACGGGCAAGCACAAAATGTGGAAGTGGAATTTGATCAGAAAAAAGGCAACATCCACGTATATGCAGTCAAAGAAGTGACAGAAGAAGTCATGGACTCGCAACTAGAGGTTTCATTAAAAGAAGCGATGACAATCAACCCCGCTTATGAAATCGGCGACAAAATCCGCTTTGAAGTAACACCTAAAGACTTTGGTCGTATTGCGGCGCAAACGGCCAAACAAGTCATTTTGCAACGAGTTCGAGAAGCAGAAAGAAACATTATCTATAACGAATTTAGTGCTTATGAAAAAGACATTCTACAAGGAATCGTAGAGCGTCAAGACAATCGTTATATTTATGTGAACTTAGGTAAAATTGAAGCAGTACTTTCAAAACAAGACCAAATGCCAAATGAGTTTTATCAACCCCATGATCGGATCAAAGTATTCGTTTCTCGTGTTGAAAATACGTCTAAAGGGCCTCAAGTATTTGTTAGCCGTAGCCATCCAGATTTGCTACGCCGATTATTTGAACAAGAAGTGCCAGAAGTATATGATGGTACTGTAGAGATCGTAAGTATCGCTCGTGAAGCAGGGGATCGTGCCAAAGTGGCTGTTCGTTCTTTTGATGCTAACGTTGATCCTGTCGGCACTTGTGTAGGTCCTAAAGGGCAACGGGTTCAAGCAATCGTCAATGAACTAAAAGGCGAAAACATGGACATCGTGGAATGGAATGAAGATCCAGCGATCTTCATTGCCAATGCATTGAATCCAGCGGAAGTTAGCGACGTTATTTTCGATGTTGATAATCCGAAGTCTTGTACCGTTGTCGTGCCTGATTACCAATTGTCATTGGCGATCGGTAAACGGGGACAAAATGCCCGCCTGGCAGCGAAATTGACTGGCTTCAAAATCGATATCAAATCAGAAACAGACATGGAAGAGTTTTATGCGAAGTTGGATGAAGGCGACTATATCGATGAGTATGATGCCAATGCTTCAGAAGCTGCTGAAGAAATCAGCACAGAAGCAACAGAATCTGCAGAAACGCTCGATGAAGCGATCCTTTCATCAGACATGACTGCGGATGATTATGAAAATGTTGAGTTTGACGAAAAATAGTTGAGGTGAGATCGTGATGAAAAAACGAAAAATTCCTTTACGAAAATCAGTGATTTCAGGTGAAATGTTGCCTAAGAAAGAAATGCTTCGTATCACTCGTTCAAAAGAAGGCGTGGTTTCTATTGATCCAACCGGAAAAATGCCTGGTCGTGGTGCCTATATAGCGATCGAACCGGCTGAAGCCCAGAAAGCTTGGGATAAGCGTATTTTAGATCGAGTGTTGGAAACGAAATTGACAGATGAATTTTACCAAGAACTATTGGACTATGTAACGCACCAAAAAGCGCGAAAAGAGTTATTTGCAAATGAATAAAACCAAAGCATTAAATATGTTAGGACTAGCCATGCGTGCTGGGAAATTAGTGACTGGTGAAGAAATGACCTTAAAAGAGATTCGCAATGAGAAAGCTGCTTTGGTCATTGTCGCCAGTGATGCTGGTAAAAATACACAAAAGAAAATTAAGGACAAAAGTTCTTATTACGAAATTCCGCTCCTAGATGCATTTTCTGCTGATGAAATCAGTACGGCCATTGGGAAACCAAGAATGGTCATTGGCATCTTAGATCAAGGATTTGCAAGGAAGGTGCAGGAATTAATATTAGGTTAGGAAGGTGATTGCATGGGGAAAAAAAGAATTTATGAACTTGCAAAAGAATGGAACAAATCGAGCAAAGAGGTTGTTGAAAAAGCACAATCTTTAGGCTTTGATGTCAAAAATCATATGGGCGCGATCTCAGATGGAGAGGCGCAGAAATTGCAGCAGTCGTTAGGCGGCAATCCAAATGGTAAAACATCTGCAAACTCAAATCCCGCAAATCAGAAACCAGCCAACCAGCCGGAAAAACAAGAACAAAAGAAATTTAAAACGCAAAGAAATAATCCTAACTTCCAAAACCGTCATAACAATCAAAGTCAACAGCGAACTGCGCAAAGTAATAACCGTCCTGCTGGTCAAGGACAAGTAGATCGCACGAACAGTCAAGGAAGTAACAGACCAAATAACCAAGGAAGTCATAATCGAGTGAATAACCAAGAGAATCGTAACAATCAAGGGCAACAAAATCGCCCAACAAACCAAGGACAACAAAATCGTCCGAATAATCAAGGGCAACAAAACCGCCCAACAAACCAAGGACAGCAAAACCGTCCAAACAATCAAGGACAACAAAATCGTCCGAATAACCAAGGGCAACAAAACCGCCCGAATAACCAAGGACAACAAAATCGCCCAACAAACCAAGGACAGCAAAACCGTCCAAACAACCAAGGGCAACAAAACCGTCCGGCCGCTCAATCTGCAGGAAATACGCAAGGGGCAGACCGTAACAATAACCGTACGCAAGGATCGAATGATTCCCGTGGAGGAAATCAAAACCGCGGCAAGTCAAATTACGGTGGACGCAATAACAATTTCAACAATAACAATCGCAACAAATTTAACAAAAAAGGCAAAAAAGGCCGTCAGCAGACGGAAAAGAAACCGCCAGTTCCAGCACGTAAATTCCGTGAGTTACCAGAAGTATTGGAATACACAGAAGGCATGAACGTAGCGGATATCGCGAAAAAAATCTACCGTGAACCAGCTGAAATTATCAAGAAACTCTTTATGATGGGGGTTATGGTCAATCAAAACCAACCTTTAGATAAAGATACGATTGAACTGCTTGCTACTGATTACGGAATTGAACCACAAGAAAAAGTCCAAGTGGATATCGCAGACATCGATAAATTCTTTGAAGAAGAAGAACAAGTCGAAGAGAACTTGGTGTCACGACCACCTGTTGTGACGATCATGGGACACGTTGACCATGGGAAGACAACCTTGCTTGATACTTTGCGCCATTCACGAGTGACGAGTGGTGAAGCTGGAGGAATCACCCAGCATATTGGGGCTTACCAAATCGACATCAATGGCAAACCAATCACTTTCTTAGATACTCCTGGACACGCGGCCTTTACCAGTATGCGTGCACGGGGAGCAAGTATCACCGATATCACGATTTTAGTTGTCGCAGCTGATGATGGTGTGATGCCACAGACGGTGGAAGCAATCAACCATGCGAAAGCAGCAAAAGTGCCGATCATCGTTGCAGTAAACAAAATCGATAAGCCAGGTGCCAACCCACAACACGTGATGCAAGAATTAAGTGAACATGAGTTGATCCCAGAAGCCTGGGGTGGCGATACGATCTTCGTTGAAATCTCAGCGAAATTTGGGCAAAACATTGAAGAATTGCTTGAAATGATTCTTTTAGTTGCAGAAGTGGAAGATTTGAAAGCTGATCCTACCCAACGGGCAATCGGTACCGTCATTGAAGCACGCCTTGATAAAGGAAAAGGACCTGTGGCTACCCTATTGGTTCAACAAGGAACGCTTCATGTAGGTGATCCAATCGTTGTAGGGAATACCTTCGGTCGTGTTCGGGTAATGACGAATGACTTAGGTCGTCGTGATAAAACAGCAGGACCTGCTACACCTGTCGAAATCACAGGATTGAACGATGTCCCTCAAGCAGGTGATCGTTTCGTTACTTTTGAAGACGAGAAAACAGCTCGGGCAGCAGGGGAAGAACGGGCAAAACGTGCTTTAATGGAGCAACGCGCATCAAGTAGTCGTGTGACATTAGATAACTTGTTTGAAAGTCTAAAAGAAGGTGAACTGAAAGAAGTAAATGTCATCATCAAAGCAGACGTACAGGGTTCAGCTGAAGCATTGGCTGCGTCATTGAAGAAAATCGATGTGGAAGGTGTGCGAGTAAACATCGTCCATTCAGCCGTTGGTGCCATCAATGAAAGTGATGTAACGCTAGCAGCGGCAAGTAATGCCATCATCATCGGATTTAACGTCCGTCCAACACCGCAAGCCAAACAGCAAGCGGAAGCGGAAAAAGTCGATATTCGTTTGCATCGCATCATCTACAAAGCGATCGAAGAAATCGAAACTGCGATGAAAGGGATGCTTGATCCTGAATTCGAAGAAAAAATCACTGGTCAAATGATCGTTCGTGAAACATACAAAGTTTCTAAAGTGGGTACGATTGCTGGTTGCTATGTGACGGAAGGCAGCATTCGTCGTGACAGTGGCGTCCGCGTGATCCGTGACGGTATTGTTATCTATGAAGGCAAACTTGCCAGCTTGAAACGCTTCAAAGACGATGTCAAAGAAGTGAAGCTAGGGTTTGAATGTGGCGCGATGATCGAGAAATTCAACGATCTTAAAGTTGATGACGTGATCGAAGGCTATGTGATGGAAGAAGTACCGACAAAATAACGGAATGACAACTATACAAGGAGGCTTTTTGAATGGCTAATTATCGAGATCGCCGAGTGGCACAAGAAATCTTAAAAGAAGTCAATCAAATTCTTCGTAAAAAAGTTCGTGATCCTCGCGTGCAAGATGTGACGATCACAGATGTACGAGTAACTGGAGATTTGCAGCAAGCAACGATTTTTTACAGCACTCTAACGGACTTAGCTTCAGATAAGCAAAAAGCCCAAGCAGGACTGGAAAAAGCAACTGGTTTAGTTCGTCGTGAATTAGGTCAAGCGTTAACGCTCTATAAAGTCCCAGAAATCCAATTTGAACTGGATGAATCTGTACAATACGGGAATAAAATTGATGAAATGATTCGTTCATTGCACTCAGAAGAATAAAAAAAGAACAGCTTCCAATCGAAGCTGTTCTTTTTTTATTTGAAATGAGCATCAGGTATTCATCAGTAAAGTGACCAGTCCAGCAACGCCTGTCCCCAAAAGCCAACCGCCAATCACGTCTGTTAAAAAATGGATCCCTAAGTAGACTCTGCTAAAGCCAATCATAAAGCTCAACAAAATTGCCAGTAGAGTCATCGGAAGGACTGCTGTGGGAACCAAAATTCCAAGATTCAAAGCAATCGTTCCGTACATAGCGGCTGATGTGGCAGCATGGGCACTAGGGAAACTATGGTCCTTTTCTTCAACCAAACGATGATCGATCGGCCGATCTCTTCGGACGATTCGTTTGATAAGATAAGCAGCTGCTGATACTATGAAGATACTGACTGCTGTTTTTGGTGCAAGATCCACCCGCGATGATGGAAAGGCAAACAACAGTAAAGCGATCGCAACTGTCGGAAAGGCTTTTCCTAAATTGGTAAAAAAGTGCATCATGCGCGTCAAAGACGGAGTACGGCTTTGGATGATCTGCAAAGCAAACGCTTCTTCCCAACGCTGCATCGTGCCGAGCTGAATCATGATCAAAAAAATGGCAAATCCAATAAATGAGCCTATCGTTAAAACAACCATTTTAGGACCTCCTTATATGCTTAGTTTATCATGTAATGAGAAGGTGCGAAAAGGATTTTGTCGTGCAATGATTTTTTTTTATATGTTATAATAAGCAAGTTGAAGTGAAATGGAGGAATACGATGGACGGGATTTTACCATTATGGAAAGAGCGTGGACAAACTAGTCACGACTGCGTGTTTAAATTACGAAAAATATTAAAGACAAAAAAGATTGGGCACAGCGGCACACTAGATCCTGACGTGGATGGTGTCTTGCCCATTTGTATCGGAAAAGGAACGAAGATCGTTGAATACTTGGTTGATTCTGGAAAAGTCTACACCGGTGAGATCACTTTGGGCTTCAGTACCACTACAGAGGATCGGTCGGGGGATATCGTTGAACAACAAGCACTAACTCGTCCGTTTACGAAGGAAGAGATCGATCAGGCAATGAAACAGTTGACGGGTACGATTACCCAAGTACCCCCGATGTATTCGGCGGTCAAAGTCAATGGCAAACGACTTTACGAATATGCCCGCAACAATGAAACTGTCGAGCGGCCACAACGCAAAGCCGAAATTTATTCCTTTGAACGAATTTCAGAGCCGGTTACTCATGAGGACAATACGCAAAGCTGGCGTTTTGAAGTTTCTTGTGGAAAAGGGACTTATGTTCGCACATTAGCGGTCGACACAGGGAAATTGCTGGGTGTACCCGCGCATATGTCTGATTTGACTCGCCTAAAAAGCGGTGGTTTTTCTAAAGAACAATCTTACACGATTGTAGAGGTTCAAAAGGCAGTCGATGAACAACGTGTTTCGGAACTACTACTACCTTTAGAATACGGGGTATCGGAGTTTGTTCAAGTGACGATCGATGCGGACCTCTGGCAGAAAGTAAAAAATGGCATGCGTTTGCCATTTCGTGCATTTGGATTACAAGAGCGCCCAGAAGAGTTAGTGGCGATTTTCTATCAAGAAAAATTAATTAGTATTTATAAAGCTCATGACAAATACCACGATATGATGAAACCGGTAAAAGTCATCCGTACAGAAATAGGAGAATGAACATGGAAATCATTGAAATGAGACACCCTTATGATCACGCAACGATTCCTGAAGAGGAGATCGTCTTAGTTTTAGGCTTTTTCGATGGCGTGCATCTAGGCCATCAGAAAGTCATTGAAACAGGGCGCAAGATTGCAGAGGAAAAAGGGTTAAAATTGGCGTTGATGACCTTTAATCAACATCCCTCGATCGTGTTTCAAAAAGTCGATCCTGAAAAAATGCAATACCTGACCAGTTTGGCTCAAAAGGAAGCACATATGGAACAACTTGGGGTAGACATTCTTTATATCATTGAATTTACTTCTGCTTTTGCAAATTTGGCACCGCAAGTATTTGTAGATGAATACATGATCGGACTGCATGCAAAAGTTGTTGTTGCAGGTTTTGACTATACCTATGGCAAGAAGGAAATTGCCAACATGGCGCTGTTGCCAACCTATGCAGAAGGACGTTTTGAAGTTGTGACTGTCACGCAAGAATCGTTTGATGAAGAAAAGGTTAGCTCCACACGCATTCGCTCTGCGCTACAAAATGGCGATATGGCGCAAGTCAATCGCTTGTTAGGGTATATTTATGAATTTGAAGGAACCGTCGTTCACGGTGATGCTAGAGGACGAGAACTTGGGTTTCCAACCGCGAATATCAAAGTGAAGAGCACTGTTCGGTTGCCAAAAGAAGGTGTCTATGTGACGGAAATCAAAGTCGGTGACAAGTGGTATCCATCGATGGGATCGATTGGTCACAATGACACCTTTGGTCAAGGGCGCCAGTTAACAGTTGAAATCTATATTCTCGATTTTCACCAAGATATCTATGGGGAAACTGTGGCAATCCGCTGGCATCATTTCTTGCGTGATCAAGTGGCTTTCAATGGTGCGCAAGCATTGATCGAACAACTAAAGCAAGACGAACGAGACACTGAAGCTTATTTTGATGGCCTTTCAGAAGAAAACTAATCATTCGTAGTGAAAAGAAGCGTTTCTGGCTTCTTTTCACTTTTTCTTTTTCTCTCTTTTTATAACGTAGTTTATTTGAATTCTAATGCTTTCCCCATGAGGAAAAAACGTTTTTTCGATATACTAAAAAATAGGCTAAAATGATAATTTATGCAGTACGCTGCAAAGGGAAAGGGAGAGAAAAAGTGACAATTGGAAAAAAAGCAAAAAAGGGGAAAGAAAAGAAAGATTTAACCAAAATGAAAACGCCGCATACGTATGTCATCATCTTTGGGGTTGTGCTGTTGGCATGGTTGCTGACTTTCTTAGTTCCCGCTGGGAAATTTAGTACACAAGAAATCGAGTATACCGATGCAAATGGGGAAATCAGTACCAGAACGGTCTTAATGCAAGATTCGTTTCGTTATGCCTACCCGTTAGATAACGAATACGTCTATCAACAGTTGAATCAATTGGAAGACGATCCACAAGAGCTGGAAGAATTAGATGTCGATCCTGAGGCTTTAGCAGCTGTTCTGGCTGAAGGTCCTAAAGAGATATCCCAGAGTCAATTAGATGAGGTGGGACTAACCGATGATACGCTTTACAGTCTTTACGGGGAAAAAATTTATGATACTTCTGAAAAACTGCATAAAACAGCCAAGGTTTGGGGAACTGATGACTTTAACGGTTTCGGCTTTTTAAATTTTGTTTTTGAAGGGTTGGTTTCTGGCGATAAATATGGATCAGCAGTTGGGATCGCAGCGCTGATCTTAGTGGTCGGGGGTGCATTTGGTATTATCATGCAAACCGGAGCGATCGATGCAGGGATCTTTGCGTTTATCAGCAAAACCCGTGGATTAGAACGTTTGGCATTGCCGTTATTGTTCTTTGCTTTTTCATTTGGGGGTGCTACTTTTGGGATGGCAGAAGAAGTCATTCCGTTTTCGATGGTCATGGTACCTTTCGTGATCGCATTAGGGTATGATTCGATCGTGGCGGTCACTGTCACTTATGTCGCCTCCCAGATTGGGAATGCCACCTCGTGGATGAGTCCATTTAGTGTGGCAGTGGCTCAAGGGATCGCAGGTATTCCGGTTCTTTCAGGGGCAACGTTCCGAATCATCATGTGGGTCGTGGTTACCGCATTATCTGCAGCATACCTTATGATCTATGCCGAAAGAATCCGCAAGAATCCGGAGAAGTCACTAACCTATCAATCGGATGCATATTTTAGAAATCATCTTGAGAAAACCTCTAGTGAGCAAAAACCCTTTCTATTAGGTCATAAATTGATCTTGGTTGAAATGCTAGCAGTCTTGATTTGGATCGTATGGGGTGTGACACAAAAAGGCTATTATATTCCCGAGATCGCTTCTCAATTCTTTGTTATGGGCTTAGGGGCAGGAATCATAGCGGTTCTTTTCAAATTAGAAGATATGGGCTTGAATGATGTGGCGAGTGCCTTTCAATCAGGGGCCTCAGAATTAGCAGGAACTGCAATCGTTGTAGGGATGGCCAAAGGGATTCTTCTGGTTCTCGGCGGTTCTGATGCCAACGTGCCGTCAGCATTGAATACGATTTTGCACAGCATCGGTGGTTTGTTAAGCAATGTTCCAGCATTTATTGGGGCATGGTTCATGTACATTTTCCAAAGCTTCTTCAATTTGATCGTGACCTCCAATTCAGGTCAGGCTGCATTGACCATGCCGATCATGGCGCCATTAGCTGATCTTTTAGGTGTTTCAAGACAGATCGCTGTATTGGCTTATCAATTAGGCTCAGGCTTCATGGATGCCTTCACTCCTGTATCGGCAAGTCTGATCGGTGTGCTAGGTGTCGCAAAAATCGAATGGGTGAAATGGGCGAAATTCCAGATCAAAATGCAAGGGTTCTTATTTGTATTAGGAACGATCTTCATCTTTATTGCGGTCGCAATCGGCTTGCAATAAGAAGTAATTAGGCACAAGGAGGAAGCACTCATGAAGGTGATACGACAAGCGGAGGTTTACGCTCCTGACTATTTAGGAAAAAAAGATATTTTATTAAATGAAGACAAGATTATTGCCATTCAAGATTCGATTCAAGGAGGATTCTCAGGCGTTGCTCTTGAAGAAATCGATGGCAGAGGGTTGCTTGCTGTGCCCGGTTTTATTGACTGTCACTTTCATATCTTAGGAGGTGGCGGGGAAGGTGGTTTTCAAAACCGGACACCTGAAGTGAAATTGTCTCAGCTGACCTCTGCAGGGGTAACGACAGTGGTTGGCTGTTTAGGTACTGACGGAGTAGGCAGAGATATGACTGCCTTGATCAGTAAGGCCCGTGGACTAGAGGCGGAAGGCATCACGACTTACTTGTATGACGGTTCTTATCGATTGCCATTGACGCCTGTCACGGATTCCATCATCCAAGATTTTTTGACTATCGATAAAATTATTGGTATCGGTGAAATAGCCGTTTCTGACCATCGTTCTTCACAACCAAGTTTCGAAGAATTTACCCGCGCGGTTGCGGATGCTCGTGTCGGTGGGATGCTTTCTGGAAAAGCAGGCATCGTGAACGTCCACTTAGGTGGAGGGAAGAAAAAATATGAGCTGCTTTTACGAACCATCGAAGAGACAGAGATTCCAATCAGCCAATTTTTACCGACACATGCCAATCGGACCAGTGAGCTTTTCGAAGCGAGTATTGCTTTTGCAAAAATGGGTGGAACGATCGATTTTACGGCGAGTGAAGATCCTGATTTCTGGGAAAAAGAAGACGATGAGGTTCGCTTCAGTAAAGGGTTGAAACGCTTGTTAGCAGAAGGGATCGGACTGGATCAATTTACCATGACCTCTGATGGACAAGGCAGTCTCCCTTACTTTGATGAAAACAATCAATTCATAGGTCTGGGTGTCGGCAGTTCGCGAGCGCTGATGGTAGGCATTAAAGAAGCAGTCCAAAAAGAGCAGATTCCATTGGAGATCGCCATTCGTGCAATCACTTCCAATCCAGCGAAAGTATTGAAGCTTGATCAAAAGGGGCGCCTTGCAGCAGGGATGGATGCTGATATTTGCTTGCTTAACAAAGAATCATTCGCTGTAGAAACAGTTCTAGCAAAAGGCAAAACGATGGTAGAAAAACAAGAAGTGAAAGTATGGGGTACCTTTGAGCAACTAGCGTAAAAAGAAGCCAATTCTGGCAGACTAAGAGTCGGTTGTTTTTCTAAACAGAGTTGTAAAAGACAAAAAAACAGCCCGATCTATGACCAGCATTTGCTGGACTTGATCGGGCTGCTTTTTCACTTAAATGCAAGAATTCTTATGCTTGCAGCTCATCTAATTTCTTCATGTCTTCTTCAGAAATTTCAAAGTCAACTTTGGCATTATCTGAAATGTATTCTTCATGAACGGATTTTGGCAATGGCAAAATATCTTTTTGTAGTAGGTAACGAATAGAAAGCTGTGGAATCGATTTTCCATAGGCTTCAGCAATCGTTTTGACCGCATCGTTGTCTAGTAAACGACCAGTAGCGATTGGTGAATAGCCTTCCACTAAAATTTCGTGCTCTTTGCAAAATGCCAATAATTCTTCATTTGTGCGACCAATATGGTAAATAAACTGATTGACCATTGGTTTCACATCGCAATGGTCGAATATATTTTGTAAATCTTTTTGATCGAAGTTGGAAACACCGATTGATTTTACTTTTCCATTTAAGTAGGCTTCTTCTAATGCTTTCCAAACGTCGATGTTTTCCAGATAAAAATCTTTATTTTCTGGATTGTTTCCCATGATTTTCCAAGGACGAGGGGCATGGATCAAAATCAAATCGATATACCCTAAGTCAAGTTTTTTTAGAGAAGCATCAATGCTATCAACCGCTTCATGGTAGGTCTTTAACTCAGCAGGTACTTTCGTGGTAACAAAAATCTCTTCACGAGCAACGCCTGAATCGCGGACAGCTTTCCCAACTGCTTCTTCATTTTTATAAGCAGCAGCTGTATCGACATGTCGATAACCATCTTGGATGGCAAATTTTGTTGCATTGTAAGCATCTTCTGGCGAAGATTGCCATGTCCCAAGGCCGATCTTAGGAATCGTCAGTTTGTTCTGCAAAGTAAATGTTTCTTGTAATATCACGTATTTCAACCTACTTTCGTCGCTTTTTTTAGTTACATCTTTTATTATAAAACGTTTTCTTATTTGATACAAATCTGACGCTGAAACTTTTTCGGTAAATTGACTTTCAAAGGGATCTTTGATACAGTAGCAGCAACCTCAACCTGGAAAGATGTGGTAAGAATGGATTTTGTAAAAGAAGATTTTGCCTACTATCGGCGCTCTTTTGAGTTGATGTATCGTAGTTATTTCCGTAGAAGAATGATTGCTCTTGGCGTGGCGATTTTGATTATCTTAGGTTACCTATTTTTGTTACAAGAAAGTTTGCTTTTAAATATCATTTTGTTGGTTATTTTGCTAGGGATGATGGCATGGTTAGTTTCACTTTATCAGCGAGCGAGTGAGGTCGTACTTGCTTTCGAAGAAGAAAATCAGGTGCCGAAAATTTATCAACTGACAGAATTGGAGGATCATTATGCATTCCACATGAAGGATGGAACAACGATGCGCGTGAAGAAAAACGGCAATCGCAACTTTCCTTCCAATAATAAGCAGTACACGCTGATGGCAGGGTATAAGAAAGTGTTTTTTGTGCAACAACCCCTAATGATCTTTTATTATGATCTCTTAGAGATGAAGTATGATGAAGCGTATCGATTAAAGCGAAATCGCCAAAATGGGTTCAGTCGTTGGTCCCGGTATTTCAGTTTTCGCTCCTTTAAAGGATCTATCGGAAATGTTTTTCAATTTTTGCTAGGAAATATTTTTTTCTTATTTATCGCCTATCGGTTGATCCGTTACTTGATCGACATCTTGCTTCATGTTTTTTAATCGATCAAGCGTCCTTACATTCCTCACTGTTTTCATAGACTGATGAAAAAGATGATAGGACTTAATTTTTAAATCAAGGTATACTAGAGTCAGATAAGGCAAGCGATTGTCTTTCAAGAAGAGAGCTACTCTTATTCAGTAAGCCGCCGACAACAGCTTATCTTTTGTGGCGCTAACAATTTGGGGGAAGTGTTAGTTCTTGTAGCAGACCGCAATTTTTCTGTTTGACATAAGAACAAAAACGGTAGTTTACCGTACTTAATAAGAGTAGTCCTCTTGGTTTTTTTCTATGATTGTTCTGAAACATCACTTTCTTGAAGTGGTGTTTTTTTGCTTATTGCTATTTCAAGTGATAGGAGAATTCACAGATCTGTGCTACAATAAGTGCCGATACTCTCAGCAATGCGAGTGAAAACGAAGATAGAGGAGAATCACTTAGTAATGCTTGAAGGTCAAACAATAAACGATCCATCTACAAAAAGCGCAGGAAATATTTCCGCGTATCTACATATACCTTTCTGTGAACATATTTGCTACTACTGTGACTTCAACAAAGTGTTTTTAGAAGGCCAGCCAGTGGATGAATACATCGAAGCACTGTTGAAGGAAATTGAGTTGACTCTTTTCCACCAGCCAGTCAGTGAAGCAGAAACGATTTACATTGGCGGTGGGACGCCAACGTCGCTTTCAGCAAGCCAGCTGGATCGATTGCTTTCAGGCGTACACGAATTATTGCCGACCCATACAACGAAAGAGTTTACAGTGGAAGCAAATCCTGGTGATTTGAGCGAAGACAAAATGCTGGTGTTGAAAAACCACCAAGTCAATCGATTGTCTATGGGGGTCCAGACCTTTGATAATCGCTTGCTAAAAAAAATTGGTCGCAAGCATACTGCTGAAGATGTTTATTCAACCATCCAACTGCTAGAAAAACATGATTTTCAGAATGTGACGATCGATTTGATTTATGCACTTCCGGGACAAAGTATTGAAAGCTTCCGTGATACGCTGACGCGAGCGATTGATCTCGGGTTGCCTCATTATGCCATGTATTCCTTAATCTTAGAAAACAAAACCATGTTTATGAACTGGGTTCGCCAAGGAAGAATGGCGTTGCCTTCTCAAGAAGCGGAAACACAGATGTTTGACGAAGCAATCTCCGCGATGAACAAAGCTGGCTTGACCCAATATGAAATCAGTAATTTTGCCCGACCAGGGTATGAGTCCTTGCACAATCTAGTGTATTGGAACAATGAACATTATTTTGGCTTTGGGGCAGGCGCTAGTGGTTATCTTGGACAGTCCCGCTACAAGAATAAAGGACCGATCCAGCATTATTTGAAACCATTGCAGGAAAATCAGTTGCCAATCCACGAAATCGAAGAATTGACAACCAGCAATCAAATGGAAGAGGAACTTTTTTTAGGCCTCCGTAAAAAGGCTGGCATTTCAAAAATACGCTTTGCAGAAAAATTTGGGAAGTCTTTTCAGGAAATCTATGGTTCAACTAGCGAACAGTTGATTCAAAAAGGCTGGTTGGCTAGTCAAGGTGATCGTGTCTTTTTAACGAAAGCTGGGATGTTCATTGGCAACGAAGTGTTTGAAGCATTTCTCTTGGATGGAGAAAAATAAGAAAGAACAAGGAAGAGAAGTAGCCATTTCGCGCTGCTTCTTTTTTTAGCACTCTCTTAGAAAGAGTGCTAAAAAAGTGATGCAAATACTTGACATTCCTAGCAAATATGGTATATTTATAATCGTGTTAGCACTTAATAGGAATGAGTGCTAACGGAGGAGTGGATAAAATGTTGACACCTAGACAACAAATGATTTTACACCTCATCATCCAAAACTATACGAATACTGGTCAGCCCACGGGCTCGAAGCGATTGATGGAAGATGGGGTTGAAGCTAGCTCTGCCACCATTCGCAATGAGATGAAGGCGCTGGAAGAAGCTGGACTTCTATTAAAGACACATTCATCTTCAGGGCGTGTGCCATCAATAAAAGGGTATCGCTATTACGTTGATCACTTATTGAAGCCATCTGAAGTTGACCAAAACGAAATTCAAACCATTCGTCATTCTTTTGGAAAAGATTTTCATGAAATCAATGAAATCATCCAGCAGTCTGCCACGATCTTGTCCAACTTGACTAGCTATACAGCGTTGTCTCTAGGGCCAGATATGAAGGAAAGGAAATTGACGGGCTTTCGAATCGTCCCTTTGAATGCACGACAGATCATCGCGATCATCGTGACGGATAAAGGGAATGTCGAAAATCAAGTCTTTACCCTTCCTGAATCGATGAGCAGCGAAGATTTGGAAAAAATGGTAAGGATCATCAACGACAAATTGATCGGTGAACCTCTAATGACGGTCTACCATCGATTAAGAACCGAGATTCCGATGATTCTGCATAAGTATTTTCAAACGACTGACGGAATCGTTGATCTCTTTGATACGATGCTGAGCCATATTTTTGAAGAAAAAATCTTCGTCGGCGGGCGAATGAATCTTCTGGATTTTGAACCGACGCAAGATGTTAGTCAGTTCAAATCGATGTATTCATTTATGAAAAACGCAGATCAGCTGACACAGCTACTGGCGCCAAGAGATTCTGCGATTCAAATCAGAATCGGCTCTGAGCTTGGCAATGACTTGTTACAAAATATGAGTTTGATCCAAGCCAGCTATGAAATCGAAGGTCATGGACAAGGAACGATCGCTTTATTAGGTCCATCAAGTATGCCGTATTCACGGATGTTTGGACTGATGGAAGTTTTTCGAGGCGAGTTAGCAAAAAAATTGGCCGATTATTATCGCGCATTAGACGCTGCCAATGAATAAGCGGCAATGAAACAAATCGTAGAAGGGATGGTTGAAACGTGACGGAAAAAGAAGAGCGTTTAGATGAAGAATTAGCTAAAACTGCTGAAGAAACCGCAGAAACACCTGAATCTTCAAATGAATCAACTGAAACTGAAGCACAGACTCCTCAACCAGAGGAAGAAGCAGTGGAAAAAAGCGAATTGGAACTTTTGCAAGAAAAGAATAACGAATTGGAAGATCAATTCCTGCGTGCTCGTGCAGAGATCGCAAATATCACTTCACGTAACCGCAATGAGCGGGAACTTTTACAAAAATACCGCTCGCAAGATCTTGGCAAAAAACTGTTGCCAGCAATCGACAATTTGGAACGAGCGATGGCAGCAGATGTCGATCAAGACCAAGCGGCGAATTTGAAAAAAGGCGTTGAAATGGTTCTTGAAAGTCTGCGTCAAGCCTTAAAAGAAGAGGGAATCGAAGAGATTCCTGCTGAAGGTGCAATGTTCGATCCGAACTTGCATCAAGCGGTGCAGACTGTACCTGCCTCTGATGAAACACCGGCAGACACAATCGTTACTGTCTTGCAAAAAGGGTATAAATTGCATGATCGTGTCTTGCGTGCAAGCATGGTCATCGTTGCACAATAGTTCTTTCTATCTATAAGTAGATGTTTAAATTAAAAAAGGGAGTGTATTACTTATGAGTAAAATTATCGGTATCGACTTAGGAACAACAAACTCAGCTGTTGCTGTCCTTGAAGGCGGCGAAGCAAAAATCATTACGAATCCAGAAGGAAACCGTACCACACCTTCTGTTGTTTCATTCAAAAATGGTGAGATCCAAGTAGGGGAAGTTGCAAAACGCCAAGCAGTGACAAACCCGAATACGATTTCTTCTATTAAACGCCATATGGGTGAAGCAGGATACAAAGTAGAAGTTGAAGGCAAATCTTATACACCACAAGAAGTTTCCGCAATGGTTCTTCAATACATCAAAGGATTTGCTGAAGACTATTTAGGTGAAAAAGTTGAAAAAGCAGTCATCACTGTTCCTGCATACTTCAACGATGCACAACGTCAAGCAACTAAAGATGCTGGTAAAATTGCCGGTCTTGAAGTAGAACGAATCGTCAATGAACCAACTGCTGCAGCTTTAGCTTATGGGTTAGATAAAACAGATAAAGATGAAAAAATCCTAGTCTTTGACTTAGGTGGCGGTACTTTCGACGTTTCGATCCTTGAATTAGGCGATGGCGTATTTGACGTATTGTCAACTGCTGGGGACAACAACCTAGGTGGGGATGACTTTGATAACAAAATCATCGATCACATGGTAGCAGAATTCAAAAAAGAAAACGGCATTGATCTTGGAAAAGACAAAATGGCTTTGCAACGTTTGAAAGATGCTGCTGAAAAAGCGAAAAAAGACTTGTCAGGTGTAACAAGTACCCAAATCAGCTTACCGTTTATCACAGCTGGCGATGCTGGTCCATTGCACTTGGAAATGACCTTGACTCGTGCGAAATTTGATGAATTAACAGCAGACTTAGTAGAACGTACAAAAATTCCAGTACGCCAAGCTTTGAAAGATGCTGGCTTATCACAATCAGAAATCGATGAAGTGATCTTAGTTGGTGGTTCAACTCGTATTCCGGCAGTAGTTGATGCTGTACGTAAAGAAACCAATAAAGAACCAAACAAATCAGTAAACCCAGATGAAGTGGTAGCGATGGGTGCTGCGATCCAAGGTGGCGTGATCACTGGGGATGTGAAAGATGTTGTCTTATTAGACGTTACACCATTATCATTAGGTATCGAAACGATGGGTGCTGTCTTCACAAAACTGATCGATCGTAACACAACGATCCCTACAAGTAAATCACAAGTCTTCTCAACTGCAGCAGACAATCAACCTGCCGTTGATATCCATGTCTTGCAAGGGGAACGTCCAATGGCTGCTGACAACAAAACATTAGGAAGATTCCAATTGACGGATATTCCACCAGCACCTCGTGGCATCCCTCAAATCGAAGTAACATTTGATATCGATAAAAATGGGATCGTCAATGTTTCTGCAAAAGATTTAGGTACACAAAAAGAACAAAAAATCACGATCAAATCATCTTCAGGTTTATCAGATGAAGAAATCGAACGCATGGTAAAAGATGCTGAAGCAAACGCTGAAGCCGACAAACAACGCAAAGAAGAAGTTGATCTACGCAATGACGTCGATGCTTTGTTGTTCACTGTTGATAAAACATTGAAAGAGCTTGAAGGCAAAGTGGATGCAGACGAAGTCAAAAAAGCGGAAGAAGCTCGTGATGAGTTGAAAGCTGCACTTGAAGCAAACAACTTAGAAGAAATGAAAACCAAACGTGATGCTTTGAATGAAATCGTACAAAACTTAACTGTTAAGTTATACGAACAAGCAGCACAACAACAAGCACAAGAAAATCCAGAAGCTGCACAAGGCGGCGCAGACGATGTGGTTGACGCCGACTTTGAAGAAGTAGACGGTGACGATAAATAATCGCTGTTTGTGAAAAAGCCAAAGTCACCGCTTTGGCTTTTTCTTATGAATTTGCGAAACGTATTTTTCTAGAGCGAATTATATGCTAAAATACGAGAGACGCAAGAATATAGTGGAGGGAAGCCAATGGCAGACAAAAGAGATTATTATGAGGTCTTAGGTCTACAAAAAGGGGCTTCGGATGACGAAATCAAAAAAGCTTATCGTAAGCTTTCAAAACAATATCATCCAGACATCAATAAAGAACCTGATGCAGAAGCAAAGTTTAAAGAAATTTCTGAGGCCTATGAAATATTAAGTGATTCCCAAAAAAGAGCTGCTTATGACCAGTATGGTCATGCTGGTACCGATCCGAACTACGGAGGCGGTTATGGCGGTGGATTCGGCGGCTTTAACAGTGGCGGATTCTCCGGTGGCGGTTTTGGTGGATTTGAAGACATTTTCGAATCGTTTTTCGGTGGTGGAGGCGGCAGAGCAGCCAATCCTAATGCACCTCGACAAGGAGCGGACTTGCAATATGCGGTTGATCTTTCCTTTGAAGAAGCGATTTTCGGAGTGGAAAAAACTGTTCAATACAATCGTGAAGAAACCTGTCATACCTGCGGTGGGAACGGGGCAAAACCAGGTACTTCACCAGAAACCTGTCATAAATGTCATGGTGCAGGTACCATCAATGTTGAACGTCAAACACCGCTTGGTCGTGTGATGAGCCGTCAAACCTGTGATGTTTGTCATGGAACTGGGAAAGAAATCAAAGAACCATGTACAACATGTCATGGTACTGGCCATGAAAAGAAAAAACACAGTGTGAAAGTCAACGTACCTGCAGGTGTCGAAGATGGACAACAAATGCGCTTGTCTGGTCAAGGAGAAGCTGGCACCAATGGTGGTCCTTATGGTGATCTGTACGTTGTTTTCCGAGTTGAAGAAAGTGATATTTTTGACCGTGATGGGTCGGAAATTTATTACGAACTGCCGTTAAACTTTGTCCAAGCTGCTTTAGGCGACGAAGTCAATGTACCAACGGTTCATGGGAATGTGAAATTAAAAATTCCAGCTGGTACGCAAACAGGCACAAACTTCCGCTTACGCGGTAAGGGAGCCCCTCGCTTACGGGGAGGCGGCAATGGCGATCAACAGGTCAAAGTGAAGCTGATCACACCTAAGAACTTAAATGAGGAACAAAAAGAGGCATTGCGGGCTTATGCAAAAGCCAGTGGCCATGAAACGAACGAACAACAACCAGAAGGATTTTTTGATAAAATGAAAGATGCTTTTGGTGGGAAAAAGAAATAACCATGAAAAAATCCAACTCATGCCCTTATAAAACCATCCGTTTTATAAGGGCATGAGTATTTGTATGGCTATAAATGTGCAGTATGGGCAAGAATCGAATCTTCTTGGCCATCTTTTTTTCTTTTCCTTTGAAATCGCTTGCTTAGTATGTCACAATGAAAGTAGACCAATTAAAGGAGGAGATACAATGGAAAGAATATTTGCGAGTCCGTCACGATACGTTCAAGGAAAAGGTGTATTGAAAGATGGCTTATCCCACATTAAAGATTTAGGGAAGAAAGTGCTGCTTTTGACCGATGAAACAGTTTGGAAAATTGCCGGTGAAGACTTATTTGATAATCTCAAAGCAGCTGATTTAGATTCGGTAAAAGAAATTTTTGGTGGAGAAGCTTCTGCAAATGAAATCGATCGTATCGTCTCTAAAGCCAAAAGCGAATCCATTGAAGTGATTGCTGCGTTAGGTGGCGGGAAAGCCATCGATACTGGGAAAGCTGTTGCAGATGAATTAAACATACCGATTGCCGTTTTGCCAACGATCGCTTCTACTGATGCACCAACTTCGGCACTTTCTGTTATTTATACAGATGAAGGTCGCTTTGAAAAGTATCGTTTTTATAACAAAAATCCTGAACTTGTCTTAGTGGATACAGCCGTTATTGCGAAAGCGCCTGCCAAGTTATTGGCAGCGGGTATTGCGGATGCACTCGCAACCTATGTCGAAGCACGCGCCGTTGCCCGAAGCCATAGTCAGAATATGGTTGGCGGCATTCAACCAATTGCCGGCATGGCGATCGCTGAAAAATGCGAAGAGATCCTTTTTGAGAATGCGCTGAAAGCCTATCAAGCAAATAAAAAACAAGTCGTTACCGAAGCGTTTGAACAAATCGTGGAAGCCAACACTTTGTTAAGTGGTTTAGGTTTTGAAAGTGCTGGTCTGGCAGCAGCTCATGCGATCCATAATGGCTTGACAGCCCTTGAAGGAGACGTCCATGATTTGACTCATGGAGAGAAAGTTGCTTACGGGACACTTACACAATTGATGCTGGAAAACGCGGATCCTGATGAAATTGACCAATATATTGAGTTGTATCAGGCGTTGGAATTACCAACGACATTAGCTGAAATGCATCTTGCGGATGTCAGTGATGCAGACCTTATGAAAGTCGGCAAACAAGCAACCATCGAAGGGGAGACGATTCACAATATGCCGTTCACGGTATCCGCAGAAGATGTTGTAGCCGCGATCAAAGCCGTGGATGCCTATGTGAGTGCTTATTATCCTCTATGATGTTATTTTATAAACGTTCATTGATCGATACTTGTTGATTAAAAAAAACGTTTGACAATGAAAAAGAGTCGTGCTATTTTGTTAACAAGCAAATTAAAGGAGGGAACAAGACATGACGAACTTCAACACACAAACTACATGTTGTTGTTGTATGGTGCAGAAAGCAGCATACCCATTTGTCATGCCTATTATTAGTTCCTTTGTCGCAGCAGATCGCTGAGTTTTTTAGTGATTCGCTTCTATCCGGATAAGACGACATTTTTGGGGTACTGATGTAATAGTCAGTACCCCTTTTTGTTTGCTATTTTTTACCGCTTTCATTGGCGACGGCTGGTGATTGCAAACGAAAATGAGTACATGAAGCATACGAGTTGTACCAAAAACTTGAGCGAGGAGTCGAGCGATGATCGTTAATAATATAAAAGCATTGATTGGGCAAACCCCATTCTTTGAATTTGATGCCGCAGCATTTGGTGGCAAAAAGGGAAGTACCATCTATGCAAAACTTGAGTATTTAAACCCTGGCGGAAGTATCAAGGACCGGTTAGGAAAATATTTGATCGATGAAGCGTTTCGTGAGCATGTGATCGATCATGAGACAACCGTTATCGAACCGACAGCGGGAAATACTGGAATTGGTTTGGCTTTAGCTGGGATCGAGTATGGCTTAAAAATGATTTTTGTCATTCCTGAAAAATTCAGCCTTGAAAAGCAGCAATTGATTGAAGCATTAGGCGGGACCATCGTTCATACGCCCACTGAAGCAGGCATTCAAGGGGCGATTGAAAAAGCAAAGGAACTAGCAAAACAGCTGCCAAATAGTTTTATGCCAATGCAATTTCACAATCAAAACAACCCTGCAGCCTACCAAGCAACCTTAGGCCCAGAGATCTCTCAGGAGCTATCTGGAAAAATTGATAGCTTTGTTGCCGGCGCTGGTAGCGGGGGAACCTTCGCAGGTGTCGCAACATACTTAAAGAAACAAAAATCTAGTACTCGTCTTGCTGTTGTTGAACCAGAAGGATCAATCTTGAATGGCGGTCCCGCCCACGGCCATGAGATTGAAGGGATCGGTGTTGAGTTCATTCCACAATTTTTCGACGATTTACGTATTGATCAAATTTATACGATCAGTGATGCGGAAGGCTTTGCCTTTACTCGTTACTTGGCAAAAAACTATGGTCTGCTTATTGGGAGTTCAAGTGGAGCCGCCATGGCAGCAGCCGTCAAAGAAAGTTTTGTTTTGCCAACGGGCAGCTCGATCGTCACAGTTTTTCCCGATGGTGGCGACCGCTATCTATCAAAACAAATTTATGCTGGCGAATCCACAATTACACCATTTACAGGAGGAGAATACAATGCACTTTAATACAAAAGTAATCCACGGTGGTATCAGTGAAGACGAAACGACTGGGGCGGTCAGTGTGCCGATCTATCAAACATCAACTTACAAGCAAAACGCACTTGGTCAGCCAAAGCAATATGAATACAGTCGTTCAGGCAATCCAACTCGTTTTGCCGTAGAAGAATTGATTTCGGATCTTGAAGAAGGCGCCCAAGGGTTTGCTTTTGCCTCTGGATTAGCGGCCACCCATGCGGTCTTCTCGCTGTTTCAGACAGGAGATCACGTCATTTTAGGGGATGATGTATATGGCGGGACGTTTCGTTTGCTTCATCAAGTATTAGAAAAAAGCGGGTTGACTTATTCGCTAGTCAAAACCGATGATTTTGCTGCTATTGAAGCAGCAATTCTTCCTGAAACCAAAGCGATTTTTCTAGAAACACCGACGAATCCATTATTGAAGATTACGGACATCGCAATCGTTGCCCAACTAGCTAAAAAACAGGACATTTTGACGATCGTGGATAATACCTTTGCGACGCCATATTTTCAAAAGCCGCTGCAATTAGGCGCAGATATTGTGATTCACAGCGCTACCAAGTATCTCGGTGGACACAGTGATGTAGTAGCTGGATTAGCGGTTGCCAAAGAGCTACAAATCGCCAAAAGAATTGCTTTTTTACAAAACGCCATTGGTGGTGTATTGGGGCCTCATGATAGCTGGTTGATCCAACGAAGCATCAAAACACTTGCTTTGCGGATGGAAGCACATCAAAACAACGCGATGAAAATTGCCCACTACTTACAAGCACATCCAGCTGTCGCAAAGGTTTATTATCCAGGATTGATTGACCATGAAGGACATGAAATCGCCAAATCACAGATGTCTGGCTATAGCGGTATGATATCTTTTGAACTAACCGATGAAACGAAAACAGCCGGCTTTGTTGAAGCATTAAAGATTTTTACTTTAGCAGAAAGTTTAGGTGGCGTGGAAAGTTTGGTAGAAGTGCCAGCCGTGATGACCCATGCCTCAATCCCTAAAGAAATTCGCCAGCAATCTGGGATCAAAGATGGCTTGATTCGATTGTCGGTCGGCATCGAAGACGGTGAGGATCTACAGGCAGATTTAGAGCAAGCGTTTGAAAAGGCAGGTAACTAGTGATGGGGAGAGAGTTTATTCCAATTTTTTCAGACTGGGCAGCTGAGTACGATGAAACAGTTGCAGGTAAGGATGAAGAATATCGAGCAGTTTTTTTAAAATATGAACAGTTACTAGCAGAAATTGCTGAAAAGGCAGGGCGGTCTGTGGTAGAATTTGGTAGTGGAACTGGAAATCTAACACAAGCTCTACTTGATCAAGGAAAAAATGTGCTGGCGATCGAGCCATCGCCAGAGATGCGGCGGATCGCCAAGTCAAAACCCAGTCTTTCTAAAGTGACTTTTGTTGATGGTGATATGGAGGTTTTTCCTGAGATCACGGATGCGATTGATACGATCGTTTCTACCTATGTTTTTCATCATCTTACGGAGGACGAAAAACAACGGGTGATCGGCAAATATGCGGCGATGCTGCCAAAAGGCGGGAAAGTGCTTTTCGGTGATACGATGTTTCTTTCTTTAGCCCGCAAAATGGAACTAATCGACAAAGCGCGTCAAGCTGGTCACCAGCGACTAGCCGCTGATCTGGAACGGGAGTACTATCCAGTTACTGCGGATATCGAACGGTACTTTCGCCAACATGGGTTTACCAGTCGTTTTAAGCAAATCAATGAGTATGTTTGGCTTGTGGAAGCACAAAGAGAGTAGGAGAGAAGTACAATGAAAATGAACGTTGAAAGCTTTAATTTGGATCATACGAAAGTCAAAGCACCTTATGTACGGGTTGCCGATAAAAAACAAGGAACGAATGATACCATTATCAAATATGATGTCCGTTTGAAGCAGCCGAACCAAGCGCATATGGATATGGCAAGTCTGCATTCTTTAGAACATTTGACGGCAGAATTGATTCGTAATCATGCAGATTATATCGTGGATTGGTCACCAATGGGCTGCCAAACCGGCTTTTATTTGACTGTCTTGAATCATGACGATTATGAAGAGATTTTGACAGTCCTTGAAAAAACCATGAAGGATGTTTTGCAAGCAACTGAAGTACCTGCCAGCAATGAAGTGCAATGCGGTTGGGCGGCGAACCATACCTTAGAAGGTGCGCAAAAATTAGCGCAAGAATTTCTTGATGAACGTGACAATTGGTCGACCGTTTTTGCCTAAATGAAAAAGATCATAGAAAAAAGTGCCTGTGTTTGTATTCACGGGCACTTTTTTTGTTGGCTAAGCAATAAGAAGAGGATTCAATATTTGGGGTTCTTCAAAGTGATAAGCTGCATTTTTGTTATCTTTTTGTAAGGCGTATTAGTTTTGGGGTGAACGTTGGTAAATAAGTGTAATATGTCACTTCTGATCTGCTCACTGGATTTCAAATATTATTTGATAGTTTCAGTAAATTATGAGCTGCAGCTTACGCGGGTGAAAAGGAAATGTTATAATAGATTTATCTACTCAATAAAAATATGCTATATCAAATATGTAAGCAATTCTTTTTTTAATAAAGAAGGAGAGGAGGACAAGAAGATGAGCATCTTAAAGCAATGGCAAGCAAAACATCAAGCGAAAAAAGAAGTGAAAAAACAAGCGTTACGTTTAAAAAATGCGAGGCTTCGTGCGCAAGGAAAAGAGCCATTGAAAGGTTGGGGAAAGATGGTTGATACCGGCATCGGTGGGGCAAACAAAGCAAACCCGATCGATACAAAAGTATTTTTAGGTGAAAATCAAAAACGGATCTCAGAAGAAACAAAAAGAAAAAATCAATGAAAAAAGACCTCTGGAACAGTCCGAGAAAAGAACTGTTCCAGAGGATTTTTTTAGATATTCAAAACTTTGTCTAAGAAATCTTTCGTACGATCGTGCTTAGGGTTGGTAAAGATTTGCTCAGGTGTGCCGTCTTCTAAGAAATTACCGCCATCAATAAACATCACGCGGTTCGCTACTTCTTTGGCAAAGCCCATCTCATGAGTGACGATCACCATGGTCATTCCTTGTTTGGCTAGGTCTTTCATAACATTTAGTACATCCCCAACCATTTCGGGATCGAGTGCGGAGGTTGGTTCATCGAACAGCATCACATCGGGATTCATCGCTAAAGCTCTCGCGATCGCCACCCGTTGTTTTTGTCCTCCAGATAGATTGTCAGGGTACATGTCTTTTTTATCAGCCAGACCTACCGTCTCTAATAAACGAATCGCGTTTTGTTCCGCTTCTTGCCGAGAAGCATTTTTTAGATCCATCGGGGCTAGAATGATGTTTTCTAAAACTGACAAGTGCGGGAAGAGATTGAAATGCTGAAACACCATGCCGATATGTTGTCGTACAGCATTGATGTTGGTGTTCTTATCCATCAGATGCGCGCCATCAATGATGATATCACCGCTGGTTGGTTCTTCTAAGCGGTTCAAACAGCGTAAGAACGTCGATTTTCCAGATCCTGAAGGACCAATCACACAAACAACTTCTCCTTCAGCGATTGAAACATTGATATTGTTCAATACGGTATTTTCTCCGTATTTTTTCACAAGGTTTTCAACTAAGATTTTTTCTTTCATGCTATTTCACCTTCTTTTCTAAAACTTTTGCAAGTTTCGTTAAAGCTGTGATCACGACTAAGTAAATAATCGCGATGATCAAGTAAACATAGGTACTTTGCGTGGTCCGAGCAACGATGATTTTCCCGGTTTGCAATAATTCTACGACTCCGATAACCGAGATGATCGTTGTATCTTTCAACGAGATAACGAATTGGTTAACGAAAGATGGAATCATGATTTTGATCGCTTGCGGTAAAATGATTTTCTGCATCGTCCGAGTGTAGGTCATCCCCAAACTTCGAGAAGCTTCCATCTGACCTTTTGGCACCGCATTGATCCCGCCACGAACGATCTCAGCGATATAAGCACTGGCATTTAAGGTCAATGTAATGACCCCGGCTGCAAAGTCCGGAATTGTGATACCAATCGCATCGGAAAGACCGAAGAAGATGAAGAAAGCCAATACCATCATCGGGATACCACGAATGATATCTACATAGATTCCTGCAAAAACCCGTAAAGCTTTGATTGGTGCGACACTAAATAGTCCAAAAATGATCCCGATCACTAATGCTAAAGCAAATGAAATCAAGGCTAGTAAAAGGGTATTCCATAATCCTTTTAATAAGACGTTATAGTTGTTGCTGATCAAACCAGTGATCGTTGATTCATCTACTCGTTTTTCTGTGGCAGAACCATCTTCAATGTATTTGTTGATGATTTGATCGTACTCCCCAGTACGTTTCATTTCTTTCAATGCTTCATTAAACATTTGGATCAATTCAGGATTTTGGCCTTTTTTCACCGCAAATCCGTACTGACCGCCAGATTCCTTTTCAATCGGTGTCATCAGTTTTTGTCCTTGGCTGATGGCATAACCAATCACTGGATAATCATCCATCATGGCATCAATTTGCCCACCGTTAACAGCCGCATATAATTGATCGGCGGCATCATAATATTTGATGGAATAGCCATATTTCTCTTCGTTGGCGATCAAGAAGTCTGCACTTTCTGTCCCAACTTTCGCACCGACGGTTTTCCCATCTAAATCTTCATAGGATTTGATGGAATCATTGCCTTCTTTTACAGCAATCTGAATACCACTTTCAAAGTAAGAATCAGAAAAGTCATAGGATTGACGACGCTCATCAGTGATTGTCATCCCAGCGATCATCCCATCTGCTTGGTTACCGTCCAACGCTTGCAAAGCTCCTGAAAAACCGATGAAATTGAATTCAATGTTGAACCCTTGCAATTCTGCAGCCCGATTCATTAAATCAACATCGATTCCCACATATTCGTTGTCTTCGTTTTGAAACTCGAATGGGGCAAAAGCGGAATCACTGGCAATGCGGTAAACATCTTTCTTTGGTTCGACTTTCACCATTTCGCTAGTGTCTGCATCTGAATCAGACGTTGTGATGTAAGTATTGACGATTTCATCGTATTTGCCGGAAGCTTTCATATTGGCTAAACCAGCATTGAATTTTTCAAGTAGCTCTTGATTTTGGCCTTTTCTGACAGCGAATCCGTAAGAAGCACCTTTTTCAGGTTCGCCGACAAGTTTCATCGGTTCGCCATTGTTAATAGCATAGCCAAGCACTGGATAATCATCAAAAGCGGCTGCCACAGTACCATTGCGTACAGCGCCATATAGTCCAGTAGCGTCATCATATAATTTGATGTCGTAGCCATATTGGTCTTTATTGCTTTCTAGAAAGCGGGCACTTTCGGTACCAACCTTTGCACCGACCGTTTCGCCCTCAAGATCTTCATAGCTAGTAATGCTGTCATTATCTGCAGCTACAGCCATTTGGATCCCGCTATCAAAATAAGGGTCAGAGAAATCAAAGTTCTCTTTGCGTTCTTCTGTGATACTCATCCCAGCAATCATTCCGTCCAACTGATTGGATAAAACACCTTGGATGGAAGGATCAAAACCGAGTGGGCGTAAATCAACTGCAAAACCCTGATCTTCAGCGATCGCGTTTAATAAATCTATATCGATCCCAACATATTCATTATTTTCATTCTTGAACTCGAAAGGCGCAAATGTTAAATCTGTTCCTATCTTATACGTAGTTTCCTCCGCATTCGCTGACTTTACCGAAAAAGTTAAAAAGCTGACAATCAGCGCGATTATAGCGAAGGTCATGTGTTTTCTTTTCAAGAAAATTCCTCCTTTAGATATAACGTATCTATAAATTATATGGATTTTTTCTTCAACACACAAGTCTTTCTCTTTAAAAATATGACAAAATCCTTCAAACCTCACATCGGATGTTAGAAAAACGAACATATTAAGTTATGCTAAATCGCATGAAACTTTCATAGCAAATGATGGCGAAAGTATGTTCGCTATGATATACTTATTTATGGAAAAGCGACAGCGAGTTTTTCTTTTTTTGTTGTCGTTTAGAATAATCGAGGGGGAATGAAGATGATCGAAAGAACAACTTCCCATGAATTTGACTTAGTATCAAAATATCAACCAGCAGGTGATCAGCCGGAAGCGATTCGTCAGTTGGTTGACGGGGTGGTCGGTGGAAAAAAAGCACAGATTTTGTTGGGAGCCACTGGTACTGGTAAGACTTATACGATTTCTAATCTAATCAAGGAAGTCAATAAACCGACATTGATCATTGCCCATAATAAAACATTGGCTGGACAATTATATGGCGAGTTCAAGGACTTCTTCCCAAATAATGCGGTCGAGTACTTTGTCAGTTACTATGATTACTATCAACCAGAAGCGTATGTTCCTTCCAGTGATACATACATTGAAAAAGACTCCAGTGTTAATGATGAAATCGACAAGCTACGGCATTCGGCAACCAGTTCTTTATTAGAAAGAAACGATGTGATCGTTGTAGCGTCCGTCTCCTGTATTTTCGGTTTAGGTTCGCCGATTGAGTATGCGAGACAAGTTGTTTCTTTACGAGTAGGGATGGAAAAGTCTCGAGACCAACTATTAAAAGAATTGATCGAGATCCAATTTGAGCGAAACGACATCGATTTTCAACGGGGACGTTTTCGCGTGCGTGGCGATGTTGTGGAGATTTTTCCAGCTTCTCGTGACGAGCGAGCATTACGCATTGAGTTTTTTGGGGATGAAATTGATCGGATTCGTGAAGTCGATGCCTTGACGGGTGAGATAATGAGTGACACCGAACATGTGTCGATCTTTCCGGCAACCCACTTTGTGACCAATGAAGACCATATGGAACATGCGATCGCCTCGATTCAAAGTGAGCTGGATGCCCGACTGGAAGTCTTGCGAGCGGAAAATAAGCTGCTAGAAGCACAGCGTTTAGAGCAGCGAACCAATTATGATATTGAAATGATGCGGGAAATGGGGTACACCTCAGGGATCGAAAACTACTCTCGCCACATGGATGGACGAAAAGAAGGGGAACCGCCCTATACGTTATTGGATTTCTTCCCAGATGATTTTCTATTAGTAATCGACGAATCACACGTAACGATGCCACAAGTTCGTGGGATGTATAACGGTGACCGGGCGAGAAAACAAATGCTAGTGGACTACGGTTTCCGCTTGCCTTCTGCGCTGGATAACCGTCCGTTGCGTTTGGAAGAATTCGAGAAACATGTCAATCAAATCGTCTATGTTTCGGCCACGCCTGGTCCTTATGAGTACGATCAAACCGATACCGTCGTTCAACAAATCATTCGTCCAACTGGTCTGTTAGATCCGGTGATCGAAGTACGACCTATTATGGGTCAAATCGATGATCTCGTGGGAGAAATTAATGAGCGCGTTGAGCGAAACGAACGGGTCTTTGTTACGACCTTGACGAAAAAAATGTCAGAAGATTTGACGGATTACTTCAAAGAATTAGGAATCAAAGTCAAGTATTTACACAGTGATATCAAAACGTTGGAACGAACAGAAATCATTCGCGATCTACGTCTCGGTGAATTTGATGTACTAGTGGGGATCAACTTGCTACGGGAAGGTCTTGACGTACCGGAAGTTTCTCTGGTTGCGATTCTTGATGCCGATAAAGAAGGTTTCCTACGAAGCGAACGTTCATTAGTCCAAACTATTGGACGGGCAGCTCGTAACTCAGAAGGAAAAGTAATCATGTACGCCGATAAAATGACGGATTCGATGCAGCGAGCAATCGATGAAACAGCCCGACGCCGTGGTATTCAAGAAGCTTACAATAAAGAACATGGGATCGTACCGAAAACTATTATCAAAGAGATTCGCGATCTGATTGCGATCACGAAAGTGGCGGAAGAGACCGGTGAATACACTACGACATCTTATGAAGAACTAAGTCGTGAAGAAAAAGCAACCTTGTTGCTGAAATTAGAAAAAGAAATGAAAGATGCTGCAAAAGCATTGGATTTTGAAACGGCTGCTACCTTAAGAGATACTATTCTTGAGCTGAAGGCTGCTGATTAGAAGGAGAAACAATATGGCAAATGATAAAATTGTGATCCATGGGGCACGGGCCCATAATTTAAAAAATATCGATGTGACGATTCCCAGAGACCAGCTCGTGGTTGTAACTGGTCTTTCGGGTTCAGGGAAAAGCTCCTTAGCATTTGATACATTGTATGCCGAAGGACAGCGCCGATATGTCGAAAGTCTATCGGCGTATGCCCGTCAGTTTTTAGGGCAAATGGATAAACCCGACGTAGATAGCATTGATGGACTTAGTCCAGCGATTTCTATCGATCAAAAAACCACCAGCAAGAACCCGCGATCAACAGTAGGAACGGTTACTGAAATCAATGATTATCTGCGGCTTCTTTACGCCAGAATCGGTCACCCGATTTGTCCCAATGATCATATTGAGATTACTAGTCAGTCGGTTGAGCAGATGGTGGATGAAGTTTTGGCATTACCAGAACGCACCAAGATCCAATTGTTGGCACCGATCGTTTATCAAAAGAAAGGGCAGCATAAAAAAGTCTTCGAACGTATCCAAAGAGAAGGTTATGTTCGGATGCGGGTGGATGGCGAAGTCTATGATGTCTCCGAAGCGCCTGAATTAGAAAAAAATAAAAAGCATGATATTGCCATCATCATTGACCGAATCGTTGTAAAGGAAGGCATCCGTTCTCGTCTGTTTGATTCCTTTGAAGCAGCATTACGTTTAGCGGATGGCTATGCGGTAGTCGATGTGATTGGTCAAGAAGAGATGCTTTTCAGTGAACATTATTCTTGTCCGTATTGTGGCTTTACAGTTGGTGAATTAGAACCACGGCTCTTTTCATTCAATGCGCCTTTTGGTGCTTGTCCAGACTGTGATGGTCTTGGTGTGAAGCTCGAAGTCGATGTAGACTTAGTGATTCCCGATCAAACCAAAACCTTAGTTGAAGGTGCCATATTGCCATGGAACCCAATCAGTTCTCAATATTATCCGCAAATGCTAGAACAGGCTTGCCAAGAATTCAATATCGATATGGACACACCCTTTGAAGAACTGCCAGAAGAACACAAAGACATTATTTTGAATGGTTCGAATGGAGAAATTTTCCATTTCCATTATGAGAATGATTTTGGTGGGGTACGTGATGTTGAGGTCGCTTTTGAAGGGATCTTACCAAATATCAAACGACGCTACCATGAAACCAATTCTGATTTCACCCGTGATCAAATGCGTCTGTATATGACGGAATTGACTTGTAAAACTTGTCATGGCTATCGTTTGAACCCTCAAGCGCTGTGCGTGCAAGTCAACGGGAAGCACATTGGTGAAATGAGTGAGATGGCCATCAACAATGCCTTGAACTTTGTCGAAGAATTGAAACTAACGGAACAAGAGCAAATGATCGCACGTCCCATCGTGAAAGAAGTCGATGATCGTTTAAGCTTCTTAAAAAATGTCGGATTGGACTATTTGACCTTGAGCCGTGCGTCAGGCACGCTCTCTGGTGGGGAAGCGCAACGGATTCGTTTGGCAACACAAATCGGCTCCAATTTGTCTGGAGTGCTTTACATTCTTGATGAGCCATCGATCGGTCTTCACCAACGAGACAACGATCGCTTGCTCGATTCATTACGGAAAATGCGTGATCTTGGGAATACCCTGATTGTCGTTGAGCATGATGAAGACACGATGCGGGCAGCGGACTACTTGATTGATGTTGGTCCAGGTGCGGGACACGCAGGCGGTGAGATCGTGGCTGCCGGCACTCCAGATGAAGTTGCAGCTAATGCGTCTTCTTTAACAGGCCAATACTTATCTGGAAAACGACAAATCCCAACACCGGCAGAACGCCGCAAAGGCAATGGTGAAAAGATTCGTGTGACCGGTGCTTCTGAGAATAACTTGAAAAACATTTCAGTCGATTTTCCACTAGGAAAGTTCGTCGCAGTTACAGGGGTCTCTGGCTCTGGTAAATCAACATTAGTCAATGAAATTTTGAAAAAAGCATTAGCGCAAAAAATCAATCGGAATTCGAACAAACCTGGTCGCTTTAAAACCATTACTGGTTATGAAGCTATCGAGAAATTGATCGATATCGATCAAAGCCCTATCGGTCGGACGCCTCGAAGCAATCCGGCAACATATACCAGTGTCTTTGATGACATTCGTGATTTATTTGCTAAAACCAATGAGGCGAAAGTCCGTGGTTATAAAAAAGGCCGCTTTAGTTTTAATGTAAAAGGTGGACGCTGTGAAGCATGTAAAGGGGACGGAATTATCAAGATCGAGATGCACTTCTTACCTGATGTCTACGTACCTTGTGAGGTTTGTCATGGCAAACGTTATAACTCAGAAACCTTAGAAGTTCATTACAAAGGAAAAAATATTTCTGAGATCTTAGATATGACTGTGGAAGATGCAGTGGAATTTTTCCAACATATTCCAAAAATCCATCGGAAATTGCAAACGATCGTTGATGTCGGTTTAGGTTATGTCACGATGGGACAACCAGCCACTACTTTGTCTGGTGGGGAAGCGCAACGGATGAAACTTGCAAGTGAACTGCACAAAAATTCCAATGGTAAGAGTTTTTATATCTTAGATGAACCGACAACAGGTCTGCATACGGATGATATTGCCCGTTTGTTGAAAGTCTTGGAACGGTTTGTTGACGCTGGCAATACTGTTTTAGTGATCGAACACAACTTGGATGTCATCAAATCAGCGGATCATGTGATTGACCTAGGTCCAGAAGGTGGCGAAGGCGGTGGAACGATAATTGCAACTGGTACACCAGAAGAAATTGCTGCCGTACCAGAAAGCTATACCGGTCATTATTTGAAAAAAGTCCTATGATCAAGAGGGAAAGCTTCCACTTTTTTACTTATCTGTCAATAGGTTTCGCTAAAGTTTAAGGAAGCCTGAAATATCTGTAAATTTCATGATAAAGGCTTGAAATCAAAAATTTATTTGATAGAATAGCAATAGGTATACGTATATTCGCATTGAATAAACTGCCTATAAGTTCTATCCGTTCAAAGTGGGAGAAAGCAATCAAAGATAGATACTTTGATTGCTTTTTTCTTTGTGGTATGATAATGCTATTGTAATTAAACGAAACGAGAGCGGTCGTTTTTCGTATTCAAAAGAGAGAGTGATTTTTGATGAGTCAGGAAAATTTTCTTCCCATATTATTAGGAAGCGATATGAATGTTTATGGTATGGCCAGAGCATTCCACGAAGCTTATGGCATTCAATCAGTTGCCTATGCTGGTGCGGAACTTGCGCCAACCCGCTTTAGTAAAATTGTAAAAATCAATCAAGTGGAAGGTTTTGACCATGATCCCGGATTCACTGAGACGTTGATCGAGTTAGGGAAAAACACTTACAACGATCCTACAATCAAGTATTTGTTGATTCCTTGCGGCGATGGCTATGCGGAATTGTTGGCAAAACACAAAGAAGAATTGCAACCTTATTATACCTTTATCGCCAATGATTATTCCTTATTAAAACGGTTGATCAATAAAGTAAGTTTTTACGAAGTTTGCGAGGAGTATGGTTTGCCTTATCCAAAGACGTTCATTTTAACGCCTGAACTGTTGACGGAAGGAACCTTTAAAGGAGAGCTGCCGTTTGATTTTCCTGTAGCCTTGAAACCTGCAAATAGTGTCGCGTGGCTTTCGGTTGATTTTGAAGGTCGCAAAAAAGCTTTCATCATTGATGATCGAGCAGAATTTGAAGAAATCGTTTCTCGCATTTATCAAGCGGGGTATCAATATGAAATGATCGTCCAAGATTTTATTCCTGGTGACGACAGCAACATGCGGGTTTTAAATGCTTATGTTGATGAGAATCATGAAGTTCGCGTGATGGGTTTAGGTCATCCGTTACTAGAAGACCCAACCCCAGGTGCTGTTGGGAACTATGTCGTGATTATTCCAGACGAAAATGAGCAAATTTATCAAATGATCCGCAAGTTTCTAAAAGAGATCGAATATGTTGGATTTGCCAATTTTGACTTGAAATATGATGCACGAGACGGGCAATACAAATTATTTGAAATCAACTTGCGTCAAGGAAGAAGCAGTTTCTTTATTACCTTAAGCGGATTGAATCTGGCGAAGTTTATCACAGAAGATTTAGTCTTCGATAAACCTTACACAGAAACGGTTTATGGCAAAGCTGACGCGCCAGAAGCGAAATTATGGTTAGGTGTACCAAAAAACATCTTCTTGACCTATGCAAAAGAAAATCCTGCGAAAGAACGGGCAAAAAAATTATTAGCAGAAGATCGTTGGGGAACGACTGTTTTTTACAAAGAAGACTTATCTTTAAAGCGTTGGATTCTATTAAAGAGAATGTTCCATCTGTACAACAAACGATTCAAAACGTATTTCCATACGAAAGAAGGCTAGAAGATGGAGAATTTTTTTAGTATTTTAGGCGGCATGGGAACGTTAGCGACGGAAAGTTTTGTTCGCATCTTAAACCGACGGACGCAGACCCATAAAGACCAAGACTATTTGAACTATGTTTTATTCAATCATGCGACAGTTCCAGATCGGACCGCGTATATTTTAGATAATACGTTAGAAAATCCGGTTCCTTATTTAATGGATGATATCGAAAAGCAAAATCTATTAAAACCCAATTTTATTGTACTGACTTGTAACACGGCTCATTATTTCTTTGATGATTTACAAGCAGCCACTGAGATTGAGATATTGCATATGCCTCGGGAGGCGGCGAAAGTCGTTTTTGAAAAAGGCGTCACTGGAAAAGTGGCCTTTCTTGGGACAGAAGGCAGTGTCAAAGCCGGCATCTATGAGAAAGAACTGCGCCAGTTGGGACTTGATGTCTATCTGCCAGAGCCAGCGATCCAAAAAAAGGTCAATACATTGATCTATGATCGAATCAAAGAAAATGATCATCTTGATCAAGGGCTTTACTTTGAGATATTGGAAGAAGTCACCGCCCGCATCGGCTGTGAAAGCGTAGTGCTTGGATGTACCGAGTTGTCCTTGATGGATGAGTTTGTGACTGACAATCCTTATCCAGTCGTGGATGCTCAATCCATATTGGTTGATCGGACGATCGAAAAAGCATTGGCAGATCGCCAAGCAATCTAAAGCTGATAGCGACGTTAGCGGCATCTTTTGAGCTAACGTCTTTTTTTATGCCGGTGTTCCAATGATACGCCCGGCATGATATAATAGAGTTGTTTCAGAAAGGAGTTTTACCTATGACTGAAGTGGATCATTTAGAATTGGTTATTATTACTGGGATGAGCGGAGCCGGCAAAACGGTCGCTATCCAGAGTTTTGAAGATATGGGGTACTTTTGTATCGACAATATGCCCCCAAGCCTGATCCCTAAATTTTGGGAACTGATCAAAGAATCAGGGAAAGTGACAAAAATTGCCTTAGTTGTCGATTTGCGCTCTAGATCGTTTTTTGAAGAAATCCAGAGTATGCTGATCGATATTGAAAATACGAATTTTATCGACACCCGGATGCTCTTTTTAGATGCATCGGACAATGAACTGGTATCAAGATACAAAGAAACGAGAAGAGCTCATCCTTTAGCGATGGATGGCTTAATTACGGAAGGGATCCGCAAAGAGCGTGCGATCTTGGATGATTTGAAGACTCGTGCCAGTATCGTTATCGACACAACGACGTTAACTCCACGGCAACTGAGAGAAAAAATCAATCAAGAGTTTCGGGCTTCCCATGAGACGGGTTTTCGTGTTGAGATCGTATCTTTTGGGTTTAAGTACGGTTTGCCGATCGATGCTGATATCGTTATGGATGTGCGTTTCTTACCAAATCCTCATTACATTCCTGAGTTGCGTCCTTTAACTGGTAAAGATGAGCCGGTTTATGACTACGTTATGTCTTTTCCGGAAACGGAAGAATTCTATCAGCAATTTACTACGCTGTTGCAAACCATCTTGCCAGGGTATGTCAAGGAAGGAAAAAGCAGCTTGACGGTTGCCATTGGTTGTACCGGTGGGCAACACCGTTCGGTTGCTTTATCGGAGCGAATCGGGGCAACTTTGTCTGAAGACTATCGTGTAAATATTACCCATCGTGACAAAGATAAGCGTAAAGAGACGGTGAATCGCTCATGAAAATGAAAACATACCGGATCAGAAAGCCGAAGATCGTTGTGGTAGGTGGCGGAACTGGGTTACCAGTCATTTTAAAAAGTTTACGAAACCAAGGTGTTGACATCACAGCGATCGTTACGGTCGCTGATGATGGTGGCAGCAGCGGCGAAATCCGCAATTTGGTTTCATCGATTTCACCTCCGGGGGATCTGCGCAATGTTTTGGCGGCTCTATCTGATATGCCGCAACTGTATAATGATATTTTTCAATATCGTTTTAAAGCAGAAGACAAATTTTTGGCCAATCATGCCCTTGGGAACTTGATTATTGCGGCGATTTCCGAAATGCGCAACAGCACCTACGAAGCCATTCAGATTTTATCGAAAATCATGCATATCGACGGACGGGTTTTTCCTTCCTCTGATCTGCCGTTAGTCTTACATGCAGTGTTTAAAGACGGCACTGAAGCTGTAGGCGAGTCCAAGATCGCGGTCGATCGCAAAACGATCGATCGGGTCTTTGTTCGTAATCAAGAAAATAATGATGAGCCGAAAGCAGCTCGTAAAGTTGTTTCTTCAATTATGGAGGCAGATATGATCGTCTTGGGTCCTGGTAGTCTCTTTACTAGTATTTTGCCCAATCTCATGATCAGCGAGATTGGCCAAGCAATGTTGGAAACCCAAGCGGAAACCGTTTATATTTGTAATATTATGACCCAAAAAGGTGAAACCGAACACTTTAGTGATGCCGACCATGTGCGGGTCCTGCATAAGCATTTAGGCAAACCCTTTATTGATACGGTGTTAGTTAATACCGAGAAAGTTCCAGAAGGGTATATGGACCCAGAGATTTATGATGAATATCTTGTACAAGTGAAACACGATTTCCAAGGATTGCGAGAAGAAGCCAGCCGTGTCATTTCAGCTGACTTTCTGGAGCTTAGAGATGGCGGAGTTTTTCATGACGGAGATAAAGTGATTGAAGAACTTCTACGTATCGTTTACGGGGCCAAAATCTAAGAAAGGAGGGATTTTTTTATGTCCTTTGCAGCAGAAGTGAAAAAAGAATTGACTGCATTAGAAGTTCATCGCGAACATGCCAAGGCAGAATTGGCAGCTTTGATTCGGATGAATGGGTCATTAAGTATCAACAACCAGCAATTTGTTTTAAACGTTCAAACAGAAAACGCGGCGATTGCCAGACGCATCTATTCTTTACTAAAAGATCATTACGACGTGCGCAGCGAATTGCTGGTCCGTCGCAAAATGAAATTAAAAAAGAACAACGTCTACATCGTTCGTTTGAAGCAAGAGACAAAGCGCGTGCTTTTGGACTTAGATATCATGGACGGGCTGATGTTTCAAAGCCATGTTTCTGATGAGATCATGGGCAATACTCAAAAAATGCGTTCCTATTTACGAGGCGCTTTTATGGCATCTGGATCGATCAATAATCCAGAAACCAGCCGCTATCACTTAGAGATCTATTCCATCTACGAGGAGCATAACCAAGATATTTGCGATATGCTAAACGCATATGGCTTGAATGCCCGTGCATTAGAGCGTAGAAACGGGTATATCTCTTACTTGAAAGGCGCTGAGAAAATCGCTGATTTTTTGACCCTGATCGGTGCCACCAATTCCATGTTGAAATTTGAGGACGTGCGGATCGTGCGTGATATGCGTAACTCAGTCAACCGCTTGGTGAATTGTGAAACCGCCAATATGAACAAAACGATCGACGCTGCTTCGAAGCAGATCGACAATATTGAATTTATTCAAGATCGAGTTGGCTTGCAAGCTTTACCTGAAAAGCTGCAAGAAATCGCCGAATTACGACTGGAACATCCCGAGGTCAGCTTGAAAGAACTAGGAGAAATGATTCCATCAGGAGCGATCTCGAAATCAGGGATCAATCATCGTATTCGCAAAATCAATGAATTTGCGGATCATTTGCGTGAACAAGTCAGTTAATCTAAGTAGTGAATGAAATCAAAAAAGCAGGAGCTTGCATTTGACATGGATTTTAGTGTCAAATCAGCTCCTGTTTTTTTGTTAGAGGTTATTCATTGATCAATGCAGTTAATTCTTCAGCAGAGATCGATTCATCAAAAATGTGCCCACCTAAGATAATCGTTGGCACAAATTGAATGTTGGCGTTTTTCGCTTCTTCCACAATTTCTCCGGCGATCGCAGGATGGTTTTGTTCAGCTAGCCCTAGGGTATTTTTCGCATATTCTGCCACTTCAGGTAAAGACAAATGACCCCATTCGTCTTGTGTTTGATAAATTTTTGTGATCTCAGCGATCGTTGCTTGTGGGTCTGTACTAGAAACAAAGCGGTGCATCACATTGCCTCGTTGCAAGGATTCTTTTTCTTTGTCAAATAATTTGATGACACGGCGTAGTTTCCCAGCTGCGACAGCTTCACTTAAGATCGGTAACGATTCCTCAAACCATTGCCGACAATAAGGACAGCGCAAATTCATAAATTCTACGATTGGTTTTGCAGACGGGTCTCCGATATGTATCCCTGTTACCGCATTTGTTTCTTGTGCTTTGATAATTGAAATATCCATTTAAATTCCTCCTTTTTCTCTTAGTTTACCGAAGTTTCTATTGAAAGAAAAGCCACAGGTCTTTTCATCAAACTCTGTGAAATGAGAGTAAAAAAGAGCGAGAATCTATGTATTTCGTTTCACGAAATTAACAGAATTATACTGGGAATGCTTTTATATTCCTTAATTTTCAGCTATAATGAATTGTGTTTTATTGTGCAAAATGATGATTAAAGGAAGTTATATAGATGAGAAAAAGAAAAACAATGGATGGCAATACGGCAGCTGCCTATATTTCCTATGCCTTTACGGAACTTGCGGCGATCTATCCGATAACCCCTAGTTCAACCATGGCCGAATTAGTGGATCAGTGGTCTGCTCAAGGAAAGCATAATCTTTTTGGGCAGCCGGTGAAGGTTGTTGAGATGCAATCCGAAGCAGGGGCTGCTGGAGTGGTTCACGGCTCTCTAAAAACAGGTGCCTTAACGACAACCTATACGGCGTCACAGGGACTTTTACTGATGGTGCCGAATATGTATAAGATTGCTGGTGAAATGCTGCCAGGCGTCTTTCATGTCGCCAGCCGAGCAGTGACGACCAACGCCTTGAATATTTTCGGAGATCATACCGACGTAATGGCCACCCGACAAACAGGCTTTGCTATGTTAGCGGAAAGCAGTGTTCAAGAAGTAATGGATTTAGCGCCAGTCGCTCATTTAGCAGCTATCGAAGCCAATATACCTTTTTTAAATTTTTTTGATGGTTTCCGAACCAGTCATGAGATTCAAAAAATCGAGGTTTTGGACTATGAAGAACTCGCACAACTGGTTAATCATGAAAAATTGGCTGCTTTTCGTCAAAAAGCCATGAATCCGAATCACCCAACAACGAGTGGAACGAATCAAAACCCTGATATCCATTTTCAACAGCGGGAAACGATCAATCAGCATTATCAAACATTGCCTGAGATCGTTCGTTTTTACATGAAAAAAATCAATGCTTTAAGAGGAACCAACTATGATTTAGTGGATTATTATGGTGCTTCAGACGCCGAAGAAGTGATCGTTTCGATGGGCTCCTCGACGCAAACGATCCAGCAAACGGTGGATCATCTGTGCGCTTCAGGCCGCAAGGTTGGGGTCTTGTCGATCCATTTGTATCGACCATTCCCATTAGAAGTCTTCTTAGAAAAACTGCCTGCTACCGTTAAAAGTATCGCTGTATTGGATCGCAGCAAAGAACCTGGCGCCAATGGCGAGTCTTTGCTTTTAGATGTGCAAAGTGCCATGTATGATGCAGCGATGCGGCCGACGATCATTGGTGGACGCTATGGTCTGGGGTCAAAAGATGTGACGCCTGATCAAATCGTTGCTGTCTATGACGAATTGCTCAAGCCAAAAGCCAGTCAAAAGAAACGCTTCACTATCGGGATCACGGATGATGTGACGCAATTGTCGTTGCCATCAAAGGGAACGCTAGATCTAACTGATCCATCCACATTCCAAGCGAAATTCTGGGGATTCGGCTCTGACGGGACCGTCGGGGCGAATAAGTCAGCAATCAAAATCATCGGTGACCATACCGAAAAATATGTGCAAGGCTATTTCCACTATGATTCGAAAAAATCTGGTGGTCTAACGGTTTCCCATCTGCGATTTGGGGATACCCCCATTCGTTCCACCTATCTGATCGAACACGCGGATTTCGTTGCATGTCATACGCCTGCGTATTTGCATACGTATGATTTGCTGAAAGGACTCAAAAAAGGCGGAACCTTTTTATTAAATACGACCTGGTCACAAGAGCAAATCTTTAAAAATCTACCGAAGAAGATAAAACGTTATCTTGCTGAAAACGAGATCCGTTTTTATACCATCAACGCCATGCAGTTGGCAATGGAAGTTGGTTTAGGTGGACGGATCAATACCGCGATGGAAACAGCCTTCTTTTACTTGGCAAACATCATTCCGACCGAGGAAATCTTGCCGATTTTAAAAGAAGAGGCGCTGAAAAGTTATCGGCACAAATCGATGGCGATCGTTGAAAAAAACCAAGCAGCCATTGATCGCACCATCGAATTATTACAAGAAATCCCTGTTCCAAGCAAGTGGGCAACGATCGAAGTGCCGGAAAGGACATCCACTGCGACAACACAATTTGTGCGAGAAATCGTGGAACCCATCAACCGTCAAGAAGGCAATCAACTAAGCGTGGGTACCCTCGTACGGAATCAAATGACTGAAGGGGTGATTCCTGTCGGGACAACAGCGGTTGAGAAGCGGGGGATCGCTGTTGAAGTCCCCGAGTGGTTATCAGATCGCTGTACCATGTGCAATGAGTGTGCCTTTGTCTGTCCTCATGCGGCGATCCGTCCGTTTTTGGCAGATGAAGATGAATTAGCCGAAGCGCCGGAAGGCTTTATCGTCAGAGAGATGCGAGGCGCGAATGGGCAAAAATATCGAATTCAAGTTTCCGTTGAAGATTGTACAGGTTGCGGTCTTTGTGTGGAAGCCTGCCCCGCCAAAGGGAAAGCTTTGACGATGCGTCCTTACGAAGAACAAAAGGAACAAGCTTTAAATTGGGCTTTTGCGATGACTTTACGTCAAAAAGAAAATCCAGCAAAACCTGGGACGGTCCTAGGCTCCCAATTCAATAAACCTTTATTGGAGTTCTCTGGTGCTTGTGCGGGTTGTGGGGAAACCCCTTATGTCAAATTATTGACCCAAATGTTTGGGGATCGCATGATGATCGCCAATGCGACCGGCTGTTCTTCGATTTGGGGTGGAACCTCACCAGTATCCCCTTATACAACCAATCACTTAGGACAAGGTCCAGCTTGGTCAAACTCGTTATTTGAAGACAATGCCGAATATGGCTATGGCATGTTCTTAGCCAATCAAACGAGACGGGAGAAATTAGCAGCCCAGTTGCAGTCATTGAAAGCCGCTGTATCAGAAGAATTGCAGGCTTTGATTGAGGATTGGGACTTTCATCGAGAAGAAAGTGCTGGGACCCAGCAGCGAGCAGCGAAACTGATCGCCGCCTTAGAAGCGGAAGTCTTCGATACTCCGCAGCTGGCTCCAATCTTGAAGGAGAAAGATTTATTCGTTAAGCCAAGCCAATGGATGATTGGCGGGGATGGCTGGGCGTACGATATCGGATTTGGTGGTATTGATCATGTCCTCGCTTCTGGTGCAGATGTCAACATTCTCGTGTTAGATAATGAAGTCTATTCTAATACAGGAGGACAAGTCTCTAAAGCAACACCGACTTCGGCAATTGCTAAATTCGCTGCGAGTGGCAAGTTTGTTTCCAAAAAAGACTTGGGAATGATGGCGATGACCTATGGCCACGTTTATGTCGCACAAATCGCATCTGGTGCCAATCAAATGCAAACAATCAAAGCCTTTGAAGAAGCCGAGCGATTCCCTGGGCCGTCAATCATTATTGCCTATACACCATGTATCACTCATGGTCTTGCTGGTGGAATGCGTCAATCCTTGAAGGAAGCACAAGAAGCAGTTGCATCGGGGTATTGGAGTCTCTACCGCTATAACCCGCTTCTGGCAGAAAAAGGGAAACAGCCAATGACCCTTGATTTCAAAAAGCCGGCATTTGACCAAATGCCCGCCTTTATGCAGACCCAAGTTCGTTTTGCATCTTTACACAGTGCCAACCCCAATGCGGCGCAAGCATTGTTTGAAAAAACCGTTTCAGATGCCAAAACTCGTTTCTATAACTATGCCCGTTTAGCAGGTCAAGAAGAAAAAATACGAGCAAAACTTGAAAAAACAGACGTTACGGACGAAAATAGCCCATTGGAAAGTGGTCACCCGGAACAAACAACGGCTGTAAAATCGACTCGTGTGCGTAGAGAAAGACAGACCCTAAGCGAAGAACAGTTAGCTGAAAGGGCTGCGCGGCGAGCGGCACGCGCGAAACGCCGTCAGCAAGAGTAAGCTAAGTGGTTTTAATCGCTCTTTGAGGAATCAATCGATTGCGGAGAAACGACCCTGAAAAACGGTTTGTGCTGTTTTTTCAGGGTCGTTTGTTTTTTTTCTATGAAATGGGTGCCGATGACTCCTTAGATGAAATCTTCGAAGACCTTTGACAAACAATGATTTCAGGATAATGGTAAACTAAGTAAAAGAGCTGTTTATTTTTTCAAAACTTTTTCATAAATTTGTTTTTTTTCAAATCTTTGAAGAAGTCCTGTGTTATACTATTATCTGAAGTCTTAAGAATAAAGGAAGGCTGTTTATGTTGATAAATTTCAGGGATTTTTTTAATTTAGATTATTGGAGAGAATTGCTCTCATTTGATATATTTTCTTGGTCATTTTTAGTAAATGTTTTAGACGTGATCGTTGTTTGGTACTTGGTTTATAAGTTGATCCAGCTTGTGCGAGGCACAAAAGCGATCCAGTTGTTCAAAGGAGTCGGCCTGTTCATTGTTCTAAGGTTTTTGGCAGGTATTGTAGGATTAAAGACGCTATCTTGGTTGATGGATCAAGTCATCACTTATGGTGTGATTGCTGCAATTGTTATTTTCCAACCAGAAATTCGACGAGGGTTAGAGCATCTAGGACGCAGCTCTTTCTTCAAGACTTCTAAGAATGAAAAACGACGAGATGAAGTTTTGGTCCAAGCGTTAGACAAAGCTGTTCAATATATGGCAAAACGAAAGATCGGTGCGTTGATCACGATCGAGCGGACGACGGGATTAGAAGAATATATCGAAACCGGGATTCCTTTAGATGCGGATGTGACGGGTGAATTGCTGATCAATATTTTTATTCCCAATACACCGCTTCATGATGGCGCAGTCATTTTAAGAGATGATAAGATCGCTGTTGCTAGTGCCTACTTGCCATTGTCGGAAAGTCCGCTGATTCCGAAAGAATTCGGGACACGCCATAGAGCGGCTGTCGGGATTTCAGAAGTCAGTGACGCATTGACTATTATCGTCTCAGAAGAAACCGGTGATGTTAGTATTACGCTAAATAATCGCATGTTGACCGAACTTTCTCGCCAAGAGTATCTTGACGTGTTGAATCGCGAATTAGTGCCGGAAGAAAAACCTGGTAAACGCAACTTGCTGCAATCTTTCTTTGAAGGGGTCAACAAAGGAGGAAGAAAATGATCAAGAAAGAGCGTCGTCAAAACGTATTTTATGGTATACTAGCGCTGTTCTTTAGTCTGGTTCTGTTTTTCATCGCCAGCGGATCAAGTCTGCAAGTCAATCTTGCGGGAACATCAAATCCTTATGAGGAAGAGATCGATAATGTACCGATTCAGACCACCTACGATACGGATGAATACTTCATCCAAGGATTTGAAACAACAGTGGATGTGACCTTATCTAGTCGAAATCGTGTACAATTGAATGCGGAACGTAGTGAGGAAACACGGAGCTTTCGAGTCGTAGCTGATTTGACTGGTCTCGATGAAGGAACGCACGAGGTCCCTTTAGAAGTAAAAAATCTTAGTTCAAGTGTCACAGCTGAAATCGAACCAAAAACAGTCACTGTGACGATCGAGAAAAAAGTCACCCAAACCTTTACCGTTGAACCCGTCATCTCCACAGACGGAGCAACCAGCGGCTACGGCGTCGATTCAATGAGTGTCGATCCGCAGAAAGTAGAAATCACGACCGGCGATCAAACGTTAGCGGAAATCGACCGAGTGGTAGCAATCGTCAATCCCGATGATATCACAGGTGATTCAATCACTGTCAGTGGAACGATCGAAGCATGGGATAGTGACAACAATCCACTAGCGATCATCGCTGACCCTGATTCGGTAGATGTTGCCTTGATGATGGAAGCACCAAGTAAAGAAATTGAGTTGTTTGTTACGCAACAAGGGACAACACCAGAAGGGGTCTCCCATTATATCTACCGCATGAGCAGTATTAGTGCCGTTTTGACAGGACCACAAAGTATCTTGGATGAAACACAGCAGATTGGTGTGCCGGTGGACGTTAGTGAAATCACGACAACGACGGAACGGACAGTAACCATTCCAGTGCCTGATGGGACGACGATTAATCCGACGGTCGTGACGATCCAAATCACACCAGTTGCACAAACTACTACGGAGAATCAATCAAACAATGATAGCAATGAAGCAGAGAATAGTGAGAATTCTCAAGATAATTCTTCGGCAGTCGACACGACAAACGAGCAAACAGAGAATTCCGCAAGCAGCACAACGACAAGTAGTCCTTAGTCGTTTGACTGTAGAGAATGAATAAGAGAGGTTATTAAAATGGGAAAATATTTTGGTACAGATGGTGTTAGAGGAGAAGCGAATAAGGAGTTGACACCTGAATTAGCATTTAAATTGGGTCGTTATGGCGGCTATGTACTAAGTCAGCACGAAACCGGCGACCGTCGTCCTCGCGTATTGGTTGGGCGGGACACACGGATTTCTGGACAGATGTTAGAAAGCGCATTGATTGCTGGTCTATTATCCGTTGGGATCGAAGTATTCCAGCTAGGTGTTATTTCCACACCGGGAGTGGCTTACTTGACGAAAGTACAAAAAGCAAGCGCAGGTGTAATGATTTCTGCTTCTCACAATCCCGCACAAGACAATGGGATCAAGTTCTTCGGAAATGATGGCTTTAAATTAGTTGATGAACAAGAAGCTGAAATTGAAGCATTGCTTGATGCGCCTGAAGACACACTTCCGCGACCTTCTGCTGATGGCTTAGGAACGGTGGATGAGTTCCCAGAAGGGTTATTGAAATACTCTCAATTTCTACGTCAAACGATTCCTGACGATTTGGAAGGGATCACGGTTTGCGTTGATGCAGCAAATGGCGCAACAGCTACCAGTGTCAATCGACTGTTTGCCGATCTAGAAACAGAATTCTTCACGATGGGTACTTCCCCAGACGGATTGAACATCAATGATGGTGTTGGTTCAACGCACCCCGAAGCATTAGCTGAGTTCGTCGTTGAAAAAGGTGCAGATGCTGGTCTTGCGTTTGATGGAGATGGTGATCGGGTCATTGCAGTTGATGAATTAGGGAACATTGTTGATGGCGATAAAATTATGTATATCTGTGCAAAATATTTAGCAGAACAAAAACGCTTGAACCAAGGAACGATCGTTACGACGGTCATGAGTAACTTAGGCTTCCATAAAGCAGTCGAAGCCATTGGTTTGAAAGATGTGATCACACAAGTTGGTGATCGCTATGTCGTAGAAGAAATGCGTAAAAATGATTATAATTTCGGTGGCGAGCAATCTGGGCATATGATTTTCTTAGATTTTAATACGACCGGAGACGGCTTACTTTCAGGGATCCAACTATTGAATATCATGAAACAGACAGGGAAAAAATTGTCTGAATTAGCAGGAGAAGTAACGATCTATCCACAAAAGCTGGTCAACATTCGAGTGACCGATAAGAATGGTGCGATGGATGTTCCTGCAATCCGTAAAATCGTAGAAGAGACAGAAGCAGAAATGAACGGTGAAGGCCGCATCTTAGTTCGTCCTTCCGGAACAGAACCATTGCTTCGGGTGATGGCGGAAGCGCCAACGATTGAAAAAGTTGACTATTATGTAGAAAAAATCGCAGCGGTCGTTCGAGAAGAAATCGGTGCGGAATAATTAAACGAAAAAAAGACGATCAGAGGAAAGCTTTGATCGTCTTTTTTTCAGTTGCTAATCAGAAAAAAGTGAAAAAGGATCGTCCTAATTATCACCGGAATAAAGGGTGCTCATTTAAGGTAAGTCGCGGTTTCAACAAGTGGAGCTAGTTTTTTAAAAGTCTTTTTGTATTTATTGGGCAAGCGATAAGGGAAAAAGACCGGCTAAGTAAGATCGAGAGATCCTCTTAGCCGGTCTTTTTATTTTGTAGAGTCTAATCAATTTGCTTTTGATCTTTTAAAAAACTTATTCGACCGTAACGGATTTTGCTAAGTTTCTTGGTTTATCAACATCGAATCCACGTTGTAAAGTAGCAAAGTATGCTAGCAGTTGCGTTGGAACGACTGCCACTAAGCTGGTTACCAATGGGTGGACGTTTGGCAAGATGATTTGATCGGTCGCTTTTGCTAATTCTTGGCTAACGATCACAAGGGTATGAGCCCCACGAGATTCGACTTCTTTTAAATTGCCTCGCGTATGAGAGCCGGTCACTTCTTCCGTGATCACACCGATCACTGGTGTACCTTCTTCGATCAACGCGATGGTGCCGTGTTTTAATTCACCAGCCGCAAAACCTTCCGCTTGGATATAAGAAATTTCTTTTAATTTCAATGCCGCTTCCATCGATACATAGTAATCATTCCCACGACCAATATAAAAGGCGTTGCGGGTATCAGATAAGAAATCTTCAGCAAATTGACTAATAACAGCTTTTTCATCTACTAGAGCTTCCATTGCAGAAGCAACGATGCTTAGTTCATGGAAGACATCAAAGTCCAATGCTTCAGCGACGGCTTTTTCATCACCAATGGCTTTTGCTAATAACGTCATCACTGCGATCTGTGCAGTATACGCCTTTGTAGAGGCAACAGCGATTTCTGGACCAGCATGAAGCAACAAGGTATGGTTCGCTTCTCGAGAAAGAGTAGAACCAGCAACGTTGGTAATCGTCAGACTAGGAAGACCTAACTGGTTGATCGTCACTAATACTTGACGGCTATCTGCCGTTTCACCACTTTGTGATAAGAACAAGAAGAAGGGTTTTGCTGACAACAATGGCATGTTGTAGCCAAACTCACTAGATAAGTGAACCTCAACAGGGATCTGTGTTAGTTTTTCTAAAATGGATTTTGCTGCCCAGCCAGCATGATTGCTGGTACCACAAGCAATGATGTAGATCCGATCGCTCGCTAAAAGTTCGTTTTTTAACGCTGGATCGATCACTACTTCACCGGATTCTCCTTGATATTCTTGGATCAAGCGGCGCATCACAGTTGGTTGATCATCGATTTCTTTTAACATGTAGTAAGGGTACGTTCCTTTTTCGATGTCAGTCAGATCTAGTTGTGCTTCATAAGATTCACGGTACACAAGGTTTCCTTTTGGATCTTCAATTTCGATCCCATCGGCGGTTACGGTCACCATTTCGCCATCTTCGATCTCAACAAAATGAGTCGTTTGATCAAGCATTGCTAAGGCATCACTACAGATGACATTAAATCCATCTCCCAAACCGATCAATAAAGGACTTTTGTTTTTGGCAACATAAATGGTTTCTGGATCATTTTTTTCGACTAAAGCAAAGGCATAAGAGCCGCGAATCAAGGACAAAGCTTTTTTGAAGGCTGCTTTGGTCGTGCTGTTGTCTTGCTCTTTCAACACTTCAATCAAATGAACAACGATTTCGGTATCTGTTTGACCTTCAAACTGGTGGTTGCTTAAATATTCTTGATGAAGCTCTTCAAAGTTTTCGATCACACCGTTATGAACCAAAACGAGTGCTTGGTTTGCTGAAGTGTGAGGATGAGCATTCATTTCTGATGGTTTGCCATGGGTCGCCCAGCGGGTATGTCCGATACCGATCGTTCCTGTTACTTCAGAAGTCACTTTTTCTTCCAAGTTTTTGATTCTTCCTTGTGCTTTCACTAAATGATCTGAAGTGCGATCAGCGACATAAAGACCTGCTGAGTCATAGCCACGATATTCCAAGCGTTCCAATCCGTTCAAAATAATCCGTTCTGCATTTGATTTTCCTACGATTCCTACAATTCCACACATAATGATAATCCTACTTTCAAAAAATTTAGTTTGACATTATGTATTTCTATCTGCGTAGCAAGTCTTTGTCATCATCTTGCGATGAGATTTGTTCTTGCCTGTAGAGTGCAGTCCCTAGAGTCATCCGCCGAATGTTTCGATAAACTCTTTCCTCGTCATCTGTTTCCAGATCAGGCGCTATCCTTATTGGTCTATCTATCCTCCTTGTGAGATATTTTATAGAAATACAAGCAATATCATAATATCTATTCCTGTTTCTGTCAACTGAAAGTTATATAAAAATAATTGGTATAGTTATTGGTAAGGCTGATTTGAACCTGTCTAAAGGGAATCAAAACAGCTGACATAGCTTTGTCGAATAAGATTCCCAAGAAATTTCCTCATAAAGCTATGCTTTTTTTTTTAAGTTCGATACAATAAAAAAGTAAGAAAGTGAGGGAATGAAATGCCAGAATTTGTAAATTGTATGACTTTTTCAGAGCTAAAGAAAATGGTAGCTTCGATAGAAACAGATCCTAATGTCACAGATGAAACAAAGGTCATGTTGGATACGGGCTGGGACAGCTTGCAAGAAATTTTGCCCGGGTCAGTCACCGTTGAAACCGCGCAAACATTCGAAGTCCAGGATGAACTAACAAAGGAATTTTTTGGTGGCTATGTGTTAGCTGAAAAAAGTGGAAAATTTGATGCGGTTGGAGACGAAGAAGCAGTGATCGTCATTAAAAATCTATACTAATTATGGGAAAGGTGAAAAGTTAGGTGGGAAAATGAATAAAAGAAGATGGATCGCAGTGGCGATCGCAGCAGGGTTATTTATCTGCTCGGGGATTTTTTCAGCAATTACAAATCGTCCAGAGCAAGAGGAAACTCAGACGCTGCAAGGGTTAAATGCTTTGTTCTATGGAAGTAATGCGATCGAAGAGACAACATTAGTTGCCGGAGATCAAGACAATCGCATCGTTCGCTTATCTTTAGAAGGAACGATCGCCAGCAGCTCCAGCGGCGGTTTATTTACAACGGAATCTTATGATCATCAGCGGTTTTTAGAAGAACTACGGATGATCCAAGAAGATCCAACTATTGGGGGCATTTTGATGGAAGTCAATACCCCTGGAGGCGGCGTCTATGAAAGTGCGGAGATCGCTCGTGAGTTAGCAAAAATCAAAGAGTTAGGGATTCCGATGTATGTCAGCATGAAAAATATGGCAGCCAGTGGCGGTTATTATATCTCGGCAGGTGCTGATAAAATTTTTGCAACGGATGAAACGATTACCGGTTCAATCGGGGTGATCATGTCAGGGCTCAACTATGCCGGCTTATTCGAAAAGCTAGGGATCGAAGACAATACGTATAAAAGTGGTGCACTAAAAGATGTAGGTTCAGCAACGAGAGAACCAACAGAAGCCGACAAAGAAGTCTTGCAAACCTATGTCGACAATGCCTATGGTCGGTTCGTTAAAATCGTAGCAGAAGGACGTGGCATGACAGAAGAAGCTGTCAGAAAGATCGCTGATGGCCGCATCTATGATGGTCAGCAAGCAGTGTCTGTTGGCTTAGTGGATGAAATCGGCTTTCCTGAAGATACATTAGCAGCAATGCAAGCAGATCTAGGCTTGGAAGATGCCGAGATTTTCAGCTATGACGTTTCATCTACTGGATTTGCTTCTACTTGGTTAGGTTCAAGTTTAGCCGAACTGCAAGGGTTAAAAGAATCAAACACAGAGCGAGTGATCCAATTGATGGAAAGCCTTGGAACCAGCGATGCTCCTAAACCTCTTTATTACTATGGAGGTGAATAACTATGACAGAGAAAAACAAGTTTTCCGCTGGCGCATCGTCAACGGATGACAATCACAAAAGTATGCCATTCGATCAAAGGGAACAGCGGGAACCCTCCACACCGGCAACCGGTCAAACGGATGTGCCAACTGAAGCACAGGTTTCAGAAACAACCGAACCAGTAAATGCTAGCAAAGCGATGAGAAACGGACAAGTAAACCATCCCGATGATTTTTATCAACAAGTCTTGACGTCTTTTCAAGAAGAAGAGTATACCCAAAGCGAGATCGAAGAAAGACAAAAAGCGTGGCAACATTTTGAAGAACCTGAAAAACAGACCGAAGACAAACGGTTCTTTAATGACTTTCCTAGTTACTTTTTTGCCGGTTTTTGGATCCGTCTGTTTGCTTTTTTAGTGGATCTTCTAGTGATTCGGGCAATCACGCAAATAACGATCGGCAGTATCTATAATCTAGCGAATCTAACGGCAACTAACCAGCGGTTTGGCCTTTACAACATCTGTGCCTTAGCGATCTATCTCGGCTATTTTGTTCTGATGACGAAGCTGAATCATGGTCAAACAATTGGGAAAATGCTTTTTGGCATCCGCGTTATTTCTTTCGTCGAAGAAGAACTTAGCTGGCAAACGGTCTTGATCCGCGAACTTTGCGGGCGCTATGTGCTGCAATTCAATGTTTTCTTTTATCTCGGTTACCTGCCAATCATTTTTAATAAAAATAAGCAGCAGGCTGCGGATTATTTTGCAGAAACCAGTGTGGTGACCATCAATCTGATCAAAGCCTTTAATAAACAGGTAGATGCCAATCATGTAATGGTTGGTGCACAGAACTAACCAGCAGATCAAGCAAGTAGTAAAGGAGGGATCGTGAATGGGTGAGACGATTGATTTCCCAGGACCAAATGAACGGCTTCGTCTGGCGGCAGAAAAAGCCTACCAGTCAAAAGAGTTTTTGCAAGCTTTTCGCCTGTACAATGAACTCTATCAAAAAAATGCCAGTTTTGAGATCAATCAATGGCTTGTGGAATGTCTGCAGCAGCTGAATGATTTTGCCAAAGCGTTAGATCTGGCGGAAGACTATTTGGATGACTATCTAAAAGAAACCGATGGGTATTTACAAATTGGTCATCTGCTGATCTTGGATGGACAGTATTTAAAAGCTCGGCGCTGGCTTACATTAGGTAAAAAAACAAAAATTGCAAGCCGCTATCAGGAACAGTTAGCAACTGAATTAGCTAAAGTAGAAGAAGTGCAGCAAATTTTAGGGCTGGAAGATTTTCATGGGAAACGCAAGCATCTACGTGCACTGGATGAAGCCAATCAACCGGTGAGTGCAACAGAATGGCACGTTTTTACCCAAGCCATTACCAAACCACAATTTGTCACGCTGATGCATGAAACGCTGGCTTCCATCAAAAATCCGTATTTACTGCCTAAATTAGTGGATGAGCTGGTGCGTTTAGAAGTAGACGAACCATTTGAACTGATCGATTACCTTGGGAATATGCAGCAGATCGTTCCGAAAAAGGTGAAACTTTTGCAAGAGGATGACGCTGTTAAGGCGATCAAGAAAGAGATTGACGAAACGATCGCCCAAGAGGATCCGATTTTAGCAGAAAGTGTCTCAGCAGAAATCAATGATCATTTAGCTATCAGCTACCCATTTTTACCAGCAAAAGAAGAGGCAAAAGCGTGGGTGGCAAGCTACGTTGCAGATTATCGCGGGTTATTTGAAGAAAAAGAACAGCCAAAAGCAGCGAATGAAATAGAAGAGCGCAAACGACACTTGCGCAATATCCTACGATTGAGCATTCGCTGAAAGAAAAATTCGCAACTTTCATGGTAAAATGTTTACAATTAAACAACGTTAGTGTACTATTTAAAGGTATGCATGAAGCTATTTCATATGTAAATCAATTAATATTCGGAGGGAAATAAATGACTGCAAAATGGGAAAAAACAGGCACCAATGATGGTGTTTTGACATTTACGATCGCTCAAGCAGAAATCCAAAAAGGCTTGACGACTGCATTCAATAAAGTGAAAGGCAATCTTAACGTACCTGGCTTCCGTAAAGGAAAAGTGTCACGCCAAGTATTTAACCGTATGTATGGCGAAGAAGCGTTGTATGAAGATGCATTGAACGCTGTTCTTCCAGAAGCTTATGAAGCTGCTGTAAAAGAAGCAGGGATCGATCCTGTTGCGCAACCAAAAATCGACGTTGACAGCATGGAAAAAGGCCAAGATTGGGTAATCAAAGCAGAAGTTACTGTAAAACCTGAAGTTAAACTTGGTGATTACAAAGAATTAACAGTTGAAAAACAAGACCGTGAAGTAACAGAAGAAGACGTGGATGCACGCATCAAACGTGAACAAGAAGCACAAGCTGAATTAGTTATCAAAGAAGACGAAGCAGCTGAAAATGGCGACACAGTCGTTATCGACTTTGAAGGCTTCTTAGGGGAAGAAACATTTGAAGGCGGCAAAGGTGAAAACTACTCACTTGAACTTGGCTCAAACTCATTCATCCCTGGCTTTGAAGAACAATTAGTGGGAACAAAAGCTGGCGATAGCAAAGACGTTACCGTGACTTTCCCAGAAGATTACCAAGCAGAAGATCTAGCTGGTAAAGAAGCAGTCTTCAAAGTAACGGTTCATGAAGTCAAAGCAAAAGAACTTCCTGAATTAGATGATGAATTCGCAAAAGACGTTGATGACAGCGTTGAATCATTAGCTGAATTAAAAGAAAAATACCGTGCTGAATTGACAGAAACAAAAGAAAAAGCAGCAGAAGATGCAAAAGACGAAGCTGCAATCCGTCAAGCAGTTGAAAACGCAGAAATCGTTGAATTACCACATTCAATGGTGCATGACGAAGTTCACCGTTCAATGGATGAATTCTTAAACAACATGCAACGTCAAGGAATCTCACCAGAAATGTACTATCAATTAACTGGATCAACTGAAGCTGATCTTCACACACAATTCGAAGGCGAAGCAGAAACACGCGTGAAAACAAACCTTGTCATCGAAGCAATCGCTAAAGCAGAAGGTTTGGAAGCAACAGAAGAAGATATCGAAAACGAAATCAAAGAACTTTCTGAAGCTTACAACATGCCAGTGGATCAAATCAAACGCGTCTTAACAGAAGACATGTTGAAACATGATATCACAATGAAAAAAGCAGTTGAACTTGTAACAGGTACTGCAAAAGAAGCGTAAGCAAAACTCTTAAAAGCGGCGAACATCTACCGGTGTTTGCCGTTTTTTCATGGGAGTAAAAATGGAGGTTTTGGGAATTACTAACAAATGATAAGAAAACATTAGGCAAAGTAAAAAGAACTTTTTCTTTCAAAAAAGTTATGATATGATTGTTTAAGACTGCAAAGTTAGTAAACCAAATTCCACTCCTTTAAATAGGTTGGAAAATTTTCAAGGGGTGAACAGTATGTACGATAATACAAACGGTAATGAAGCTGTTCGTTGTTCTTTTTGTGGAAAAACACAAGAAGAGGTGAAAAAGATCGTTGCAGGTCCTGGGGTCTATATCTGTAATGAATGCATCGATTTGTGCAAAGAAATCATTGATGAAGAGTTTTACGAAGAAGCAGTTCGGGAATTTACTGAAGTGCCGAAACCGCAAGAACTATTGAATGTTCTCAATGAATATGTGATTGGACAAGATCGTGCCAAACGAACATTGGCTGTAGCGGTTTACAATCACTACAAACGGGTCAATGTAGAAACGACAGCTGAAGATGTAGAATTACAAAAAAGCAATATTTGCTTGATTGGACCAACGGGTTCAGGGAAAACATTCTTAGCACAAACGTTAGCACGTTCTCTGAATGTGCCATTTGCAATCGCTGATGCAACTAGTTTGACAGAAGCCGGCTATGTCGGTGAAGATGTGGAAAACATTCTTTTGAAACTGTTACAAGCTGCTGATTATAATGTAGAGATGGCCGAAAAAGGGATTATCTATATTGATGAGATCGATAAAATCGCCCGTAAGAGTGAAAACGTATCGATTACTCGTGATGTCTCTGGTGAAGGTGTTCAGCAAGCTTTATTGAAGATCCTAGAAGGAACCACTGCTAGTGTGCCGCCTCAAGGTGGACGGAAACATCCGCATCAAGAGATGATCCAAATCGATACGACCAATATTCTCTTTATCGTTGGTGGGGCGTTTGACGGGATCGAAACAATTGTTAAAAACCGCTTAGGTGAAAAAACTATTGGATTTGGTACAAACAACAAACGTCTTGAAGAAGGCGAGAGCGTGATGCAACAGATCATTCCTGAAGACTTGCTTAAATTCGGTTTGATCCCTGAATTTATCGGTCGCTTGCCAGTGATGGCTGCTTTAGAGAAATTGACGGTAGATGATTTAGTGCATATTTTGACTGAACCTAAAAATGCCCTTGTCAAACAATATCAAAAATTGATGGCATTAGATGATACAGAACTCGAATTTGAGCCAGAGGCTTTACGTGCGATTGCTGCGCAAGCAATTGAGCGAAACACCGGAGCTCGTGGATTACGTTCGATCATCGAAAATATTATGATGGAAGTCATGTTCAATGTTCCTTCTGATGAGTCGATTCAAAAAGTCACTATTACGGAAGAAGCTGCGAAAGGACTTGGCGAACCAAAAATCATTTACAATGAAGAGACCAAAAAAGCAGTCTAATCGAGACCAAGTCGGATAGTTTCATTGCTATCCGGCTTTCTTTTTGAAAAAAATGAAAAGGAGCGATCCAATGAAAGTACATGATGCTGAGATCGTCATCAGTGCTGTATCACCAGCACAATACCCAGACACACCCTTACCGGAGATTGCCTTAGCAGGGCGTTCCAATGTCGGTAAATCATCCTTTATCAATACATTGATTAACCGTAAAAACTTAGCCCGTACCTCGTCAAAACCGGGGAAGACCCAAACGTTGAACTTTTATTTGATTGAAAATACGCTGCATTTTGTCGATGTCCCTGGCTATGGCTATGCAAAAGTATCGAAAACCGAGCGAGCGAAATGGGGGAAAATGATTGAAACGTACCTCGAACAAAGAGAGCAGCTGCGAGCAGTAGTATCTTTGGTTGATTTACGTCACGCACCTTCCCAAGAAGATATTCAAATGTATGAATTTTTAAAGTATTATGAGATCCCGGTGATCGTGGTTGCTACCAAAGCAGATAAAATTCCTCGTGGAAAATGGAACAAGCACGAGAGTATGATCAAAAAAGCGTTGTCCTTTGATCCAGCAGATACGTTTATCCTATTTTCTTCTATTACCAAACAAGGAAAAGAAGAAGCATGGAAAGCGATTGAAGCAGCAATAAAATAATTATTAATTCGGAAACCGAAGCAAAGAAGTCCCTTGCTTCGGTTTTTCGCATTTTATAGTGGAAATTAGCTGATTTATGCTACTCTACGCAGCGTAGAGTGCTAAATTTGCCCAATTTTAGCGAAAATCTCCTTGTTATTTGTTAAACTTGTAACAAGGAGGTGTGGTCGAATGCATGAAACACTGAGTAAAAAACTAAAAGAGTATCGATCAAGGCATAACTTAACTCAGAAGGAATTAGCTGCAAGGTTATTTGTTTCTGATAAGGCCATTTCAAAATGGGAACGAGGGAATGGATTGCCAGATATCGAGACATTGGTTCATCTAGCCGATTTACTAGGGACACCAGTGGAAGAGTTACTAAAAGAAAAGAAAGAAACCTATTATTATGAATACAAAAGTGAACGGATGGTTCTGCGGCTTCCGTTAATGCACATTTTGATTCCCAATTTATTCTTATTGCTGAATCAAGTGACGAGTGTTCGAGAGTTTTTTGTTCTGATAAAAGAGTTACCAACTGCCAGCGGCTGGTTTAGCCTTGGTGTCAAAGCCAAAGGGGTTATTGCTTTGGGAATTGTCAGCTTAGGTTTTTTATCGATTGGCTTATTGTCCTTCGGAATGGTAGGGATTGGGACAGTCAGCACCGGTGTTATTGCAATAGGGAACCTCTGTTTTGGCTTTTTAGTTGGGATTGGCAATCTTGCTGTCGGCTCGATTGTTGTCGGTAATCTTGGCATTGGCTGGCTCGCTTTAGCAAATGTCGCAATTGCGTGGATTGGGGTTGCCAATTACGGTGTGGGGAGTTTTATGGCTGTTTTGCCATCAAATTCAACCACGGAAGATTTTAACCAAGCGATTCAACAACTCTTAGCCTCGAAGATCCCTGACTTGATCAAGACCACTATCTTTGAACCAATGATTCATTTTACAAATTCACCGATTTTTGTGGTGATCTTCGTGATGACGATCTTAGCAGCCGTCTTCCTTATTCTCTGCTTGTTGACCATTGGCTTAGTGCGCTTACGTCAAAGCATGATGTATGAAGAGCTATAAGGAAATCGTTAGATGCCAATTCTGATTGTTGCATTTAAGTAGACTCAGTGGCTCATTTTCTATTCGCATAAGTAAAAAGGCAAGGGAGGGAAGCGTCCTTTGCCTTTTTTATTAGTCTGCTTTCTTACTATCTTTTGTTTGTTTTTTTTTCTCATCATCAGGTTCGTTTTTTAAGAAACGTTCAATATCGTTTTGTTCCTTTTTATTGTCCTTATCGTTATCGGGAAGAAAGGCAAAATCATCAAGCATTTTATCTAGCGAGTCTTCTCGTTGGAATTTTAAGCCCATAGGTTCACCTCCAAGCGCCTTTAGTTTACCACGAAAGGTCTGAGATTTCATCAAAAAAAAGCGAAATAGTGTTCAATCGTTTCTCCCTTTACTATAATTAAAGAAAGGGGATAGAAAAGAGGGATAGCGATGATCAAAACTGAAAAAATCTATGGCTTTCTACAATCGACACAAATGGAAGCATCACAGTTGCGTTTGTTGATTGAGAATTGGTTCACTTTGGTTCGTCTTAGCTATCAGCCGACGGAATATTACTACAATCAGCAAGAAAAGAAACCTTACGATTTTAATGAAATCAGTCGGTTGTTGCATAATGCCCCTGAAGAAATCAATACAGAAATTATTGTGACGGATGGCCAAAATGAGTCCAGTATCCATGTCATTCAAGAAGCAGTGTTGCAACGACATCTATTTACAAAAGACGTATTTTCCACGCAAAAACCAGTTATTTTAAGTTACTTCGATGAAACGATGCAAAGAGATGGCTTGTTCGGCTATTTGCGTTCATATGACGAGTACTTGATGCATAACGTCGAGCGAATCGAGAAAAGACAAATTTTTCAATCGATTGCTGAAATCAACGCGTTACCGAAGCGGAAAAATTTTGAACAAGAAATCGTCATCGACTGCAATCAGTTTTCTGGTTACGACGTCTTTTACAATGGCTATACACTGACCTCTTGCTGGCGAATGTACTTTTCGGCATTCTACGCGCATATCATTCCTCAGGTGATCATTACGGATGCGCAACAAGTTGAGCAAGTCCAAGTGAGAGATCAAGGAATCGTGATGGTGGAATTGTATCGCGATCCATTTCAGTGGGATCACGAGTTGAATCTTTCTTACCAGCGTTTGTTTCGTGATCAAACTGGGATTGATCAATTGACATGGGATAACGGCGTCGGTATTTTAAGAGAACCATATATTGAATACGCCTTTGGCGATCACTTGATCCAAACCATCCAATACCAAAATGATCGGATGCAGCCGACAACTAAGCGTAACGCGACACATTTCGTCACTCGAAGCTTCGACCTGGTGAATGAAGAGTACCAGGAGCGTCGGGTAAAAGGTTACTTGAATGCACAAGCATATTTTCCTTGGATTGATCAAGAGCGGTTGCGCATGATGGATTATATCGTATTAAAACCGGAATTGACTGTAGATGATGGGGTCGAGGCATATGCCTTTTATATCCGGAATCACCTCGAAATTGATTACTCAGAGGATCGCTTTAAAGACTACACGGCTTGCTTACAATTTTATTTACCAGAAACAGCCTTGAAGGAGCTGCCGATAGACGGATTGAAAGCAGCGATGCCGGATGTTCATTTTGGGTATTTGCACCGCACGCGCAAATATACGTGGGTTAACCTAAAGAAGGATGGGAAAAAACTACGAGTATATTTTATGAATACCCAAAAGCTAGTCGAACAGCAGCTCTTTACCAATCAAGAATGAAAAAGACCCGCAAGATCACCAGGATCTTGCGGGTCTTTTCAATTAGGCTGTTTGCTCAGGCGCTTTTTTCAACAAACCGAATACGACGCCAGAAACGATTGCACCGATCAAGATGAATAGCAAGAATAAAATTGGTTTAGATAATAATAGGACAACGAAGATCCCACCGTGTGGGGCCATTAATTGGATATCAAAGGCACCGACAAGCGCACCAGTCAGTGCAGAACCGACGATAAAGCTTGGGATCGCCCGTAGTGGATCTGCTGCTGCAAATGGGATCGCACCTTCAGTGACGAAGGATAGCCCCATGACGATATTTGTCAAACCTGCTTCTTTTTGGTCTTTCGTGAATTTGTTTTTGAACAATAGTGTTGCGACAAAAATTGCCAATGGAGGAACCATTCCGCCGGCCATTACTGATGCCATCACGACGCTACCACCTTCAGCAACGGTGGTTGCCAATGTTGCAGTACCGAAAACATAAGCGGCTTTATTGATTGGGCCACCTAGATCGGCTGCCATCATCGCTGCTAGCAACGCACCAAGCAAAGCAGCATTTGTGCCACTTAAGCCGGTCAGGAAGCTGTTTAAACCATCGTTGATGGCTTTCATTGGCACGTTGATCAATAACATCAAGAAACCAGTGATCAAAAGACCGAAAACAGGGTAGAAGAGGATCGTTTTGATTCCTTCTAATGATTTTGGTAAGCCTTTGAATAATGAACGTAAGAATTTGATGACGTAACCAGCTAGGAAACCGCCGATCAAGGCACCTAAGAAACCAGCACCACCTGTATTTGCTAAAGCACCTGCTGCGAAACCGACGATCAATCCAGGTCGGTCACTGATACTTGAAGCGATAAATCCAGCTAAGACAGGTAGCATAAAACCAAATGCCGCGCTACCGATTTGATTGAACCAAGAAGCTGCTTGGTTGTAGTTTCCTAATTGACTCAAGGCATCTTGAGGGACACCCATGAACTGGTCAACCATGAAGGAAATAGCGATCATGATTCCACCGGCAATAACAAATGGTAGCATGTGAGAAACACCATTCATCAAATCTTTATAGATTCGTTGACCGACTGAACCATCAGCAGAAGCGTCCTCTTTATCAGAAGCTTGGCCGCTACCATGAAAAACAGGAGCAGTTCCGCTCATTGCTTCATTGATTAATTGCTCGGTTTTACGGATACCATCGCTGACTGGACGGTTTACTAAATGTTTGCCGTCAAAGCGATCCATTTCAACTTTTTTATCGGCAGCTACGATCACACCAGTAGCTCGGGCGATATCAGCTTCTGTTAGACGATTTTTGATTCCTTCTGAACCATTTGTTTCAACTTTGATGTCAACGCCAAGTTCTTTGGCTTTCTTTTTCAAAGCATCTTCTGCCATGTAGGTATGGGCGATCCCTGTTGGGCAAGCTGTAACTGCGACGATATAGGGACGTTCGCTAGTAGGTGCTGCTTCTTGGTTTGCCGCTTCTTCTGCTAAAGCATCGGCTTCTTGCTGTGCCTCAGCTTCTGAGAAAAGTTGCTGTACTTGATCAGCAGTTGTCGCTGTTTTTAATTTAGCAACGAAATCTGGATCGATCAATAAGCGAGAGAGAGCTGCTAATGCTTGTAAATGAGTATCATTTGCTCCTTCTGGTGCTGCAATCATAAAGAAGAGGTATGTTGGTTGTCCATCTAACGCCTCATAGTCGACACCCGCATTGCTTTTTGCGAATAAGACCGTCGCTTCTTTGACCGCACTATTTTTGGCATGGGGCATTGCGATACCGTCACCTAGCCCTGTTGACGTTTGGGCTTCTCGGGCAAGAATTCCTTCTTTGTAGACTTCGATATCTGAAATTCGTCCGACAGCATATAATTTTGCGACCATTTCATCAATGGCACCTTTTTTGTCTGTTGCTTGCAAGTCCATGATCATGGCATCTTTCAGCATCAACTCGTTGATTTTCATTTTTTCCATCCTCCTATAAATTTACTTGTTCAATAATGACTTCCGGTAGTAGTTCTTCGATAAATGACGCCTCAGCTAAATCATCAGAAAAAGCAGTAGCACTGCCACAAGCGACACCCCATTTGAATGCGTCAACCACATCTTTGGTCTTCGCGTAACGTCCAATGAATCCAGCAATCATGGAATCTCCAGCACCAACTGAATTTTTCAAAGGTCGTTTCAACACGTTGGAGCGATAGATCTCATTGCCAGTAAAGAGCAGGGCACCATCACCACCTAGAGAGACGATGACATTTTTAGCACCATCCTTTAACATTTTTTGACCATAAGGCAAAATATCTTCGATTGTTGAAAAAGAAGTTTCATATAGTTCGGCTAATTCATGATTATTTGGTTTGATCAACAAAGGTTGATCCGTTAAAGCATCAAAAAGTTCCGCACCGGTCGTATCTATGACAAATTCCGCACCGGCTTCTTTAACGATTTTGATCAATTCTTTATAAAAGTCGGCTGGAAGACCAGCTGGTTTACTTCCTGATAGGATGACGATGTCTTCGGCAGAAAGAGCGGCTAGTTGTTGTTTTAGTTCTCCGATTTCCTTGTCACTGATCACTGGACCAAGCCCGTTGATCTCAGTTTCTTCGCCAGATTTTAATTTGATATTGATTCGGGTATCGGCAGCGACTTGTGTAAAGTTGCTGTTGATTTCCTCTTTAGTCAGCCACTCTTCAATAAAGCGACCAGTAAATCCGCCAACAAAACCAAGGGCAGTCGAGGAGATGCCAATTCGCTTCAAAATCCGTGAGACATTGATTCCTTTGCCACCAGGTAGTTTAAAGTCCTGTTTCATTCGATTAAGGGCGCCGATCTCCAAATGATCGACGTGGACGATAAAATCGATTGATGGATTGAGTGTTACTGTGTAAATCATTGTATTACCTCCATAATGGTTGTTTTTGCTCTGAATTTCGTTAGATAGTTTTTTGGGCAATAATCGGTGATGATCGTAGCCCCTTCGATAAAGGCAACTTGAGCAAAAGTTGTTTGCTGAAATTTGGAATGGTCTAGCAAGACATAGGCTTGTTGACTGTGCTCTAATGCAATCTGCTTGATCAGGGCTTCTTCAGGATCGGGTGTGGTGAACCCAGCCTCAGAGTGAGCCCCGTTCATTCCCATAAAACAACGATTAAAGCGTAGTTTTCGCAGTTGTTCTCCAGCATTGATCCCTAACACAGCGTTCGTAGCTATCTTAATGGTTCCCCCTAAAATCATGGTGTCGATCCCGTGATCAATCAGTAGGGAAGCGTGCTTGACGGAGTTTGTGACCACCTTAAGGCTTGTGATAGCCGATAGGAAAGGAATCATTTCGAGGGTCGTTGTTCCAGCATCTAAGTAAATGACTTCACCATTTTTGATCGTCTGGGCAGCTGCTTTTGCAATTTTTTGCTTTTCCGTTTGAAACTTCGCCGTTTTTTCTGACATGTTTGGTTCGAAGCCTAATTGCTGGCTTTTCTTGGCTCCACCGTGAATTCTGACTAAAAATCCTTTGTCTTCCAATTCTTGCAGGTCTCTGCGGATCGTTGATTCTGAAGCATCCAACAGTTGAATCAGTTCACTGACCTTGACGATCTCTTCTTGTTCCAATCGTGCCAAAATTGCTTGATGACGCTCCTCTGTAAGCATTTTCATCACCTCTTCACTTGCCATAATACCATATGATTCATTCAAAATCAATCACAAACAGTAAAAAACATTCATAATGTAAGCGTGAATAATTATAATCGGTCATAAACGGTCATGATAACCGTCATTTTGATTTGATCGCTATCCTTATATTTGACAACTTTTACTATTATTTGGCTTAATTGAAGTAAGGGGGGATAAATAAATGAATAACAAAGTCATTTTACAAGGGTTCGAATGGGACCTGCCGGCAGATAGCCAGCATTGGAACAAATTGAAAGAAATGAGTAAAGAAATCAAAGAGTATGGATTTACCGCAATTTGGCTGCCACCTGCCTATAAAGGGACAGCTGGGTCCAAAGACGTTGGGTATGGTGTCTATGATTATTATGATCTAGGCGAGTTCGATCAAAAGGGGTCGGTGCCAACAAAATATGGGACAAAGGATGAATATCTAGAAGCTATCAAAGCACTGCAAGAACAAGGAGTAGAGGTTTATGCCGACATCGTCTTCAATCACTTGATTGGTGCCGATGAAAAAGAAGTCGTTCCGGCGGTCAAATACAATACCGAAAACCGGAATGAACCGATCAGTGATGAGGAAGAAATCGAAGCCTGGACCAAGTTCACCTTCCCAGGACGTCAGGGGACGTACAATGATTACGTTTGGACGTGGCATAATTTTTCTGGTGTCGATTATGATGACCGCAACAAAGACCACGGGATTTTTAACTTCGCTGATAAGGGCTGGGAAAACCAAGTGGATGATGAGATGGGCAATTACGACTATTTAATGGGTTGTGACTTGGACATGGAAAATCCCGAAACAGTGGAACAACTCAATAAATGGGGCCAATGGTACCAAGAACTGACCGGCGTTGATGGGTATCGACTAGATGCGGTGAAACACATTGAGTTCAACTATTACGCAGATTGGATCTTGAATCGTCGGGAAGAAAAAGGCAAACCACTATTTGTTGTCGGAGAATATTGGTCAGGGGATCTGCCAAAATTAGAAGAGTATTTAGATTCTTCAGGAAATCTGATTTATTTATTCGATGTGCCTTTGCACTATAATTTATATGAAGCATCTCACTCGAATGGCGAATATGATATGAGTCAAATTTTTGCCGGTACACTGACTGCCGCGCGCGAAGATTATGCGGTGACTTTTGTAGACAATCATGATACGCAAGTCGGACAAAGTTTACAATCTTGGATAGACGGATGGTTTAAAGTCCATGCCTATTCATTGATCCTTTTACGTAAAGATGGCGTACCCGTAGTTTTCTGGGGGGATTTATTTGGGATTCCCGCGCAAGAAATCGCCCCTGTTGGTGATGCTTTGGTCCATATGCTGAAACTTCGAGAGAAGCTTGCATTTGGGAATCAAGTGGACTATTTTGATGATCCTAACTGTATCGGCTGGGTATTAACTGGCGATTATGAACATGAGCTTTCTGGATTAGCGGTCGTGATGACCAATGCCCAAGGAGCGGAAAAAGAAATGACCATCAGCGCGATCCATGGTGGAGAGACCTTCGTGGATATATTAAAGAATAATGAAGCGAAAGTGGTTTTAGATGACACCGGAAAAGGACTTTTCCCGGTCAATGATGGACAAGTATCGATCTATGTGAATGAAAAGCTAGTGGAGAAATATTTTAGCTGATTTTCATTAATAAAACTAATAAAGAGGCTGGTAAGTTTACAGCCTCTTTATTATGTAAACAAATATGGACTGACTTTTTTCTTTCAAAACGGAAGGCATCGTAAAGAAAAAAATCAAAGCGCTTTTAATTAAAAGTTTTCAAAGCGTTCGGTTTTCCCCTTTCCCGGATAATGCTATAATTGAGAAGATTGAGAAAGAAAGGATGTTTAAAATCATGTCATCCAAAAGTGAATTACTTGAACGCATGAATCCACGGCAAAAAGAAGCCGTTATGCATACGGAAGGACCGTTGCTGCTGATGGCAGGGGCAGGAAGCGGGAAGACCCGTGTCCTAACCCACCGAATCGCCTATTTAATAGAAGAAAAAAATGTAAATCCATGGAACATTTTAGCCATCACTTTTACCAATAAAGCGGCGCGGGAAATGAAGGAACGGGTCAGCCAATTATTAGGTTCCGGTGGAGAAGACGTTTGGGTCTCGACCTTCCACTCGATGTGTGTCAGAATCTTGCGCAGAGATGTTGATCGAATCGGTTATTCGAAGAATTTTACCATCATTGACTCTTCTGAGCAAAATACCCTGATGAAACGGGTATTAAAAGAATTGAATATCGATCCCAAAAAATATGATCCTCGTTCCATTTTGGGAACGATCTCTCATGCAAAGAACGAGCTATTGACACCTGAAGCTTACCAAGCCATGGAAGGTAGTCTATTTGAGCAAATCGTGGGTCGTTGTTATGAAAAATATCAAAAAGAGCTGCGCAATAATCAATGCATGGACTTCGATGATTTAATCATGAATACGATCCGCCTCTTCCAAGACAATGAAGATGCGCTGCAATTTTACCAACGGAAATTCCACTATATCCATGTCGATGAATACCAAGATACCAACCACGCCCAATACACGCTGGTCAATTTATTGGCCGCTCGTTTTCGAAATCTTTGTGTTGTTGGGGATGCGGACCAAAGTATTTACGGTTGGCGTGGTGCCAACATGCAAAATATTTTAGACTTTGAAAAAGACTATCCGGATGCCGCGACGATTTTGTTAGAGCAAAACTATCGTTCAACGCAAACGATTTTAAATGCGGCAAACCAAGTAATCAAAAATAACCGCAACCGTCCAGATAAAAATCTGTGGACAGAAAATCGTGATGGGGAAAAGATCACTTATTATCGCGGGGATAGTGAACGAGATGAAGCGCGATTTATCGTCAGTGAAATGCAGAAACAAATTGCAGAAAAAAACCGTAAATTCGGTGATTTTGCGATTTTGTATCGGACCAACGCCCAGTCACGGATCATTGAAGAAATGCTTTTAAAAGCCAACGTTCCTTATACGATGGTCGGCGGCAGAAAGTTCTATGACCGCAAAGAAATCCGTGATATTTTGGCTTATTTATCGGCGATCGCCAATCCTCGTGATTCCATCAGCTTGGAACGAATCATCAATGTACCAAAACGTGGGATCGGTGCGACATCCGTCGAGAAACTACGAGAGTTTGCGAATCTTCATGAATGGTCATTGTTAGAAGCAGCCATGAACGTCGAGTTAGCAAATATTTCGGGGAAGGCCGGCAAAGAATTAGGAAGCTTTGGGATGATGATGGATGACTTCGCCCAAATGGTTCCTTACCTCTCAGTAACCGAACTGACGAAAGAAATATTAGAAAAAACGGGTTATCGTCAAGAGTTAGTCAACCAAAATAATTTAGAAGCACAAGCTAGACTTGAAAACCTGGAAGAATTTTTATCGGTTACCCAAGAATTCGACAAACGGTTTGAGGCGCAAAACGAAGACGATGCAGATGCACCAGATGAGAAGTTGAGTGTTTTCTTAAATGACTTAGCTTTATTGTCAGACGTCGATAGTTATGAAGAAGAAAGTAGTCAAGTGACTTTGATGACCTTGCATGCGGCAAAAGGACTAGAGTTTCCAGTGGTATTCTTAATTGGGTTGGAAGAAAATATCTTCCCGCTTTCTCGAGCTTTAATGGAAGAAAGCGAACTCGAAGAAGAACGGCGCCTTGCTTATGTGGGAATCACTCGTGCCGAGGAAGAGCTCTTTATGACCAACGCTTTTTCCAGAACATTATACGGCCGTACCCAATACAATCGTCCGTCACGGTTTATCGAAGAAATCGAACAAGATCTGCTGCAATCATTAGGCGAGCGTTCACAGCCTAAAGCTGCTGCACCGTTTCAACCAAAAGTCTTTAAACCGAGCTATACACAGCCGCGTCAAACGACCGTCGCTTCTAAGCAACAGACCTCTGCAGCGGGGAATACATGGCAAGTTGGCGAGAAAGTTCAACATAAAAAATGGGGAATCGGTACGGTCGTTCGGACGACTGGCAGCGCGCAAGACATCGAATTAGATGTGGCATTCCCACAACAAGGCGTCAAACGACTGTTGGCGGCCTTTGCGCCGATTGAAAAAGTTGAAAAATAAGGAGGATATTAGGATGGATGTCCCTTCAAAAGAAATCCAATCACGAGCAGAAGAGCTGCGTACGCAATTAAATCAGTACGCCTACGAATACTATGTAAAAGATCAACCTTCTGTTGAAGATTATCTCTATGATCAGCTGTATGCAGAACTGGTTGAAATTGAAACCAACTACCCGCAGCTAGTAACCGAAGACTCGCCTACCCAACGAGTAGGTGGCATCATTTTACCTGGCTTTGAAAAAGTCACCCATGATATCCCACTTTATAGTTTGAACGATGTGTTTGATAAAGAAGGAATCGTGGCTTTTGATGCCCGTGTTCAAAAAGTATTGGGGAAAGCGGTAGATTATGTCTGCGAGCTAAAAATCGATGGATTGTCTATCTCATTAAAATATGAAGAAGGGCGCTTTGTTCGGGGAGCAACTCGAGGAGATGGTACGGTAGGTGAAAATATTACAGAAAACCTAAAGACCGTCAAATCGATCCCACTAAAATTAAAAGAACCAATCTCGTTAGAAGTTCGTGGTGAATGCTATATGCCAAAGGCTTCGTTTTTGAAATTGAATCAACAGCGAGAAGAAGAAGGGGTGGAAGTTTTCGCCAATCCGAGAAACGCAGCTGCTGGAAGCTTGCGACAATTAGACACACGGATCGCAGCCCAAAGGAACTTAAGCACCTTCTTGTACACACTGGCTGATTTTGGTCCAATTGAAGCCAATGATCAATTTTCGGCATTGAATGAATTAGATCAATTAGGCTTTCGTACAAATCACGAACGCAGAGTGTGCCACACCATCGATGAGGTGTGGGCATATATCGAAGAGTTTCATGACAAGCGCAGTGAGCTTCCTTACGAGATAGATGGTGTTGTCATCAAAGTCAATAATTTTAAAGATCAAGATGCGCTAGGCTTTACCGTAAAAGCACCCCGATGGGCGGCGGCATATAAATTTCCACCGGAAGAAGCGGAAACAGTGATCGAAACGATCGAATGGACCGTGGGACGAACGGGTGTTGTGACACCGACCGCTGTTATGACCCCTGTCCGGGTTGCCGGAACGACGGTCAGCCGCGCCAGTTTGCATAATGTAGATTTCATTAAAATGAAGGACATTCGCATTGGCGATTCGGTCATCATCTATAAGGCGGGGGACATTATTCCAGAGGTTGCGAAAGTCTTGGAAGAAAAACGCACGGAAGCAAGTCAACCCTTTGAATCGCCTACACATTGTCCCGAATGCGGGAGTGAGCTGATCCATTTAGATGAAGAAGTTGCCTTGCGTTGTATCAATCCGAAGTGTCCAGCGCAAATCAAAGAGGGGTTAAGCCACTTTGTTTCCCGAAATGCTATGAATATTGATGGTTTAGGGCCACGTGTTTTAGAGCAAATGTTCGATAAATCCTTAGTCAAAGATGTGGCCGACTTGTACTTTTTAACAGAAGAACAATTGCTGACCCTCGATAAAATCAAAGAGAAATCAGCTAATAACCTTTTGCGTGCCATCCATCAAAGCAAAGAAAATTCAGTTGAGCGCTTGATTTTCGGGCTAGGCATTCGTCATGTTGGTGCCAAAGCGGCTCGGATTTTAGCGGAACATTTTGGTGACCTTCGAACCCTTAGCAAAGCCAAAGAAGAAGAGATCATTTCGTTGGAAACCATTGGTGCTACAATTGCGGAAAGTGTCGTTACGTATTTTGACAATCAAGAAGTTCACGACCTTTTAGATGAACTTGAAAAAGCGGGTGTTAACTTTGCTTATCTAGGGCTGAGAACGGATCAATTGGAAGAAGTGGAGTCGCCATTTAAAGAGAAAACAGTCGTTTTGACAGGGAAATTGAGTCATTTCACCCGCGAAGAAGCCAAAGAAAGAATTGAAAACCTTGGTGGAAAAGTCACCGGAAGTGTGTCGAAAAAGACCGATATCGTTGTTGCCGGGGAAGAAGCAGGCAGCAAACTGACCAAAGCACAGTCCCTAGGCGTTACCGTTTGGGATGAAGCTCAAATGGTGGCTGCGATCGAAGGCAGTCATTCGGCAGATCAATAACTGTTAAGTATTGTCACAGATGAGAAGCAGTTGTTTCTTCTTGTCTAATTGAAATCATTTCTTCCCTGCAATCCGAGGAAAGAAATGATTTCTGCTTTTATTTGCAATTATATTTGATAATTTTCAAATTCTATTTCATGATTTGTTAAAAAAATGATACAATACATTGGAAAAACGTAAACGTAGATTACGGATGCGAGAAAGAGGAGGATTTTATGGCGATCAGCGAAGAACAAGTCAAACACGTTGCCAAACTAGCAAAACTTTCATTCTCAGATGATGAATTACATGAGTTTACCTCTCAGCTAGGAAAAATTATTGATATGGTAGAAACACTTGAAGAAGTGGATACTACAGGAGTACCCTTTACATCGAATGTCGCAGAAACGATCAATGTGATGCGTGAAGATGTAACGACAGGTGGCTGGGACCGTGATGAATTAATGAAAAATGTTCCAGAATCCGAAGAAGGCTTTATTAAAGTGCCTGCAATCATTGACAATGGGGAGGCGGGTGCCTAATGACTGAACTATATAATAAAAGCTTAGAAGAATTGCATAGCTTATTAGTGTCAAAGGAAATTACTGCGACAGATCTAACGAGCGAAACCTTTGCTCGCATTAAAGAAACAGAGCCAAAAGTCGATGCGTTTCTTGCATTGAACGAAGAAAAAGCCCATGCGTTAGCGCAAGCTATCGATCAAAAAGGTATCACTGAAAGTAATGTCTTGGCAGGGATTCCCATTGGGATCAAAGATAACATTGTTACCAAAGATCTACGCACAACAGCTGCTTCTAAAATTTTAGGCAACTTTGACCCAATCTACGATGCAACCGTCATGGACAAAGTTTACCAAGCAGACATGATTCCAGTAGGTAAGTTAAACATGGATGAATTTGCGATGGGGGCGAGTACGGAAACGTCGTTCTTTAAGAAATCAAAAAACGCTTGGGACGAGACAAAAGTACCTGGTGGTTCATCAGGTGGCTCGGCGGCTGCCGTTGCAGCGGGACAAGTCCCCTTATCATTAGGTAGCGATACGGGTGGTTCGATTCGCCAACCAGCAGCTTTCAATGGAATCGTCGGGTTGAAGCCAACCTACGGACGGGTTTCTCGTTTTGGTTTGATCGCGTTTGCATCTTCGTTAGATCAAATTGGTCCAATGACCCGTGGTGTGAAAGACAATGCCATCGCATTAAATGCCATCAGTGGGTTTGATGCAAAAGATAGTACGTCAGCCGGGGCAGCTGTTCCTGATTTTACAGCAGGTTTGACTGGTGATATCAAAGGCATGAAAGTCGCTTTGCCAAAAGAATACTTAGGCGAAGGAATTCAAGCGGGCGTCCGAGAAGCGATCTTAAAAGCTGCAGACACTTTCCGTGCGTTAGGAGCGACCGTGGAAGAAGTCAGCTTGCCACATTCAAAATATGGGGTAGCTGTTTACTATATCATCGCTTCTTCAGAAGCAAGTTCTAATTTGCAACGTTTTGACGGTATCCGTTACGGTTTCCGTTCAGAAAATGTCCGCAATTTAGAAGATGTCTATGTCAATTCGCGTAGTGAAGGATTCGGGGAAGAAGTAAAACGTCGGATCATGTTAGGTACGTTTTCACTAAGTGCTGGCTACTACGATGCCTACTTCAAAAAAGCCGGTCAAGTACGAACGTTGATCAAACAAGATTTCGATAAGGTCTTCAGCCAATACGACTTGATCATTGGCCCAGCTTCCCCAACGGTAGCATTTGGTATTGGAGAAAATATCAATGATCCGATCACTATGTACTTGAATGATATTTTAACCATTCCTGTGAATTTAGCAGGACTGCCAGGGATGTCGATTCCAGCAGGTTTTTCTGAAGGACTGCCTGTCGGCTTGCAGATCATTGGGAAACATTTTGATGAAGCAACCATGTATAAAGCGGCTTATGCCTTTGAACAAGCAACTGATTTCCACACGAAAAAACCAGTGATTTTAGGAGGGGATAAGGCATGAACTTCGAAACAGTCATTGGGCTTGAAGTCCACGTAGAATTAAAAACAGAATCAAAGATTTTTTCTCCAGCACCTGCTCACTTTGGCGCTGAACCAAATAGCAACACGAATGTGATTGACTGGGGCTATCCAGGTGTTTTACCAGTAATGAACAAAGCGGCTATCGAATTTGGGATGAAAGCTGCGCTTGCGTTGAATTGTGAAATCTCAAAAGAAACGCATTTCGACCGCAAAAACTATTTCTATCCTGATAATCCAAAAGCCTATCAAATTTCACAATTCGATCAACCGATCGGTCATGATGGGTGGATCGAGATCGAAGTGGAAGGTAAAAAGAAAAAAATCCGCATCGAGCGAGTTCATTTGGAAGAAGATGCCGGGAAAAACATGCACGGCAAAGGCGGTTATTCTTATGTTGATCTAAATCGTCAAGGAACCCCTTTGATCGAGATCGTTTCCGAAGCGGATATGCGTTCACCAGAAGAAGCATATGCGTATCTAGAAGCATTGCGTTCAATCATCTTGTTTACAGAAGTATCCGATGTGAAAATGGAAGAAGGTTCTATGCGTTGCGATGCGAATATTTCGTTGCGACCTTACGGCCAAGAACAATTCGGAACAAAAACAGAACTGAAAAACTTAAACTCTATGTCCTTCGTGAAAAAAGGTCTGGCATTTGAAGAAAAACGCCAAGCCAAAGTATTGCTTTCTGGAGGCGAGATCCAACAAGAAACTCGTCGTTTTGATGAAGCAACCAGCAAAACATTATTGATGCGTGTCAAAGAAGGTTCTTCTGATTATCGTTACTTCCCAGAACCAGATATCCCACGGTTTGTGATCGATGATGAATGGATCGAACGTGTACGTCAAAGCTTGCCAGAAATGCCGCAAAAACGCCGGGCTCGTTACATCTCTGAATTGGGCTTACCAGAATACGATGCAATGGTCTTGACTTTATCAAAAGAAATGTCCGATTTCTTTGAAAAAACCATTGATGCCGGTGCGGATCCCAAACAAGCTTCTAACTGGTTGATGGGTGAAGTTTCAGCGTATCTGAACAGTGAGAAATTGGAACTGCCAGAAACGAAATTGACACCAGATAATTTAGCGGGAATGATTCGTTTGATCGCCGATGGCACGATCAGTTCGAAGATTGCGAAAAAAGTCTTCAAAGAATTGATCACAAACGGCGGCGACGCTGAAGAAGTCGTAAAAGCCAAAGGATTGATCCAATTATCAGATCCTGCGCAATTACTACCAATGATTAATGAAGTACTAGATAACAACCAACAATCCGTCGATGACTTTAAAAACGGAAAAGACCGCGCAGTTGGTTTCTTAGTTGGTCAAATCATGAAAGCAACCAAAGGACAAGCGAATCCAGGCGTTGTGAACAAGCTGTTGCAAGAAGAACTAGCAAAGCGATAAGAGGCAAGCGATGAAAAGAGCAAGAGTAATCTATAACCCGACATCTGGGAAAGAATTGATTCGAAAAAATTTAGCAGACATTTTAGATGTTTTGGAAAGAGGCGGTTATGAGGCGAGTGCGTTTGCCACGACCGCTGCACCATTTTCCGCCCGTGATGAAGCAAGAAGAGCCGGTGAAGCTGGTTTTGATTTGGTGGTAGCGGCCGGTGGGGATGGTACGATCAATGAAGTCGTCAACGGAATCGCTCCATTAGAAAAACGCCCGAAGATGGCGATTATTCCTGGAGGAACCACCAATGACTACGCACGTGCACTAAAGATTCCTCGGACCGATATCAAAGCAGCTGCGGAAGTGATTTTAAAACAGCAGACGGTGAAGATGGATGTCGGAAAAACACCCAATACGTATTTTATCAACATTGCTGCTGGTGGACACTTAACAGAACTGACCTATGATGTTCCTTCTGAGTTGAAAAGTGTTTTTGGCTACTTAGCTTATCTAGCAAAAGGAGCCGAATTACTGCCCCGCGTCAAACCAATCAAAATGCATCTAAAGTATGAAGACGGAGAATACATTGGCGGAGCCTCAATGTTCTTTTTAGGACTAACGAATTCAGTAGGGGGATTTGAACAGATTGCCCCTGACGCTAAGCTTGACGATGGGAAGTTTTCACTGATTATTGTCAAAACAGCCAATATTTTTGAGATCGTCCATTTAGTCGCTTTGATGATGAATGGTGGCAAGCACATCAACGATCGTCGTCTGATTTATACGAAGACATCTTTTCTTGAAGTAGACGCGCCAGAACAGGTTAATCGTTTAATGATCAACCTTGATGGTGAATATGGCGGAGATGCTCCTATGCGCTTTGAAAATCTACACAATCATATCGAATTTTTTGCAAATGTTGATCAAATCCCTGATGATGCGGTCGTAGGTGAGCAGAACTATCAAGAAATGAGCGAAGGATTTATTAAAGAAGTCGAACGTCTTTCCGATGAGGACATCAATGGCGATGGCAAAATCGGCGACGAAACACAGTAAAGGATTTTCTTTTCATGCAAAGTGGAAGAACAGGGACTTTTGGACCTGTTCTTTTTTTAAAATGAATTGTGGAAAAAGTAATAGGATTATTTTTTACGGAAAGTTGATAGAACAGCTTTTCTTAAATTTTTGTAAAGGACGTTTTTCGAGTGGTGTTTCACGAATTGCGTTTGTTTCACGAAAGTGTCGAAGGCAGTCAAAGATAAAACGAATAAAAATTACGAAAAAAGGACATTCTATGCTAAAAAAACGAACGTTAAGAATATATGCTCATTAAAGTTCGTTATTTCCGTATTTCTATGCAATCTAAGGATGCAAAAGCGGAGGAGAATATGCTATAATGGTGAAACGAAGAAATGGGGGGACCGGAATGGAGCAAATCGATTCTACAAAAGCGCTTGATCTGCTGAGAGATGACGCAGAACGAATCAAAAAGCTGATCCGAAACCAAGAAAATAGTTTATGTATCGCACAATGCAAAGCATTTGAAGAAGTGGTTGATACTCAGATGTATGGTCTATCACGGCAAGTGGCATTTGCGATCCGCTTGGGGATCGTCGATAATCAAACAGGACAACAATTGATGGCGGATCTTGAAAAAGATTTGAACCAATTGTACAGCGAGGTCTATGAAGACCAGCGGACACCTGAAATCGGCAAGGAGGCATAAACTTGCCAGAAAAAGTAAAGAAAAGACATTTATTAGATTATAGTATTCTCTTGCCGTATATTTTTATGTGTGTCACGGGTTTGATGATGGTCTATAGCTCCACGTCCTACGTCGCGATGACTGCTACAAATCCAACTACAGCTGCTTCTTATGTCATCAATCAAGCAATTTTTTGGTTGTTGAGTCTAGTAGCGATCACTGTCATGTATAAAATGAAAACGGATGTTTTTCGAAACAAAAAATTTGTCCAGATCGCCATGATTGTCATTTTGTTTTTATTGATCGCTGCCTTCTTCTTTCCAAGAAGAAATGGGGCACTAGGATGGTTATCGATTGCTGGCTTTTCCATTCAACCAGCTGAGTACTTGAAGTTTATTGTTATTTGGTTCTTATCTGTGACGCTATCTTATCGGCAAAAAGGCATTCAACAGGAGTTTTGGAAAACGGTTTGGCGCCCAATCGGAATCGTTTTCGTATATACCGGGATCATGGCCTTTTACCCAGACTTTGGGAATGCTGTGATCATCGTACTACTGGCTTTTGTCGTTTTGCTAGCTAGTGGGTTAAATTACTTGTACACCTTGATATTGGGGCTGGCAGGTATAATTGGAAGTATGTTGATCGTCCTATTTGTGAATCTAACCGGCGGTAAGCTTTTGCCAGCGTATGTCTACAGTCGCTTTTCATCCTTTTTGAACCCGTTTGCTGATGAATACGATACTGGTCATCAAATGGTCAATGGGTATTACGCAATGTTCAACGGTGGGCTGTTCGGGCGCGGGCTTGGAAATAGTATCCAAAAACGTGGTTTCTTAAACGAAGCGCACACCGATTATATATTTTCGATCGTTATGGAAGAATTAGGCTTGATCCCATCGATCATCATTTTAGGTGTTTTGTTCTATATGGTGGGACGGATCTTTCTTGTCGGTATTCGTTCAAGAGATCCCTTTAATTCCATGATGTGTATCGGCATAGGGGCTCTATTTATGTCCCAGATTTTTATCAACTTAGGGGGGATCACTGGTTTGATCCCATTGACGGGAATCACATTTCCGTTTCTAAGTCAGGGTGGGTCAAGTTTGCTGATGCTGTCGATTTGTATTGGTTTTGTATTAAATATCAGTGCCGAAGAAAAGAGGAAACAATATTATTTGAATTATTGATCAATTGAATGGAGTGGATTAGATGAAGAAAATTCTTGTTGCCAATCGTGGAGAAATCGCGATTCGTGTCTTCCGCGCATGTGCGGAGTTAGGAATCAAAACAGTCGGTATTTATGCTGCGGAGGATGAATACTCCGTCCATCGCTTTAAAGCAGATGAAGCGTATTTAGTAGGGAAAGGCAAACGACCGATCGATGCGTATTTAGACATTGAAGATATTATTCGCACAGCGAAAAAAGCCGGGGCCGAAGGGATTCATCCAGGGTACGGCTTTTTATCAGAAAACCTGAGCTTTGCGCAGCGCTGTGAAGAAGAAGGTTTGATTTTCATCGGACCATCCACTCACCACTTAGATATTTTTGGCGACAAGATCAAAGCAAAAGCAGCGGCGATCGATGCGGGAATTCAATCGATTCCCGGATCTGACGGTCCAGTAGCATCGATTGACGACGTTTTAGCATTCGCCGACGAACATGACTATCCGATCATGATCAAAGCAGCCCTTGGCGGTGGTGGTCGAGGTATGCGTGTCGCTCATGATGAAAAAGAAGCACGTGATGGCTACGAACGCGCCAAAAGTGAAGCGAAAGCGGCTTTTGGTAGTGATGAAGTTTATGTTGAAAAATATATTAGTAATCCAAAACATATTGAAGTCCAAATTCTAGGGGACAAGCACGGAAATGTCGTCCATCTATTTGAACGTGACTGCTCCGTTCAGCGCCGTCACCAAAAGGTAGTCGAAGTGGCACCATGTGTGTCAATGACGGCTGAACAGCGGGAAAAAATTTGTCAAGCTGCCGTTCAACTGATGAAGCATGTTGGCTATATTAATGCCGGAACAGTGGAATTTTTAGTTGAAGGCGATAAATTTTACTTTATTGAAGTAAATCCTCGGGTTCAAGTGGAACATACGATCACTGAAATGATCACCAATTTAGATATCGTGACGACACAAATTTTGATTGCACAAGGCAAAGACTTGCATAAAGAAATCGGGATTCCTGAACAAAAAGACATTCGCTTTGAGGGTGTTGCGATTCAATGTCGGGTGACAACGGAAGATCCAGCCAATAATTTTATGCCAGATACTGGTAAGATCGATACTTACCGTTCTCCAGGTGGATTTGGGGTTCGTTTGGATGTTGGAAATGCTTATGCCGGTGCGGTGGTAACCCCTTATTTCGACTCGCTGCTTGTAAAAGTCTGTACACATGCGGCAACCTTTGATCAAGCGATTCAAAAGATGATGCGCTGTCTGAAAGAATTCCGAGTACGTGGTGTAAAAACAAACATCCTCTTTATGCGTAATGTTGTTTCTCATCCAGCCTTTCGTTCAGGTGAAGCCAAAACCACCTTTATCGACAATACGCCAGAACTATTCAATTTCCCTCGGATTCGTGACCGTGGAAACAAAACCATGAAGTATATCGGTGAAATCACGATCAATGGATTCCCGGGAATCGAAAAACAAAAGAAACCTTTCTACAATGAACCACGGATGCCACAACACATCCAAGCAACGCCTGATTTCGTCAGCGCCAAAAATATTTTAGATACGAAAGGTGCCGAGGGAGTCGTTGAATGGATCGGTCAACAAAAGAATGTCTTGCTGACGGATACAACCTTCCGAGATGCCCATCAAAGCTTGTTAGCAACTCGTGTAAGAACCCATGACTTTAAGAAAATTGCCGCGATGACGGAAGCTGGCCTACCACAATTGTTCTCAAGTGAAATGTGGGGTGGGGCAACCTTTGACGTTGCCTACCGTTTCTTAACAGAAGATCCATGGGAAAGATTGCGGATGTTCCGGAAAAAAATGCCGAATACCTTGTTGCAAATGTTGTTCAGAGGCTCCAATGCTGTGGGATATTCCAATTATCCAGACAATGTATTGGAAGAATTCATCAAAGAATCTGCAGCGCAAGGAATTGATGTGTTCCGAATCTTTGATAGTTTGAACTGGGTTCCACAAATGGAGAAAAGTATTCAAGCCGTTCGCGATACAGGAAAAATTGCAGAAGCAACGATTTGTTATACCGGGGATATCAATGATCCGACCCGTCAAAAATATTCAGTACAATACTACAAAGATATGGCGAAAGAATTGCAAAACCTTGGTGCCCATATCATTGCTATCAAGGATATGGCTGGATTATTAAAACCGCAAGCAGCTTATCGTTTGATCAGTGAGCTAAAGGATACGATCGATGTGCCGATTCATCTGCATACCCATGATACCAGTGGAAATGGGATCATTACTTACTCAGCAGCTACTAAAGCCGGTGTTGACATCGTGGATGTCGCTATGTCAGCGGTCAGTGGCGCAACGAGTCAACCAAGTATGAGTAGTTTGTATTATGCACTATTGAACGGCGGACGCTGCCCAGAAATCAATGTAGACAACATCCAACAGTTGAACCACTACTGGGAAGATGTCCGCATGTACTATCATTCCTTTGAAAATGGCTTGAACGCACCTCAAACAGAAGTGTACAAGCATGAAATGCCGGGGGGACAATATACCAACCTCCAGCAGCAAGCCAAAGCCGTTGGTTTAGGCGAAAAATGGGATGAAATCAAAGAAATGTATCATGAAGTCAATATGATGTTTGGAGACATCGTAAAAGTGACACCTTCTTCGAAAGTCGTTGGTGACATGGCACTCTTTATGGTACAAAATGGCTTGTCAGAAAAAGATATTTTTGAAAAAGGCGATACATTGAGCTTCCCAGAATCAGTAATCACCTTCTTCCAAGGCGAGTTAGGTCAGCCAGTTGGTGGTTTCCCGAAAGAATTGCAACGCATTATCTTAAAAGGACGCCCAGCCTTTACAGAACGTCCCGGAACATTTGCGAAGCCAGTTGATTTTGCTGAAGTGAAGCAAGAACTAGCGGAGAAAATCGGCTATGAACCAAAACATGAAGAAGTCTTGAGCTACTTGATGTATCCGCAAGTCTTCCTTGACTATCGGAAAGCTTATGAACAGTTTGCCGATGTGAAAGTTCTTGATACGCCAACTTTCTTTAACGGCATGCGCTTAGGTGAAACGATCAATGTTGAATTAGAAAAAGGCAAAATCTTGATCATTCGTCTCGACGAGATCGGTGAGGCAGATATTGAAGGCAACCGGACCCTCTTCTTTAACTTGAACGGGCAACGTCGAGAAATCGTCGTTAAGGACAACTCTATCATCAGCTCTGTTCAAACAAAACGTAAAGCGGAGCCAACAAATAAAGAACAGATCGGTGCTTCCATGAGTGGCTCAGTCTTAGAAGTATTAGTCAAAAAAGGCGACCGAGTGGCACGTGGACAGACCTTGATGGTCACGGAAGCAATGAAGATGGAAACTTCTGTCGAAGCTCGCTTCTCAGGTGTGGTTGAACATGTGTATGTAACCAATGGTGAACCAATTCAGTCAGGAGACCTTTTGATTGAAGTCAAAGAGAAGTAAGGAGTCGATCCACAGATGAAGCGGAGAGGATTATTGTTTTGCGGCTTATTTGTCCTGGCCCTAATAATCGTGTATTTGCAGCCAGTATTCATGCAAAACGCTTCAGATTCAAGAATGACGATCGAAAACCCAATCAAAGCGCCAACAACCATGAATTACGAACCGATCGCAGCCCAAGGATTAGCTGAAATGATTGGGGAGCCTGTTTCGGATTTTGAAGAAGTCTACGGTCTTCCCATTCAAACCTATCGCTCGGGCTACGAGTTTGAAATTCGGGTCTACAATCAATTAGATGATCAACAGTATGTTGAGATCAATACCGATGGTGAAAGTGTGCAAGCAATCAAAGTAATCGGCGCCGGGGGCTCTTCCCTGGCACCTTTTACGATGGGCATGACCTTGACTGACTTGACGGAGTTGACCATGATTTATCCTAACTTTACCTTGACACAAAATGATCGTGCGATCAGTTTCGAATTGATGGAAGAAGATATGAACTATCGTCCATTAGTGGCTTTTGACAACGGGACTTTTGCTGTTTTGTTCTTCGATCAGGAGACTGCCCAACTGCAAGCCGTCACTTACTTGGATCAGACCACGCTACTTAAACTGGCACCTTATCCCTTGACGGAAGGACAGCGACCGCTGTTTCAAGTTTCGCAAACAATTGACCAAGCCCAAGCCAACCTTGAAAAAGAGACCTTGGCGTTTGTTATCATCGATAAAATTCGCCAGCAAATCGGCTTAGAAAGCTTCTCACAGGATACCCAAACACATCAAGAAGCAGCTGGACTTTTATTTGATTTGACGAATAATCTATCAGACTATTTGACTTCTCAACGAATCCATTCTTATCAACGCGCTCTTTCTTCAGAAAAAACGAGTAATTTTGTTTTAACGAACGACGAGTGGCGAGAGTTGTTGGCGGATAAGGAATTGGAAGCATCTGCTTCGATCTTCGAAGCGCCTGTTTACGATCCGACTTTTACGATTTTGTCTTGGTTCAGTAACCCAAGATTTGCTGAACGTCTGACCTATGAACAATCAGAAAAGATAGGAATTGCTTTTTCTGAAGCAAATATGGTAGTCTTAGTGCAAGAAGATGTGGAAGGGACCGAGGATAGTACGTCAGATGATTTACGATGAAGCCTTTTTCGAGATTGAAGATCAAATCGATTCACTTGTGATGGCGATCAAAGCAAGTGAAACGTGTAGAACCTATCAAAAAGCGAAAACAATTATGCATCAAGATCCTGTTGTTCAGGAATTGATGCGATCGTTTTTAGAAAAGAAGCTGGATTTTGAAAGAATTGAAGCTTACGGTGAGTATGCGCCTGATTTCAAAGAAAAAAAACGGGCGTTGCGCACAGCCAAGCGGCAGTTGGATCTTAATGAACAAGTAAGTGAGTTTCGCTGGAGTGAAACACAACTACAGCGTTTGCTGGATGAACTGACTGTGGCGATCTCTACTTGTTTTTCTCCCTCTGTCAAAGTGGACGCTGGGAGTCCCTTTTTTCAATCAAAATCAAGTTGTGGAGGAAATTGTCATGCACGAGGATAAAGAGCCTTTTACGATGCAAAAGCGTCGAGGATTGATCGTATGGGTTTACAGCCTACGCCAACTAAAAAATTTGCGTCGTTTTGGTTTTGTTCATTATGTATCACGTAAGATGAAATACGTGGTCATGTATTTGAACGAAGAAGAATACGAAAGCAAAAAAGCAAAAATCGAGCAGTTTCACTTTGTTCGACAAGTTGAAGCTTCCTATCGACCAGATGTCGAAATGGATTTTGCTGAAAAAATTGGTACTTCAGCAGCCTATCCAGTGAAAGATGAAGGGTTTGATATCGAAGAAAAAAATACGATGATTCGATTGGCAGAAAACGTGTAATAAAAAAGTGGGGGTGCCTTGAGTCACCGCCATTTTTTTATTGCTATTTATAGAAACAGTGCTATATTTGTATTTACGAAGATCTTGGAGGGAAAAAAGCATGCGTGTAGTAGCCGGAGAATATGGTGGCCGCAGATTAAAAAGTCTCGCTGGAGACAACACTCGCCCCACGACAGACAAAGTAAAAGGGGCGATTTTTAACATGTTAGGGCAATATTTAGATGGAGGTGTTGTACTGGATTTATTCAGCGGAAGCGGGGGCTTAGCTATCGAAGCGATCTCTCGGGGAGCTGATCATGCGGTTTGTGTCGACCGTAGTTTTCCAGCAACCAAAGTGATCCGCGAAAATATTGCTATAACCAAAGAACCCGAAAAGTTCACGGTGTTAAAAATGGATGCGAATCAAGCTTTACGGCAGTTTGCAGCTGAGGGACAAAGTTTTGACTATTTGTTTTTAGACCCGCCATACGCAAAGCAAGAGATTCTGCAACAGTTAGAAGCTATGCTGAAGGATGAATTGATTCGTCCGTCTGCATACGTAGTTTGCGAAACAGACAAGTCCATCGACTTACCAGAACAAATCGGCTCGTTGCATTTGGTCCGTGCCCAAACCTATGGCATATCGGCAGTGACGATCTATAGAAATGAGGGATAACGTGAAAAAGATTGCTTTATTTCCAGGGAGTTTTGACCCATTGACGTCCGGTCATGTTGACCTGATCGAGCGAGGAGCCACGCTTTTTGATGAACTGATCGTGGGTGTTTTTACAAATACCAATAAAAAAAGTTTTTTTACGAGTGAAGAAAAAGTTCATTTGATCGAAGAAGCCCTCGCCCATATTCCTAACGTCAAGATTCTGGCACAAGAAACGGAGCTGACGGTTACGATCGCAAAAAAACTAGGTGCTCAGTTTCTGCTAAGAGGCATTCGCAGTGTGAAAGACTATGAATATGAGCGGGACATCATGGAGATGAACCATCACCTAGAACCCTCATTAGAGACCGTTTTTCTTTTAGCAGACGCAAAACACAGTTTCATCAGTTCCAGTTTGTTGAAAGAAATCTTGACCTTTAACGGCGATGTTGCCGAATATTTACCTCAAAATATCTACGATGCTATAGTAAAGAAGCGTGATACCAATGAATCTTAAATCAACGATCAAATATCTTCTTCTGTTTGTTTTAGCACTGATCATCGCAGCTTGTGCTTTTTTGCCGATTCCCTATTATATCGAGCAACCAGGAGCAACGATCGATTTAAAAGAGCTGATTACCGTCAATCAAAAAGAAGACACCTCAGCCGGCTCCTTTTCTTTGACCAGTGTTGGGATTCGACAAGCTACCGTGTTCACAGCGATTGGAACGAAATTCAATGAATTCCAAGACTTGATCAGTGAGGAAGAACTTTTAGGCGGTGCGACAGATGAGGAGTACAATCGCATTCAACGTTACTATATGGAATCCTCGCAAAATAGTGCGATTGAGCAAGCATTAAAGCTGGCAGACTTACCTTATGAAATGACCTATAAAGGGGTCTATGTCATGGGGATCGATCCAAATTCCAGCTTTGCTGGGAAAATATCCGTTGGAGATACCGTCACCGCAGTCAACGGTAAAGAATTTAAAAGCAGTCAAGATTTTATCGACTACGTCCAAAGTCAAACCATTGGTGATGAAATCACCGTGACTTACTTGCAAGATGGCGAAGAAAAAGAAGCAACGGGCAAACTAATTGAACTGGAGAGCAATCAAAAAGCCGGTATCGGCATCTCCCTCGTCGATCATACAGAGATCACTTCTGATGAAGAGATCGTGATCGATTCTGGCAATATCGGAGGACCTTCCGCTGGTTTGATGTTCACCCTTGAAATTTATGAACAGTTGACCGGAGATAACCTACGTAAAGGCCACAACATAGCTGGGACAGGAACGATCTCAGCTGACGGAACCGTTGGTCGAATCGGTGGGATCGATAAAAAAGTAGCGAGTGCCAGTGAAAGTGGTGCAGAAATCTTCTTTGCCCCAGATGATGAGATTACTGACGAAGAGCGTGAAATAGATCCTTCCATCAAAACAAATTATGAAGAGGCAGTGGCAGCAGCGAAAAAGTTAGACACGGATATGAAAATCGTTCCGATCGCCAATGTCCAAGATGCCTTGGATTATCTAGCAACACTAAAAGAAGCAAATTAAAACGGCACTCGCCGTTTTTTTTATTGTCTAAAGAATACAGTAGGCTCAAAGAAAAGGTTATGCTATACTTTTAGATAAGGAGTGTGAATCTAGTGGAATTAAAAAGACAACAACCGATCGTTGAAGCATATCATTTCGATATGAAACCGAAAGACAAAGAAATGGAAACCAAATTGAATGTCGGCTTTGCGCCGTTAAAAGTCAAAGATGAAGAATATATGGAAAAAAACAGTATTATTGGCGCTCGGCTAGAATTCCAATTGGTGTTCCCTGATTATGTTTTGTCAGGACGTGTCGGACAGGTCAATCATATTTTGAATCGTAAAGTCAATTCCGGAGAAGATCTAACAAAAGCCGAAACTGACCGCTTGGTGGAGCCATTGTTTGATATCGTCAAACGCTTGACTTATGAAGTGACAGAGATCGTAACCGACAAACCAGGTTTACAATTGAACTTTAATACCAATTCGAATGCTGCGCAAGAAGCGAAGGAAGAAGACAAATAACGAGAAATAGGAGGGATGCCCATTGTTTTCCAATCAAATGCAAGTGATGCTATACGTCGATGATGTGACGAAAGCAGTTGAGTTTTGGCAAGAACTAGGGTTTGCGATCATTGAACAACAAACCGTTGATGGAACATCCGTCGTCGAAATCGCGCCATCAAAAGAGGCAGAGGCTCATTTTGTCTTATATGACCGTGAGTTCATCGAAACGCACTCACCTGAAGTCGCATTAAATTCCCCATCGATCATGTTTTTTGCAGAAGATATTACGACACTTTATAAGAAGCTTCTAGAGATGGAAGCAGAAGTCGGTGAATTGATTCAGATGGAAGAACAGCTGGTTTTCAATTTTGCCGATCCGGATGGCAATTATTTTGCTGTTTCAGGAAAATAGGTTTTACCGATCGTAATCAATCATTCGTCTTTATGAACCCGACTCTATGCTGTCGAACCGTTCAAGACGAATGATTGTTTTTTGATTTTAATGCAAGACATTTTGCAGCCAAAGGGCTAAAATTGATAATAAGAGACTCAATTGCCTTTAAGGAGGGAATGACTATGCAAAACTATCTATATGCAATCAGTGATATTCATGGAATGGCCGATCTTTTTAAAAGTCTTCTTGCGGAATATGATCCTAAAATCCATCAGTTGCTTTTGATTGGTGATCTAAATGACCGAGGACCAAAGTCCAAAGAGTGTTTAATGTTCGGAAAGAAATTAGTTGAAGAACATCAAGCGATTTATTTACGTGGCAATCATGAAGAGTATTTTCTGCAATTTCTAAATGCCCCAGAGGATTGGTTCGCCGCCTACGTACGCAATGGCGGCAAAGAAACGATTGAAAGTCTTTTGCATTCAGGAGCTACTGAAGAGTATTCTCCAACGGAAATTGCCTTGATGATCCGAAGTAGATATGGAGACTTAATAGAGTTTTTGATGGAGCGGCCGCTTTATTACGAATGGGGGAAGTATCTTTTTGTCCATGCGGGCGTGGATTTAAGTAAAAAAGATTGGCGGAAGACCGCCGACCACGATTTTATCTGGATTCGCGAGCCATTTCATAAAGGAAAAAACCGTACAGGAAAAACGATCGTTTTTGGTCATACCATCACGCCAATGCTGCATGGAGATATGCAGACGACGGATCTTTGGCAACAAGATGACAAAATCGGCATCGATGGCGGGGCAGTATTTGGTGGATCGGTGCATGGCGTGATTTTTGATGAGAAAGGGATCGTTCAGGACATCGAATACCAAAATTTAGCAGGCCCTTGGCAACCAGACTTTTAAAAGTCTTTTTTGAAAAGTCAAAAGCAGCCATAACAAGAGTCGTGAAAGTAACGTTGTTTTCGTGCAATCTTGTTCGCTCAATGGCTGTCTTTTTTATGTTAAAATAGCAAAAGCAACAAAGGAAAGGTGAGAACAAATGGCAGAAATGAATCAAGAGGTACTTGATTTAGTGAAACAAGAATTAACCGCTTTTACCCAAAAACAAATCAGTACGGTGTTGCAGTTATTGCAAGAAGGAAATACCGTCCCCTTTATTGCCCGCTACCGTAAAGAAATGACGAATGGACTTGACGAAGTTCAGATTCGAGAAATCGAAGAGCGATACCAGTACTTAGAAAATTTAGAGAAGCGCAAGCAAGAGGTTTTGCGTTTGATAGAAGAACAAGAAAAGCTAACGCCTGAACTATCTCAGGCTATTTTAGCTGCGACAAAAATGCAGGCCGTCGAGGACCTGTATCGTCCTTATAAACAAAAACGACGCACTAAAGCGACGATCGCTAAAGAAAACGGCTTGGAACCATTTGCTCAGTGGCTGTTAAGCTTTCCAAAAACAGGTGACGTACAAGAAAAAGCGGCCGAATTTATGAGTGATGCTGTTCCTACTGTAGAAGATGCCTTAGCAGGCGCGCACGAGATCATTGCAGAAGGCGTTGGTGATACTGCAGAGTTTCGTAGTTGGATCCGCAGCTATTACACAAACAAGGGGCTGTATCAAAGCACGGTCAAAAATGCTGAAAAAGATGAAAAAGGCGTTTACGAAATGTATTACGATTTCCAGCATCCTATCAATAAGATGGTATCCCACCGAATTTTAGCCACCAATCGTGGGGAACAAGAAGACATCTTGAAGGTCGCGCTTGTGGCAGATGAAGAAAAAATCATGGATTACCTACGGCGTAAACTGATTACAAATAGTGATTCACCCGCAGCCAGTTTTGTTGAAGCTGCAGCTGCTGATGCGCTGAAACGTTTTATTTCACCAGCCATCGAACGAGAGATCCGCAATGAATTAACAGAAAAAGCCGACGAACAAGCCATTGCGATTTTTGGCGAAAATCTTCGCAATCTGTTGCTGCAGCCGCCACTAAAGGGCAAAGTCGTTTTAGGTTTTGATCCAGCGTATCGTACAGGCTGTAAACTAGCAGTCATTGATGAGACAGGAAAAGTACTAGCGATCGAAGTGATCTATCCTCATAAACCAGCGCCTATGAATAAGCGAGAAGCGGCTGGACCAGCGTTTCGTCGCTTATTGCAAACCTATAAAGTCGAGATGGTCGCAATCGGTAATGGGACGGCGAGTCGGGAATCAGAGCAATTCGTCGCTGAACAATTAAAATTGATCGATCAAGAAGTATATTATGTGATCGTGAATGAGGCAGGGGCTTCTGTTTATTCGGCCAGTCCGATCGCCCGGCAAGAATTCCCTGATCTGCAAGTGGAAGAACGCAGCGCCATCAGTATTGGTCGCCGTCTACAAGATCCGCTGGCAGAATTAGTCAAAATTGATCCACAATCGGTGGGCGTCGGGCAATATCAGCATGACGTCTCACAAAAACGCTTAGCCGAACAATTGGATTTTGTCGTTGAAACAGTCGTCAACCAGGTAGGCGTTGATGTCAATACCGCAAGTGCGGCACTCTTACAGCACGTGGCTGGTCTAAATAAAACGACCGCTCAAAATATTGTGACTTATCGAGAAGAAAACGGGGTATTTACGCAGCGCAATCAACTGAAAAAAGTCCCTCGCTTAGGGCCAAAGGCCTATGAACAGGCGATCGGTTTTATGCGGATTCCTGGTGGAAAAGTCATTTTGGATAATACCGGGATCCATCCAGAAAGTTATGACACTGCTAAAGAAATTTTGGCGATCGCCGGCATTTCTTTAGCGGAACTAGGGAAAGAACAAATGGAAGAAAATAAAGCGAAGCTTGCCCAACTGCGCCCAGCAGAGCTTTCTGCAAAATTGTCAGTCGGGAAAGAAACCATCACGGATATCTTAAAGGCATTAATGCAGCCTGGACGCGATATGCGAGATGAAATGCCAGCTCCATTATTGCGTAAAGATGTGTTGAGTATGGAAGATCTAAAACCGGGAATGGAACTGAAAGGAACGGTTCGAAATGTGATCGACTTTGGTGCCTTCGTCGATATCGGTGTCAAACAAGACGGACTGGTCCATTTGTCGAAGCTAAGCCGTTCGTTTGTAAAACATCCGAAAGATGTTGTTTCCGTCGGTGATGTCGTAACCGTTTGGATCGAGCAAGTAGATGTCAAAAAAGGCCGTATCAGTTTAACAATGGTCGATCCAGGAAATGCTAAATGACCCAACAAGAATTGCAGCGTTTGGTGGAAGAGCTCTCGCTGTCTGTTTTCAATAAACCATTCACGCATCGAGCGGTGTTTAATTCTCGCTTAAAAACAACCGGTGGCCGTTACCATCTAAGTGATCATCACTTGGATTTCAATCCAGCCATGCTCACAGAACACGGGATGGAGGTTTTTATCGGCATTATCAAGCATGAATTGTGTCACTATCATTTGCATTTAGCAGGTCTTGGTCACCGTCACCAAGACCCTGCCTTCCAGGCATTGCTGGCAAGAACGGGAGGCTTGCGATATGCACCTCCTGCCAAAAGGACAGCGAAACATCGCTATCAATGCCAAAATTGCGGCTGTGTGATTCGGCGGCAGCGACGTGTGGATATCAAAAAATATGTTTGTGGAAAATGTCGCGGACGTTTGCTAGAAATAGGAAATGATGAGAAAAGTCAAGTCGAAAAATAAAACTCGTTGCTATTTTTTTCATTTTGTATGATAATGTAGGTCGTGTGACAACCTGATATTTGTCAATACACGCGTTTTTTTACGACGCGGATTTGAGAAAAGAGGATTATAATAATGGAAAATCAAAACAAAATACATCATTTTGTTGGAATCAAAGGTTCCGGTATGAGTTCATTGGCTTTGATTCTGCACGAAAAAGGCTACCAAGTACAAGGCTCTGATGTGGAAGAATATTTCTTCACTCAACGTGATCTAGAAAAAGCAGCGATCAAATTGTTGCCTTTCGATAAAGCAAACATTCAACCAGAAATGGTCATTATCCAAGGAAATGCTTTCCCTGATACCCACGAAGAAATCGTACGAGCCAAAGAACTTGGCTTAGAAGTTACTCGTTATCATGACTTTATCGGCCAATTCATTCAGCCCTATACGAGTATTGCTGTGACGGGCTCTCACGGGAAAACCAGTACGACAGGCTTGCTTTCTCATGTCTTAAGCGGCATCCGTCCCACAAGTTTCTTGATTGGCGATGGTACCGGTCATGGGGAACCCGATGCGGAATTCTTCTCGTTTGAAGCCTGTGAATACCGTCGTCATTTCTTAGCCTATTCACCGGATTATGCAATTATGACCAACATCGATTTTGATCATCCAGACTACTTCCACTCGATTGAAGATGTCTTCTCAGCCTTTCAATCGATGGCAAATCAAGTGAAAAAAGGCATTTTTGCTTTTGGGGATGATGAATACTTGCGTAAACTTGAAGCAGATGTCCCAATCTACTATTACGGCGTCAACGATAACGACGATGTGCAAGCTAAAAACATTGAACGCACCACCCAAGGTTCAGAGTTCGACGTCTTTATCCATGGTGAAAATATTGGCCATTTTGTCTTGCCAGCTTTTGGTCAACATAACATCAACAACGCACTCAGTGTGATCGCTGTTGCTTACAAAGAAGGATTGGACATGAAAGAAGTTGCTGCTGAGATGATTTCATTTCCTGGAGTGAAACGTCGCTTCAGTGAAAAAATTGTAGCGGATATGACGATCGTAGACGATTACGCCCATCATCCTGCAGAAATCAAAGCAACGATCGATGGCGCTCGCCAAAAATATCCAGAGAAAGAAATAATTGCTGTCTTCCAACCGCATACCTTTACTCGTACGATCGCTTTAATGGATGAATTTGCGGAAGCCTTGGATCTTGCAGACCATGTCTATCTATGTGACATTTTTGGATCTGCTCGCGAATCACGAGGAGATGTTAAAATTGAAGATCTAGGCAATAAAATTCAAAAAGGCGGAACTGTGATCAAAGAAGAGAACGTATCTCCGCTATTGGATCATCAAAATGCTGTCGTGATTTTCATGGGAGCAGGCGATGTGCAAAAATTTGAAACAGCCTATGAAAAACTATTAAGCAATACAACTCGTAACGTATTGTAATCAAAGACTCTTGTGGCGTGTTTGCTGCAAGAGTTTTTTGGCTCTTTGTCAATAAGGACTGATGAGTTGTGCAAAATCAAATCTGGGTCAGAATGAACCACATTCTGGCTCAGATTTTTTGTTATCTCACTTTGATTAATTGATTGATCAAAAAGATTCTAATTCTCATGTTCTCGAATGATTTAAATCCGTAGGATACTCGTTTCATTGTCTTTATGTGGGTATTCTTCGCTTCTATTTTTCCATTGGAATAAGGATAGATCATTGCGTTGGTGATGCCTTCTTCATGGGTAAGAAGGTTTTGAAGCTTTTCCCGAAAGCTGTCATCTAACGTTTCAGGAAGTTCTGTCAATAAGGAGAAAAATAAGTCAGGGTCTTTGTCTCGAAAGGCTTCAACTAATTCATGAAAAAAGGGATACGCCTCCTTCAGGGGCGTAGAAAACTCAAGCAATCGATCAATCATCATTGCTTCAGTAAGAAATGGGTATTTTGGTGCTCGGAAACTTTTCCATGTTTTGTATTCATAATGGTTGATGTTTGCACGATTTTTTAGCAAAAAGCGCCAATTCTTTTTCAGTTTTTCTGCCTGGCTTTTCTGTCCTGCTTTACGAAGTTCATTCATTTCACGGATACGCAACTCATTGAACGCTTGATTCATGTGTTTGACAATATGAAACCGATCAATCACTATTTTCGCTTTTGGCAGAACACGTTTGGTGAGCTGGAAGTAGGCGGCGTTCATGTCTGTCACCAAAAATTCTACTTCTTCTGGATTGGTACACCCTAAGAAATAGCTTGTTAATCGAGGTAATTTACGCGTAGGCAAAACATCGATTAATTTTCCTGTTTCACCATCTGCGCAAATAAAGCTCATTTTATCTTCTATGGAAGCATGCGAACGAAATTCATCAACCATCAATACTCTTGGGAGAATCTTCTTAGATTGTTTTGGTAAATAGCTTTTAAACTCTTTTAATGTACGAATAACGGTGGTCAAAGATACCTGACAGCTTTTCGCAATAAAAGATAAAGATACTTTTTCAGTCAGTAAAGAAGCAATTTTATATCTCACATGATTTGCGATTGAATGTCTGGGTTGGACAAAATAACTTTGAGCAGTCCAATGGGTGCGACAGTTTTTACAGGTATAGCGCTGCTTTTTTAGGCGCATAACCAAAGGCATATGATTGTATTGCTCAAAACGGACAATCGTTTCCTTCTTCCCATTTTTCACTATAATTGATTTCCCGTTTCCATCTACCACAGTAGAACCACAACTTCTACAAGCACGAGGATTAGGCGAGAGAACAGCATCGACGACCAATGTCTTTTTCTTCTGAAGGGTCTCGTAAGAGACCTCTGTAATCATCAAATCTTTCTCTGTTATTCTCAGCATTTTTTTGATAGAATCATTCATATAGCATATCGTCCTCTCAGTTGTTTATTTTGTGGTGATTTAATCATACTAGAGAACGATATGTTTTTTAATACCTAAAATGAAAATGGGGCTGAAGAATCAATTCTGATTCATCAGTCCCATAAATTATAGAGCCAGTTTTTTTACCTTTGAAGTTTTTGCAAAAGCAGCACCGCGAACTTGCACTTTTGTCGGCATCTGATAGAATATACTCAGATGAAACTATTCTTTTTGGAGGAATTAAATTTTGAATATAGGGAAACCGCGAAAAATAGGAAAAAGTATTGAAGATATCGAGGAAGGCGATTCGTTATCCTTAACAGAATCGATCGAAGACAATCAACTGTTGTTATATTTAGGGCTTACTAATGATGCAAATCCTTTGTATATACAACATGACTACACGCAAAAAACTGAGTATCAGCGTCCCATCGTGCCATCCATCATGTTGATGGGGATCATCACTAGTGCCGTATCGAAACATTTGCCTGGTCCTGGCTCTCATGTAGTCAATTTTTCGGTAAACTTTATTGAACCTGTATATCATTATGAAACGTTGACCTTTGAATTCGAAGTGATCAAAGTGGATAAAATGAAAGACGTGGTAACTATTTCGGTTGAAGCGATCAACACAGAAGATCATCGTATTTTAGATGCTGTGGTCATGGTCCAGCCGCCAAAAACAGTAGCAGAAAATGAGGAGGAAGAACAAGATGAATAATTTAAACAATGAAACTGTCCAAGCCCAAGGCTTAAATCGCTTTTATTCAAAAGTGTATTTATTCTTCGGCGTTGGGCTTGCGATCAGTGCGATCTCGGCCTATATTTTTGGGGAAGTCTTCAAAGCGCAAACCCTGCAATTTATCGACAATTTTCCGCTAGGATTTACCGGTCTTTGGATCTTACAGATCATTCTAGTTATTGTATTAGGTGTGAAGGCGCAGAAAAATCCGTCCTTGACCGTTGCTGGCTTTTTAGTCTATTCGCTCTTGAATGGATTGACCTTGTCTGTGACACTGATGATCTATGACTTTGGATCGATCGTGGGGGCATTTGTTTCCGCAGCTGTCACTTTTGGTGTCATGTCAGCATTTGGGATCATGACCAAACGTGATCTAAGTGTGGTTGGACGTATCGGCTATGGTCTGTTGATGGGGATCATCATCTCGACGCTCTTGAATGTATTTATTTTACGCAGTCAACCGGTTGATTTCTTTTTATCGATCGTGACCGTCTTTGTCTTTATGGGAATCACCGCTTATGACAATCAACAAATCCGCAATGTATACTTCGCAACGAATGGTGGCGCAAATACTGGAGTGGCCGTTTTCATGGCACTACAACTGTATTTAGATTTTATCAACTTATTCCTTGCGTTATTGCGAATATTTGGAAAAAACAACTAAAAAAAAGTGCGAGGAAACTCGCCTTTTTTTTTGTATAAAATGAGAGAGAAAACAAAGCAATTCATCGCTTTTGTGCCCGTTCTTTGATAGAATAAAGAGGAACTTTTTGAGAAAAGGAGTAATCAAATGCCAAAAAATAAATTACTACTCGTTGATGGAAATAGTGTGGCTTTCCGTGCGTTTTTTGCGTTGCATAATTCATTAGAACGGTTTAAAAATGCCAATGGGCTGCACACAAATGCCATCTATGCGTTTCATACTATGTTTGAAAATGTGATGGCAAAAGAACAGCCAACACATGTTTTAGTGGCTTTTGATGCTGGAAAAACCACCTTCAGGACAGCGATGTATGAAGATTATAAAGGTGGACGTTCAAAAACCCCTGGGGAATTTAAAGAACAAATGCCTTACATTCGCGAATTGATCAACGCGTTAGGTGTTCAATACTACGAATTAGATAACTATGAAGCCGATGATATCATTGGCACATTGGCAAATAAAGTCGATAAAGAGCTATTTGATGTCGTCGTTTTATCTGGCGATCGCGATTTGACTCAGCTGGCAACGGAGCACGTGAAAGTTGACATTACGGTCAAAGGAGTTAGCGAAATTGAAAGTTATACGCCCGCTCATGTGGCTGAAAAATATGACGGCCTAACGCCCTTACAAATCATCGACATGAAAGGACTAGCTGGCGATGCTTCCGATAATATTCCCGGCGTCACCAAAATTGGTGAGAAGACAGCCATCAAGCTATTGAAAGAATATGGCTCTGTTGAGGGGATCTATGAACACATCGATGAAATGAAAAAAAGCAAGATGAAAGAAAACTTGATCAATGATCGTGAGATCGCCTTTCTTTCAAAACAATTAGCAACCATCGATGTGGATGCGCCCATTGAGGTCGATGTCGACAAACTCAAATATGAAGGCAAAGATTTAGAGAAATTGGTGCCATTCTACCAAGAAATGAACTTTAATAGCTTCTTAGATAAGCTGCAGATTACAGCTGAACCAGTTGAGATGGAAGACATTTTGTTTTCGGTCGTTGAAGAAGTAACGGAGGATATGTTCCAGGGAGACACAGCATTGTATGTCGAGATGATGGGGGATAACTATCATTTGGAAGACATCGTCGGTGTTGCTTGGGGCAATCAAGAAAAAATTTATGTCAGCAATCGTGAAGAATTGTTTGAAAGTCCAGTCTTTACCGATTGGTTAAAAGACGAGAAACGTAAAAAATTCGTCTATGATGCCAAACGCACGTACGTGGCGTTAAACCGGTACACGACAGCACCAAAAGGAATCGCTTTTGATGTTTTATTGGCAGCTTATCTTTTAGACACGAATGATACGAATAATGACATCGCAGGTGTTGCCGCTCACTATGGCTATGATGCGATCCAATCGGATGAAGCGATTTATGGAAAAGGCGCGAAAAAAGGGCTGCCGGCGGATGAGGAAGACTTCTTTGCTCATTTAGCCCGTAAAGTAGCGGCGATTACAAACTTAACCCCAAAACTTACAGAAGAATTGGCAGCGAAGAATCAAACAGCGCTATTTGAAGAAATGGAATTGCCTTTATCAATGATTTTAGCTGAGATGGAGATCACTGGAATCAAAGTTGATGCGTCTCGCTTGCATCAGATGAAGGGCGAATTTGCGCAACGGTTGCATGAAATTGAAGAAAAAATCTATGCCGAAGCTGGTGAAACCTTCAACTTAAACTCACCGAAACAATTGGGTGTGATTTTATTTGAAAAAATGGGCTTACCAGTTATCAAAAAAACCAAAACTGGCTATTCGACCGCAGTCGATGTGTTAGAACAACTAAAAGAGCAAGCACCAATCGTTGAAGACATTTTGACTTATCGTCAAATCGCTAAGATCCAATCAACCTATGTAGAAGGCTTATTAAAAGTGATCCAAGGAGATGGCAAAGTCCATACGCGATATGTGCAAACCTTGACCCAAACTGGTCGTTTAAGTTCTGTCGATCCAAACTTACAAAACATTCCGATTCGTTTAGAAGAAGGTCGAAAGATCCGCGAAGCATTTGTGCCACGCGAAGCTGATTGGGTGATCTATTCTTCTGACTACTCTCAAATCGAATTACGGGTGTTGGCACATATTTCAGATGATACCCATTTGAAAGAAGCCTTTATCGAAGGTCAAGATATCCACTCAAGCACAGCGATGCGAGTCTTTGGTATCGAAAAAGCAGAAGATGTGACACCAAATATGCGTCGTCAAGCCAAAGCAGTCAACTTCGGTATCGTTTATGGTATTTCTGATTATGGCTTATCCCAGAATCTAGGAATCACCAGAAAAGCCGCCCAACAATACATCGATACGTATTTTGAAAAGTATCCTGGGGTGAAAACGTATATGGAGGATGTCGTTCGTGAGGCGAAGGACAAAGGGTACGTTGAAACCTTGTATCATCGCCGTCGTTACCTACCTGATATCAATTCGCGCAATTTCAATATTCGAACTTTTGCCGAAAGAACTGCCATCAATACACCGATTCAAGGCAGTGCGGCGGATATCTTAAAAATTGCCATGATCGATCTGGCGAAACGTTTGAAAGAAGAAAAATTAGCAGCAACGATGCTGCTGCAAGTACACGATGAATTAGTCTTTGAAGTACCTGAATCTGAATTGCCTCGTCTTGACGCTTTAGTGAAAGAAGTGATGGAGCAAGCCGTTGCATTGCATGTACCTTTACTGACAGACAGCAATTGGGGCAAAACATGGTACGATGCTAAATAAATGAGGTGAACAGAGGTGCCGGAATTACCAGAAGTTGAAACGGTCCGTAAAGGACTTGAAAAACTTGTTTTGAATAAAAGGATCGAATCGGTCGAGATCCTGTGGCCGCGAATCATCGAAAGTCCTGAAGTGCCGATCTTTTCGGCGCTTTTGAAAGGGCAACGCTTTGAAAAATTCGAACGACGCGGAAAGTTTCTGATTTTTAAATTGACAGATTATGATTTGATCTCACATTTGCGAATGGAAGGCAAGTATGAATATTTTGAGTCAGAACCAATTGTTGATAAACATACACATGTCATTTTCCATTTTACAGATGGCAGTCAGTTAAATTATCATGATGTAAGAAAATTTGGTCGTATGACCTTAGTGGATAAAGACCAAAGCGCAGCCTATAAAGGGATCATGCAATTAGGTCCTGAGCCTAAGCCTGAGTTGTTTTTATTAGAAGCATTTGAACAAGGATTGAAGCGGTCTAAAAAAGCCATCAAACCGTTATTGCTTGACCAAAAGCTCGTTACTGGTTTGGGCAATATTTATGTAGATGAGGCGCTGTGGCAAGCGAAAATCCATCCAGAGCAACCAGCGGATTCATTAATGCCAACTGAAGTAGATGTGCTGCATGAAGCAATTATCGATGTCTTAGAACGAGCTGTTGAAGCAGGCGGAACCACCATTCGTACCTATCTCAATGCACTAGGAGAAGCCGGGAAATTCCAAATGTCATTAAATGTCTATGGCCAGACGGGCAATCCTTGTGGCAGATGCGGTACACCAATCGTCAAGATCAAAGTTGCCCAACGGGGGACACATTTTTGTCCTCAGTGCCAAAAATTGCATGTGAGGTCCAGCAAATGAGTTTTGTCTTAGGAGTCACGGGGGGGATTGCCACCGGAAAAAGTACCGCAGTCGCGCATTTTCGATCACTGGGTTTACCGATTATTGATGCCGATATCATCGCAAGAGAAGTCGTTGAACCGAATACGGAGGGCTTGCAGGCGGTGACGCAAGCCTTTGGTCCGCAGATTTTGACCGATGATGGACACCTAGATCGGCAAACCCTTGGTGCTTTGATTTTTAACGATCCAGAGAAACGCCGGATACTGAATCAGACGTTATCTCCTTTTATTCGACAAGAGATTTTGTCTCAGATCGAAGAAAAAAAGCAGGAAGTGCCATTGTTGATCGTTGACATTCCTTTGCTTTATGAAGCCGACTATGACCAATACATGGATCAAACCGCAGTCATTTATGTGCCAGAAGCCATTCAAAAAGAGCGGTTGATGGCACGCAATCAGTTGACTGAGCAAGAAGCGCAACAACGAATCGACAGTCAGCTGTCAATTGAGAAAAAGAAACAACGGGCCGATATTGTCTTTGACAATCAAGGAACGATCGCCCAACTCAATCAGCAGATCGATGATTGGTTTGCATCTATAAACAAATAGGTAAAGCAGCAGGTTCCCTTTCACCAAAGGAAACCTGCTGTCTTTTTTTGTACAACAGCAAATCTTCGTAATCCTACAAAGAACTATCGTTTCTGAAAAAAGTTGACTTGTGGCAAACATCATTGTGTGTCTAATGTTTACCATGCATTGATGCGTACCTCTTACTTGGGTGTCACAATGATTCGGTCACCTGTGAAGGGGTGAAGAAGGATCGGCTGATCATAAAAAGTAGTGAGAATCTCCTCAGTAAAAATGGCCTCTCGTTTACCTGCAGCATGGACCTTGCCGTTTTTTAGCATCAGCAAATGAGTGAAAATCGGTAGCAACTCTTCTGTATGATGGGTAACGTAAAGAATGGTGGGTGTATTTGTCAGCTTTGAAAAAGCCTCCAATCGTGCTAACAGTTCTTCTCGCGCAAATAAATCAAGACCCGTACAAGGTTCGTCCAAAATCAGGATCTCTGGTTGTGCCATCATGGCACGTGCAATCATGACAAATTGTTTTTCTCCTTGAGAAAGGACGTGATAGGAACGATGGATCAGATGAGTCAGACCCAAGTCAGCCAAAAGCGCTTTTGCTTGGTCTAATTGGTTTTCATCATAAGTTTCATAAAGACCAATACTGGAATAAAGCCCAGATAGAACGATCTCTTCAGTAAGATCTCGTCCATAAAATTTATTTTGTAAAGCGGAACTAACCCAACCGATGCGCCGTTGAAGATCCGGGACAGATGTTTTGCCATATCGTTCACCTAGGACTGTTCGTTGACCAGAAGAAGGCCATAAGGTTCCTGTTATCAGTTGCAATAGTAAGCTTTTGCCTGCGCCATTCAGGCCTAAAATCGCCCAATGTTCATTTTTTTTCACTTGCCAATTGATAGTTTCTAATAAAAATTGCTGGTTGCGAATGAATGAAACCTGTTGAAAATCAAGGACTGTCATCGATAATTGAACCTAATTAGGTTCTTCACCTCCATTTATAAGAATATTCAGAAAATAATACCTGCTATTATAACACATCCTTCCAAATTTCGCTGGTCGGTTGGTATCGCATTCATATCTTTTGTCAGAATTCAGAATGCTTGTTATGATGAAACTATACAGGAGGGATGAAAACTATGGGTACTTTTAAAGACGAAAAAGATGTGATCGTTGGCAAGGCTAAAGAAAAAATCGGTGAATGGACCAATAATGAAGAACTTGCCCATTCTGGGAAAGAACAAGCACACGAAGGACAGATCAAGAAAGAGCACGATCAAAAAAGAGTCAACGAATTAGAAGATCAAAATGACGAGCGCAATGCCCGCAATGATCGAACTACCCCAGAAAATGTCAGCAGTGAAGAATTGTTGCGAGCTGAAAATCCTGATGCCAATAAAATTTCTTCTGCCGATCGTCGAGATGCAGACCAGCTGAAACATTATACTGGAATTGAAGATAAATTATAACTGAACACGGATGCCTTCGTCTTCTAGACGAGGCATTTTTTTGTTAACCAGAGTGGATGAAGAGTCAAGAGACTACTGCTCAGTTGACAATTGCTCAACATCTCATTATAATCCATTAAGATCGCATAGCGAGAAGCAAAGAAATTTGGAGGTGGTCATCAAATGCTTATTTATGCATTGTGTACGACTGTCAAGAAAGTAGAACAGCCGCGAGAATAAATGAGAAAATAGAAAGAAGGCTTTTCAATGATTGAACCTTACCAATTTCACGCGATTAAACACCAAGTGTACCAATTAGTCCGAACCTATCAATCGGTCAATGACCCTCGAACGATCAAAACGGTCGAATCGATGACCAAAGATGCAATTGAACAATTTTTTCCTGAAGAAGAAACCGCACCCCGAGCCATTTTAACTGCTTTCTTCCAACCAGGAATGACGATCAGCCGGAGTAACGAGCTGTTAGCTGAACTTAAAGAATACGTTCGCCCCTTTCAGGTGCCGACAACGAAGCAAATTGAAAAAATGTTTCGGAAAGTAAAAAAACTGAAAGTACCTGATTTTGCTTCCGTTGATTTAAAAGAGACCACTTATCTTGCTTGGGATGATATCGGTAGTCAAAGTAAGTTTATGATCATAGCCACTGAACAAGGGTTTACAGGGCTTCACGGTCATGTGTCAACCGAGGTCAAAAAAGGAATTTGTCCCTTGTGCCAGCAGGAAGGAAATGTGTCAATGTTTCTTTCTTTGACCAAGAGCAACGGCGATGGGACGTATACGAAACGCGGAAATTATATTTGCCGTGATAGTCAACAGTGTAATCAGCAGTTGGAGCAGCCGGAGAATTTGCATGAGTTTGTTTCTTTGCTGCAAATGAAAGATAAATAACGAAATGAAACGGCAGAAAGATTTCTGTCGTTTTTTACATTGAAAAAAACAACAGTTATAACATTATTTAAATTTTGTATTAAATGAACAGAATAAACCACTTTGGCTATTGTACCAATGGATTTCATGTTATAATTAATCATAGAAATCGATGACTTTACGTGAAAACGTAAGCGCATAAGAGAGAAAATGAGGTGGAACTATGCAATGTCCAAAATGTCATCATAACAATTCGAGGGTAGTTGATAGTCGACAAGCCGATGATGGACGTGTGATTCGCCGTCGTCGTGAATGCGAAAATTGCGGCTATCGCTTTACAACATTTGAACGTATTGAAGAGGCACCGCTTCTTGTAATCAAGAAAAATGGTGCCCGTGAAGAATTTAACCGAGAAAAAATTTTACGGGGCTTGATTCGTTCTGCTGAAAAACGACCAGTGACAATGGATCAGATGGAAACGATCGTCGATCATGTGGAAAGCCGTGTTCGTGCTCTTGGAGAAAACGAAATTTCAACTACGCAAATTGGTGAATATGTGATGGAAGATTTAGTTGATTTAGATGAGATCGCGTATATTCGTTTCGCCAGTGTGTATCGGCAATTTAAAGACATGTCAGTTTTCTTAAAAGAACTGCAAGACATTGTCGAGAAAGCGAAAGAACCACAAGAATAGAGGGGGACAGCAAGTGGGCAATAGTTTACCGAATCAAACGTACAAAGTGTTTAAAAGCCGTCCACTTACAACGGAAGGAAAAGACGCCCTCATTTATTTGTATCAACCAATTATTGAAAGTGATGCTTTAGCATTGTATTTGACACTCGCAAGTGATGTCCAAGCCCAAACCTTTTATGGTGAGGAGGCGATAACGACGGTGCATTTAGATATCTTGAATGCCATGAATGCCGGAATGCCTCGCTTCATAAAAGCCAAGCAAAACTTAGAGGGCATTGGCTTGCTAAAGTCGTATGAGAAAGCAGATGCTCAAAACGGAAGCTCGTATCTGTATTGGTTGCAAGAACCGGTTCATCCAGCAGCGTTTTTTCAAGATGAATTGTATGCTTATCTTTTGTTGGAAAGAGTCGGGGAGCGTAAATTTAATCAACTGGTCAAGCTGTATCAACCAAAACAATGTTCTTTAACCGATTATCAGGAAGTGACTCAATCCTTCTCAGCCGCTTATGGGTTAAATACCGCTCGTTTTGCTTCCCAGGAAGAAACGCTACAGGCAGTCAGTGATTCTTTTCAGGAAACCAATGCGAACTTGGTGCTTGACGAAAAGCAATTGGATTGGGACTTTCTTTTATATGAAGCGCAGCGCCGGTATATCCGTGCCGCTAATTTCACGCCAAGTTTTCGACAAAAGTTAGTTCTATACCATTCTTTATACGGCTATGATGTGTTGGAATTGTTGGATTTGATGGCGGACAATGTTTCTTTGACAACAGGCGAGATCGATCAGAAGAAGCTGGAGCAAGCGATCATGAAAAAATCGCGGCAGACCTTCACGAAAACAACAAAAAGGGAAGATCCTCAAGCAGAAAGCCAATTACGCCGCTTCAATACACTAAAGCAGAATGGTTTTTCAGAAAATGATGTATTATTGATTCAAGAAAGTGAAAACAATGCGCCAATCGCCTTTTTAAAAGCGATCAAAGCGGAGAAAAACAGTTTTATGACAGATTCAGAACAATGGTTGATCAAAAGCCTTGTCGAACGATCACCATTACCGAATAGTGTGATCAATGTTTTGGTTCATTACGTTTTGGTAGTCCAAAACAACGCCGCTTTGTCAGGAAATTATGTAAATAATATTGCCGCTCAGTGGTCAGAATTAAAAATCGGTACGGCAGAAGATGCGATCAAACATGTCCGGAGTCTTGTTCGAAGTGCCAAGGAAAAGCGCAGCCGACCACAAACCAACGGAAAAAAAATCATTCGCGAAGAAAAGCTGCCTTCTTGGGCTGAAAAACCAGTGGAAGAGACAGCATTAACACCAGAGCGACAAGCAGAATTAGATAAAAAACTGCAAAACTACTTGCATAAGAAAGCTGGTGACAAGTAATGGAAGATGTAGGGAAAAACTTAGGAAAACTATTGGATAAACGCAATTACCGTGATCAGTTTTCAGCAATGATGGCAGAGGTTTTACAAGATCCTGATGTTAAAGCGTTTATTGCCGAAAATGAAGAGGTATTGACCGAAGCAGATATTAAAAAAAGCTATGCGAAACTGTATGAGTTCGTCCAAGAAAAGCGGAAATTCCGCATCAATGATCCATCCATGATCGCACCGGGCTATGAGCCGCGCTTAGCGTTAAATTTTCATTTTATTGACGTCACCTATGTACCAACGAAAGAACTACTGGCATATCAGAAGCAAGAAGAGATCCGCAGTCGCATCAAAGCGATGGATATGCCTAAAGATATACAAGAAGCAAGTTTTGCAGATTATCAGCAAACGCCTGGCCGAATGGAGGCCATCGCAGCTGCCGTTGATTTTATTAGTGAGTTGACAGCCAATCCACAGGAGTTTCATAAAGGACTGTACTTTGTGGGGAGTTTTGGGATCGGAAAAACCTATCTGCTTGGCGCGATCGCCAGAGATTTAGCGGAGGCAGGCTATACGACGACATTGGTTCACTTCCCGACATTTGCAGTAGAGATGAAACAAGCAATCGGCAAAGATCAGGTGGGGGATAAGCTGAATGCAGTAAAAAAAGCCCCAATCTTAATGATGGACGATATCGGTGCGGATGCGATGAGTAGTTGGATTCGTGACGAAGTCTTCGGTGTGATTCTACAATACCGAATGCAAGAGCAACTCCCGACGTTCTTCACCTCGAATTTTACCATGCATGAGTTGGAACAGCATCTTTCGGTAACGCAACGCGGCGAATCCGAACCATTGAAAGCCAAACGTATTATGGAGCGTATTCGTTACTTGACACAAGAGATCCAAATGACGGGCAAAAATCGACGAAATGATGCCTAAAAAATGACCATTACTGGAGGAAGAAGATGATGAAAAAACAACTGATTCTAGGCTTGTCCTTAGCAACAGTGCTGCTGTTAACGGCTTGTGGCAGTCCCGAAAACAACAATGCATCAAGTGGCGATAACACGCCTTCTGAATCAAGTGAGAATGCTAGTTCCGTTGCCAATAGTTCTTCAGAGAGCGAAACAGCGACGGTTTTTACTGGTATTATCCAAGAAGATGCCCAAGCAGGTTCGGATGATACCTTTCAATTATTTTTGAAAGACGTAGCGGCTGTTGAAGATGAGGATCAAGTCGTCCAAAGTTTTCAAAATGATGGGGTCATTCTCCATGTCCCAGTCGAGGCCTATTCAGGAGAGATCGAGGAGTTAGTTGAAGGAGACAAGGTCCAAGTGTCGCTGCAAGGCGTCCCGATCATGACGATGTCGATCCCACCGCAAATTCCCGGCAACTCGATTCAAAAGGTTGAATTAGTGAAGGATTAATGCAATGTGCGCCTTGGCAATGGCACCACAGTCAAGACGCACATTTTTTTCTATTTTTGGAAAGCGTGTTATACTACGAAAGAAGGAGTGACAATATGAACGAACATGCATTATCGGATCGTTTGGCTTGCGTGGGCGAACAAATTCCTGACCAAGCACGTATCGCCGACATCGGCTCCGACCATGCTTATTTACCTGTGGCATTAATGCTGCAGAACAAAATCACTTATGCTGTAGCTGGAGAAGTCGTTCAAGGACCTTATGATTCTGCCAGTAAACAAGTACGTAAAAACGGGCTCACAGAGAAGATCGTGGTGCGCTTAGCAGACGGATTGGACGCTGTTCAGCCAGCAGATGAGATCGACACGGTTGTTGTTGCTGGAATGGGCGGCACACTGATACGTTCGATTTTAGAAGAAGGAAGCCGGAAAAATCGCTTAGCGGGGGTCAAACGTTTGGTCTTACAACCGAATGTTGGCGAAAGGACCTTGCGAGAATGGCTTGTTGATCACAATTTTACGATCATTCATGAAGTGCTGTTAGAAGAAAATGATAAAAATTATGAAATCATCGTTGCGGAAACTGGAAAAGCGACGTACACGACCCAGCAATTATTTTTTGGTCCTTTTTTATTAAAAGAAAAAAATCCAGTTTTCCTAAAAAAATGGCAGCATGAATTGAAGCAGCGTCAACGAGTGGTCAAAGAGTTAGAGAAAGCCAAAGAACCACCTGCTGAGAAAATGAATGAATTGAAGGAACAAATCGAATGGATCAAGGAGGTGTTGGCATGATTTCTGGTCAAGAATTTATCAAACGCTTTGAAGCATACTGCCCGTTATGGTTGGCAGAAGAAGGCGATCCTGTTGGTCTACATGTTGGCACATTAAACAAACCGCTCGAGCGAGTCATGATGACTCTTGATGTACATCCAGAAGTGGTGGCAGAAGCCATCGAGAAAAAGATCGACTTGATCATTGCCAAACACCCACCGATCTTTCGGCCTTTGAACCGCTTGCTGACAGATGATCCGCAACAAAAGATGTTGATGGATCTCGTCAAGCATGATATCGCCGTTTACGCTGCCCACACCAATATGGATATTATTGAAGATGGTTTGAACGATTGGTTTTGTGAACTATTAGAAGTTGAACCCGACACGTATTTGAAGCAAACCCATCAAGTAAAAATGAAGAAACTAGCTGTTTTTACCCCTGTTGAATCGGCACCAGCGTTACGAAAGGCATTAGGTAAAGCTGGCGCCGGTCAGCAAGGCAATTACCAAAATACCAGCTATTCCTTGATTGGCACCGGTCGCTTTACGCCGCAACAAGCTGCTCATCCAGCGATTGGTGAGATTGGAAAAGAAGAACAGGTGCAAGAAGCGAAAATCGAAGTCATTTTTCCAGAAACGATCGAGAAAAAGGTGCTTTCGGCAATGATCGCCGCGCATCCATATGAAGAGCCGGCTTATGATCTGTATGCCTTAGACAATTTGCCAAAAACCTATGGGATCGGGCGGGTTGGTAACCTTGCTGAACCTCTTTCCCTTGATCAGTTTGTTGCACGTGTCAAAGAACGCTTTGGTTTGTCTGCTTTACGCCTCGTCAGCTTTCCTGATGCACCTGAAAAAATTCAGCGAATCGCCATTTGCGGCGGCAGTGGCCAATCCTTTTATTCGGATGCCTTACGCCATCAAGCGGATGTGTACATCACTGGCGATATCAGTTACCATTTCGCCCATGACATGCAAGCCAATGGGTTGATTGGGATCGATCCAGGGCATAACATCGAAAAGGAATGTATTCCTCGGTTTATTGAGAAATTCAACCAGTGGAAAGCAGAAGAGAACTGGGCTGTGACCTTTGTTCCTTCCACCACTTCAACAAATCCATTTGACTATAGATAGGAGAATTATTTATGTACGAAAATTTATTGCCTCGCTTTTTGAACTATGTAAAAACAGAAACCCGTTCGGATGCGACAAGCACGACAACCCCTTCCACCGAAACACAGGTCGCTTTTGCCAAAGAACTGCAAAAAGAACTAGAAGAATTAGGATTAAGCGATGTTCACTACAACGAATCCAATGGTTTCGTGATTGGGACATTGCCAAGTAACGTGGATCATGACGTACGCTCCATTGGATTTATCGCCCATATGGATACGGCCGATTTTAATGCAGAAAATGTTGATCCGCAGATCATCGAAAATTACGATGGCGAATCGACCATTAAATTAGATAAAGAAGGAAAATACACATTAAACACAAAAGATTTTCCGAATTTAAAAAATTATGCTGGCGAAACCTTGATCACTACTGATGGTACCACTTTATTAGGTTCTGACGATAAATCTGGTATTGCAGAAATCATGACAGCTATGGAAATCTTACTTAAAAACCCAACGATCAAACATGGGGAAATCAAAGTCGCTTTTGGCCCTGATGAAGAAATTGGTGTTGGTGCAGATAAGTTCGATGTTGAAGATTTCAATGTTGATTTTGCCTATACAATGGATGGCGGTCCAGTAGGAGAATTGCAATATGAAACCTTTAATGCGGCGCAAGCTGAAATCACGATCCAAGGAAAAAATGTCCACCCAGGAACTGCGAAGGACACCATGATCAACGCTTTGCAACTAGCAGTCGATTTTCAAAATGCCTTACCTGCTGATGAAGTCCCTGAGAAAACCGAAGGAACAGAAGGGTTCTTCCATTTGATGAGCCTCAGTGGCTCAGTAGAAGAAGCGAAAATGGCATACATTATTCGAGATCATGACCGGACCCGTTTTGAAGAAAGAAAAGAACAATTATTAGCGGTTCAAGAAAGCTTGAATACCCGCTTTGATGAACCGCGAGTGCACGTTCATCTATATGATCAATACTACAACATGAAAGAAATCATCGAAAAAGATATGAGTATCATTGAATTAGCAAAAGATGCGATGGAAGCAGTGGGAATCACTCCAGTAACAGAACCTGTTCGTGGTGGGACCGATGGGTCGAAAATCTCCTATCTAGGGATTCCAACACCGAATATCTTTGCTGGTGGAGAAAATATGCACGGTCGTTATGAGTTCGTCTCGCTACAATCAATGATGAAGGCGACCGATGTGATCGTGAAAATCGTCGAACTGAATGCTCAAGCATAAACGTTGCTTTTGATTTGATGGAATAAATGAAAAACTCTTGGGCTGGGAACTCTTCACGCAGGTCTTGCGTAAGACCCGGCCTTTTTAGGATGTGAATAGGATGAAAATTCTCGTTTTATACAATGATACAGCGGGGAAAAGTGAAGCAAAAGAAACAGCAGAAAAATTCCAAGCCTATGTGAAAGAACAAGGCGAAGAGCATCAAGCGTTCTTGCAGGCCTCAAATCCAGACGTGGATCCAAAAGACGTTCGAGAGGCTGCCAAAAAACACGCAGTCGATACGATTGTGATCATCGGCGGAGATGGAACGATCCATCATGGGCTGCAAACCTTCAAAGAAAAGCTGGATGAGCTGAAGATCGGGATCATTCCTGGAGGAACGGTAAATAACTTCGCTCGAATGTTAGGTATTCCAGTCAAGCCAGAAGAAGCGTTTGAGAATATTTTAATAGGGGTTGAACGTCCGATCGATTATGGGATGGTCAATGATCAAGTAATGATCTCGACGATGACCATTGGTCTTTTAGCAGATACTGCAGCAGCAACTTCCCAAGAAGAAAAACAACAGTACGGTCCGTTGGCGTTTATGAAACGGTTCATTCATCTGTTGATCAAAAAGAAGCAATACAAATTGGAAGTCATCGCTGACGAACGGAAATGGCAGGGGAAAAGTCAATTACTGACGATCGTCATGTCGAATTCAGCAGGTGGGTTTAAGAACTTTGATGAAGAAGCAAAACCTGACGATGGCTTGTTCCATGTTATTCTTTTGCCAAAATTGAACATTTTACGGTTTATTTTGTATTTGCCAAGAATTATTCGTGGTAGAATTGCCAAAGTACCAAGTGTTGAATACTTCACTGCCGCAAAGGTCTCGATCAAAGCGAAAGAAAAAACGGTTCATACTCGGACCGAAGGCGATCCAACGGATGATCTGCCAATCGAGATGAAAGTCATCAAGCACGGGTTGACGATGTTGGTACCTGAGGAAGCACAAGAATCAAAATAATGGTCCCTACGATCAATCATATGGAGGAAATGGATGGATGCACTGATTTACAATCCATTGTGGTTTTATTTAATTGCAGTCAATCTTTATCTTTTCTGTCTGATGGGTTATGATAAATATCAGGCAGTAAAACAAGGTTGGCGGGTTCCCGAAGCAAATCTCCTTTTTATGGGGGCGATTGGCGGCGGATTAGGCGGTTTGATCGCGCAACGCGTGTTTCGCCATAAAACAAGAAAGAAGAAGTTTTATTTCTTTTTTGCTTTCGGCACCGTTTTTACTATCCTGCTGATGGTCTTTTTTGCATAAATTCGGTTTAACAAGCAAGGAGTTAATATGAAAACTAAAGTGAAGTTCGCCCTTAATTTACTTTTACTAGTAGGCATTCTGGGTGTGATGTATTTTTTTGTCCGTAACTCGATGATGGAAATTTTAGCGGGGCTAAGAGAGACCAGCTTTCTCGTCGTCTTACTGGTTATGGGGCTTGGCACATTGTACCTAGTGATTGAAGGACGAACAGTTAAAGAGATCGCAGTGACTTTTCAACCGGAATTCACCACCAAGGCGGGGTTTCTAACCGTCTGTTACAGTGGGTTTTATCGGATCGTGACGTTTGGCGCGGGCACCTTGATCTCAGAGGTGAATTTTTATCGTAAAAATGGTTTGCATTTGTCACAAGGGGTTGGGGTCACCACCTTACACATGGTGATGTATAAGTTTGCCATATTGACTTATGCGATCGCTGGGTTGATCATTCAATTCTCGTTATTCTATGACAATGCGCCGAATATGATTTGGGTGATATTGGCGGGGATCGTACTCGTCTTTTTGATCATTGCCGCTTTATTGGCACTTTCTGTCAGTATCAACATTCAAGTCTTTTTTGTGATCGTCAGCAATAAGCTATTCAAAAGTGCAGCGTTAAGAGGGATCGTTGACAAATGTAACACCCAGATCTATTCTTTGCGAGAAACGGTCAATGCAATCATTACCGACCGGACCGCTTTCTTACGCATCTATCTTTGGAATCTTTTGAAGATGCTGCCTTGGTACGTGATCCCTTATGTGATTCTTGTCGTGCAGCACCCAGAGATCGATTTCTTGTTGACGTTATCCTTCATCAGCTTTGCCGTCGTCTTGTCCGGGGTGATTCCAACACCGGCAGGGATCGGATCATTTGAATTTATTTATATGCTGCTTTTTGGTCCATTAGTTGGCACGGTCGATGCTGCGTCTTCCATGCTGCTGTATCGCTTAGCGACATTCATTTGGCCCTTCATTATTGGCTTTGCATATGTAATGAAAGAAAAGCGCAAAGATATCAGCCAAGAGTTGACTGAATTAAGAAAAGAAAAAGTGGAAAGTTAAAAACACGCTTATCTTCGAGTAGAGGATAAGCGTGTTTTTTAGTCTTTCAAATCAATGATCCGATCAACAAAGGATTCATAAAATTCAGCTTCATGGGAAACGATCAGAACGGTTCCAGGAAAGGCTGCCAGGGTTTCTTCCAAATTGTTTTTCGTGTCTTGATCGATATGGTTGGTCGGCTCATCAAGAATCAAAAAGTTGCTTTTGATCAACATCATTTCAGCTAACTTCACTTTTGTCTGTTCGCCACCACTTAATAATTTCAATTCTTCTTGGGCTAATTGGCTAGGTAATCCCGCCCGAGAAAGTTGCCGCCGCAATTCTTTGTTGGTGGCCTTTGGGAAAAGATCCTCAAGGTATTGAAGAGGGGTCTGCAAGGGATATTCCCAGTCCAGGTCTTGAGAAAAGTAATTGAATTTTGTATGCTGCGGGTAAGAAACGGTTCCTTCAATTGCAGGGATCACACCAAGTATCGTTTTGATCAAGGTCGATTTACCGATCCCATTAAATCCCCGAATCGCAATTTTTTCGCCATAGCGGATCGTTAGGTTGATTGGGGAGAGTAAGGGCTTTTGGTCGTACCCAATCACTAGATTGGTCGTCTCTAATGCCAAGGTCGTAACGATCGGTGCCAAATCAAATCCTAGATGCGGTTTAGGGACATCTTGGGGTGGAGTCAAGCGTTCGATTTTTGCCAATTGTTTTTCACGACTCTTTGCCATTGTTGAACGAGAACCAGCTTTGTATTTACGAATATAGCTTTCAGTTTTCTTGATATGCTCTTGCTGTGCTTCGTATTGCTTCATGTAGCTTTCGTTTTGCAACGTTTTTAGTTTTAATGCTTTGTCTAAATTCCCAGTATACTTAGAAAGCTTACCAAATTCGATATCAATGATATGGGTCGTGATTTCATTCAAGAATTGACGATCATGAGAAACGACTAAGTAGGTACCAGTAAAGTTTTGTAAAAATTCAACTAACCATTTGATATGTTCATCATCTAGGTGGTTGGTTGGTTCATCCAAAATCAGCATGTCGGGTTTTTCTAAGAGCATTTTCGCTAAAATCAGTTTCGAGCGTTGACCACCACTTAAGGAAGCAAGGGGCGTATCCATGCCGAGAACCGAAATACCTAACCCTTCTGCTAAATCATCGATCAATGTATCCATTTGGTAGAAATTTCCTTGATCCAGTTGATTTTGCAATTCGCCCGCTTTTTCTAAAAGCTTATCGTCGAGACTTTCGCCATAAGCAGTATAAAGATCGGCGATCTGTTGTTCTTTTTCGAAGTCTTCTACAAAGGCAGAGCGCAAAAAATCACGGATCGATTGCGTTTCATCAACATTGACGTATTGATCCAAATAGCCCATTTTCAAATTTTTCGGAAATTGAACAAAGCCATCGTCAGGGAGAATTTCTCCTGTAATGATTTTGATTAAAGTACTTTTGCCAGCGCCGTTCCGTCCAATCAAACCGACTTTTTCCCCACGGTTGATTTGAACGGAAACATCTTCGTAAAGCAATTTGTCGCCAAATTGTTGGCTAATATTCGTTAATGTTAACATCGTTTCCTCCATATAAAAAAGCTGTAAACAGTAGACGTTACAGCTAAGTAGATAATCTTACTGAATAAAATACGCCAAAAAGCGCTTAAAACGATCAGGAAAATCGGTTGTTCCTGACCAATCACGACCTAGCATACCATTGCTACTTCCCATCTGTCAATTTTCATGAAATAATACTGAAAAAATTTTGATGTTCGAGGGAAATCTTTTGACCATTACTGACCAATATTGTATAATAGAAGAGTAGAAAAAAGGATACTGCTTGCAGTGTACTTTTTTTCTGACTACCATTTTGGGAGGGAAAAGTATGAACCCAGAAAAAATGACGACTACATTACAAAGTGCTATCGCTGAAGCCCAGCAGATTGCCATGACCCGTCACCATCAAGAAATTGATATTCCGCATTTATGGAAGATTTTATTGCAAGCCAATCAATTCGGCCGCAATTTTTATACGGACACAGGGCTCGATGTCGATGCTTTTGAAAAAGAAGTCGACCGATTATTAGATGAACTGCCTTCCGTTGAAGGAGGAAATGTTCGTTATGGTCAATCCATGAGTCAAAATCTGTTTCATCTTTTGTCTGAGGCAGATCAATTAAAAAATGAATTTCAAGACGAGTATCTTTCCACAGAAATCGTCCTCTATGCGTTGATGAAATTGAAAAATCATCCCTTGACGGTGTATTTAAAGAAACAAGGAATCACCGCGAAAGAAATCAAGCAAACGATCGAAACATTAAGAGGAGGGGATCGTGTGACCTCACAAAATCAAGAAGAACAATACAAAGCATTAGAAAAATACGGCGTTGACCTGGTGCAACAAGTCCGCAGCGGAAAAATGGACCCCATTATTGGACGAGACGAAGAAATTCGCGATGTGATTCGCATCCTTTCTCGGAAAACAAAAAACAATCCCGTTTTGATTGGTGAACCGGGGGTTGGTAAAACAGCCATCGTTGAAGGATTGGCTCAACGGATCGTGCGAAAAGACGTCCCAGAAAACCTAAAAGACAAAACGATCTTTTCTCTGGATATGGGTGCCTTGATCGCAGGTGCTAAATTCCGAGGTGAATTTGAAGAGCGTTTGAAAGCCGTCTTACAAGAAGTGAAAAAAGCCGATGGTCGGATCATTCTCTTTATTGATGAGATCCACAATATTGTAGGTGCTGGTAAGACGGAAGGCAGCATGGATGCTGGAAACTTACTGAAACCAATGCTGGCACGGGGAGAATTGCATACGATTGGCGCAACCACTCTTGATGAATACCGTCAATACATGGAAAAGGACAAAGCCTTGGAACGTCGTTTCCAAAAAGTGCTGGTACAGGAACCAACCGTTCAAGATACGATTTCGATTTTACGTGGCTTGAAAGAACGGTTCGAGATCCATCATGGTGTCAACATCCATGACAACGCGCTTGTTGCTGCGGCGACCTTATCTGATCGGTATATCACGGACCGCTTTTTACCAGATAAAGCCATTGACTTAATCGATGAGGCGAGTGCCACAATTCGGGTGGAAATGAATTCGATGCCTACTGAGCTCGACCAAGTTACCCGTCGTTTGATGCAACTGGAGATCGAAGAAGCCGCATTGAAAAAGGAATCCGATGATGCATCGAAAAAACGCTTAGGCATTTTACAAGAAGAATTGGCGGAATTGCGTGAAGAAGTCAATACCATGAAAATGCAGTGGGAAACGGAAAAAGAAGAAGTCAATGCAGTTTCCAACAAACGGGCAGAGATCGATAAAGCCAAGCATGAGTTGGAAGATGCTGAAAATAACTATGATTTGGAACGGGCCGCTGTTCTTCGCCATGGGACGATTCCCCAATTGGAAAAAGAACTAGCTGAACTAGAAGAAAAAAACCAAGTCGAAGGCATTCGGATGGTCCAAGAGTCAGTGACCGAAAATGAGATCGCCTTAGTCGTGGGACGTTTGACAGGGATTCCAGTCGCTAAATTAGTGGAAGGCGAACGAGAAAAACTGTTGAAATTAAATGAGACCTTGCATCAAAGGGTCATCGGACAAGACGAAGCAGTCGATGCTGTCAGTGATGCAGTTATTCGTTCACGAGCTGGCCTGCAAGATCCAAATCGACCATTAGGTTCCTTCTTGTTCTTAGGTCCGACCGGCGTCGGTAAGACCGAATTAGCGAAAGCGTTGGCGGTCAACCTCTTTGATTCAGAAGAGCATATGGTTCGGATCGATATGAGCGAATACATGGAGAAACATTCAGTGTCTCGTTTAGTCGGTGCCCCTCCAGGCTATGTAGGGTTTGAAGAAGGTGGGCAATTGACTGAAGCTGTTCGCCGCAATCCTTACACGATCGTTTTGTTAGATGAAATCGAAAAAGCCCATCCTGATGTCTTTAATATCTTGTTACAAGTGCTTGATGATGGCCGCTTGACAGATTCAAAAGGTCGGGTCGTTGATTTCAAAAATACAGTCTTGATCATGACTAGCAATATCGGCTCTCAAGTCTTGCTAGATGGCGTGACCGCAGAAGGGACGATCCCAGAAAACGTTGCTGAAAATGTCCGTAATCTCTTGAGAGGGCATTTCAAACCAGAATTCTTAAATCGGATCGACGATACGATTTTATTCACACCGCTTAGTCTAAACGATGTGACAGGCATCGTCGACAAGATCATCGCACAGCTTTCACAACGACTGGAAGTCCAAGATATACTGTTGACGATCACTGAAGAAGCCAAACGCTGGATCGCTGAAAATGCTTATGAGCCAGCGTATGGTGCGCGTCCTCTCCGTCGGTTTATCACGAGAGAAGTCGAAACCCCATTGGCAAAAGAAATCGTTGCTGGCAGAGTCTTACCAAAGACCCAAGTCACGATTGAATTATTGAACGATCAACTGGTTTTTGAAAATACGCCAATTACCGAAGAATAAAAAGATAAAAAATGGATAAATGCAAAACGATGGTTGCCGTTTAAGTGGCAGCCATCGTTTTTCTGTCGCTCAACATAAGACAAAAAAGTTCCCCTTGCTTGTTGTTTGGAGGAAATTCGCACTTCGATTATACTGTTCTTATGGAGTAGGAGAGGAATGAAAAGATGAATACTTTTTTTGAAACGTTGAATGAGCGAAAAGGGGAATTGCTGACAGCTGTCTTTGAGCATTTGTCATTGTCGATCATTGCGCTGCTGGTAGCGATCGTTATTGCTGTCCCGTTAGCCATTTGGCTGGTTAATCATAAACGGGCAGCGGAAGTCGGCCTACAAATAACGAGTGTGTTACAAACGATTCCATCACTGGCACTGTTAGGTTTATTGATTCCATTCGTGGGGATCGGAACACCGCCTGCGTTGATCGCACTTGTTATTTATGCGTTATTGCCGATCTTTCAAAATACCTATATTGGCCTTTCGGAGATCGATCCATCAATCGAAGAAGCTGCGGCGGCATTTGGTATGTCTCGGATGCGCCGATTGATCAAAGTCGAGTTGCCGATTGCCTTGCCTGTCATAATTTCGGGGATTCGCACGGCGCTGGTCTTGATCATCGGAACAGCGACCTTAGCCGCTCTGATTGGCGCTGGTGGGCTAGGTTCCTTTATTTTGTTGGGGATCGATCGGAATGCCCCTGAATTAACGCTGATCGGTGCGATCGGGTCTGCATTACTGGCTATTATTTTCAGTACGTTGATCCGATATCTACAACACCTGAAACCGCGCTATACCTTGATTACGCTGGCAGCCATCATCTTGCTGATTGGCGGCGTTTCTTTTTCACAGAGCGGATTTTTCGCGCCGAAAACCATCACCATCGCAGGGAAACTAGGGTCCGAACCTGATATCTTGATCAACATGTACAAAGAATTGATTGAACAAGAAGACCCTGATGCCCAAGTTGAACTAGAGCCAAATTTCGGAAAGACCTCATTCTTATTCAGTGCATTAGACAATGGCCAAGTTGATATTTATCCGGAGTTTACCGGTACCGTGTTGGAGAGCTTAGTTGAGGTACCAGAAGAGCTTGCGAGTCAAAAAATTGACTCCGACGAAACCTATACCGAAGCAGTCAATCTATTGAAGGATCAGTTTGAGATGACCTTGCTTCAGCCGATGGCGTATCAAAATACCTATGCGTTGGCTGTGAAAAAAGAATTTGCTGAGGAAAATGGACTAACCACGATCTCTGATTTGAAGAAAATCGAAAATCAAATTAAAGCTGGCTTCACCCTCGAATTCATTGATCGGACAGACGGGTATGCGGGGATCCAAGAACGCTATGGGCTAGATTTTCCAAGTGTCCAAAGTATGGAACCAGCATTGCGTTACCAAGCCATCAATAATGGCGATATCAATCTACTGGATGCCTATTCCACGGACAGTGAATTGCGTCAATATGGCTTAGTTATTCTAGAAGACGATCAGGAACTATTTCCACCTTATCAAGGAGCGCCTTTGATGAAAGAAGCCTTTGCTAAGGAACATCCAGAAGTCGTCCGTGCATTGGAAAAGTTGGCAGGGAAAATCACCGAAGAACAAATGAGTGAAATGAATTATCAGGTCAATGTCGAAGGAAAAAATCCAGCAGAAGTCGCGCGTACCTTCCTGATAGATGAAGGATTAATTAAGGAGGGACAAGAATGACACCAATTATTGAATTTAAAAACGTCAGTAAAAAGTTTGATCAAAAACTAGTGATCGATCAATTAGATCTGAGCATCAATAAAGGGGAAATCTTTGTTTTGGTCGGTCCTTCTGGGAGTGGGAAAACGACGACGTTGAAGATGATCAACGCGTTGTCAGAACCAACGGATGGCGATATCTACTTCAAAGAAAAACGGATCAAAGAATACAATATCCAAAAAATGCGTTGGCAAATGGGGTATGTTCTCCAGCAAATCGCCCTGTTTCCGACGATGGATGTCAAACAAAATATCGAAGTGATCCCAGAGATGTTAGGGTGGTCAAAAAAAGATCGCTCAGAAGCCGTGGATCGTTTGCTGACACAGGTCAAACTTGACCCAGAGCAATACCGCCATCGAATGCCTAAAGAGTTGTCAGGAGGAGAACAGCAACGGATCGGGATTTTAAGAGCGTTAGCTGCTAACCCAGAAATTATTCTGATGGACGAACCCTTTAGTGCCCTTGATCCAATTTCTCGTAATTCCTTACAGGAGCTAGTCCTCGATTTGCACCAAGAGCTTGGGACGACGATTATTTTTGTCACGCATAACATGAAAGAAGCGGTAAAACTAGGTACGCGAATTGCTGTCATGAATCAAGGGAAGATCGTCCAATGTGATACACCGGAAGTGATTGTCTCGCAACCAAAAACTGCTTTTGTGAAAAGCTTTTTTGAAGAGACCGGTGAAGACGAAGCAAAACTGGTCACAGCAGGGGATTTGATGCGGATGAACTTTTTCAGCGATGAAGTCAACCCTGGGGCTCCTCAAATCGCTGCATCTACTACTTTAAATGAGTTGTATACCTTATTTGCAACTCATGACACGGTAGTGATTGAAGAAGAGCAGAAACTGGTAGGAAGTCTAAGTCGAAAAGATGTGTTTGCTTTCTTGAGTCGTGATCGAACGTAAAAGGTTCTTTATAGCCACTAAAAATATCATAATTTTTTTAAAATCGATGATTCCTCTTGCTCAATGTAAAAATTCCACGTAAGATTGAGGAAGATATCTTTTGTCAGAATGCCAGAAACGAGCTTTGATAATGACAAAAGATGCAGTAAAGGAGCGAAAGAGCAGCTATGGTAAAAATCCTAAAAGAAAATTGGTTACTGCTTTTCTTTATCGTCGCCGTGGTTCTCATCCGTCTGTTTGTCCTGACGCCTGTTCAAGTCAGTGGCCATTCTATGGACCCGACTTTGGCCGATAAACAGCGGCTGATTGCATCAAAAATTTCTTCATATGACCGGCAAGACATCGTGATCTGCGTTGAACCAGATGATCCAAGCAAAATCGCTGTCAAGCGGCTGATTGGTTTACCCGGTGATACCATTGAAATGAAAGATGATGTCTTAACAATCAATGGAGAAGTATACGAAGAACCCTATTTAGATGATTTTAAAGAAAAATTTGCGGACGATCAATTACAAGATGAATATTCTTATCGCGAAATGTTTCAGCAAATCGCCGCTGGTGCCGAACACTTTACCGATGATTTCACGGTAACGGTTCCTGAAGGCAGCTATTTTGTGATGGGAGACAATCGTTTGATCTCTCGGGACAGTCGCAGTTTCGGGGTTGTAACAGAAGATCAAATGGAAGGGAAAGTGCTGCTGCGCTTTTGGCCATTGAATCAAATCAAACTTTTCTAACCAAAAAAACATTCTTACCAATGCAGCGAAAACGCCGCAACTGGTAAGAATGTTTTTTAGATCACCCAAGCGACAAAGGCAACCATTGAGAAGAACATTGTCCAAACCGCAATAATAGCTGATGCAATAAAAATAATTTTGATTGATAAAGGTTGGACAAACTTCCGGGCATCTTTAGAGAACGCATAGGTGATCGATGAAAAAATCAAGCAGCATAAAATGAAAAACACTGTTAGGACCATAAGCCTCTCCTTTACTGACGCAATGTCAAATGAATAATGTAATTATAACAGACCAAGGTTTTTTGGGGAAATAAAAATGATTAAACGAGGGAATTTTTTTAGATTGTAAACGTTTTATTAGTTTCTACACACGATAGGAACCCTTGGTATACAGTGAATCAGCAAAAACAAGAGCTACCATTTAAGTATTTTTATAAATTTTTCTTTATCAATAAAAGAACAACAGAAAAAAGCTGGTTGAAAAACGATGCTTTTCAACCGGCTTTTAAAGGTAGACTATGATAATTTCCGAATCCGATAACTTTCAAAGTAATCAGGTTTGCCTCGTCCTTGTACGTAAGCGAACACGCCCATTAGAGCAGCACCAATCGTGTTGGTCAGTAAATCGCCCATCGTATCCATCAATGCTTCACGGCCGATAAACGGTGTGCCATCTAAAGTTGCATAACGTTGGAGATTCATTCCACCAACGGAATCGCAGATGAATTCCCAAAACTCCCAGAAAACACCACATAAGCCAGCAAAAGCAAAGCCCATTAATAAAAATAACCATGGAGAAACTTTTGAAACGGGGACTTCTTTTAGTAAGAGACAGATCAATCCATAGCCAACAGCCGTCAAGACCATAGGACTCACCGCATGGAGAATTTTATCCCAGAAAGCAATGGTTTCAATCAAATGCAGAATTGTCCCCATAAATACAGAGATCAGCAAGAAAAACCAATAAAAGTAGACGGTGGCATTTGGTAGCTGGATTTTTAAGAACTTTTTACTCATTTCTGGGACGAAAATCAATAAAATCCCAAGCAATGCCTGAACTAAGAAAATCAATCCTTGTGTTTGCGGATAGACCCCACGGAAAAATTCCCACAAAGAAAAACAAAACACGAGAATACCAAAAATAGTGAATACCTTTTGCAGTCGCTGATAAGTTTGTCCCATTTAGTTGTCCTCCGAAAGATAGTCGGCTAAGCCAGCTAAAAGGGCTGCTTCAGAGGAATAAATCTCACCATTTAGTTTGATCAAACCCACCGTATAAAGATTGACATAGTGGAATTGGTTTTCCGCAACGGTTTGTAATGCTGCCAGCTTTTGCTGATTGTCGGCTCCTTGTTGGCGACTATCTGTATAAAGCCCTAAAACAGGAATGCCTTTTGCATAGGCGACACCGATCTCAGAGGCAACCCCAGCATCGATGGTCAAACCATCCAGTAATGCGATCATCAAATCACTTTCCAGTACTTTTTCGGTATCTGCCAAAGCGATCATTTTGCTATCCGCATAGGCGGATTTATCATTGATCGCGGCATTTTCTTGAGGTAAATAAATCTCCAGCTGCGGATACTGCTGGCGAATCGACGCAACAAGTTCGGCGTTGTAGCGCAGGTCACTAGCAGCAAACAGGGGAGCAGCAAAATATAGTTTCATTCAAAAACACTCCTTAATCATTCATAGTTGTACGTTTTGTTGAATTGTTGTTTAGAAATAATCGCTGAAATAGGCTTCCATATCAGGGATGATCGATTCCAGTAATGCCAGTGTTTCTGAATCGGTATTTAGCCGTTCCACACGCTCTAAGTAAGCCGGACGGCGGTAATTCATCAACAGACACGACAATGTCTGAATATCCAGCTGGACCGCTTTTCCGATAGCTTCTCTTGAAACTACGATCTCTCCGTGATTGTATTGGACACCAAAGATTCCGTTGTTCCAATCGGCAACTGGGTCGGATACAACAAAGTGAAAAGGTGTTTGGAAGGCTTCAAATGGGAAGTTTTTCAAAAACTGTTCTACATCGACGATCCGCGCCATGTAATAAGGCTCGATGGTTTCTTTGATTTGACTATCATCCAAGTAGAAGGACAGAGGTTCATTTGAATAAATGTCTCCTTTGACCCAATAAACCATTGAGAAATGAGCAGAGATAAAATTCCAAAGACCATTGCGGGCTTCTTGATTCAAGTAGAACATTTCCTTTACGTGGAAGACTTCTTCGGCTACCCAATAAAAAAGTACACCAGTCGGATGACCGCTGGCATTGTAATAGACAGCCGCGGTGCGCTCTTCTTCATTTTCATAGCGCCAATACTCTTCCCAGTGAAAAGAGGTCCGCTGCAAGGCACCATGGTTGTCGCGGGAGAATTGGTTGTAGACAGTAAAGACATCAGGGTCATCCACTTCTTTGCGCTCTACGATCCCAGGGACTTCTTTGGTTTTCGGAAGTTGGGTATCACGAATTTTGAAGGTCAGCTTGTCGGACATAATCTCCCAGCCTTTGCGACGATAGTAGGGCACATTGTATGGATAAAGATAGGAGATCCATTGCTGATCTTCCCGCATGGTTTCTAAGGCAAGCTTGATCAGGTCTTTCATCAGGCCATGTCCGGCATATTCAGGGTAGGTCCCAACACCGGTCACTCCGCCCATTTTAATCAATTTACCGTGTATATTGACTTCACAAGGATAAACGGCGATTTGCGAGATCAATTTGTCTTCATTGAACCAACCAAAGACCTTGGAAAGTTCTAAAATCGGGCGCTTAGATTTGATCATTTCCCGTTTGCTCTCATAGCCGCTTTCTTCAATATCCGATTCAGTGATCTGAAAAACGTAGCTTAACAGTTCATTGAACTGATCAACGTCTTTTTCATCCACCGCTCGAATATGTAGATTTTGATGAAAATTATTGTCCATTCTTTCAACTCCAATTTATTTGCTAGCTCTAGTATAGCAAAACCTGAATGAATATGTCTAAATAACGGTTAAGAAAAATACTTTAACTATTGGCATTTCGTTGGTATAATAGAAAAGCTGACTAAAAGAAATGAGGAACGTATCCATGAACATAGAAGAAATGAAAAAACGACAGGAGAAGATTCGTAATTTCTCCATTATCGCCCATATCGACCATGGGAAATCAACATTGGCGGACCGTATTTTGGAACAAACCCATACAGTGACGTCACGGGAAATGCAAAACCAATTATTAGACTCCATGGATCTTGAACGTGAACGAGGAATCACGATCAAATTAAATGCCGTGGAACTTAACTATACCGCCAAAGACGGAGAAACTTACATCTTCCATTTGATCGACACTCCAGGGCACGTCGATTTCACCTATGAAGTGTCCCGCAGTTTGGCCGCTTGTGAAGGCGCCGTGCTCGTCGTTGATGCGGCTCAAGGGATCGAAGCACAGACATTGGCAAACGTCTACTTGGCGTTAGACAATGATTTAGAGATCCTACCAGTCATTAATAAAATAGACTTGCCAGCTGCCGATCCTGAGCGAGTACGAACAGAGATCGAAGATGTGATCGGTATCGATGCCAGTGAAGCTGTTTTAGCGAGTGCCAAAGCAGGTATTGGGATCGAAGACATTTTGGAACAAATCGTTGAGTATGTCCCAGCTCCAGCAGGTGATATTGAAGCACCGTTAAAAGCGTTGATCTTTGACTCCGTGTACGATTCCTATCGTGGGGTGGTCTTAAACGTCCGCATCATGGACGGGATGGTCAAACCAGGTGACAAGATCAAAATGATGAGTAATGGCAAGACCTTTGATGTCACAGAAGTCGGCGTCTTTTCACCCAAAGCCATTCAACGAGATGCGTTGATGGTGGGCGATGTTGGGTATATCACTGCTGCCATCAAGACTGTTAAAGATACCCAAGTCGGGGATACGGTGACTTTAGCCAACAATCCAGCAGAAGAAGCCTTAGCCGGTTATCGTCAAATGAATCCGATGGTTTATTGCGGATTGTACCCAATCGATACCTCACGTTACAACGACCTTCGAGAAGCATTGGAAAAATTACAATTGAATGATGCAGCATTGCAATTTGAACCAGAAACCTCTCAAGCATTAGGATTTGGGTTCCGTTGCGGCTTCTTAGGCCTATTACACATGGATGTCGTGCAAGAACGGCTAGAACGTGAATTTAACCTTGAGTTGATTACGACTGCACCATCCGTAATCTATCACGTCAACAAGACTGATGGCTCAATGGTCGTCGTTGATAATCCAGCAGAGTTTCCTGAACCAGTCACGATCGACAACGTGCAAGAGCCTTACGTCAAAGCACAAATCATGGTCCCTAACGATTACGTCGGTGCTGTAATGGAATTGTCCCAACGCAAACGGGGAGACTTTGTCACGATGGATTACTTGGATGATTATCGCGTAAACGTCGTTTATGAGATCCCATTATCGGAAATCGTCTTTGATTTCTTTGATAAATTGAAATCCAGCACCAAAGGGTATGCATCACTCGATTACGAAATGTCTGGTTACCGCACTAGCAAGCTAGTGAAAATGGACATCTTGCTGAACACTGAAAAAGTCGATGCGTTAAGCTTTATCGTTCATCGCGACTTTGCCTATGAACGCGGCAAAGCCATCGTTGAAAAACTAAAAAAACTGATTCCACGACAACAATTTGAAGTACCGATCCAAGCAGCCATCGGACAAAAAATCGTTGCCCGTTCCGATATCAAAGCCTTGCGTAAGAACGTATTGGCGAAATGTTATGGCGGTGACGTTTCTCGGAAACGCAAACTTCTGGAGAAACAAAAAGAAGGGAAGAAGCGGATGAAACAAATCGGCTCCGTCGAAGTACCGCAAGAAGCCTTCATGGCAGTTCTGAAGATGGATGAGGATGAACCGAAGAAATAAGGCTTTAGATAGAAAACACTATTTTAAAAGTCGTATTCACTTTACTTATTTCACTACTCGGATTGTCTGCAAACATTTACGAAAAACTTCTTATTCGGTTCTTAAACAGAAAGTTATCGAATAGAAAGATACAACTGATAGTAAAGTTATAACCAGTTAGGCAGCGTCCCTAACTGGTTTTTCTTTATTTGGAAGATCAAGAACAGATGGATGAAATCGAGTATTTAAGTGATGCATTGCTATTACGTATTATTTATTGGAAGTCGAGATAGGATTTTCCCCTAATTGAGAACCCTCCACTAGACCACCTTCGAATCGTTTTCGGCTAGAATGAACCTAGAAAATGATTGGAGGGATAAAATGATCGATAAAAACACCAATGCAATAGAAGTGAAAGATCTGGTCAAAACATATGGAGACAAACGTGCAGTAGACAATTTGAGTTTTGCTGTAGAGAAAGGAACGATATTTGGCTTGCTCGGTCATAATGGAGCAGGCAAATCAACGACGATCGATTGCCTTTTAGGTACGCAAAAATATGATTCTGCAGATATCACCTTGTTAGGCAAAGATCCAAGAAAAGAGCGAAAAAAGCTCTTTCAATATGTAGGGGTTCAGTTTCAAGAAGCAGCTTTTCAAAATCAGTTGAAGGTCAAAGAAATCTGTGAAATTACTCATTCCTTGTACGAAAAACCGATTGATTGGATGAGGACGTTGGATGAATTTGGTCTTTCAGCAAAAAAAAATTCGTTTTTAGCTACATTATCCGGCGGAGAAAAACAGAAGCTATGTATCCTATTAGCGATTATGGGGAATCCGGAGATCATCTTTTTAGACGAGCTGACAACGGGTCTGGATCCTAAAGCAAGGAGAGAAGTTTGGCGATACTTGCTGATGCTTAAAGAAAAAGGTGTGACCATTTTCCTGACTTCACACTATATGGACGAAGTAGAAATTTTATGTGATCGAATTTTAGTCCTAAAAGAGGGCAAAGAAGTGGCAAGCGGTACGGTCGCAGAAATAGTATTGGAAAGCAAAAAAGACACACTTGAAGAAGCCTTTCTAGCACTTATTGGGGAGGAGTATTAAGATGAAGACATTTTGGTTACTTTATAAATCAGAAGCAAAACTGTCGATAAGAGAAATGTCTTCCATTATATTTGGCATTTTTGTTCCCCTTGGGATTGTTTGTCTTATGGGGGTTATGGATTCTAGTAATGATTCGCTGAATACAGCTCTTGTGTCCGTTTCGACTGTAGGGATTTGTTCAGCAGGTGTGATGGGGCTTCCTCTTGCATTATCTTCCTACCGTGAGCGAAAAATCTTGAAAAGATATCAGGTGACACCAATTAGTCCGATCCAATTACTTTTGGCACATTTACTTTTTTGCTTTACGATCAGCATCGTGTCGATGTTGTTACTATTAGGCGTGCTAGTTGTTTTCTTTCAATTTTCTTACGTTGGCAACTGGCTGTACTTTATACCAGCGTATCTGTTAGTGATGATTTCCATTCATGCCATAGGTTTGATCGTTGCCAGCTTATCGCCTAGTGAGAAAGCAACCGGGGCGATAAATTCAGCAATTTTCTTTCCAATGTTTTTTTTATCAGGAGCGACAGTTCCTTATGAAATCATGCCGCAGGGATTGCAGAAAGTAGCGGATATTATGCCTTTGACGCAAGGCATCAAGTTATTAAAGACGGTTACGTTTCCAGAAGAAAATGGGCTGCTTTATATGGTTTTATTGTTAACAGCTATTTCCATTATTGGTATTTTTATTGCGGTGCGCTATTTTAGATGGGAATAAGGATAATCGATTATAGCCAGTTGTTTATATGTGAAAAATAGTTTAGATAAACTTTGTGCGAAGGCATGATTTGTTCTACTAAAAATTGAATGGAGTCTGTCCGATGAGTAGCATAAGTATCTGAACAATAAGTTGAAAAACAAATAAAGTACGGTCTATTTTTATGCTAATAGAAAAAGTATTTGCAGAATTATCAAATTTATAAAGCTTAGACGATTGGTGAAACCTATCGCCTAAGACTGTAGACAAGGTTGAATTAAAAAAACAGTAAATGTGCACCTATAATTACTCAATAGTAATCATTTAGTTTTACTTCTTATTAGCAATTCCAAATCAAAAATAATTGATTTAGAATTGCTAGTCATAAAGACCCATTGCCTAAATAAGAGGTAATAGCTGGATAACACTATTTAAGTAAATTCCACGTTTAAGAGTACTGAAAGTTTCACCATTCTCTACACATCTCAACATTGGGAATGTCTTTTTCCATGAGAATGAGCTAGAGATATTCTTTCAGTTAGAATAAAAAACGACGATAAAAAAGGAGTTCAAGATGGACATACCAGTTTTGTTCGTCCTAAATAGAACTAGATGATGTATTTCATATGGTTAGTATTTAAACGAGCTATCATGTGGTATTTTAGTTCAACGATGATAGTATAGAAACGAAATAAAGATCTTTGACTATAGTCTAGGCCTTCTCCTACTATTTCGAGGATTAGACAATTAAGTCAGTTATCTTTTGTAAAAAAAAGAAAAGAAATACTTTTGGAGGAAATTATGACTATTACAATTAGACATGAAGAAGAAAAAGACCATAGAATAGTGGAAGAAATCACACGAGAAGCATTTTGGAATTTATATTTCCCAGGAGCAGTCGAACATTTACTTGTTCACAACATTAGAAAACATCCTGACTTTATCCCCGAGTTGTCCTTCGTTATTGCATTAGACAATGAGATCATCGGCAGCATTTTTTATACAAAAGCGAAAGTGATCGATAAGGATGGCGGAGTCCATCCAATTATAACCTTCGGACCAGTAAGCATTTCGCCAGAGTATCATCGGCAAGGGTTTGGTCGCATGCTGATTGAGCACTCACTTGCTGAAGCGAAAAGACTAGGCTTTAATGCCATTATTCTTGGCGGCTTTACGTATCATTACCATCCATATGGATTTGTAGGAACAAAGAAATATAATATATCAATGCCTGATGGTAAATTTTATACTGGCGTAATGGCATTGCCTCTATTTGAAGGTGCTTTAGATGGCATAAGCGGCAGTGTTCATTTTTCAGAAGCGATGTATCCAGATGAATCCATCTTAAATGATTTTGACAAAACATTCCCACCAAAAGAAAAAAAAGTTCTACCGCATCAATCAGACTTTGAAAAAGCTGTCAGTGAAATTGATACGTATGATTACTGATTGAAAATGAGAGAATCACTTTAAAAGAAAATTAGACAAAGAACAATCAATCTATTTTAAAATTTCCAAACCCTACACTAAACCACCAATGTACCCTTTCTTGATAAGATCATTGAGAAAGGGGAATTTATCATGTTAAATACGAAAGAAAATGAGCATTTAAAAGAAGTTATAACAAAAATTGAGAAAAAAATTAAACAAATTGATGGAACTGTCAATGCTAATGAACAAGCTTATAAAGATATCAAAAAATATACAGTTGACTATAAAAATGAATTAGACAAATATGAAGTTTACAATCACCAGCAAAACTTAAGTTTTATTGATAAGCGTAATAACTTTGAAACGAATATTAGTAAAAAGTTAGCGTATTTAAAAGGAGCACCTTACTTTTCAAAAATTAAGTTTCAGTTTGAGGGTGACGAAGATGTAGAAAATTTTTACATTGGTAGGTACGGGTTTGCGGATGAATTTGGACAGCAGCTGATCTATGACTGGCGGGCACCGATTTCCTCATTATACTATGATTTTAGTTTAGGTTCTGCCTACTATGAGACATTAGGGAAGAGATTTCATGGATACTTAAAAGGAAAGCGACAGTTTGAAATTGAAAATGGAGCGCTTAGAGTTGTTGTCGACACAGATGACACAGTAAACGATGAATTCTTGATGAATGAGCTGAGTAAAAACACTTCAAGTGAAATGAAGACCATTATCCACACGATTCAAAAAGAACAAAACGAAGTAATCAGAGATGTAAAAGCCAAGAACTTGATTATCCAAGGTGTTGCTGGTTCCGGAAAAACATCTATCGCACTCCATCGAATTGCTTATTTACTCTATCAAAAAAGAGAAGAACTACAGGCCTCAGATGTTTTGATTCTATCACCTAATGATGTATTCTCCAGTTACATTTCAACTGTTTTGCCTGAATTAGGAGAAGACGAGCTAAATCAGCTTGAAATCACCCAGCTTGTCCAACCAATGATCGAAGAAGAGTTAAAAGTAACTGATAAACAGGATGAAATAGATCAAATGATAGAAAAGCCAATGTCAAAAGAGGCAAAAACCTTTTTATATAAAAGATCTGAGAAATTCTTTTTGTCTTTGAAAAACCATATCCAACAGCTCAATAATAGATTATTTTCCGAAGATATTATCGTTGATCATCAATACACATTTTCAAAAAAAGAATTGGAAAAAGTAAATAATACTCTTTCGGAAAGTGCATTATTCGTTAGAACTAAGCAATTAGCACGGCAATTAAGTAAGATCGTGCCTGAGAATGACCAACATCATATAAGCAAAGCAATAGAAAAAGAGTTGCTAAGCAGGTTGCAAATAACAACTAGCTTGAATGAGTACGTGAACTTCTTGACGTCAGAAAAGATTCCTTTTAATCAAAACAAAAATAAGATTGATTATGCAGATCTATTTCCATATCTCTATTTCAAAATGAACATTGAGGGAATCCTTCCCAACCGACAAATCAAACATATTGTTATTGACGAAATGCAGGATTATTCGCTGTTGCACTTTTATGTGTTGGATCGTTTGTTTCCTTGCCAAAAAACAATTTGTGGAGATGTCAATCAAGATTTACTGACATCGGAAATGAATTTTTTGGAGCGACTACAAACCGTTGTTTCAAACAACCATGTAGTCACATTCAATACCAGTTATCGGTCCAGCTATGAAATAATTAAATTTGCTAAACAATTTACGGCAAATAATGCACTTACTCCGATTGAACGTCATAATAAAGAAGTTGAGTTGAACTATATTGATCACCAACAGGAAAAACAAGAAAAGCTGACAAAAATAATAGAAAGATTTGAATCGTCAGCTCATAAAACCTGCGGCATCATTTGCCAAACTTGGGATGAAGTTGCTAAAATCGAAAAAAGCCTATCTTCTTATGAGGTCACTCGTTTTGGGAAGCAGTCTACAGCCATGACGGAAGGAATCATTGTCACGACGCCACAATATGCTAAAGGCTTGGAGTTCGACCAAGTTATCCTGACTGATATTAGGAAGGAACAATTATCATCAAAAAGCAATCTTTTGTATACAAGCTGTTCCAGAGCACTTCATGAATTAACGCTTTTTATTTTGAACGATGGGGGAGAAACGGATGGAAACATATAAAACGTCTGAGGTAGCAAAACTAGTGGGTTTTCATCCTAACACGATTCGACGCTATGAGGAATGGGAACTGATTCCTAAGCCTCAAAGAGCGAAAAATGGCTATAGAATTTACAATGAATATCATGTTGAATTGATAAGAACAGCAAAAGTTGCTTTTCAGGTCGAGGTGCTCCAATCTGGTTTAAGAGCAATGATGAGAGAGCTGATCAAAGCCTTGGCAAAATATGAATTTGCTTCAGCCACAGCATTGCTCCATGATTATGGATTGGCTATTGATCAAGAAATCGATGAGGCGAATGAAGCGATTCATATCGTTGAAGATATGATCAAAGGAACGACTGAAGAGGAAGACATTTCTTTAAAGCGGAGTGAAGCAGCTGAATACTTAGGCGTAACAACTGATGCGTTAAGAAACTGGGAGTTGAACGGCTTGTTATCGCTAAAGCGAAGTGAAAATGGGTATCGCATTTATGCAGCAGACGATCTAAAGCGATTAAAAATCATTCGTATATTACGCGCAGCAAAATATTCATTAGAAGCCATTTTGCGCTTACTTCATTCGATCGATCATCAAGAAGAACATGATGTAAGAGCTATTTTGAATAATCCTGAACCGTCAGAGGATATCATTTCTGTCTGTGATATGCTGATCCTCTCTTTAGAGAAGGCTAAAATGAATACAGCCGAACTAGCCAAATGTATCAATAATTTGAAAAAAGTTGCTGCAAAACGATTTGTTTAAAAATGACAAAGGAAATTTGTTTAAAAGGAGGAAATTCATTGAAAAAAGCCACTTGCTTATGCGGAAAAGTTTCTATCATTGTCAAAGATTTTCATTCGGAGATTAGTGCTTGTCATTGTTCCATGTGTCGAAAATGGGGGTCCGGACCGTTTCTTTCTGTTTCAGCAGGAAGCGGTGAAGACATCACCATCACTTCTGAGGAATCAGTTACAAGATACAAATCCTCTGATTGGGCAGAGAGAGGATTCTGCAGAAATTGTGGATCCAATCTATTTTACTATCTTATTCCTACAGATTCTTATGACATTCCCATTGATTTGTTTACTGATGAAAGTGAATCCTGCTTAAAATTAGAAATATACTACGATCAGAAGCCTCATTATTATGATTTCGCCAACGAAACCGATAAAAAAACAGAAGATGAAATTATGCTAGGGATACAAGAAAAATTTTTTGATTGAATAATCAGTATGTTGATAGATTAATGAAAAACACCGGCAAAAAAATAAAGATATTTATTTGAATTAGCAAGAAATAGAACCCATTTAGGTGTCCAATCGCTCACTCTTTCCTGAAATAAAAAAAGAAGCAAGACACTCTTTTTACGAAGTTGGGAAAATTTGACCGAAAGAAAAGTGGACTTCAAAAAAATAATTTTTCAAAAAGAGACTGAAGAGGCATTTTTGAAAGGAGGAATCAGAGGTGATAAAAGACCAGCACCGATCGATTATTATAGAATTTCCACTTAGAGGGGAATGGCAAGCACCTACTACACCAGTAAAGAAAATCCCTAGTCACGGTACTAATCGTATGGGATTAAGATTTGCGTTTGATTTTGTGCAAGTTGATTGGGAAAAGACAAGAAAGCCGTTTTACAATACTAGTTTTACTAGGTATTTTTTCTTTGGAGTACCGTTAGATAAATGCTATGGTTGGGGGAAACCGATTTTTGCGCCTTGTGATGGTGAGATCGTAACGATTAGAGATGGTATTCCAGAACGTGCTGTTGTGCATTGGATAGTGGATTCGGCAATTGCTATAAAAAATGCTAACTCTTTTAACGAGTATAATGACGACTTCAGTAAAATTGCTGGGAATTATCTGGTTTTAAAATGCCAAAATAATATCTATATGGCATTTGCACATTTACAAACGAATTCAATAAAAGGAGTAGTTGGTGATCGGATAAAAAAAGGAGAGAAACTAGGAAATGTTGGACATTCAGGTAACTCTACGTCCCCCCATTTACATTTTCAATTGATGGATAGCGCAGATATTGCTCAGTCGAATGGTTTGCCCTTTTTATTTGAAGAATATGAAGTCTATCGAAAGGGTGTTTGGGAATCAGTTTATAATCAGATACCAGCACATACAGATCGAATTCGCTTTTATAAAAAATGATTTCCTCATAACATAAACGTTTTTTTAATAATCAATGATTACTACTCTAGTCTTTACTTAGTTTAAGAGTATAGTAATATAGCTAAACATCTCTTAGATTGACTATTTAATAAATCAATTAATATGCAGGATCCATTCATAACCGTTTTAAGATGGAAAATGACGAACCATAAAAACTTTCTCTTTTGACGCATGGCATCTCGTGGCATAGAAGAAGAGTACCTTCAAAATAGGGGGGGGTTCGAACAAAAGATAGCTAATGAAACTTCAAACGGTTGATTGTGATACTGTTCCGTTCTATGAAAGCTTGGCGATTGATAGATTTCTGATTTTAGACAGAACAGGACGATTTCGATAGACTGAAGATAGGAGAGGATTTGCGCATGAAGGCGTTGTATTTTAATGAATTCGGTGATTCAACTGTTTTAACATATGGGGATTTGCCTGATCCCGTCATTCAAGAAAATGAGCTATTGATAGAAATGATGTATATTGGTTTGAATTATGCAGATATTTATCGAAGAAAGGGCAGCTATCATATTGAATCCCGAGACCCTCTAATTAATGGCTATGAAGGTGTAGGGAAGATTATTCAAAAAGGAAGATCAGTCTCTAAGTTTCAGCTAGGGGAAACGATTCTTTTTGTGGATGTTCCTTTTGCTAATGCAGAATTGGTGGCTGTTCCTGAGGAAAATGCCATCCGTATTCCATCTAGTATACCACCTGAATTAGCAGCCAGTATTGGCCTGCAAGGGTTGACAGCTGATTTTTTAGCTCATGATCTTGGCAATAATGTGAATAATAGTAAGGTCTTCGTCCATGGGATAAGTGGTGGTGTCGGACAAATTTTATCGCAACTCTTAACCGCAGATGGCCTAGAAGTCTTCGGCGTCACTTCTTCGGAAGAAAAGCGACAACTGGCTTTAGACCAAGGAGCAAAACAAGTCTTTTTAAGAAACACAGAATGGCAAGAAACCTATACTTCTTTCTTTGATACCGTTTATGATGGCATTGGACATACATTAGCCGAAAGTGTCAACTTGCTCAAAAATAGAGGGAAGGTTATCTTTTTTGGCATGGCAGGCGGAAATCCGCCAGCGATCGACTTTATTCCCTTGTTATCAAAATCAAAAAGTATTTTGACAGGGGATCTCTGGGATTACTTAACAAGTTTTCAAGAGCGGGAGAGAAGAAGCACCCGACTATTTACTTACTTTAGCAAGAATCAAATTAAAATCAGTCAACCAACCATTTTTTCATTAGCTGACGGAAAAGCTGCCCATGATTATTTAGAATCTGGAAAAAGTGTCGGGAAAATTTTGCTGCAACCATAAGAAAGTAAAGAAAGCTAATTGATTTTATCTTAAAAGACACACCGAATGTTTGCTAATTCACTAAATCATCTTTTTATATAATCGATACTTCTCTTA
>NZ_NGLL01000001.1:1693311-1890811 GCF_002140615.1 Enterococcus sp. 2G9_DIV0600
ATAATCGATACTTCTCTTAGGATAAATCTTTAAGGATAAAAATAAATGTAAAATGAATAGAATATTGCAAGAATCTAATGTTTTCTATTTCTTCAGTGAGAATAAGATAAAACTTTGTGATAAACAGTACATTTAATTTGAAAACATTTAATTACAGCAGTAAGATAAATATATCAAATACTTAAGGAGTGATATCTATGACAAACTATGAAGAAAAGGAAGCAAAAGCATTGGTAAAGATTGCAGAGGTTCTTGATAAGTTAGATGAGAATTTAGCTGAATTAGACACACTAGATGCAGACGCAAAAAAACATAGTATGAAGAAATGGATCGTTGAGAAAAAAGCGATTCATGAAATCAAAAAGATCGCACACGAAGCCGGTAAGTATGAAAAGTACGATGAAAAAGCACTACAAAAAGAAATTGATGAAGTTGAGAAGTATATGTAATGAAAGATGACATTAATAAGCCCGTGCTCTTATGAGTGTGGGCTTATTTGTGTTAGTCGCAATAAGTAGCCCTCGGATAATAGTTACGTTAAAAACATGTGCAAAAATTTACTAATTGAAGGAATATTTAAGAAGATGCCAAAATTATTTTTGAAACGGTCTCCGCAACAGAGTGATGGGAAATATCAATTTTCTTGAACGCAATTCAGAATAATTTGGTAACCTATTCAGTGAACGCTGTAAATCAGATAGTGTTCGTTTCCCGGTGGTTATATCTCCTTCAAAGTTTTCCTGTAATTTTTCTGACGAGGCAATTAATGAGAAGTGCTGCACGTCAATATTTTCCAATGCGATGCCGTTCAAGACTCGAGCCACAATTTTTTGCTCATCCATAACCCAGCAAAAATAAATGACGTTGATCATAGAGTTATTTATAAACGGGTTTAACAGAAAATGGCTATTGTTGATCGCCATATCCTTATTTTATTCATTGAGGATAAACGGATTCATCATCCAGCATCAATCTCCGTCAAGGTAAATAGACTGCTTTGTTTGTTTGGATAATTCTTCAGTTATAGTTGATTTACCAATTCCCATGGTACCGCTGATTAATATAAGCTTTTTCATCAGACTACCGCCAGCTTTCATATAAGGAGTTTTGTTTTTCTCAATCAAAATAACGTGTCCAGATTTTTAACAGTGATCCAACCATTCTCTTTCCACAGCTCAATCTCTTCAGAACAAGCTACTTTTTCACTCGGTTCCTCATGCAAAAACAATTGGATTTTCTGTCCGTACAGTAGTTTTCGAGTCAAAGCAAAGGTTGCTTCCGCAAAGCCAGCTGCACCGATATAACCGCAGATGCCATTTTTTTCTTTGTTATATAAATAAAAAATCTCGGCTTTTTCTATGTCTTTATAAAAGTCTACGAATAAGGTTGAAAACTGAGTAGAAAGATTGTCCGTGGCTCTTGGATAATTGATCACCTGATGCCCATTTTCAGTAAGTGTATTTGTTAGTTCTTCAAAATCCTTTTGAAAAGTGATACTTCCGGAAATAATTATTTTTGACATGCTATGGCTCCTTGTCGTTTATTTACTTTATTATATCAGGATGAAGGTGCTAAGCGAGGAAATTTTAGATAACTTGTATCGCCAATCTGGTAATGAGAAGGACGAAATTATTAATCGAGTTAAAGTAATCTGTCTATGAGAGACGGGTTTGCTTAAAAGAAGACGATTAAAACCATAATACGAAAAAAGTCTGTTTTTTTTATTTTTTCATCGATTTTCTCTATTTTTTTGGTTAAGGTTTTCATTTATTCTATATTTGTAAACGATATCAGAGTGTTCAAATGAGAATTATTTGAATAAGTTTCTGTTTATTCTAAGAGAAAAGTAGATTGACTGTGAAGCTATGGATAGATTGTTAGATACGGTGCAGTAGTTGGATTTTCTGTAGAGTTAAAATAATGAAAGAAATAGATGAAACGGGTGATTACATGGAAACAACATTTTTCATTTCTAAAAATACTTCTGTCACATCAAAACAGCTGGAAAATGAAGTGATTGGATGTGCTTGCGAGATATTACAGCGTGATATTTTAACCGTTGTGACAGACACGAGGAAAACAAATGAAATTGAATTGATTTTTAGAAAGGGCTTGCAATTGATTCTGTCTCCGGTTACAATCAATTTGTAATTATTGATTATTTATCAATATACAAAAAAATGTACATTCATAAGGAGGAAATTGTGATGAAAAAAATAGTTATCGGCGGTCAAATCGATAAGGACGAGGTGAAAGCATTAGTCGAAACGTTTGGTGATGATCAGTTCGAGATTGTTATCAAAAGTGATTTAGATGCTGCGATGGCAGTCAAAAATAAACAAGCTGACTACTACATCGGGGCATGTAATACTGGTGGTGGGGGTGCTCTGGCAATGGCATTAGCTTTATTAGGCCATGATAACTGTGTAACTGTTTCTATGCCTGGAAAAGTGATGCCGGAATCTGAAATAAGAGAACATGTCAGTTCAGGAAAAAAAGCTTTTGGATTTACCGCTCAGCATAAAGAAGCAGTAGTACCTATCATTATGGACGAACTAAAAAAACAATAGATTATTTAATTTGGGGGAAAAGAGATGGAATCATCGAAAATTGTTGAATTAATTGCTATTGCACTTTTAGGGGGACTTTGTGCAGTGTTAGCAAATAAAGGAATCGCTGTTTTTAATGACGGATTAAGGCCAATCATTCCGGAATTTTTAGAAGGAAAAATTGGTAAGAAAGAAATTGCAGCGACAAGTTTTGCTTTAAGTTTTGGATTAGTCATTGGATTTGGCATTCCTGTTTCAATAGGTGCATCTATTCTATTAGTCCATAGTGTATTATTAATGACAGATATTATCGGATCTTGGGCACCGGAAGGCAAAATCGGAGTTATTGTTGCTGCTAGTGTAGGAGCTATTTATGGTGTTGGATTAGTTATTGGGCTCCAAGCGGTTGTTGACCTCTTTGCAATGATGCCGGTGAACTTTATGGACTCACTTTCGCAAGTAGGTGCTCCTGTAGTTATTGGTTTTAGTATTTTTCCAGCGATTGCAATCGCTAGTCAACATGGATTCAAAAAAGGTGCGATTTCATTCAGCGCTACGCTTTTAACATTGTTTGTTGTAAAACGTTTTGGTACATTTGATTTAGGAAATGGCGCAACATTAACACTTAGTGCAGAAGGAATGTCCTTACTTGTTGGGATGCTCTTCATGATTGTTTATGCCATTCAAGTGAAAAGCGATGGTAGTAACTCAAATGAGAGCCTTGTAAGTGTATTTTTAGAACGTGTGAATCGTATTAAGAAGAACTGGTTATGGTTATCCGTTACAGGGGGCTTAGTGGCGGCATCAACAAGTTTGATGATTATTGCAGGTGATCCTATTTCATTAAATTTGCTTTCAGAAGGAAAAATGAGTGAAGCTGCATTAGCTGCTTTTGCTCGTGGAATTGGCTTCATTCCCTTAGTTTTTTCAACTGCAATCGTTACAGGTGTGTATAGCCCAGCTGGCACGACTTTTGTATTTGTCGCAGGAATCTTATTGAATGGTAATCCTCTTGTTGCTTTTCTAGTGGGCGCACTGCTAATGTTTGTTGAAGTACAATTGTTGACCTTAATGGCAAAAGCCCTTGACAAATTTCCAGGCATACGCGAAATGGGTGAACATATTCGTACAGCTATGAATAAAGTATTAGAAGTTGCTCTTTTAATTGGGGGAGCGATGGCATCTGAGCAAATTGCACCAGGAATAGGTTTTTTCTGGGTCATCGGTTTGATGCTTTTGAATAGAAAAGCGAAAAAACCAGTCGTAGAATTAGCCGTGGGTCCTATTGCTGCAATCAGTTTAGGCGTTATTGTCAACATTTTGTATTTATTGGGATTATTCGCACCAATAGTTGCAAACTAGGAGGATTGAAGTGATGTTGTTAGACGGTATAACTTATATGCATGAACATACTACGATCGATCTTTCACGTTTGAAGAAAGATGATGATACGAACTTAAATTGTTTTGATGAGACTGTTTCAGAATACAAAAAATTGTATTCTAAGGGAGTTCGTAATATAGTAGACCTGACAAATATGGACATGAGAAGAAATCCCGAATATGTTCAGCAAGTATCTGAGCTATCTAAAATCAATATTGTCCAAGCAACAGGATTTTACCAAGATAAATTCTTACCCGAATTTGTGACGTCAGCTACGATTGAAGAGTTGACTGATTTTATGGTAAATGAGATAGAAAATGGAATAGCGGAAACCAGTATCAAAGCACAACTTATCGGTGAAATAGGGACAAGTAAAAACCATATGACTGAACGAGAAAGAAAAATATTTATCGCTGCTGTCCTCACTCAAAAACATTGTAATGTTCCTATATCGACTCACACAACATTGGGAACCTTTGGCCATGAACAAGTAAACTTTTTTAAAGAGCATGGGGCTGATTTAAATAAAGTGGTGATTGGACACGTGGATTTGACCGGTAATAGTGATTATATTTTAAGAATGTTAGATCAAGGGGTATATGTAGAATTTGACACGATTGGAAAAGAGAACTATCAACCAGATCTGCTAAGAATAGAGATGCTAAAAGAGATTGAAAAACGTGGTTATCAAGACAAAGTATTTCTTTCAATGGATATTACTCGAAAGTCAAATTTAGCATATCGAGGTGGAATAGGGTATTCTTATTTATTGGATACATTTGTTCCACTTGCACTTGAAAATGGTTTATCTGAGAATTTTATCGATAAAATGCTACGAGATAATCCAAGAATATTTATGAATTAGGAGCGAAATTATGGAGACATTCCCTTTAGAAAGTTTGTCGATAGAAGAAGCGACTCAAATGCAGTTTCGCTTTGTAGATGCTATAACCAGAAACTTCTCAGGTGAAGAAATTCTAACACGAGGGGATCTTGGTGTTGTAAAAGGGTTAAATCAGCCGAGGACTACTCAAAAAGTTGAAAAGGTTTTGGCAGATTTTTTTAATGCTGAGGCTGCGATGCTTGTACGCGGTTCTGGTACGAATGCCATCAGGTTAGCATTATATTCTCTTTTAGGAACTAACAAGACTTTAATGGTTCATGATGCACCAATCTATCCTACGTCAAAAGTATCGATTGAGATGTTAGGATTAAAAACAATTTTTGCTGATTATAATCATCTCGAGGAAGTCAAAGAAAAACTTTTAAATAATAAAGTAGACGGAATATTGATTCAAGTAACAAGACAAAAATTTGATGATTCCTATGATTTAAAATCATTGATTGCCTTTATCCGATCATTTGATAAAACTATCCAGATCATTACTGATGATAATTATTCGGCTCTAAAAACTAAGGGGTTAGGTTCCGAATTCGGTGCCAATCTATCTTGTTTCTCTACGTTCAAATTGCTTGGTCCTGAAGGTATTGGTTGTATTGTTGGTGAGAAAAAAGCGATTCAACGCCTGAAAAATGACAACTATTCTGGTGGCGGGCAGGTTCAAGGTCATGAAGCAATAGACGTTTTAAAAGGATTGATCTATGCACCGGTCTCATTGGCTATATCAGCAAAAGTAAGTGAAGAGGTTTGTGGTCGAATCAATCAACAAGAAATTGGAGGGATTGAAAAAGCATTTCTAATCAATGCTCAGTCGAAGGTAATTGTCGTCAAATTAAAAAAGCCAATTGCAAAAAAAGTCATTGAACAAGCAACAAGTTTTGGTGCCTTACCCAATCCAGTAGGAGCAGAATCAAAATATGAGTTCTCTCCACTTGTCTATCGGGTTTCTGGCACATTTAGAGCAGCTGATCCGGATGCTGAACAATTCATGATTCGTATAAATCCCAATCGATCAGGTGCAGACACGATCTTGCGTATTTTAAAACAGGCAATGGATGTTGTTGAAAAAGAGGTGTGAGTCTATGGGAGAAGAATTTTTAAAGAAAAAAGGAATCATTGTTAACTACTTAGCATCTGATCTTTTACAAAAGAAAAAGGGCGATCGAGTTCAAAGTGTTACGGAATATCAAAATAAATATAAAGTAGCCAGAGGGACTGTTCAAAATGCTTGGAGTTTTTTAAAAGAGATTGATGCAATAAAAGTTAAAAGTCACGGTCATATGGGTACATTTATAGAAGAAATTAATTATAATATTTTGCAAGAATATGCGTTATCAGATACGATTCTCGGTACAATGACCTTACCATATTCACGTCTATATGAGGGATTAGCAACAGGAATATATGAAGCCTTCAAAGAAAATAAAATTAAATTAAATCTTGCATATATTCGAGGATCAAAAGAGCGTGTTCGATCGATCTTGAATAAAACGTATCGTTTTGCAATTGTTTCAAAATTTGCGGCAAATCAAGTAATAAAAAATGGAGAGCCGATTGAAATCACATTGGACTTTGGACAACATACTTATCTTAGTGAGCATGTGTTGCTATTTAGGGACAAGAAAAAAAAGTCAATTGAAAAAGGGATGAAGATTGCTATTGACTATAGTTCAATTGACCAACAATTATTAACGAAAGCAGTCGTTAATGAGACACAAGTTGAATTTGTTGAAATGCAAGGGCATCAAATCGTATCTTCTTTACAAAATGGTAGTATTGATGCTGGGATCTGGAATTTTGATGAAATTAGAGATAAAAACCATCAAGGGCTCTATGCTGTTCCATTAGAAGGAAGTGAAATGGAGCAAGAAATGAGTACTTCCGTTATCATTACCCATACGGAAGAAACGTCTATGAAAGCATTCTTCCAAAAAAGCGTAGATAAAGAAAAAATTCTTACTATTCAAAAAGAGGTTTGTGAAGGGCGTTTAATTCCTCAGTATTGATTTCATTTATAGTTTTATACCAGGGCAGGCAATCAGGAAACCTAGTTTCTTATCCATTGCTTGATAGAATATGTTTTTGTGTTTTGAGTGAAATAGGGGGATTAGATGATTAGAGAAAAATTAGCAATATTACTAAGTTCAAAAGTAATCGATGAAAATACTTATGAGTATGTTTTGCGCGTATTAGATTATTTATTACAGCAAAAAATTATTGATAATGATAAAAAAGCGGATGTCTTTTTGACTCATCTAGCGATGGCAGACCAACGACGAAAGCAAAATGAGACGATAAATGACCTCGAATCTTTTATCAGTCAGGAAATCCAATCTGATCCAAAATTTCTTCACTCGAAAGAATTATGGCAGGATCTTCAAAGAATGACAAAAGGAAAGCAATTTGCTGAAGCTGAGCTTGATTACTTTTATCTTCATATCATCAATATGTTGAGGGAGGAATAACATGTTTTTGAATGTTACCATCCAAAGAAATCAAAAATTGGTTGACGCTGCAATCTCTCTCCATAAAGAAGGAAAAATACTTCCAGATACCTATGTCTTGGACCTTGATATGATTGAAAAAAATGCTGCAAGCTTAGCAGAAGATGCCAAGACACATGGAATAAACTTGTTTTATATGACCAAGCAATTTGGTCGCAACCCATTAGTTGCACAAAAGATCCATGATTCGGGAATCAAAAAAGCGGTGGTCGTGGATTATAAAGAAGCATTGATTCTTATGGAACAAAATCTACCATTAGGAAATGTGGGTCATTTAGTTCAAATACCACGGAATCTTTTAACTAGAATCATGAATTACGGAACTGATTATATCACGGTTTATTCTTTGGAGGCGTTACAACAAATCATTCAAGCAGCTGAAGAGCTTACTATAAAACAAAAGATTCTAGTAAAAATCATTGAATCTGATGATCAGATTTACGAGGGTCAATTTGGTGGATTTCATTTAAACGAGTTATCTTCAATTGTTGAATTAGTTAGACAAACAGACCATGTGACCATTGAAGGTGTGACCTCTTTTCCTTGTTTCTTATTTGATGGCGAATCGAAGTTATTACCTACCAATAATGTGAAAACGATCCAGCAAGCGAAAAAATTTTTTGAAGAGTTAGGGATCGTAATAAAAGAAGTGAATATTCCGTCAGCAACTTGTCACGAAACTATTCCTTTCATTAAAAAAATTGGGGGAACACAAGGCGAACCCGGACATGCACTTACTGGAACTACACCATTACATTCAAAGATGATGTTACCGGAACATCCAGCTATGGTTTATGTGAGCGAAATATCGCATAACTTAGATAATCATGCTTATTTTTATGGTGGTGGATATTATCGACGTGGACATCTTGACTCGGCCCTGATTGTAAGTTCGGAATCAGTTAAAAAAGACCGAGTTCGACCTTTTAGCAATGAAAATATTGATTATTATCTTTCAACAGAATCCACCCACCCTGTGGGAGCTACCGTTATCGCTGCATTTCGAACACAAATTTTTGTTACTAGAAGTGATGTAGCAGTTGTTTCAGGTATTCAAAGTGGCTCGCCAAAAGTCGAAGGTATATATGATAGCCTTGGAAATATAGTTAGAAGGTGAAAAAATGGGGAAATTTGTTGTTATCGTTTTAGATAGTTTTGGCGTTGGCGCAATGGATGATGTTAAGGAGGTTCGACCTAGAGATCTAGGAAGCAACACTGCTGCACATATCATTGCCTCCAATCCGTCAATTAATATACCAACGTTGGAAAGCTTAGGTTTGATGAATGCTCTTGGTTTTGAGATAAAAAATCATAAATTTTCACCGACAGCAAATTATGGCACAGCTGAGCTAGCACACTATGGAGCCGACTCATTCTTAGGACATCAAGAAATTATGGGCACAACACCTAAGATTCCATTGATTCAACCGTTCAATCAAAAAATCGATGAAGTCGAAGCTAATCTGATAAAGTATGGTCATCAAGTTCGAAGAGTGGGTGAAAGCGGGACACAGATTTTAGTTGTAGATGAACTTGCAACGGTCGGTGATAACTTGGAAACAGATTATGGACAAGTTTATAATGTTTCCGCTTGTCTGGATTTGATCTCCTTTAATGACTTGGCAAAAATTGGGCATGTTGTAAGGGAAGTAGTTGAGGTTTCTAGAGTCATTACTTTTGGTGGTGAAAACATAACATTAAAAGACTTACTCGGAGCAAGAAAAACAAGGAATGGAGAAATTGCAGGAGTAGATGCCCCACAATCTGGCGTATATAATACTGGTTATCAAGTCGTTCATCTTGGATATGGTATTAATAAAAATGTTCAAACTCCCACAATCTTAGATCATGCAAATATCCCAGTTTCTTTTTTGGGCAAAGTCGCTGATATTATACAGACGGATAGTAAACGCTTATTTCCAGGAGTTGATACAAATCGTCTTTTTGATGATTTGATCAATGAAGTGAAAACGCTTGATCATGGTTTTTTTGCGCTGAATATTCAAGAAACTGATTTGGCTGGTCATGCGGAAGATGTAAATCGTTATTCTAATCGTTTAGAAATTAGTGATAAACGAATCAAAGAATTGCTTCCATCCTTAAAAAGGGGGGATATCCTAATTGTTATGGCAGACCATGGGAACGATCCCACGATAGGGCACAGCAATCACACTCGAGAAAAGGTTCCCTTATTGCTTTATAGTCCAGGTATCCATAATAAATATTTAGGAAACAGACAAACCCTTGCAGATGTTGGCGCGACTGTAGCAGATTACTTTAACGTTTCGCCTCCTCAAAATGGTCAGTCATTTTTGCCAGAATTATTTATTAATTAAATGTAATGGCTCGATTAATGGTAGTAGAACCAAAATCGAGCCTTTTAAGGAGTTTATAACATGGAGCAGAATAAAGTTCAAGAGTATTCCAAGCGAACAAGTTTAGCAATGGCAAATTTTTACAACTCCGTCATTAAAGTATTTCCCAATTGCATAGAGAAAATCAGTTCCTCTTCTGGATATTATATTGGACTGAAAGATTCTATTGTTTTCACATCTTTCTTTATAGATTTTTTGGAGAAAAATGGCTTCCATCTTCACACGATTGACAAAGCAAGTCATAAAGGAAGAGGGATAGATATAGATTTAAGAAATCCAATTACTGGTGGTGTAATGACTGGTTCATCGAGTGGAACAGCTGTGAACGTTTTTTTAGGTATTAATGATGTTGGAATCGGCACGGACGGAGGTGGTTCAGTTTTAGCTCCAGCAGCAGCTTTAAACTTAGTTGGTTATATCCACCCGGAAGTGGGAAAGAAAATGCTCAGTTTAGAAAAAATGGTAAAATCTTCAACAGATGGCATATCCTTCACACCATCCATCGGACTTATTAGTCGTGAGATAGATCTCATAAAGCAATTAGCACAAATCTTTACTGATCATAAGAACCAAGAAAAGACAGTAATTGTTGCTGTAGACTCAGAAATAAATATGGATCTTTTATCAGTAGACATGGAGACTATGAAAATAATTACGAAGGATTTTTCCTATAAGTATCAAGAAAGTCGTAAAAAATTAATTGATGAAGTAGAACGATTGTTTTTAGATGTAGATATAATTATTTCGAAAGAAGGACCAATTGACATTTACGGTATTGGTGAAACACTCATCGGACATTTTGATGATCAGACGCGAGAAAATCAAATTGCTGGTAAAAAAGGATTTATTAGAGTTGTCAATATGTGTAATGCTATCGGGTTGATCGTTCCAACTACAAGTCTAGCTACTGGGTACTTAATAATCGGAAAGCCTCAATCAGGAATTGAGCAACAAATGTTTCATTTAGCAAATAAACTTATCGCCAAAGAAGATAGATTGCTGAAGAATTATTTTCTCGATCATCATTCTTATTTTGAACAAGGATACAATTTATAAAAGAGCTTTCGCTGGTGTTTTCTCAACGAGTTCTAGTCAATAAGTTTTCATCAAACCATCGACATTTCTTTGTCTTTGGGTTTTTCGTTTAAAAAATGTTGACGGATTCCTCATAAACATAAAGGTCAAATGTTTTTTGTCACTTGAAAAGAAAAATCGGATTATAGAAAACTTCTCTTTGTTGCCAGATCAGAACGAATTATTTGACGAATTTACCGGTATTGAACATCTTGAGCTATACAAAATTATTTGGAAGTCATCAAAGAAGTTTGAAACCATCGTTGCTCTACTACAATTGGAAGACTATGCAAAAAACCGCGTAGCGACCTATTCATTAGGCATGCGTCAGCGGCTTTGTTTTGCGATGCAAGTAATTGGGGATACGTCATATATGTTCATGGACGAAGTGATGAACGGACTGGATCCTACCAATGTTTTATTGGTTTCGACTATTTTGCAGCAGCTGGCTGCAGAAGGAAAAGCGATCATGGTTTCTTCTCATATTTTGTATAATTTGGAGGAGATCTCTCAGCAGATCTTATTTCTGAAAGATGGGGTTATGTTTAAATACAATGATCCTAAAAAATCATTGATGGAAAAAATCAGGAGATTTATGTGAAGGGAAAAAGTATTGGTCATTGATCCTTTACTTTTGCTATTTGATATTATGTGGAAATTGAGATAAAGCACTGAATTTCGGAAACTTAATCAAGGTAATGTATGGAGCTTACTGGAAAGTAGGCTCCTTTATTTGGCGTTCATTAGGCATATCGTCCAACTCTAGTACCATATTATACCAAGCAACACCTGCATGTTGTGATTCTGACAGTCCTTCTAGTTGATAGCCGTGCTTTTCGTAATATGGAATCAATGATTCTAAACAAGTTAATGTGATTCCTTTTCTATTTTGAAGACGACATTGTTGTTCAAGGGCTGACAGTAGCTTATTACCAATCTGGCAGTTTTTATAATCAGGAGCGACAGCCAAGCTAAGAATACTTTGGTAGCCACCAAAAAGTTGATTAGGACAAGTACTTTCAAAGAGATCGTCATAGAGATAACGTTTAGAAATAATGGGCCCTACAACGTAGCCGATCGGACAATCCTTTTCATTTACTGCCACAATAAAACTGTCACTAATTGTATGTATTCGATCCATCATCGCTGGTCTAGATGCTGCTTCATTCGCTGTAAATCCTGCATTTTCTATCTGCATGATTTGATCAATATCCTCTTCTTTTGGTGGTCTAAAGAAAACGTTCATTCAATCACTCCTATCCTATTTAGGATTAGTTTATCATATAATGATCCTTTTAAAATCCGTCTTACGCGCTTCTATTTTATTTTTGCTTTTCTAACGTTTTTTACCATAAATGCGTTGACTTTTTCGCCGCATATTTGAGAAAGCCCGAAAGATAAATGGAAAAGTTGTTAGACAAAATACTGTTTACGGCTTTTTAAGTGCTTTTGCAGAAATGACTTTTTGTGAGGGAGTTGTGAAAAAAGTGTAAAAATTAAGACAAGATATATCTGAATGCCTTGCCTTAAAGTCCACTTCAAGAAATATACTGAAACTACCATTACTTATGGAAGATGAAAGGAGCAATTCAATGAACAAATGGACAAAAGGACTTTTTCTGACAATGATTTTTCTAGCAGGATGCAGCAGTGATTCAATGAATGACGAGCCAGACATTGGTACAACGGAAACAAGTACTAGTGACACCGTTACGCAACAAATGAGAGAAGCAGGGATTGATGGGGAGGCCGATATTTTGATCGCCTACTTCACAAGACCAGAAAATTTAGAGCATGAACCAGCAGTCGAAGCAGTTTCTGGAAGTAGTTTTAATGTGATCGATAACACTTTAGTAGGAGATGTCCAAGTCATAGCAGAGATGATCGCTGAACAAACAGGAGGTGAGTTATTTTCGATTCAAACAGAAGTAGGTTACCCTAACGTTTACGATCAACATACAGCTTTTGCCACTAGAGAGGTGGAAGAAGATGCCCGACCAACATTGATGACTGACGTTGCCCAAATGACTGAAGTGGATGTTCTCTTTATCGGCTTTCCCGTTTGGTGGAACCGTGCCCCAAGAGCCGTGTTAACATTTCTTGAAGCCTATGATCTTACGGATAAACAAATTATTCCTTTTGCAACCCATGGGGGAAGTGGACTGACCAATAGTCAAAATGAACTTCAAACGTTGTATCCAGCGTATGACTTTCTTGAAGGCTTTGCAGCAAGAGCGGGAAGTGTTGAAGACGCTGAACCTGAAGTATTAGAGTGGCTAGATCATATGGGATTATAAAAAGAGCAACAATAAAGAATAAAAGAATTTCTTTAATTATAGAGGGAGCCTTGTTTAAAGGCTTCTTCTTTGTTTTATTTTTCTATGAGACTGTTAGACGTCTATTTGAGATATATGATATGATTAATCTAATGATTTAGCGTAAAAGCAAAGAATCTTATTTTCAGCTATAATACTCGTCGATTCAATAAAATTTTTTATTAAATTGCCGTCTTAACTTAGGGAAATTAAATATTATTCCATTTAGCTAAAATTGCGTACATAAAGATTGTTTTAGGGGGACTAAAAGTGGCTGTATTAAAATATGAAAAAATCAAACAAGATATTCTTCGAGATATTGAAGCTGGTAAATTTAAACCGGGGGACCGTATCTATTCAGAGGGAGACTTGAAAGCAAAATATGGGGTAAGTAATACAACCGTCATCAAAGTGATGAATGATCTGGTTGCACAAGGTTATCTCATTCGGAGACAAGGCGAAGGAACATTTGTACGAAAAAACATTCTAAATAAACGTGTTTTCTTTAGCGAAAATACACGCCCTTTGACTAATGATAAAAAAGAACCAATATCTGAAAAGACTGTCGTGGAAGCGGTAGATCTCATTCAACAAATAACGAATTCAGATATAGCAAAGATTTTACATGCTCCTTCGTTTGAAGAGACAAAAGTACCGTTTTTAAAACTAAGTCAAGTTGCATTTATTAATAATAAGCCGTGGAAACTTCAATTTAGATATGCACATATCACTGGACCGACAGATATTCCAATCGCTCAGCTGAAAAAGGGGTTGTCATTTACTAAAGTGCTAGAAGATTTAAACCAAATACCAGAATCAGAGAAAATGACAATCTCTGTATCTGACTTTGAATCGATCATAGATAATTTATCAGAGAAAGATCAGAAAATAATGAAAAGCTATTTTAAGAATAATCGACCAGCAGCTTTGTTTGTGAGGAATCGAATTGTTTATGATCGTTTTGAAAATGCTATTGAATATGACCAGGCATTTATTCATCCTGATTACTATAGTATTGATATTATTAATTAGTTAACAACTATATTTCAAAAGCATATAACTGACGTTATGTGCCTTTTTTAATTCCATTAAAGCAAAAATAATTGTAAACGCTTGCATCAAAAGCGAGAATATTGTATACTGCAACCAGATAACACGTTAACGCTATAAGTTGCGAATGGAGGAAAAACATGCTTTCTAAAAGAATTGAACCTTTAAAGGAGAATTATCAAAAACTAGAAGTATTAGAATTAAGTGCGAAAGAAATTGATCAAGCGATTAATCAGTGTTTACAAAAAATTGATCAAAATATGGCTCTATTTGGAGAGAAATTTCCTGCACCTACCACTAAAAACCAAAATTACCAAGTTATTGATAACACAGAATGGACGACGGCTTTTTGGACAGGCATTTTATGGCTTGCATATGATATTACCAAGGAAAATAAGTATAAGGATTTAGCAGAAAAACATATGGAAAGCTTTACCAGAAGATTGTCTCAAAATATAGAAATCAATCATCATGATCTAGGTTTTCTTTATACTCTTTCTTGTGTTAGTTGTTACAAAATCACAGGCAATTCCCAAGCTAGAGAACTTTCCATTAGCGCAGCTGACAAACTCGTTGAGCGATTTCAAAATAAAGGGAAATTTATACAAGCTTGGGGAGATTTGGATGACTCTAAGGAATATCGTTTAATTGTTGACTGTCTCTTAAATTTACCATTATTGCATTGGTCATATGAGGAGACTGGTGACGCTATCTATAAATCTGTGGCCGAGAAACATTATAAGACTACCATTAAATATGCGATTCGAGAAAATGCTTCAGCATTTCATACTTATTATTTCGATCCCACAACAGGTCAGCCCCTATATGGTAAAACGAAGCAAGGATTTTCTGACGACTCCAGTTGGGCACGCGGTCAAAGTTGGTTGATTTATGGAATAGCATTAAATCAGCATTATTGTAGAAAGGAGGAAAATATAAAACTTTATGAAGCTGTAACGAATTACTTTTTAAATCGTTTGCCTAGTGATTTAATCTGTTTTTGGGATTTGATTTTTGAAGAGGGATCTGACCAACCTCGGGATACCTCTGCTAGTGCAATAGCCCTTTGTGGTATGAATGAAATGGAAAAATATTTAGCGGACAACCATCCTATGAAAGAGATGTATCACAACATCCAACAAGTTATGCTAAGAAATCTAATAAACCGTTACACAGAAAAAAAGGGCACAGGCGCTGTAGCGCTCATCAATGAAGGGGTCTATTCCTGGCATTCCGGAAAGGGTGTGAATGAAGGGAATATCTGGGGGGATTACTTCTATATGGAAGCACTGGTAAGACATAAAAAAAACTGGCAATTATTTTGGTAAAAATACTAAAGGAGGGAATCAAATGGCACAACCAAATATTAAAATGACACGAATTGATGAACGCTTGATACATGGTCAAGGTCAAATGTGGATCAAATCATTGGGTGTCAACTTATGTATCGTAGCTAACGATCAAGCCGCAAATGATCCATTTCAACAACAATTGATGAAAGCAGTGGCACAAAATGTGAGTATGCGCTTTTTCACGATTCAACAAACATGCGAAATCATTCATAAAGCCTCGCCTAAGCAAATGATTTTTATCGTTGTGGCTAATCCTCAGGATGCATTAGCACTTGTCAAAGGTGGGGTACCGATTAAGCTAATCAATGTGGGGAACATTCACAATGCGGTAGGAAAAACGAAAATATCCAACTATATTTTTATCGGTGAAGAAGATAAAAGAGCGTTAAAAGAATTAAAGGATACATTCCACATCAAGTTTGATACTCGTACCTCACCGATGGCTCCAGACGTTGATTCATTAAAACAACTCATGTCTCATCTTGAAAACGAATAGGAGAGAATAAAATGAATATATCAATTATGCAAGCTTTTTTACTGGCACTTATGGCAGGTGTTTGTTATTCGGGTCTATTGCTAGGCATTTTTACAAATCGTTGCATTGTCCTTTCCTTTTTTGTAGGGTTGATTCTCGGTGATGTTCAAACTGGATTAATGATGGGTGCCATTGGTGAACTTGCTTTTATGGGATTTGGCGTTGGCGCTGGGGGAACGGTCCCGCCTAATCCTTTAGGGCCAGGAGTGGTGGGGACCATAATGGCGATAACTTTGAAAGATCAAGGGGTCACTCCTGAAAGTGCCTTGGCATTATCTTATCCATTTGCAGTATTATTTCAAATTTGCCAGACACTCATTTATACAGTATGTGCTGGTTCATCCGAAGCTGCTAGAATTGCAGTGGAAAATGGTCGTTTCAAACGCTTTAAATGGTTTGCACATACAACATTCATTAGTTTTTTCTTTGTAGGATTCTTTATTGCATTACTTTCTGCTTTAAGTATGGAGCCTCTTAGAAGATTTGTCGAAATGATTCCGAATGAACTGGTTCAAGCACTGACTGTTGCTGGAGGCTTACTACCCGCAATCGGTTTTGCGATGATTCTATCTGTCATGGTTTCCAAAGACGTTATTCCTTACGTGATCTTAGGATATATTTGTATTGCGTATTTAGATTTACCTGTTATGGCGATTGCATTAGTAGGAGCAGTATTTGCAATGATCGATTACTATAATCAAGAAAAAAGACAAGAACTTTCAATGACTTTCGCTCAACAAGGAGGAATCGAAGAAGATGGAATCTAAAGAACAAAAACTAACGAAAAACGATTATTTTATAGCAACTATGCGCTCATACTTTCTCCAAAATGGCTTCAACTATAACACGTATCAAGGAACGGGTTATGCAAATATTATTTTTCCGGGATTAAAAAAGATCTATAAAGATGATCAGGAAGCATTAAAAAAAGCCACTATTGATAACTTGGAATTTTATAATGTCAATCCTCAGACAGTCCCCTTTGTTACTAGCTTACAATTAGCAATGCTTGATCACGGGGAAGATGTATCAAAAATTAGAAGTATAAAAATGGCATTAATGGGTCCCTTGGCAGGAATTGGGGATGCGATATCTCAATTTGGTGTAGCTCCGTTATTTTCAACGATTTTTGCTAGCATGGCGATTGCGGGTATTACTGCTAGCCCAATCATGTTTTTGGTTTGTATGATTGGCTTTAATCTGTTTCTTAAGTGTCTTTTAGGCTGGTTGGGTTATCGAATGGGCACAAGTGCAATTGAAATGCTCAGCCAAAAAATCAACCAAATCTCTCGGGCAGCGAATATTGTTGGTGTCACAGTTATCTCTGGTTTAGCGGTCAGCTTTGTAAAAGCTGAAATGGCTATAGAGTATGCAACGACGATCGAAGGCGAACAACAAGTAGTAGCGCTCCAAACAGTTTTTGACCAGATTTTACCTCGGCTCTTACCTGGATTAGTAACGATCATGGTTTACTATCTAATTAAAAAGAAAAATTGGAATGTTTATAAGTTACTCATTTTGTTGTTTGTTTTGGGTATTTTAGGGTCGCTGTCAGGTATCCTTGGATGACTGTTCATGTAGTTATTAGACCATAGTTCTATCAATTTTATCGTTATTCGGTTTTTATTCAATTCAATGACAGTTTCTTTATGTATATGATGACAAGAAGCCTCCGCCTAATGCAGAAAGGAAAAATATGAAAATACTTGCTTTATTTCTTGCCTCGTTTCTGTCACATTTGCTTATACTACCAATCAATGTTCACAGCACAACGATTGAACATAATTTATTATTGAACGGGGACTTTTCACAACAATCTGAGAATACGAATGGATGGCATGATTCAATTGGAGCAGATCACTGGCGCCTTTGGTTCCCTTCAGATATCCGTCCAAAAGCAAGAGTAACAGAAGAAAATAGCATTGAAATTTCTTCCAATCAAGTCAGTCGTGCAGCAGTTTTTCAAGAAGGTATACCTGTTCTTCCAAATACAGAATATCGCGCAATTGTCGAGGTGAAAACAACAGATATTTCTAATGTACTTGGTGGAAGAATAAGGGTTCAGTACATGAAAAATGGAACTCAAATATCTCTTTACTCAAGTGAAGCTGTTTCAGGAACTTCGGGATGGGAAAGCCTTGCAGTTACTTTTACGACTGGAGCAGATACGGAACAAGTGAAATTGGAGCTTTTTTTTGATAATACCTCGGGATTGATTGAATACAGAAATGCACGTTTGTATGATCGCATATATGAAGAAATACAAGAGATTATCATTTCTCAAGAAGAGTTGCGTTTGCAAATTGGTGAACGCCAGTTAATCGAGCTTGAAACTTATCCCGAAGATTTTCCTCGGAAAAACCTAACTTTTTCTTCAAGTGATCCAAAGGTAGCTCAAGTAAATGAACGGGGGTATGTTACTGGTGTAGCATCAGGGACCAGCGAGATCATTATTAGCGATAAAAATGAAACTATTCAAGTAAGTATCCCCATTTTTGTTACAAAAGATAGACATGATAATGTACATCTTACATTAGATCAAATGCATATCATACCTCTTTTCCAACCACTTGAAGAATTAAATTTTTTTGTGGAAAACCAAGATTTATTAGAGGTTTTTGATGGGATTATTCTACCTAAAAAAGAGGGAACAACACGAATAAAAATAACCAATAAAAGTGATGAACTGATCGTTCTCGTTGATGTATCGATTGATAAAAGTGACCACAACAAATTTGATGACATGAGAACAAAGTGGCACGAAATGATTCTTGGAGCTAACTATTTTGATTCAGATGATTCGTTAATGATTGATAAGCAAAGATCAATGGATAGAACAGCCAACCTATTATGGGAAACATTGAATAAAGATGAAGATAAAGAGGATTTGTGGGATGAACAATCTGAATTGACATCATCAGCTAATTTGACAAGAAGTTTTAGAAATTTAACTACTTTAGCCCTGTCAGCAACAAATCCACATTCGGAAAACTACCTCAACAGAAAATTATTAGAGGATATTTTTTCAGGATTAGATTGGATGTACTCTTATAAGTATAATCTCTCTGTCCAAACGCACGGAAACTGGTGGGATTGGGAAATCGGTGTTCCTCGAGCTATCAATGACTTGGTTACTACTTTACATCCTTTTTTATCACAAGAACAAATTGGGGATTTTTTAAGACCGATTGACCGTTTTTTGCCAGACGTCAATTATAATAGGTATAGTGTAAATCCAGAACTTGCACTTGAAGCAACTGGAGCTAATCAAGTGGATAACACCCGAATAATACTAATTAAAAGCATCTTAGAAGAAAAGGATTCTGGTGTTAGTGAAGCGATAAGCGCATTAGAAAAAGTTTATCCTTTCGTAAACGAGGGTGATGGCTTTTATACTGATGGTTCGTTTTTACAACATGACAACGTTCCTTATATTGGTTCATATGGAAATGTTCTTCTTGATGGTATCTCACAGATATTCACAATGACTCAGTCAACAGACTATTTTCCAGATGATAATATAGTTAAGGTGATTGATTTCTGGATTCAAGAATCGATCGTTCCGTTTGTGCATAAAGGAAATATGATGGATATGGTCAGAGGAAGAGCTATCTCAAGAAGTCAAATGGAGAGTAATGTTGCTGGAGCTGAAATGACAAAAGCAATGATTCGTTTTGCAAGTATTTCAGAACTAACAAACAGCAATAGTTATTTTCAATTTGCGAAGCATTGGATAAAGGCAAATAGTGCGAATTTTGACTACTTAAATAGTTTATCAAGCTTTAGAGATATTGCACTAGCAAAAACAATATTATCTAATCCTGATATAGCGTCCGATAGTCCTTACACAACAAAACTTACAAATTTTGCGAATATGGATCGAATGACCTATTTTAATAAAGATTTTGATTTTATTTTTGGGTTAAGTATGTCCTCTAGTAGAATCAAACGATACGAAACAATGAATAATGAAAACCTTCAAGGATGGCATACGGGCGATGGAATGCTTTATCTATATAATGATGATCTAAATCAATTTAATCAAGATTTTTGGGCGACAGTTGATCCCTATAGATTGCCAGGTATTACTGTGGATAAGCAAGCTCGACTTGATCAAAGCGGTTACAGTGTAGCGGAAACAGACTTCGTAGGAGGTTCCACCGTTGATGATCGTTATGGTAGTTTTGTCATGGATTTTATCAATTATGAAAGAACGTTGACAGCTCAAAAGTCATGGTTCATCCTTGGTGACGAGCTTGTTGCTATTGGAAGTAATATAAACTTTCAGAATGACCGTATCATTGAAACAGTTATAGAGAATAGAAAGCTGAATGAGACGATTAATTACAGATTTTTTGTGAATAATGAACAGATTGATTTATCAAATGGACAACAAAGCTTTTCTAATGTTGAAAGTGTTTATTTCGAGGCATCTGATCCGCAACAATCTATCGGATATAAATTTATCAACCCTCAAGATTTAACTTTGATGATTGAAGAACGTACAGATAGTTGGAATCGGATAAATGGATCAGGGAGCACAGACCCGATTACGAGAAGCTACTTTACAATGTGGAAAACGCATATCCATCAAGAAGATGAGTACAACTATGCTATATATCCTAGTAGGGAACGAAATGAGTTCGAAAAAATTGAACCCGCTAAAATATTGCGCAATGATAAAAACATTCATGCAGTGCAGTCAAATAATGTAATTGGTATTAATGTCTATAATGAAACCGAAGTCGAAATCCTTGATATGAAATTTCAAACCCCGATGTCACTTACACGAGTGGACAGCGATGAAACGATTATACTTTCACATTCAGATCCTACAATGAAGCGTGCTCAAAAGGATTTGATTCATCTAAAAGACGATGGTTATCGTATTAAAGAAGCAGATAGTAATATTTCAGCGAAAAAAGTCACTTCTTTAGATGGTCTCGATTACTGGGAAATCGAAATTGACCCAACAGGTTCGAATGGTCAAAACAGCCAGATTCTATTTAACAAAAAGTAAAGAAAACCAAATAATAGCTTAACTTGATTGGCTATCATAATAGTGAGGCAAGTCTTTTTGTCCCTCTATTATTAATGTGCGAACAATTTTTTCATGTCATTTCATAAAACGATCCTCTTAAAATTCTGCAGTTTTATTCTTTTTTATTAGTATGATTCGCTGGAATAGCGATTCTTTGTTATTATTAGAAATGAATAGACCAAAAAGAAGGATGATTCTTTTCATTGCTAAGAGTTAAAATGTTGCAAAAAAGAGGAGGCGATTTAGTGGAATTTCGTTTATTAAAATATTTCTTCACGATTGCAGAGGAGGGAACGATCTCACAAGCCGCAGAAGTGCTCCACATCACCCAACCGACATTGAGCCGCCAATTAAAAGAATTAGAAGATGAATTAGGAACGGCTCTTTTCATTCGTGATAATCGTACAATGCTCTTAACGGAAGCCGGTCGTTTTTTAAAAAGCCGTGCCGAGGAGATATTGAGTCTAACGGATCAAACCATGCAAGAGTTTGAAGATCGTAAGAAACAGTTGTTTAGTGGTCATTTCACAATTGGCTGTGTCGAAGCAGATAATTCCGACACGCTTTCCTTGATGTTGGAAGAATTTATCAGTGACTTTCCAGATGTCCGCTTTCATATCCACAGTGGCACAGGAGATGATATCAACGAGCGTTTGGAGAAAGGCTTATTGGATTTGGCGATTTTGATCGAACCCATCGAAATCGAGAAATACGAAAAAATCGTTCTACCAAGAAAAGAAACTTGGGGCATACTAACATCGGCTGATTCTTTTCTCGCCCATAAAGAAGAGATTACACCAGAAGATATCAAAGGGGTGCCATTGCTAGTGTCAAGGCGTCCGGAAGTGCAGCAAATGTTCAGCCAATGGTCAAAAATACCAATAGAAGAATTACCGATCGTTGGAACATATAACTTGATTTTCAATGTCTTTTCCTTAGTAGAAAACCATGTTGGATCGGCGTTGACCATCAGCGGAGCAGTCGGAGAACGGAGGGATGAAACGATCAAATTTTTGCCTTTAGTCCCTCAAATCGAAACCAGCTGTGTCCTGGTGTGGAAAAGAAATCGTGTGATGTCGCCGGTTGTGACGGCGTTCATTGCCCGTTTTCGTGAAGCTTTTGAATAATTGCATCCTAAAAGCCAAAAGAAGTGGAGTAATCCGCTTCTTTTTTCTTCCACCTCTCCCTATGCTTCATAAGCATAGGGACTTTTTATAGAAAGCATTATTCAAAGGCTCCGCTTTGCCTTACTATTAAATATACCAAGAAAAGAAACCAAGGAGGTGACAAAATGCCGGCAATACTTGTGTATTCACGAGCAGGAGAGAATCTTATTGAAGGGCAGCGAAAAAAGCTGATAGTGGGAAATACTCGGGTTCTAGCAGAGAAAATAGCAGATAAATTACAATGTCCGCTTTATTCTCTTGAACCGGCTTATCCTTACCCTCAAAGCTACCAAGCAATGGTCGAGCTAGCAAAAAAAGAAAAAGCGGCTAATGATTTCCCCCTCTATCAAGAGGTATCGGCAGCGTTTTTTAAAGAACGGGTTTTGTTTATCGGTTTTCCAAATTGGTGGGGCACATACCCGATGATCCTAGCGAGTTTTTTAAAAGATCATCGATTGGAAGGGAAGAGTATTTTTCCGTTTTGTACTCATGAAGGCTCAGGATTTGGCAACAGCCTAGAAGACTTTAAAAAGACTTGTCCTGAAGCAACTGTTTATCCTGGATTAGCTGTTCGTGGTTCAAGAGTAGCTAAAGCGGATATAGCTATTCGAAATTGGTTAAATCAGCATTTTATTAAAATAGATGAAGGAGTCGATCGATATGGTAAAGAAACAAACAGCAGGAAGAGATAACTTAGGCAAATTTGCGCCGAAATTTGCGCAACTGAATGATGATGTATTATTTGGTGAAGTTTGGTCACGTGAGGTAGAATTGGCTCCTCATACGAGAAGTTTATTGACGATATCTGCCTTGATTTCCGGTGGCAATTTTGAACAGTTGCCCGCCCATTTAACGATTGGCAAGGAGAACGGGATCACTGTAGAGGAAATTGCAGAAGTAATCACTCATCTGGCTTTCTATGTTGGCTGGCCTAAAGCTTGGTCTGCTTTTAACATCGCCAAAACGGTTTATCAAGAAGAGCTAGCTGAATTGGGGGAAAAATAAATGTCAGAACTCGATGCAGCAAAAGAATCTGGAATCTTTTCACTGGGCAACACAAATGACGCCTATGCACAATATTTTAGCGGTCAGAGTTACTTAAATCCTTTAGTAGCTGATCCAGCGATTCCAGTCAACGTTGGCAATGTGACCTTTGAACCAGGTTGCCGCAACAATTGGCATCGGCATATCGATGGTGGGTATCAATTGTTGTTGGTGACTTCAGGAGAAGGCTGGTACCAAGAAGCAGGGAAGAAACCGCAAAAACTTACTGTTGGTGATGTTGTAGTCATCAAGGAAGGGATCAAACATTGGCATGGTGCAGCGAAAAATAGTTGGTTTGCCCATGTAGCGATTACTGCTGGTGCTTCAGAATGGTTAGAAGCAGTCAGTGATGAAGAATATGATCAGTTGCCTGACGCATAAAGGAGGAAAAAGGGATGAATCGAATCAAAGGAAAAGTCGTGATCATTACGGGTGCATCAAGCGGAATTGGTGAAGCAACAGCGTTACTTTTAGCAGAAAAAGGTGCCAAATTGGTTTTAGCTGCTCGGCGGAAAGAGAAACTAGCGGAGATTCTTACAACAATACGTGAGAAAAATGGAGAGGCTGTCTATAAGGAAACCGATGTGACCAAACCAGCGGATAATCAAGCGCTGATCGACTATGCAAAAGAGATCTATGGGAAAATCGATGTGATTTTCTTAAATGCGGGCATTATGCCTAGTTCTCCTTTGTCTGCTTTAAAAACAGAGGAGTGGGATCAAATGATCGATATCAATATCAAAGGGGTATTGCATGGTCTAGCTGCTGTTCTGCCAGATTTTATTTCCCAAAAATCTGGACAGGTGATCGCAACCTCTTCCGTAGCCGGATTAAAAGCATATCCGAACGCAGCAGTTTATGGGGCTACAAAATGGGCTGTGCGTAATCTAATGGAAGTTCTGCGGATGGAGTCGGCACAAGAAGGAACAAACATTCGAACTGCCACCATCTATCCAGCAGCGATCAATACTGAATTATTAGACACGATCACAGATGAAACAGCAGCCAAAGGTATGAACGCATTATACAAAGAACATGGAATATCACCCGATCGAGTAGCCAATATCGTGGCTTTTGCAATCAACCAGCCAGAAGATGTCAATGTGAATGAATTTACCGTCGGGCCAACCTCCCAACCTTGGTAAATACGTAGGAGAAAATAAGCTTCCGCTTGCATAACCAATACGCGAGTGGGAGCTTATTTTTATTTAGCCAAGATAAAATTCAATCAACGTTTTTGCAATTAGTTTCGTCATGGAATGACCTTTAGTAAAGCTTGAAGCTAAATAAATCGTCCGCGATAAGGGAATGTCCGTTAGTGAATGCAGAACAAAAGGTGCCTCATCTTCATAACCCCAAGTAATTTTAGGAAAGAACGTGATTGCTAGTTCTTTCGCTCTAGCGGATTATTTTTCTCGGAATTGTACCAATGAGACTGAAAAAAGGCTCCACATGCTGTTGACGATCATCGCTACGCTGGACGATACGTGCATTTTTTACCGCAGCAATCAAGAGGTACTGACACTGGTTCAGCAACTCGCACAAAAAGCCAATCAACAAGCGTTGCCGAATCCAGCATTTCTGGCACTAGCAGCCTTCTGCCAGTCAGAAAATGTATCTCCCGGAGGCAGTGCGGATCTGTTGGCTGCCAGCTTCTTTTTATTGTCCATCAACTCGATTTTACCCATAAAAGAAGGGGAGACCGTTTATCAATAACTCTTTTCCTTAGAAGAAAGGCAACGATTCTTCTAAGGATTTTTTTGTTTCATTTTTTTACTCGTTTAAGAAAAATAAAACCTCTTGCTATTTGCATAGTTTAATGATTAGATAATTCTTAGGCACTACTGAAATGCTTCGTTGCTTCATTGCAACGAAAAAAAGGAGTTACAGATGAAATATTATAATGCTTTTCTTCAAAATCTTGTGTTGCGGCGCTGGACGGTCTTGTTTATGCTTGCGGGCATTCTTTTTTTGTTTCGCAGTATGATGACCATTCTTTTGCTGACCTTTATCTTTACGTATTTGATTTATCGGCTGGTTCTTTTGCTCCATCGAAAAAGCCGACTGCCCATCAAGCTTACGAGCATCCTGACCTACAGCTTGATTGTTTTTATTCTTTATTTAGTAGCAACAAATTATGTTCCCATCATCATCAAACAATCCGTCCAATTAGTCAATTCCGTTGCTGATTTCTACCAACGGACAGACTCCAATAATGAATTGATCGAATATGTCTTAAATTTATTGCAAACCAGTGAATATATTCAGAAATTACAAAGCGGCGTTTTAGTCGTGATCAATTATCTGTATAATTTCGGTGAACTGGCATTGACGGTGCTGATCTCATTTCTGCTTAGTTTCTTCTTTATGATCGATAACAAAAAAACCGTTGCGTTTTCTCAGCTGTTTTTGCAAGGACGAGGGGCGTGGTTCTTTGAAGATGTTTACTATTTAGGAGCTAAGTTTACGCGGGCTTTCGGAAATGTGATTGAGACGCAGTTGGTGATCGCCTTAGTTAATACAGCAATCACTGTCTTCGCCTTAGCGGTGATGGGCTTTCCGCAACTATTGAGTTTGGCGTTGATGATTTTCTTTCTCAGCTTGATTCCTGTTGCTGGTGTGATCATCTCGTGTATTCCATTAACGTTTATTGCCTATTCTATCGGCGGATTTAATGATGTGATCTACATTTTACTGATCATTGTGTTTGTTCATGCGTTGGAATCCTATATCTTAAATCCCCGCTTGATGGCCAATAAAACAGAGATCCCGATGTTTTACACGTTTATTCTCCTGTATCTTAGCGAACATCTCTTTGGCTTGTGGGGCTTGATCATCGGGATCCCATTGTTCACTTTCTTTTTAGATTTAATGAATGTGAAAGAGATTCCGCGATTGCGTAAAAAATCCGATGACACCTTGCAGGACCAATAAAAATGATTGCTGTAAAGGATGGCAATTGATAGAAAAAACCATCTCTGCCGATGAAAGGCGAGATGGATTTTTTATTTCGCAGCAATTTTTTTCGTAAAGGAGACAAAGCAGATTGCTGAAGAGGGGCTTTGAAATACGCTTGTTGCTGAATACCCCAAAGAATGATAAAAGTGAACCAGCTTGGGTTCTTGCAGGATCGTATGTAAACGAATCGTATCTGTTTGTACGTTCCTTTCAATCAAGGTCATTGCTTGTCTACCGATCCCGCGGTTCTCGTAGGAGGGAAGAAGGGCGATGGAGGATAGCTTCGTCGTATGTTCCTGCTCAACCGTCAGTTTTAGGAAGCCCACGATTTTCTGAGAGGTCATGATTAAATAATAAGTTGTATTCGACGCAGAAAACTTTGCGTTTAGCTTCTCGAAACTTTGTAAATAGGGAGAAGTTTCTCCGTCTTGATAAAGGAGAAAGAGGGATTTGAAGGCAGCTTTTTGTATCAAGTAGATAGAAAGTACATCGGAAAGCTTCGCTTCTTTAAGCTGAATGAGCATGCATACCTCCATAAAAAGTCAGACATCATTTGTTGAAAGACATTGATTCGGTATAGAAGGTCCTGATGAAAAAGCCATCGAATAGCAGTCTTTCATTGGCTCGTTTCCGTTTTGATCCTTCCCTCAACCAGAGGTTCAAAAACGAAGAGATCCGCAGGGCTTCGTGCCAACGGTGTTTTATTGAAAAAGATCATTTATCGATGTAACCAAGTCGTCATAGGTTTGACCGGTAGTGATTGCATAAACGGAAAGCAAAAAGACGAGGGCTGCTGCCAGCACGTAAAAAATTCGGAGGCGATAACCGTCACCTGTCCGGCGATTTTTTACAAAAGTAAAAATCGTCACAGCTAGATAAGCGAAGGTCAATAAACAAATAAGATACGTAATAATTTCTGGTGTCATGGGCGTTTTCCTTTCTTTTTCTATTTGTATAAAAATATACTCAATAAATATAATATAACCATTTCGATACCGTCAAAGAAAGCGCTCAATTTTTGACACATAAAAACTGACCGAATGGTAGCCATTGGTCAGTTCTATTCAAAAACGATCGGGTATGATCTTAATTGTCTTTTTTTTCTGCCTCTAGTAAGCTTCTTAGTTCATCAGCTAAAGCGATACAGGCAATACTATCTGTTAAGGACATCAAGGGATTTTCGAGTTGTCCTTGTGCAAGTGCGGTGTGAACTGCTTGAATCTCTGAATGGAAATCATCGATCTCGTACTCAATATCATAGATCGTGTCTTCTTGGTCAATCGTTACGGTAAAAGAAGCGGGGCGATGGAAGTTTGGGACCGTGATTTTCCCTTTTGTTCCTTGTAATTCCGCCACCGTCTCTTTTGTTTGGTCAAATCCGGTCTCAATCACTGCAACAAAGTCTTCACTGACAAAGCGTGCTTCAACGTAGGTATCGACCCCAGTTTCATAAAGGCTGTAATCGATCAATTCGGCAGTTAAATTTTCTGGTGAAAAATCTTGAATAAAGGCTAAGTTATAGATCCCCATATCCAGTAAAGCACCCCCTTGTTTTGGCAGATAATGATAAGAACTGCCTTCGACTGGTAAATGGCGGCGAAAAGTAGTCGTGACACTTGTTAGCTCACCGATATGACCACCATCCACAAGTTCTTTTAGTTTGCGATATGCCGGAGTGAAGCGCGGTTTCATAGCTTCCATAAAGAAGACTTCGTATGCTTGGGCTTGTTTTTGTACGTTGCGTATCTCTTGTGCAGTCAAGGTTGCTGGTTTTTCACATAAAACAGCTTTTTTCGCTTGAAAGGCTTTGATGATCCATTCATAGTGATACAAATGCGGCAAAGCAATATAAACGACATCGATAGCTGGATCATCTAATAGGTTTTGGTAGTCATCAAAGACAGCATCACACGGAAATTTTGCTTGAAACGCTTGCGCTTTTTCCATCGTACGACAAGCAACCCCATAAAGTTGGGCATCTTGAAAATTTTCTAAGCTTGCAGCAAAGCGATTGGCGATATTTCCGGCACCAATAATTCCCCAATTGATCATTTCATTTCCCTCTTTTCTTCAGTTGACGGGTATTCTGAGAGAATCCCTGATTCCAAAACAGTTTGTTTTTTTCTTAGTTCAGCAATATTTTTTTGGTATTCTTTGGCATACATCAATGCGAACAGTGAATCTAAAATATACTCAAAGGCGACCTGCGAAGAAAAGGTACCGACTTTGAGGAAATCACGTTCATCATGAGAAGCGATGATCGCATGGGTCGCTAATGGGATGATTTTTGCATGGGCGTTGCCAGAGATCACGATCACTGGTACCCCAACATCACGAAAGTGTTGCATGATTTTTTCGTATTGCGTATTTTTCCCACGATAGGTAATAAACACGGCACAATCTTTTTTCGTGACGTTCGACGCATTCCACGCATCATCTCCATACTCATCAGCAACGATCAGATACTTATTGATCTTGACCAACTTATTTTGAAAACTTCTTGCCCGGATCTGAGAATCGCCGCGAGCAAATAAGAAAATCCGCTGCGCAGCTTCCAACGATTGCACCACTGCTTCCATCGTTTCTGGGGCGACCTGAGCATGGGTTTTGTGGATCGAGTTGATCGTTAGATCGGCCATTTTTTTCAAAATGTCAGGTGTTTGATCCTTGGGCGAAAAGGGGAAATTCGCGTCAACAAAGGTTGGATTGAACATCTGATTATGGGCAATTTCAGCCAGACCTAAGCGAAAACTTTTAAATCCTTCATAACCCATCTTTTTGGCTAGACGAATGACGGAAGAGTGGGATGTATACGTATGCTTGGCGATGACTTCAATCGTCAACGAAGGCACATCATTGATATTTTGCAAAATATAATCGGCAATCCGTTTCTCCGTATTGGTCAATCCATCTTGAAGCCGTAATTTATCTCCTAATAACATCAAACCACCTCTTTCTAATCATAGCCTAGGACAAAGAAAACCAAAAGCAAAAACTGTGCCTTTTTGGTAATTTGGTAAAAATGTTCAGAAGCACTCAGCAGTTTGCGAAAAAGTCTGGTCAAAAGCACCTGTTTTTGGCAAAAGACTTCCCATTTTGAAGAATTTCATCAATAATCAAGCTATCAATTCATAGGAGGCGTCACAATGTTAACTATCGCATATCTCGGAAACGGGAAAAGCACCAACCGCTACCATCTGCCTTTTTCAACCAAGCTGCAGGATAAGATCAAAGTGAAGACGATCTATTCACCAAGCGGCAAGCTGACCTGGCCAACACTGGAAGGCGTTCATTACACCTCTGACTTAGAGGATATTTACCGTGATCCTGAAATTCAATTAGTTGTGGTCACGACCCCCAGTCATTTGCATTATGAATTAGGCAGAGATGTCTTGCTTCATGGGAAAAATGTCTTGATCGAAAAACCTTTTACGGAAACTTCGGCACAAGCAAAGGAATTGTTCGCACTGGCGCAGGAGAAAGGCTTGTTTGTGCAATGCTATCAAAATCGCCGCTTTGATTCTGATTTTTTGACCACGCAAAAAGTGATCGAAAGCGGCGTGCTCGGAGATCTCTTAGAAGTAGAGATGCATTATGATTATTTTCGTCCAGAGGTTCCACGGTCAGTGACCGAATTTTCACTGAATACTAGCTACTTATACGGACACGCTTGTCATACACTGGATCAAGTGATCTCCTATTTTGGGCAACCTGACGATGTCCATTATGAGGTTCGGCAATTGCTTGGGAAAAATCGCATGAACGATTACTTCGATTTGGATCTGTTTTATGGTCGAATGAAAGTCTCAGTCAAATCTAGTTACTTCCGATTAAAAGAGCGGCCTAGTTTTGTCGTTTATGGCGAAAACGGCGTTTTTGTAAAACAAACGAAGGATCGACAAGAAGAGCATCTAAAACAGTTTTATCTCCCAGATCATGCAGATTTTGGGATCGATTTGCCAGAGCACTATGGCACACTAACTTATATGGATGCTAACGGTGACTACCATGAAGAAAAAGTCATCTCTGAAATTGGTGATTATAGCCGTGTGTATGAGGGCGTCTATGAAACGATCATCCATGGCAAAGAGAAAATCGTAAAAGACGAAGAAACAATTTTGCAAATCGAAATGCTAGAAACAGGCATCAATCAAGTGATCACTGAGTCATAAGGCAGAGTGATTACGGGGCTTTTGACAAACAAAGCGCCTGAAGGCATCAACTGACTCAACGTAAAGGAGGAGATACGAATCTAACCTTCAGAAATCCTGCAAGAAGAACAGCAACTGCAGTTTGCTCATTTTGACAATGACCTCGCATTGCGGTTGGTAATTGCCATTGATCAGTACGTTAAAAGGAACTATCCGAAACCGGTAGGGATCAAAGTTATTCATCATGGCTTGCCGATCATTCGATTTTTAATGGCAGGGCGAAAAGAAAGCCCTTGGCTTGAAAGAAAAGAACGAACGGTACTAGAAAGCGGTCATAGTTCACTATACGTCTATACCCAAAAAGATAGAGAGACACAATTCGCTAAATGGGCAGAAGACGAACACTATGCAATTTGTGGCGGTGGTTTTCCAATTATCGAAGACAGAAAAGTCACTGGTGCTATCTGTGTGTCAGGTTTGGCTCATTTAGAGGATCATAAAGTGATCACCGAGGTATTGAAACAAATGATCTAAGAAGATAGAAAAGGGGAAGCAAGATGAACTTAGCGATTTTAGGCGCAGGCATGATTGTCCATGATTTTTTGACGGTGGCGGGGGATGTCCCGCAGCTTGAACTGGCCGCTATTTTTGGGACAGAAAGTGATCTAGAGAAAATGAATCACTTAAAACAGCAATACGGGATTCAAACCGTCTACACAGAGTTAGGGGCATGTTTGGCGGATCCATCCGTTGACACCGTGTATGTCGCATTACCCAATCATTTGCATTATTCCTTTGCCAAAGAAGCGATCCTCGCTGGCAAACACGTCATTTGTGAAAAGCCATTTACGTTGCAGATTCGAGAATTAGTAGAATTAACAGAATTGGCAGCTGCCCATGAGGTGCTTTTGATGGAAGCAATCACGAATCAGTACTTAGCCAACTATCAAGGAATCAAAGCGCAGCTTGAAACATTGGGAGAGCTGAAAGTGATTGAATGCAACTATTCGCAATATTCTTCTCGTTATGATTTATTCAAAGAGGGAACCGTTTTACCTGCATTTAACCCGAAAATGGGTGGTGGGGCATTGATGGATATCAATATCTATAATATTCATTTTGTCGTCGGGCTTTTAGGAAAACCCAAAAGTGTCCGCTATTTTGCTAATGTCGAACAGGGGATCGATACTTCTGGCATGCTGTTTTTAGACTATGAACAAACAAAAGTCGTTTGTATTGGCGCCAAAGATTCGACAGCGACGTTTCGCTCAACGATTCAAGGGACGAAGGGATCGATCATCGTCAATGGGCCAACGAATATGCTTGCCAGCTATGACGTTGAACCGATCAACGGGGCAAAAAGCCATCAGGATCAAAGTGTTCACGGACATCGTATGTTTGAAGAATTTGCCCGTTTTGCACAAGCCATTCACGAAAATGATCAGGCCTTTGTCAAGGAACGCCTTGCCCATAGCAAGCTGGTGATGGAAGTAGTGGAAAAAGCATTGGCAGATGCCCAGATCGTATTAGGATGATCGCATCAATGAGGAAAGACACCAGCTTCTTAAAAAAGTTGCTGGTGTCTTTGTTTGTTTTCTTATTTTTTCTTCTTTAAACTCAATAAGGTTAGTGGGATACCCAGGGTGAGATAGCCGACAATCGTCATCAAACAGACGACCAGCCAAAAGTTATCTACTGCTAGAAACGCAATCAGACCATAGGCCACCAGAATCGAGAGAAAATAAAAAAGAAAGAGCTGAAAAAAGCGTTTAAAACTCACAGTCATTCATTCTCCTTTGTTGTTAAACTGACTAGAAAAGTATACCATATCAAACGCAACTTCAAGGGATGATTGTGAACATTCGTAGGAGCCGCAAAAGGCGAATTGTTTTGTCGGCTGACCGGGATTCGCTATACTTGAAGGGAAGAGAAAGCGTAGGAATTTTTTTTAGGAGAAGGAGGAGACAGATGAAAAAGGTGGATGTACTGATTATCGGAGCGGGTCCAGCTGGAACGGCTGCTGCCTACGGGTTAAAAGCCAAAGGAAAGACCGTGGCGATCGTTGAAGCCGATTTATGGGGTGGCACTTGTCCCAATCGCGGGTGTGATCCGAAAAAACTACTGATGCGAGGCGTAGAAGTCAAAACAGAGGCGAAACGTATGCATGGCAATGGTATTCAAGGGCAGGTATTTATTGATTGGCCGGCACTGATGGCGTTTAAGCGCTCGTATACCGATCGGGTGCCGGAGTCAACCAAACAAGGGTTACTAGCAGAAGGAATCACTACTTATTACGGACAAGCCGCTTTTCGTGATGCCCATACGGTTGTCGTGGACGCAGAAGAGATTCAAGCAGTAAAAATAATTATTGCGACAGGACAGCGTCCAGCCGTACTGCCAATCGTCGGCAAGGAGCATTTACAAAGCAGTAGTGATTTTCTTTCCTTTGAAAAGATGCCAGCAACGATTGCTTTCATAGGTGCTGGGTATATTACCTTCGAATTGGCGATGATCGCTCAAGCAGCAGGTGCTGAAGTTCATGTGATCCATCATAATGACCAGCCGCTAAAAGGATTTGATGCAGAATTAACCACAAAAATGGTTCGCTCAATGCAGGACCAAGGCGTTTCGTTTCACTTTAATCAGAATACGCAGCGAATCACGAAAGAACAAAACCGCTATACGATCCAGACACAAGCATTGTCTCTCAACGTAGAAGCAGTGATTGGTGCCACGGGACGCAGACCCAATAGCGATCAGCTGCAACTGGAAAAGGCAGGGGTAGAAACGTCAAAACAAGGGATCGTAGTAAATGAGTTTTTGCAGACTAGTCAAAGACACATCTATGCCATCGGGGATGTGCTAGCGAAAAAGCAGCCCAAACTGACCCCTGTTGCCAGCTTTGAAGCCGCCTATCTTGTCGAGCATATAGATGACCAGAAAATGCCTATCCGTTATCCGCTGATCCCTACACTGGTTTTTGGTGCGGAAAAACTGGCAAGAATCGGGATCAGTGAGCAAGAAATTGCCGATAATGCCTCAGAATATCATAGCGAGGTGATGGATCTATCTTCTTGGTACACCTATCGACGAATCAATGATCAAGAGGCAAAAATCAAATTGGTTTATGACACATCTGATACCATCGTTGCTGTCACGATTTTTTCTGCATTGGCCGATGAGTTGATCAACTACTTTGTTTTTGTATTAGAAAATCAGCTATCGAAAGAAGCGATTGCCAAGATGATTTTCGCGTATCCAACACCTGCCAGTGATTTGCCTTATTTTCTATAGATAACCAAACAAGCCTGCGCTAGTTTCCGCTAGCACAGGCTCTAAATTATTATGTCCGAATTGACTATAGTCTGCCAACCTTAAATGAACCTTAAAGTTGGTGTGAGGATTATTTAAGAAACGGGTTTGTTTCCTAGTAAAAGTAGATTTTCAGGCTCTCTTTGAAAGGCGGCGTACCGCAATGATTAGTACGATCGATGACAAGAAGAGTCCGATCAAATAGATGATGAAAATAAAATCCGGCTCATAATGCCGATAATTGAATATTTTTATCATAAAAAAGAGAAACGGGATCGCTGCAATAAGGGTTGAAACGAAACGTTTCCGCCATTGTATGAAAAACGATCCAATCACTAGAAAAAGACAAAATGGGACCCAGAAGATCAGATGTCCGATAAGTTCGATTTTTCACACCTCCTAGCAAGTAAAATCATCATAACGTTTCTTCCTAAAAAGCAAGCGTGAATGAAAAAATAATCCCATTAGGCATGTATGAAATTATGAGTGGAGTCTTCTGAAAAGTTCACAAGAAATCTGAGAATTTCAAAAGGAAATGAAAAAACGAGCGGTTAGGAATGTCCCAATAGTCCGAGAAAAAAGCACCTCTTGCAGGATTCAAGTGAAAATGAATCCTGCAAGAGGTGCTTTTTCGTAGAAAATCTGGTGCTTTATTCAATTGATAGCAAAGAAATGATTAGGAAGGAACGGCAGTCTTTTTTTATGGCAAGATGTTCTTACTATAAAAAAAGGAAATGACCATACCTATGTCCAATAGATCCTTATAATAAAATCCTTTCAGTGGCCCAAAGTGTAAGAAAAATCCGAGAATCATTAATACAAACAGCAGCAGGAAGAGCAGGTTGAAAATGGTCATTAAGCGAAAACTGAAATGCCAATTACTCAAGAAATACTGATATTTCGCTGCTCGGCAAATTTTGTTTTGAATCGGAATTTTCTTGAGTGCAGGAATGGATTCATGATAGGACGTAAATAACTCGTAGTCTTTTTTTGTCAGCACTTCTGAGAATATGTTCGTCCCCGCTTGAAAGTCGAAATAGCCCCAATGGAATTGCTCTTTATCATCTGGCGATTCATGCTTCATCAGCTTTCTTGGCTTGATGGTGAAGGCTTTGATGGTCTCATAGGGGTAACTGAAATAGGTGTTGCTTTCTAGATAGTCGATGATGACCAAAAAAAGCATTCGGGTCTCTGTGAAAACCAACAAACGATTGCCACGGGTGTCATGAAAGATGTCACGGTATGCTTTTGCTTTTTCGGTTGTTGCATAGGCATAGGCGCCAAGCCCTTGATTGGCGAAGGCGAGGTTTCCATCTGGCGTCAAGGGCAGATAGCCAAGAATCGTTTCGTCTTTTGCTAAAAGCGTCCGAAGCTCCTCTAATAGATCTTGCAAGAAAACATATTGTTTGGACAGCTCGAAGGTTGTTGCTTTTTCTTGTTCAGATACTTTTGTCAGTGGTTTATTTTCATTTAAAACTAACTGTTTAAAATCCATCGATAGTCATCCTTTCTTTTAAGCGTTTGCGGCCACGGGAAAGACGATTGTAAATTGCTGAGATATTTAAGTCCGTCTGTTCTGCGATGGTTTCGGGTGATTCCTGATAAAAATAGTAGAGCAGAAAGATCCTTTGATCGAGGGCTTCAAGGTCTTCAATAAAGCCCAAAAAGTTTTCCTTTGTCAAAGGTGAATCTTCGATCGCTAGTTCCTGCTCATCAACCAGCTTTTCTTCCAGCGAGCGTTTGTTCAGCTTCCGCTTGTGGTCAATCGCACGACTGCGACTAATCAAAAGCAGCCACGTAATCAAACGACTTCTTTCTGGTTGGTACGCAGCAATCTTTTGCCAAACCTCGTAAAAAACTTCGTTCGCTACATCTTGTCGCTCGCTCACTTCATGCGGTTGCGAGAGGACACTATGAATCGTCCTCAGCATGCTATCACCATAAACCGCTAACAGTTCTTCTAAGCCGGCATAGTCTTTCTTTTTGATTCGTTCAATGATTTCTTCATCCTGCACCTTTTTTCACCCCTTCACACTATATACGAAGAATTTTTGCCTTTTCTATCGGAAAAAGAAAAAAACCTCTGTTAACGAGGTTTATGTTCTTTGGCCAGAAGATCTGTTGCCAAGCGCTGTGCTAAATACTCCCAAAGAATGCCGCCAAAAAAAGCACCAATCATATAAAGAGTGACTGCTTGCAGCTCCATTGGATTATTTGCTAGCCAGAAAGAAAACAGCGAGCCGATGATCAATAGGTAGCTGCCAAAAAGCACTTGCCGCCACGAGCGTTTATTAACAAACTTGCTAATGATAAAGGTTGAAAGGATCATTAAGAGAATTTGGATGAATGCCAGCGAAGGCAGAAGTGCAAAGCCAGAAACAACCATTTCCCAAAATTGTTGAATCAAGAAAAAGAAGGCAAAGAGAATCAGCCCGCGTGAGAATATACTAAGCCGCAAGGAAGATATTTTTTTTCGCATTGGTTTGCTCCTTGAAAGGTTTTCTTTATTATAGCAAATTTTTAGTTAAATAATGTAAAAAGATGAACGAGAAAGTCTGCAAAAAAACTTCTCCTACATGTGCCTACTTTTAGTATACTTGAAAGAAACGAGTGGATGGACTCGATACATAAGGAGGATTTCATGCCAATGATTCTTTTTGCACCTGCCAAATGGTCCTCAGAAAGCGATGCAGGAGATTGAACACTTTTTAGAAAAAAACAGTTTTCCTACTAAAAAAAAAGCGATTATCATTGAGATAATCACTTTTTTTTAATAGAGATCTAATAGCATCAGCAAACCCGGGACCCACGTAGTAAAGATACCACAAGCGATCGCAAAATAATGAATCTTACGACCAAAGTTTACCTTCACGATTGTATCTAAAAAGCCGCAAAACCATAACGCTCCCCATGTTAACCAAATCAATGCAAAGAGGGGATCTTGCTCCCATTGCCAAGAAACCCAGGCAAAAGGCAAGGTATTGATGGCTACGAATAGCGCAAAAATCCCATAAATACGTAGATCTAAATCAAAGAGGTAAATGATCCCTACCAACAAATACGTGAATGCAAAGAGAAAGCCAGTGCCTGCTTCATAATAAGCGCCTTGAAGCATATAAACTAGGTTGATAATAAAAGATAACGAACCTGTAAAAAGATTGATTAAAGCAAGTGAGCGATAGTCAATGTGAAGTAAGCTGCCCCAACCATTGATTATCAAGGTGATTCCTACGAAAAATAAGCCAATTCCTAACATAAAATCCTCCTTTAATTAAATTTAGAATAACAAATTCTAAGAAAAAAGAATAGCTCTATTTGCTTTTGTGTCAATAAAAATAAAAATAATCGGTAAATCTGCTATTATTTGCTGTTAAATTTGATAAAATCAATAGCAAAGAGTGTTGCTTGCCGATGCTTTTCTCGATAAGGGGAAAATTTCAGCGTATAATAAGAACTTTTACTCGTTGAAAGAATGGGAAAAGAGACAGCATCAATAGATTTTCAGTGTATTGATCGGACAAAAAGCAGACGAAGCAGTAGTTTATCAGTTTTTACAAATTTGCAGCAGCGAGGACTGCTTCGTGGAAAGGAGGAATTATGCCGAGAAAAGACCGAATTTTACTTTTTATTGACGACTATATGCAAGAACAGGGTTGTGCACCTACCATACGGGAAATCTGTGCCAATGAAGAGATAAAAACAACTTCTTTGGTTTATCGTCATTTATTGCGTCTTGAAAAAAGAGGCCTGATTTACCGAGCTTACCGTTATAAGTCACGCTCGGTACGTTTTACAGATGAAGGGAAGGCCTATGTCAAAGCGTTGCGGCATGCGCAAGGCAATGAAGAATAAATAAACACCAAAATAAAAAAGCCTAAGGCATTTTTATTTTGGTGCACGGTAGCCGGCAGCTTCCGCTTCAGCGATCGTTTTGAACCATTCTTTCGGGTTGGTAGTATCCTCGTAGTATTTAGATCCTGGCAAATGATAGATGCCAGTTTTTGACCCTTTAATTAAACCGTTGCCTTGTTCATCGACATATTGTTTCTGTTTCTCATCCGCTTCATTGCTTTTATTGCCGGCAGAAGTCGAAGCTGTGGTTTTTTCACTACTTGAAGCATCCTTCTCCGATTGTGGCATTTCTTCGCTTGAAATCTCGCTGGTACCATCCGCATAGTTGATCGTGACGCCATCTTGGATGTTAAAGATATAGCAGTTAAATTGGATCGTGTCATCACCAATGGATTTTGCTTGCATCTGGACACCACGAGCAACCAGTTCGTCTCCGCGATAGATCGGAGTGACGGAATATCGGACATAATGCTTTTTATCTTGCTTGAGATAATAGTTGATATCCATTTCTAAGCGCAACATCTCGGGATTGTTCAACTGACTAGTTCCTGTGATCAAATTCTTCCAGTTTGCATTTTCGCCAGCTAAAGCAAACCCAATCAAATGGGTCCGATTATATAAATATTTACCATTGGGGAGTTGCTTATTACGCCAGCCCGTTGGTTTCACACTAGAGATATCGCCACGCTTTTCCGTTGGCATCAAGGATTGATTCAACATTGCTTCAGCAGAGGTCGCACGATTGAGGTGGTCAAGGTCGCCGTATGCTTCCCAGGCACCATTTTCAAGTGAAAGATCATCTTCTGAAAACTCAGGAATGTTCTGATTGACTTCAATCGTTTGGGTGCCTTGGTACGTTAACTGTGCCAGTTCATCTGCACGAATATCCTTAGCAGAAGTGGCAGTCACCTCTGATGATGGTGTGTTATGGTTTGGGAATAGCTCATTATTTTGTAGGAATCCAAAGCCAACTGCTGCGAGTGTGAGAAGCGCAGTGACCGATCCGATAAATGTTTTTTTCTTTGCCATCTTTTTTGCCTCTCTTTTCATTGATGTATAGTTAGCATAAACGGGGTGTAAAAAAACTGCAACTCATTCATCATACCATTTGCATGGAGCGTTTGACAGAGCTTTCCTGCTGCTTTTGTTTTTACTCTTGATTGTTTCCAATCAACGCTCCTTACAAAGGGAATATATTAGAATAAAATTTTTCGTCTGCAAGCCATATTTTTCATGTTTTAAAAAAACTATGTGATATAATGAGTAAAGTTGCTGCTCTATCCCTTTGGTGCTTGTTTTAATAACAGGTATCTCCAGCTGCGGAACGAAATTTCAGCTGTCTAGCAGACAACCTTCAAACGAAAGAAATCCGGACAATTTTCTGAACGATTTCCTTTCTTTCTTTGGGCAAAATTATAGGAGAAGGAGTGTATCCCATGAACCAGCAAGAAACTATCTTACATTATTTAAATAAGAAAGACTCTGAAAAATTAAAAAAACTCGTATCAGGAATGGAAGAGCTGCCGCTGTTACAATTATTCAGTAATTTATCCGCGGATGAAAAAGTGATCGTTTTCCGACTATTACCGAAAGATAAAGCCCTTATCCTATTTGAAGATTTGACACCAGCCACACAACAACACTTGTTACGCTCTTTCACCGATGAGCGGGCAACCGAATTTGTAAACGAAATGGCCCCCGATGTCCGTGTAAGGCTCTTGGATGAGCTGCCAGCCACCGTCACGCAAAAACTTTTACAATCGTTGGCCCCCGATGAACGAGCCGCGACAAACCTCTTATTAGGATATGAAGCTGAGACTGCTGGCCGTTTAATGACACCGGAATTCATCACACTGAAAAAAGACATGACAGTCAATCAAGCGTTAGAAAAAGTGCGGATGCAAGCCAAAGAAAAAGAAACGATTTATACGCTCTATGTGACCGACCAAACGAAAACCTTAGAAGGGGTCTTGTCATTGAAAGATCTCTTGATGGCACAAGGGGAGCAACTCATCAGTGAAATCATGTCACGAAAAGTAATCTATGTGACTACTGACACGGACCAAGAAGAAGCGGCACGTTTGCTAAATGAACTAGATATCATTGCGCTACCAGTCGTAGACAAGGAATCACGAATCGTTGGGATCATCACTGTCGATGACGCCGTCGATGTCATCGAGCAAGAAACGACGGAAGACATGTTTAATGCCGCAGGTTTAGTCGATGTTGCTTCTAATGAAGCAGACCGTAGTAATGTTCTGATCAACGGCAGCCTTTGGCAAATTTGGAAAGTCCGATTGCCGTTTTTAGTGATCACTTTGGTTGCTGGTCTTTTAGCTGGGGTAGTCATTGATGAATTTGAACAAACATTGGAATCGGTGGCAGCTGTTGCAATCTTTATTCCTTTGATCATGGATATGGGGGGGAACGTTGGAACACAGTCCTCAACTGTTTTTGTTCGCGGGATGTCATTAGGGCATATTGATCTTTCGACCTTCACCCGCCATTTCTTTAAAGAGGTTTGGATTGGCTTGAGTTTAGGTTTGATCGTAGGGATCATCTCCGGCACCGCCGCTTCACTATGGCAAGGGATCCCCATGTTAGGTGTGGCTGTTGGTGTTTCGTTAGTTTTTGCCATGACCTTAGCCGCAGCACTTGGTTTCTTAGTTCCGTTTGTACTTATTAAACTGAACATCGACCAAGCAGCCGGTTCGGCACCCATTATTACCTCAATCAAAGATATTGCCGGCTTGTTTATCTACTTTATTTCTGTAAATGCTCTCTTGGGACATTTACTTTAGCCATCCGTCCGTTCCGATGGTATAATAAAGCGACATCACATGATGAGCACAAAATAGAAAGGGGAAATGTCTTATGACAAATCAAATGAAGCAACATCAACTCGGAGGTTTCTCTTTTTAAGTGCGGCCTCCTAACTAACTGGAGGGAAATCATGGAAAAACAAGGAATTGTGGTCTTTCAGGCCAAAGATATCGCAAAAGTCCGCTTGACTACAGGAGAAGAATGTTTAGCAACAGTTACAGGAAAATTTCGCCAGCAGGCACTAGCACCCAAGGATTATCCTATTGTTGGTGATTTTGTACAAGGGCAGGTGTATGATCAAGATCATTTCTTGATTGATGCTTTGCTCCCACGAAAGAGTTTTTTACAACGAAAAGTAGCCGGAAATCGGACGGATGAACAAGGGATCGCGGCGAATATCGACACGGTTTTTATTGCAACCAGCGCCAATGAAGAATTCAATTTCGCTCGGTTAGAGCGCTTTGTCACGATCGCTTGGGACAGCGGGGCTAATCCGGTGATTCTCTTGACCAAAGCCGATCAAGTCACAGCTGATGAAAAAGCAGAGCTACTGCAAGCATTAAACGATGCATTTGGTGTGAAAACATTTGCTACGTCCATTTTTAAACCAAACGAATTGCTGATGGAAACGTATTTTTCTGATGGACAGATCAGCGCATTTATCGGTTCATCTGGGGTCGGGAAGTCCAGCTTATTAAATCAGCTTATGGCGCAAGACGTTCAAAAAACCAATGACATACGAGAGGATAGTCGAGGACGACACACGACGACGAGTCGTCAGTTATTCACTATGCCCTCTGGCGCAATGATCATCGATACTCCTGGTATGCGGGAAGTTGGCATCAGTACCGTCCGGTCAGCTTCGATCGACCAATCCTTTGAAGCGATCAGCCAGTATGCTGAAGGTTGTTTCTTCCGAGACTGTCGTCATGAAACAGAACCGAAGTGTGCGGTCAAAGCAGCCATTGCTGCCGGTGAGCTTTCAGAAGACGCCTTCGCCCGCTATCGTAAAATGGAAAAAGAGCTGGCGTATTTGAAGCGAAAAGAACAGATCAAAGAATTGAAAAAGTAACAATGAGCACTCCTTTCATTTAGGAGTGCTTTTTTGTGCGTTTCCAAAGAGTCTGGTTAAGTGGAGAAGAGGAGAGCCATAGACAATGTCCTTATCTTTTCACGAAAAAGTCGGCCAATTCCAAAGGGGGCACTACATGCTAAGTGGTTGAACTAAGCTAAGATTACCTAGCTGGTTACAAGCTGTCGTCAAGAAGCGCAGCATAAAAAACACAGTGGGGTGATTTCCCACTGTGTTCTGAGCAATGATTTGCCCCTGCCAAGGTACTTTCCAGTATAAAGGGTTGATCTGCAAATGACAACTTGAAAAAAGAGGGGGTCATTCGACAGAGCGCAAAATTTTCGTCATGGCTTTTCCTTTCGCCAGTTCATCAATTAGTTTATCTAGATAACGAATTTCTTGAACCATTGGCTCTTCGATCTCTTCTACCCGAATCCCACAAATGACACCAGTGATCTGTTTTCGCGCTGGATTGAGCTGTGGGGCTTGACTAAAAAAGGTTTCAAAAGAAAGCTCCTCATTCATCTGTTGCAGCGTTTCTTGGTCATAACCAGTTAGCCACGTAATAATCTGATCCACTTCTTCTTTTGTTCGATTTTTCCGCTCTGCTTTGGCAATATATAGGGGATAGACTTTCGCGAAACTCATTTGGGTGATCTTTTGATTTTTCATGATACGCTCCTTTAGTCTTTACACAAAGTATACTTTATTTTCTTCGTTTTGCCGAGATTTTCGACACTTGTTGTGTGCCAAAAATAGGCCAGGGGACTAAAGAATGATCTTTTCTTCTTGTTCACGAAACCCTAGTACTTTTTGACGTGACTCGCCATCCCAATAGAGCAAGTCCAAATTCTTATGCAGCATTAGCTGTGTATATAATTCTTTCAGCGTCAGAGCAGGCTTTTTGGGTTCGAAAAATAAAATCAATTGGTTATGGCTATCTTGAGCGATCGTCGTAAAAGGAATCAGGTTTTATTTGTACGTTAAATAAATTCCTTGGTAATCCGCTGCACTCGATGACGTTGTCAGTGCTGTCAAGAGGTCTCTTGCTCTCATAATGAACCCGCCTTTACTGTTTTTTGTCGATAGGCATCGATATCCAACATGATTTTTGTTTTGCCGTACACCATATACTTTTGCACCACGAATTGACGGCGCTTATTCCAATAGCCGCCCACGGTTAGAAACATGCCGTCATCAACATCCCCTAAAAAGTTCAAACTGTGTTTCGCAATCAAACAGTTGGTGGTACCTAGTGTAAAGCGGACCAAAGGGGAGGGGGCAAAGGAAACGATCCTTATTTTTGAGACAGTGCCTTTTTGTGTTTGCATCAGGTGTTCCTCCTTTAGTAAGTAGTAAAAAGCGGCATCATTCGTTGAGATCAAACCATTTTTTCTCTTCATAAAAAGCAACATGACGAATCTCATCATAATGGATTTTTTCTGTTGTTTCTCCCGTCAAGTAAATACCTAATGGATCATAACCACTGATTTTCCCGATAATATCTGGAGGATAGCCGCCTTCTTCATTGACTTCTTCTCGTTGGATCGCCACAGTTAGGTTCTTTTTCATGGCTTCAAATAAACACTGATTGATTTCTTCCGTTGTGAGTGACGGCTTAGGTGGACAATCAAACTTACGTGTCGGTTCCTCTTCAATTTCAGTTGTATGCTCAGATAAAAAGAATCCTTGCCACTTTAGCTTTTTTCGATCTTCATATGGTTGCAGCATACCCATAGCAATCACCTCTTATCTATATAATACAAACATACGTTCTCTTTTGTAAAGCGAACAGATTTTTAAATTTCCAATTCTTCTATGGAACCCTTGCAAAGCCCAGCAGATAAGGAAGTAAAGGTAGGTCGTTTTTATACTATATCTGCTATAATTCACTCGAATGCAACAATCAACTTTTAAGAAAAGCAGCTGGGGAGAAGGGAATATGATGTCTGGATTAGTGGTGGTCATACTTACAATATACCTTGCAAGTAGACAGGATAAAGAACAGTGGCTTTTTGATCGCAAGCGATTGACTATTCTGGCGCTTATGTTTGTGATCGTCGGCATAAGTTGGGGCTTAAATGACAAAATAATGAAGGATCCTCGGAACCAAAATATCAGCAGCAATTTACTGCTTAATTATTCGTTCCCCTTATTGATATGTATGCTAGGATTATTTATCAAAGAAATCCCACGGTGGGGACGGATCGTGACTTTGTCATTTGGCTTTATGATTTTCGGGTATTTAGCTCTGCACTATTTGATAGGGTTTCACAACCCGTATTGGGAAAATCTACAGCTACGTCCATTGTATTAGCTATCAATTGGTCAATCAAACACAAAGCAAATTCAATACGTAATAGGATACATTCTGTTCCGTACTTGTTGCAGCTAATGGGCAGCAACAATTGGTTTTCTGTTTTTAATTTTGAATTTGTATCAGCTGATAAAGAGGTTTAGAAAGGAGAAGGGGCGTTGAATCGTTAGAATAATTGCTTTTGGATCAATCCGAACCTTATGTATTTTATCCTAACTAGCGGCACTTTAAAGCAAAATCCATTCACTAGCCGTCGAAAAGCTAGTGGACAGCAGCAGGTTTGATCTTATTGGCAAATGATTCTATTTTTCCAAGGAATGATCAACGGCGCTTTATTCAGGCTCTTTAGCAAAATATGGGCTTTTATGATGACCTATGAACATTACAATTATATGAAATAACGAAATGCCCTAAGTTATCTGCGCGATTTTAAGTTTGTTTATAGAATCATGTAACGGATATTTGTTAGCAGTTGCAACGTCTAAGCACCTGTATAAGAACTTTGAAACGGATTGGCTATATATGAATAAAGTTATAGAAAAAAACTTAAAGATTTTCAAAATGATTATAGCATACAATCAAACCGATTGGTTCGTGAATCAAGGCTGATAGCTTGAATCTGTATTTGCTGAGATAAAAAAGACGAATCCGCAAGTAACTTGCTACAAGACAGTTAACAATCTGTTGATCAGCAAATCAAAAAAGAATCTAAAAAACTTGTATAATAAGAAATTCTTGGTTTTAGTTGAATATTAGGTGAATTAATGACAATTTACTGATAAAAGTCATTCGGAGGGAGGTAAAATGATGCAGAATTGATATGAACTGTCTAGAATGGCACGAACTCTTTTTCGAATACATCTTTGTATAATATATATTATGTAAACTAAAATAGAAAATTTTTCGAACACCGTATTTAGCTAGTAATTTTACGACTCTCCTCCCTCTTATTCATGAGTATTTCCTTCAAATTCAGCTAATTGGCAGCATAATAAAAATAAATGCTCATTTGAGCGATAGTTTTTTTGATTTTTGTTTCTTCTACGAGTGAAACGAAATGAAACGTTTATATTTAATCTTGTTGATCCTTGAATCTTCGAATTCAAACTTTGTTTGCAGCTGCTGGCCAATCTCAATGGATCATTCAATGAATCGTTGTTAACGATCTTATCAGTAATGACTCGTAATGATTCGTACATAACCCAGCAAATTTGTTCTAACTAAATAGCCTAATGGGAATCTTGATCACAGATAAACCAGCAACGATAAACAAGAAACGTTTCGCTGCTTTTAGTTTTCACCTAAACGAATCAGATTCCCATAGCGAGTCCGAATCAAGGGATCACAGTTATTTAAGTACAATTTCTTCCTATTGCCGCCGATAATGTAATGACAGCTACGAAAAGTTTCAAACTATGTAATACAGGATCGCCAAAAGAACAATGATCGAAACGACCAAAACAAACGTTAGTTGATTTAAGCGTTGAATAAGCAGGTTTTTCTTGTTTTTTTCAGATTTTTTTACTTCGTTTCGATAATATTCTCTATCTTTTGTTCCCATAAGTGCCAACTCCTTTTCCCTGATTTTATCGCTATTCTAAAATCATATGGTGCAATCAAGGCAATTTGTACGATTGACTAAAGTGGCAGGATCTTATTGATTGAAGACCCACAGTCGTCTGCGTATAGCGACTAAATAAGACGACTGACGAGCTCCAAGTGATTCATAACGGCAGCTTTTCGGATAACCCCCATGCCTGGAAATGAGCCTTGCTGATAAGCAGCAACTAACAGTTGCAGTCCAGCGGTTTGGGTAGGATGTTGCTCTTCGTGCTGCAATAATGCCTCCATGACTTGGAAAAACTTTTCTTTCTGGTTTGGTAATTCTTCCTCAGAAAATAAGTGAACGATACGCAATACTTGCTCAGTTGTTGGATAAATCCAATGCAAAACCAACCGCTTTGAAGGATAACTGTGCTCATAATAAATTTTGCTATCGACAGAAAAATCACTAAAACCCGCATAGCCCAATTTTTGATAACTGTGATGGGCATTTGAAAATCCTTCGTCCAAACATTCTGTATAGAAACTATTTTTGGGTAAACGTGTGAAAGGATCTTCCATCAGTAGCTTGGGACCGTTGATTTTATTTAACAATCGAAATTCTTTACCTACCAACACCGGCAGCGTATTTTCCCGCCAATCACTAGCGAGTGCTTGATCCGCTTGATGAACAATCCAAAGGTCAGGCTTTTCTTCCACTGTTTCAATGGGACGATCCACGATCATTGCTTTAGGGGCAGCAACATTTTGTAACTCTGATAACCCTTCTGCCGTCAGAAAAGCCCCTGCCTGGGGATTGCGAATCAAATAAAAAGGATGTTGTTTCTTTTGAAATAATTCGATGGTTGTCCAGAACGTTTTTGATTGCTTGACTGGTTCAATGATCGGCTGGATCGCTTCTGATAAGCGATCTTGTTCCAATAAAGCTTTTAATGCCAACAAATCAAATTGTTTGCCACGAATATATGGGAAGTACATCTGCTTCTCTCCTTCTTACTCGCCTGATAAAAAACGTTTTTCCAGCGCTTCATAGGCTGCTCTGGTAGCGTCCAATTCTTCCTTCAACGCTTCGATCGCTTGTAGCTGAGTGTCTTCGATAAATCGATCGTAGTAATTCACTCCACCACCGAACAAGTCATACTCAGGCTGACGTTTCTTCAGTTCTTGGTACAAACGTTCTGTTGAAAATACCCGCAATCCTCGAGCAGTCTGTTTTGCTTTGCCGACTTCTCTTGCTTGTGCCGAAATCAACCGAAACAATAAGGCATTTTCTGGAACCTGCAGCTCTTGCCGTTGGGGTTTCTTTTCGACACTGAAATACCCTTTGCTGCCCGTTTCTTTTTCAAGAAACGCATGATAGACCAAGACACCAATTGTAGGAGCAATCTGATCTTTGACTTTTTCATACAATGCCTTGGGTAAGACAAAATAATTATAATTCCCAATAAAAGATAGTTTTGCTTTTGAGCGAAAATCTGCCAAACTGACTTTTAGTTCATAGCAACGCCATTCAAAGGTGTTTTCTGCCGTCAAGCGACAACTTAAGGTATCCACGATGCCGTGATCGTCGGGCATGACTACCTCTTCTACCACAATATCACTGTTTTCACGACAATAATAATAAAGTGCCTCTTCCATTTCTAAAGTTAAGGATGTCTTCACAATTTCACGACCTTTGTCTTGTTTCACCTATTATAAAACATATGTTCGCATTTTGAAAGAGGGAAATTAAGGTAGCCTATTCCCTCACCCATTCGGGCATCCGTTAACGAGAATCTCTTCAACCGTCCTCTTTGTACCGCGGAATCGTAACACGAAAAGCAACAAGAGCACACTAAGTTGAACTAGGAATAGACGTTTAAAAGGAAGCTCAAATGTAAAGCCTGCGGGAAGATGAAAGAACCCGAAAAAATCATGCAGTGCTTTTTTACAAAGCCACAAACCACTGACAAATCCTATTAAATGAATGACAGTGCTTTGTATGGTGATAAAGACAAGTTCTTCCAACGTGACCAGTAAAGGTGTTTGTCCTAATAATAAACGTATATGCAGGGATTGCTCTTCCTCACCGATTAAGTGATAATGATACATGTGGTTACACTGCCACAAAAAAGCACTGATCAAGCCCAATGTTAACATTCCTAACGCAACGCGCAACAATTGCAAGAAGAAAATCCAACTGGCATAGGTGAGATCCGTCTGGATTTCGCTGTTATTTGATTCATACTGCAACCAGTCATGAAAAAACAACAGCCAATTTTCTGCAAAGATGGTAAGAATCAGCAAGAAAACAGTCAATAAACCACTCATTAGTAAACTGCGCCTGCGAAAAGCTGCGTGCCAGCCAAACTGGTAAGGATAGAAATAACGCCATTTGTCCATAGTACTCCTCCTTTTGGCATCTATTTTACAGAATTTTCCGAATTTAGACAAACACCATCTTGTTTACATAATATAATTATAGACAAAAAAAGAATGCAGCACTCGGCCTACACTCTTTTTTGTCTATTACAAATACCTAGTCAGTAGCTGCAACAAACGCTGCGGAAATTCTGTTAGATTGGAAAGATCAATGAAGCGTTCTTCCCCATAAATCGCTTTGATCACTTCTTTGTCTTGGCCAATGGCAGCTGCCAGAAACAGCACCCCTTGTCGTTCGTAGTCAGCGATCACCTGCTGAATATCTTCTTTGGCTTTTACCCCTGTATAATCAGGAAGAGCTTTTGGCTGGCCATCACTGATATTCAAGAGTAATTTAGTAGTTGCCGGCTGATGAGCGAGCTTTTCAGCTAGTACGCGCAAGACTGCCCCATCACGGTTATTTTGCCGAGGCTTCATTGTCATGAGTTTCTCTGGCACAAATTCAAAACCTTCGTTAAATTCTTTGTAAGCAAAAAGCGAGGTCTTTTCACGAGCGGTCACATCTGCTGTATCGCCATAAATCATCAATGGCAAAGATAAACGCTCCGCGAACGCATTCACCGCTAAGACCGCCTGTTGCGCATACTGTATCCGATCATCTCTAATCATCGAACCTGATTCATCAATGCGCAAAGCGAGAGCTAAGGAAGGCTGTTCGTGAGGTGGATTCTTCTTGTCAAAGGTCCGAAAATCTTGATACGCGACCTTACTGGCATCAAAGCGTGTGCCACTGTACTTACCTTTACTGTATGCCGAAGCTTGTTCGTTTTCCAAAACTTCTTGGGTTTGCTTGATCAATGACTCTACGATCGGCAACAACGGCTGCAAACGCTGCTGGGCTTCAGCCGCTTTTTCTAAATCGACGGGTGGTCGATGAACGATCAGCCCTTCTTTGGCATGGATCGATTCTTTTAATGCTTGTCGAGCCGCCTTTGATGCCGTGGTTTTCTTTTCTTTTTCCTGGGTTTCATACGCTTCGATCGACAAAGAATGAGCAGTAGGAGCGGTCTCTTGTGTCTCACTCCCAGCTTTTGCTTGGCCATCGTGACTATTGCGTTCTAGTTCTTCTGAAAACGTCGCCTCAGTTGCTGCGTCTTTCGCTTCTTGTTTGTCAGAATCACTGGTTTCCATCGTTTCCGCCTCAGTTTCTTGATTGGGGGTCTCTAGGACTTGTTCATTTTTTAGGACGGTCGTGCCTTCTTCCACTACATTACGCTGGTCCGCCTCTTCGCTGCTGATTCGGCGTCCTTTGATTTGTTCTTTAAAGGCATTTAACGGTTGTCCAGAAAACAAAAGCCGCAATTGCGCCAATAACCCTGAAGCTTCTAGCGCCTGTTGTAAAAGAGCAAGCTCATTTGGATCGGTGGTGATTTTGTAGAGCACTTTGCTATCAATTGCTGTAAAGGGATCTTGTCCTTGTTTGACTGCATTTAGCCAATAAAAATAGGAACGCATGCCCGCCACCCCTTTGATGGCATTGGCTTTAGCGGTCACATCCAATAAGCGAATGATCTCAGCCATTTTCTCGGCTGTTGCTTTATCTGGATAATTGGTTTTGGCAATGCCTCGCTGCACCATGACTGCCAGCTCAGGTAAATCCATTTTTTCAGCATGCTGCATCCGATCTCGCAAGGATTCGTTCAAGGGGCGGTTGCCTTGGTAATTCCGATTCGTGGTGATGACTACGACACAATCAGGGTGCCGACGAACAAAGCCAGTGGGAATATTCAGCATTCCATTTTGTTCAAGAGCAGAGTTTAAGGCCACTAGTACCGAAGCATCACGAATGACCGTTGGCTCTTGAATCTCAAGCAAATAACCTTTTTCCAGCGCCCGTACGATTTCCGAGGGATAAAACTTGTATTGAATCGTTGGTTGCTGATCGCTGGTTTCGATCCGCTCGATCAGTTCCGCAAATTTCGCCCGTGCCCGCTCACGAGTCAGGGAAAAATGCCGCTGGATCAACGCCAAGACATCTTCAAAACAATTACTTTGATAAATCGCATCCAGCAAGTCCTTATCTTCTTCTTGGTCGGTGTTGATCACTGGTAATAAAGCACCAAACACATCTGACTTATCCATATCCGCAAAGCAGGTGATTTTGGTGTAGGGCAGTTGCAGGTCGGCAGAAAGTGCCTTTGCCAACTGAGTTTTACCAGACCCAGAATCGCCTTCCAGCAACACATTGAAAATTTTCATTTCTGGATCCGTCCAATTCAGCGCGATCTCTGATGCAATTCGTAGTTCCTCATCACTGGTCTGATGACTTTGTGGTTTTTTCCAAATCATTGTTTGTTCTAATTTACTAAAAGCGCGTCCTTTCGTTACGACAAAAGATGGTTGATGTTGTGTCATGGCAATCTGCTCCTTTTCTTAATAACCTAGCTCATCTAGAAGTCGTTTCAGGATTTTGAAGCGTTCGCCGTATAGCTCACCATCTTTTTGCAAGGAATCATAGAAAAGCAGAATGTCTTCATCGATTTTAGGATTTTCGGTGTCTACTTCGACGGTCATGCGATTTCCTTGTAGGCCAATGATTTCAATCAAAGGATTTTCAGGATCGTAAAATTTTTCATGGCGATAGGCCTCTTGAAAATACAAACTGGATTGAGCCACTAAGATCGCTAGATCCAAAATTCTCGTAAGCGGCAATTCTTCGGATTGTCGAGACCACTTTTCACCAGTATGGCGCCAGACTTTGCCGGAGATATCGACTTTCCCGCGATCATTCCATTGCGCCAATCCGAGGGAAAGGCCTTTTGCATCTGTATGTAACGCATTTTTTCCGTCAACAGTATCATAGTCTTCTACTTTAATGACAGGTTTATGCTTCAAGTTTTCTGGTATTTTCATTATTTTCACTCCTTGTTTAGTAAATTAGTAATTTACTAGATAGAGTAAGTATAATAAGGAAGCGGTTCTGGAACAAGCAAAAGGTCTTTTCTACTATACATAGACAACATAAACAGAAGTCTATAGAAAAAGCACCTTGATAAGGAGCTTCTAAAAAAGAAGCCTCTTAAAAAAGTGCTTTGCTATGTCGCCTTGATTTATTCACTCAATTGATTGAAAAAAAGGCGCAATTCTTGCTTTCTCTGACTTGTGAGCTGGGCTTTGGGAATGCCTTGGATCGCCCCCTCAATGCCATAGAGCATGTGCAGGCAAGCACCTGCATCGCATTGTTGGCGGATCGTTAGAAAAACCGCTTCGGCTTTTTTGGCGCGTAATTGCTCCGGGGTATTGATACCGATCCTAACGAAATGTTCCGCTAAAACCTGTCCAACATTTGGTAACTTTTGCAGTTCATTCATAGGGTATCTCCTTTTTGATTATTGTCATCCTGCGCATCTTCCTCTCGACGAATCAACGAATAGAGCTTCATATCTAACAGCTGGTGATTTTTTTGCGCATTTTTTCGTAAAATTCCTTCCAACTCAAAGCCTGCTTTTTCCAACACGCGACAAGAGGAATGATTCTTAGCAAAAGGCTCAGCAAAAATACGAACAATATTTGACGTAGTAAATACATAGTCACATAGTTGCTGAACAGCTTTGGTCATCAAGCCTTTTCCCCAATATTCTTCTGCGATGTAATAGCCTATCTCAGCTGTTCTAAAATGGATGTTTTCTTTGCGAAGGGCGCTAATACTCCCCACAGCTCGATCATCCACAGTGATCGCAAAGGCGAATTCTGCCTTTGCGACAGATTGAATATAGGCTTGTGCATCTGCAACAGTGTAAGGAAAGGGGAGTCCATCTCGTAAATTGCCATGAATTGTCTGGTTATTTAGAGCTCGAGCCAGATCATTTGCATCACTCATCTGCCACCTTCTTAAGGAACACTTCATTTCAACGCCTCCTTTGCCAGTGCTTCATTTTGATCCTATTGTACGAGTTTGTGTGTTTTTTTACAAGCAAATCTCAAAAAAAGATTGTTGAAAAAAACCAGCTAGACAAACGTCTAACTGGTTCTTTCCTTTACTGTCTCCATAAAGATAATTGCTTTTGTAAACACAGATAAATAAAAATTATTGCGCTGAAATAGCGATGCCAATGGCTTTTTCTCCTAAATGCGAGCCGATAACTGGTCCGAAGTGACCAATCTCAATTTCTGCATTTGGGTATTTCGCTTGTAGTTTTGCTTTTTCTTCTTTGGCTACTTCTAAATTATTGGCATGGATTACATAAAATTTAACAGGCAATGCGATTTCTTGCTCCCGTTGACCAATGATATCTTCCGCGCGATTGAATGCTTTTTTACTGGAACGAATGCGCTCGTAAAGCACAATTTTTCCTTGATCAAAAGTCAAAATCGGTTTGATTTTTAATAATCCGCCAATTAAGGCTGCTCCATTGGTTAAGCGACCGCCACGAACCAAGTTATTCAAGTCGTCCACGATCAGATAGGCATAGGTATTATCTCTGATAGTGTCCAGATGGGAAATGATCTCTTCTACGGTTTTGCCTTGACTTGACAGATCAAGAGCGGTTTCTACCATGTGGCCCATCGGCATACTTGTGATTTTCGAATCGTAAGGAATGATTTGAACGCCTTCGATTTCATCGGTGATTCCATAAAGCGTTCCGATAAATCCAGAAATACCGCTTGATAAGTGGATACTAATGATCGTGTCGTAACCGCGATCTTTCAATGACTCATATAAGGCTAACACTTCACCTAGTACCGGTTGAGAAGTGGTTGGGAATTCTTTGCTGTTTTTCAGCAAAGCGTAATACTCATCAGCTTCAATGTCGATGCCCTCATTGTAGACTTTTCCATCTAAAATAACAGGGATCGGTATGATAAACAAATCTTCATGGTTTTTGATCCGTTCCGGCAGATAAGCTGTACTGTCAGTAACAACGGCTAATTTCATTCTTTTTCCTCGTTTCAACAAATTTCAAACGTCATTAATAATATAGCATAAATTTACTTACTTTCAAATGGTTTTCAGAACTTTTCATTCTGCTTACTCATTAAGAAAATTCCTGATTGCTTGTTGATTGGTTTCAAGATTAACGACTAACACACTTCCAGCACTCGCACTTGAACCGTATTGCCAAGAGTCAGCGACTGGGACAGTCAAGCTGTCGATCCCCCCTGCCCCACGAGCAATCGAGAAGGTATTTTTTAATAGGAAAGACATTGGCAGGTTGGTGGAAGCATAGCCTAAGACTTTTCCTGCTGCATAAGGCAATTTTAAAATAGCTAAAGGATTTTTCATTTCGCTAAAGATCGCATCCATTACTTGCTGCTGTCGTCTTACGCGACCGAAGTCACCTTCTTCGTCCATCCGAAAACGTGCGTATTGCAACAGCTCAAGCCCATTCATTTGTTGTTGCCCTTGTTTGATGGCAACTTCAAGATTTTTACTCATATCTTTTTCCGCGTTGATAGCAACGCCAGAGGGAAACAGTGTGTCGATCACTTTTTCAAAGGAACGAAAGTCAACTTTTGCATAATAATTGGTTTCTAGACCGAAGTTCTCTGCTAACGTTTGTCTGACTAAATCAGCACCACCAAAGGCGTACGCCGCATTGATCTTGTTTTCGCCATAACCAGGAATGGTCACCAAGGTATCACGCATAAAGGAAATGAGCTTCGGTTTTTTGCTAGGACCATCTAATTGCAAAACCATAATGGTGTCTGCTCGTCCAGCTTCTCCTTCACGACTATCACTACCAATGAGCAATATATTACGAGCACCATTTGCAGCTGCCGTACCATTAAAAGTCTCCTCATCAGTTGTAGCAAAAGCAGAGTCACTTCTTGCGACTTGCTGACCGACAAGAAATGCAATCAATGAATAGGCAAAAAGCACCAATAGTACCCGGATCACAATACGCAGAACTGGGTGCTTCCGCTTTTTCTTTTGTTTGGGTGGCTTGCTCTTCTTAAGCTTTTGCGCTTTTTTTTTGCTTTGTTCCTGACTTTGATGTATCGCAGGCCCCTGAGCAGATAGCGGGGGAATTGCGCTTTTTCGTCCCTCAGTTTTTTTTGATCCTACTTGTGTCTGTTCTCGGAAACTTTGGGCCACACGAGGGTCGCTTGCCCTAGACTGCTGGGTGTTTTGATAAGAAATATCTCCTACTTCCTCATCAGCAAACGGAGTAGAATCGCTCGGTCTGACGCGCTGGTTTCTTCTTTTGGCTTCTCTGCGGGCAAAGATACTTTCTTTGGCTGCCTGACTGGATTCCTTTTCTAGCCGCTCATGCAGTTTTTTATTTTTTTCCATCCTGCTCATTGCTTCTGATCCTCCAACTAAAAAATAGCTCTCTGTCTATAAGGATACCCTAGACCTTATAGAAAGAAAGCTATTTTCTGAAATTTTAACCTTTTTCTAGGAAATTTCTTCATTTTATTACCTTAGATGCTTTGATGCACCTTGTCGTGTGCTCACAAATCCTGCTTGCTCATAAAATGATTTCACTGGATTTGCCGACCAAAAATTTAGTGAAAGATCATCGAAGCCTTTTTCCAACGCAATGTTTTCAGCAAATGCCAACAATTGTTTTCCAATATGCATCCCTTGGTACCGAGTGTCAACGGCAATCGCCGCAATTTCCAGCCACTTTCGTTCATGCATCATCGCATTTTGTGGCAAACAGACCTCTTGAAGATGCACAAAGCCACAAGGCTGTTCCGCTAACCAAGCGATAAAAAAGTGGTGGCTTGGCTCTTGTAGCTGTTGTGTGATTGCTTGTTCAAATCTTGACTGATCAAAGGACTTAAAAATCGTTGGGTACCATTGATGGTGCTGTGCTTGGATCTCTTTATGAAACGTTGCTAAAAGCTTTTCATCTTGGCTAATTTTTATTTTGACTTGAGTCATTTTTTGTCACTTCCTCAACAACATTTACCGCATACACGCCGAGAAGATGGACGTGTCCACCCAACAACTGAATCTCTTCAAAGGCATTTATAATCAGTTGCCACGGTTTGTCCATCACCAGATCAATGACAAAAAAGTATTCACCTAAGGTAGTTTTCGACGGACGCGATTCAATTTTGCTTAAATCAATTTCCCGCCAGCCAAAAGTTGCTAAGATTTTGTGCAAGATCCCCGGACGATTTGCTGGCAATGTCACAAAAATGGTTGCTTTTTCGGCTGTTTGTTCTGGTACTTCGGTGTTGGCTGTTTTCTTTGTCAAAACCCAAAAGCGGGTTTGATTAAAGGCAACATCTTGGATATTGGTTTCTTTGATCGTTACTTGATAAGCGAAAGCTGCTTCTTTGGAAGCAATCGCCGCAACTGCTTCTTCTGGATGTTTTGCTACGTAGGCTGCTGCAGTCGTTGTGGAAGCAACCGCCTCAACAGTAGCGCCAGCAAATCGGGCTTCGATAAAGTCGGCACATTGCGCCAATGCTTGCGGATGAGAAATTATCTTAGTGATGGGACGGTTGTCTTTTGCTGTTTGCTGAGAAACTAACAATTGATGATTGATCGGTAAAATAATTTCCTGTTCAATGCTCAACTGATTTTGACGAAACAGCGTATCAATCGTGGCATGAACAGACCCTTCTAATGCATTCTCATTGGGAACGACCGCTCGATCGATTACGCCGTTAGCTAGTGCTTGAATACAAAGTGGAATCGATCCATAGGGCATAAATGTATTTTCAGGATACGCTTCTTGCGCAGCTAAATACGTAAAAGAGCTTTCAGGTCCTAAATAACCAATCTTCATTTTAGGCACCCGCTTTAGTTAAAATTTCCTGAACGATTTCTTGAGGTGCTTTGTTTGTCGTTTCAACGATCAATGAAGCAGTTTCTTCATAAAGAGGGATCCGAGGTCGGTAAACAGCCAATATTTCTTCGGGTGTTTTCGAGACAACCAAGGGACGAATACTACCAGTATCCGCCTTTAAACGGTGGATCAGTTCCTCGGGATCTGTTTTTAAATACACGACTAAGGGCATCTCTTTTAAAAGTTGACGATTTTCTTCTTTTAATACAATGCCCCCACCTGTGGAAATAATTTGTTCCTTTGCCAGGGTTTTTGCTAAAATATCCGTTTCGATTTTGCGAAAGGCTTCCTCACCGTGTTGGTCAAAAAATTCTTGAATGGTCATGCCGATCTCAGCAACGATCAAGTCATCAAAATCCACATGGGACTGTTTCGTTTCTTCAGCCAAAAGACGACCAATCGTGGTCTTTCCGGCACCCATAAAGCCAATTAATATCATTTTTTTCACTCGCTGTCTCCTCCTTTGGCCAAACGCGCGACATCCTCAAAAAAATCAGGATAAGAAACTGCTACGGCTTCGGCTTTTTCTAATTCTACCTCTTCATCTGTCAATAAGGCGGCAATCTGCAACATCATACCGATACGATGATCTCCCCGACTTGAGACCTTTCCGCCATGCAAAGGAGTAGGTCCGTTGATGATCAAGCCGTCCTCGGTAGGAGTGATATCAGCCCCTAGTTTTCTCAGCTCTTCGGCAGTTGCATCAATTCTATTGGTTTCTTTTACTTTTAACTCCTCTGCATCTTTGATGACCGTTTTACCATGAGCTTGTGTAGCCAATAAGGCAATGATCGGTAATTCATCAATCAGACGCGGAATAATGTCGCCGGCGATGGTTACTGCCTGCAAGGTAGAACTTTGAACAGTGAGGTCAGCCGATTGATTTTGATCATCTTGATTAGAAAAAGCAATCGATGCCCCCATTTCTTCTAACACATCAAGGATCCCTGTACGTGTCGGGTTGATTCCGACATTTTCTAAAATGATCTCACTATCGGGCATAACCGTACCTGCGGTTAGGAAGAAGGCAGCGGAAGAAATATCTCCCGGAACGACTACTTCTTGGCCGTACAGTGTTTGTGGGCCGGTTACGGTAATCGTTTTGCCTTGGGTGGTGATCACACCACCGAATTGACGGATCATTTCTTCAGTATGGTTACGGCTCGCCTCTTTTTCAATGATCGTCGAGGTACCTTGTGCTTGCAATGCCGCAAAAATCAGCGCCGATTTTACTTGGGCACTTGCAACGGGCATCTGATAATTGATGGGCTGTAAAGAAGCAGTACCATTAACGGTGATCGGTGGGAATTCCGTCTGTTCATGCCCTGTAACATTTGCCCCCATTTCTCTTAATGGCAGCATCACTCGGTTCATCGGACGTTTATTCAAAGAGTTATCGCCGAATAAGGTGGTTGTGAACGGCTGCCCAGCCAAAATTCCCATCATTAAGCGAATTGTTGTACCAGAATTGCCGATATCAATTGGGTCTTGGGCAGGCTTAAGGCCATTAAAGCCCTGTCCTTCAATCGTGATCGTCTGACCGTCATCATGGATTGGAACTCCTAATGATTGAAATGCATGAAGAGTGCTATAGCAGTCTTCTCCCCGCAAGAAATTACGGACAGTCGTTGTTCCTTCGGCTAATGCCCCGAACATGATACTGCGATGTGAGATCGATTTATCGGCGGGAACAGCTATCGTCCCTCTTAAATGTGTTGCTTTTTTTAGTTTCATCGCGGCCTCCTATTTTTTTCGACATGAATAGGTCGTCTTTTTTTGAATCAGTTGCTCTGCTTGCAGCAAATCATTTTGCGTTTTGAATGAAATCTGTAAAACACCAATGATATCTTCTCGAGTTTCAAGAATTTTTAAGTTGATCAAAGAGAGCTGATGATCGCTCAATAGCCCCGTCACTTCAGCGACAACACCGGGATGATCCGGTACATCGATGAATAGATCGTAGAATGCCGGGATCGCTCCGTTTTGATGAACCGGCAATTGGTCCCGTGTTTCCTTCGCGGATTCAAAGAACCGAAAGATCGCCGTTTCGTCTTTTTCCTGCAACCAGTGAGCCATGGTCATCATTTGTTTTTGCCACTCATCGATCAGCTGCAGCAGTTCCTGTCGATTACTCAATAAGATATCGGTCCACATACGAGGGTCTGAAGAAGCAATGCGAGTGATATCGCGAAAACCGCCTGCTGCGAGTTGCTGTGCTCTAGGGTGTTCATGGTTGAAGGCATCTGCCTGATTGACTAATCCCGAAGCAATAATATGGGGCAAATGGCTCAACATCCCCGTGATTTGATCATGTTCTTGCGGAGCAAGTGCCACATACTTGGCCCTCGTCCCTCGAAAAAGCACCTGTAATTCTTCCACCCGCTGACTTTTCGTCGGCGTAAAGATATAGTAAGCATTCTCAAAGAGGTTCTCATCGGCTGCTGTGATCCCGGATTTATGAGAACCAGCCATCGGATGGCCCCCAATAAAATCAAAGGAAAAGGACTCGGCAAATTGCGTAATTTCTGCTTTGGTACTGCCGGTATCTGTCACCAGGACTGAAGGCTTTAGTGATAGGGTCCCAAGTTGAGCAAGATACGTTTTGGTGATCTCTACCGGCAATGCCAACAAGATCACGTCGGCACGAACAGCACCCTCAGAAAATGAAGGAGGTATTTCGTCTACTAAACTTGTTGCTAATGCGATCTCATTGGTTTTACGACAGTGATCCCACCCCATTAGATGGGTTTGGGGATGTGACTTTTTAATACATTTTGCTAAGGAAGCGCCGATCAATCCTAAACCGGCGACGAAGATATTTTGGTTCATGAAAAGAATCCTCATTTCTACTGGAATTTTTGCTGTTTCTTTAATCAGTAGGTTAACAAGTATTCCCGATACGCCTGAACAGATGCAGTCAATTCTTCGAAAGAATCACTTGGAAACTTTTCTAATAGTTCATTGGCCACCACTGTTGCCACCACACTCTCACAAACAACACTGGCTGCCGGAACGGCAGTGCTATCCGAGCGTTCCACACTAGCTTTATACGGTTCTTTGCTGTCGATATCCACACTTTGCAACGGCTTGTACAAGGTCGGGATCGGCTTCATAACCCCGCGAACCACAATTGGTTCCCCGTTCGTCATGCCACCTTCAAACCCACCTAGGTTGTTGCTGCGACGGGTGTAGCCCCGTTGTTCGTCCCATAAAATCTCATCCATGACTTTTGAACCTGGTAAAACACCAGCCTCAAAACCAACACCGAACTCAGCCCCTTTAAAGGCATTGATACTGACCACGGCTTGGGCGATCTTCGCATCAAGTTTTTTGTCCCACTGCACGTAACTACCAAGACCAGCAGGAACCCCGCCAACAAGCACTTCCACTACGCCGCCGATCGTATCACCATTTTTCTTTGTTTGATCGATCAACTGTTTGATTTCTTCCTCGACAGATGGATCTAAGACCCTTACTTCCGAAGCTTCTGAGCGTTGTGCGATTTCTTTGACGGTCAACCCTTCAGGAATTTCTGCTTTGATGCCGCCTAACATAGTTACATGACCTGCCACATCGATGCCGAGTTCCTTCAAAATTTTCTTCGCGATTGCGCCGATGGCTACCCTCATGGTCGTTTCCCGGGCAGATGAACGTTCCAAGACGTTTCGTAAATCTTGATGATGGTATTTCATCCCGCCGACTAAGTCAGCATGACCAGGTCTTGGTCGTGCCACTCGTCGTAACTTGCGGTCTTTTTCTGGTACTTCTTCAATCGCCATGACCTTAGTCCAATTTTTCCAATCTTTGTTCTCGACCACTAAAGTCACAGGAGAGCCTAATGTTTTTCCATGACGGATACCGGAAGTGATACGGACTTGGTCTTTTTCAATCAGCATCCGTCCCCCACGGCCATAGCCGGTTTGTCGTCTCGCTAATTCAAAATTAATGTCTTCTGCCGTTAATGGCAATCCTGCCGGTAACCCTTCGATAATGGCGGTCAACTCTGGTCCATGTGATTCGCCTGCTGTAATATAACGCATGATCCGTTACCTTCCTTTCTTATAATAGGTAGTCTTTGATTTCTTCCGTGGGAATCGTCACGATTTTTGCCTGACCGATCCTTTCTAAAAGAATGATCTTTAATTGTTGCCCACGGGCTTTTTTATCATGAGTGATTGCTTGGTATAATTGCTCTTTCTCAATTTCTCTTGGTTTGGTCGGCAAATGAAATTTCTCAATCATTTTCGTTAACTGCGCGGTGGTCCCTTTTGGTGTTAGTCCAATGGCTTCAGCATGACGGGTGATCATAATCATCCCCATTGCAACCCCTTCGCCATGACTGGTGTCAAACGCAGCTGTTCTTTCTAAGCCATGCCCGATCGTATGACCGAAGTTCAGTGTCAGACGACTGCCATGATCAAAGGGATCTTCTTCCACTACTTTTTGCTTTACTTTTAAAGAAGCTGTGATCACTTTTTCAGCATGGGCCAAAAGATCGACTTCATCTTTCAAACCTGCTAACGTTTGCCAAAGTTCAGGGTCCGCAATAGCGGCCGACTTAATGATTTCGGCGATGCCTTCTTGCACGCGTTTAAGGGGCAAACTTTTAAGCAAATCCGGATCGATCATCACACCGACTGGTTGGGCGAATGTGCCAACGAGATTCTTGGCACTGCTAGTATTTACAGCTGTTTTTCCGCCGATACTTGAATCGACCTGTGCCAATAACGTCGTTGGAATCTGCAAGAAATCAATGCCTCGCATATACGTAGAAGCAACAAATCCTCCAAGATCACCAATCACACCGCCACCAAGGGCAATGATCCCATCGCTTCTGGTCATTCCGAGTTGGGCAAGACCATCATATAAATTAGCTGCTTGCTCTAGTGATTTGCTTTTTTCGCCAGCTGGTACGACTAACAGTGTTGCCTCAAACCCTGCAGCGGTTAAGGAATCGACGATTTGTCCGCCATACAGGGGTGCGACGTTGCTGTCTGTAATGACGGCAATACGCTGTTTGTCCCACAACTGTTGCACCCAGGTTCCGACTTCTTGAAACGCCCCACGTTTGATGAGTATGTCATAGGAATGTTCTTCTAAATGGATGTGTAGCATTGATTTTTGCACCTCTTTTATTGGTTGTCTTAGCGCTTAGTCTTGCAACGCTTTGATTTCTTTCATCGCTTTTTCCATGATATGGACTTCTTTCATCATATTCATGTATGTTTTTTCGTTTAACGATTGCGGACCATCAGACCATGCATTGGCTGGATCTGGGTGGATCTCAACGATCATGCCATCGGCGCCGGCAGCAACGCCTGCTCTTGCCATTGGTGGTACGAGATCCCAAATGCCTGTTCCATGACTAGGGTCAACGATGATCGGGAAGTGGCTCAGTTTTTTGATGATTGGTACCGCACTTAGATCAAAAGTATTACGGGTCGCTGTTTCGTAAGTTCTGATTCCGCGCTCAATGAAAATCACTTCACTTTTATCTTGGACGGCGATGTATTCCGCTGCATTCAACCATTCGTCGATCGTCCCAGAGATTCCTCGTTTAAGGCCAATTGGTTTACCAGTTTTTCCAACTGCAGCTAGCAATTTGAAGTTTTGCATGTTCCGAGCACCAATCTGCAAAATATCACTGTATTCCGCAACCATATCGATATGTCCTTCGTCCATGACTTCTGTGATGACTTTCATACCTGTTTCATCGGCTGCTTGACGAATGTATTTTAACCCTTCTTCTTCAAGCCCTTGGAAGGCGTATGGTGAAGTCCGTGGTTTGAAAGCACCCCCACGTAAGATTTGTGCACCACCAGCTTTGGCGATTCGGGCACATTCACGAATTTGGTCTAAGCCTTCAATCGAACACGGACCAGCCATTGTGACAAAGTTGCCATCACCGATTTTTACGCCATCTACATCAACAACCGTATCTTGTGGATGGAATTCACGAGAGGTCAACTTGTAGGTATTTGAGATCCGAATGGCATCTTCGACACCTTCGTAGCTGCGAAAAGCGACATCTTGGATGCGGCGTGTATCTCCTTTTAAGCCGATAACAACCTGTTCTTTTCCTTGGTTGACTTGAACATCCAACCCTTCTTTTTTGATTCTTTTTACAACGACTTCAACTTGTTCTGGGGTAGCACCTGGTTTCATAATTACGATCATTTTTTCTTCCTACTTTCGTTTTTTTATTTTTTTACATGGATTCAATGAGTGCTTTTACTTTTTCAACGGGCATCTCTTGGCCGGTCCAAAGTTTAAATGCAGCTGCACCTTGATACAGCAACATACTTAAGCCGTTTGCAGTTTTGGCCCCGACTGCTTTCGCATCTTTCAAAAGCTGCGTTTCTCTTGGATTATAGATGACATCATAGACAGCTAATGATTCCCGCAAGAGGGTTTTGTTTTTCAGAGGACTCACCGTATCATTCGGCTTCATCCCCACGCCAGTAGCATTAACTAAAAGGCTGCTTTGATCGATGGCTGATTTTAAAGCCGTCTGATCTTCTAAATCCGCTAATGTGATTTCACAGGCGGTCTTTTCTGCGATCTGTGTCAATTTATCCTGGATGATTGGATAAAACTCATCCTTGCGGTTGAAGACATGGATCGTTTTGACACCGTCTAGTGCGGCTTGACTAATGATCGCTGTCGCTGCACCACCCGCACCGATCACAGTCATGGTGTCGCCAATGATCGACACTTGAATGTCTTCAAGTGCGCGCATAAAGCCGATGCCATCTGTATTGTGCCCAATCAATCGTCCCTCTTGATTGACGATTGTATTGATTGCGCCGATCAGCTCTGCTGCGGGTGAGCATTCATCCATCAACGGTACTGCCGCCATTTTATGGGGCATTGATAGATTGACACCTAAGAGATCCAGCTGACGGATGCTTTGAATACTGGCTGCCAAATCATCCGGCTCAACATCAAAGGCCAGATACACGGCATCGATCCCTTGTTCTTCAAAAGAAAGATTGTGCATTGCTGGAGAGATGCTGTGTTTGGCTGGTTTGGCAAACAGTGCCGCCAACCGTGTGTGACCGGTTATCATTTGTTTCATCTGGTTCATTCCTTTCAACAAAAAAAGATGTCCACCGTAAATTTAAGAATCTACAGTGAACACCTTCAAACATTACATATCGGCAAAGCCAGATATGTGAATATAAAAAATAGCCACTATAGATTTTACGATCTACGTGGCTGCGAATTCATTACGAAATGCTCTAGCCATCATAGATACAAACTTAGCGTTTGTACCCATGCTTTCATGAATACAAACCTATCTAAAATAGCTAAAGTAATATTTATTCAGTTGTGTGGGGTTCGTTAGCAATAATTTTTGCATAGTCCTTCGCTCCAAACTGATGTAAGATTGACCTAAGTATAGGTTTAACTTTGAAAGATGTCAATGATTTTTTCTTATTTTTTTCATTTATTTGATTATTTTTTTTGAAAACACCGTTCTATCAAGGGTTTTATAAGTCGTCTTCAAAGAACAGTAATAGTTCTGGTAAACTTAAGCGTGCTTTTTCATCTGCTGAAAGATCCTTGACGATTTCCCCTTTTCTAAGCAGGATCAGGCGATCTCCGTATTTTAATGCATCTTCCATCCGATGGGTGATCATGAGACAAGTTAGATTTTGTTCTTCTACCCTTTTTGCAGTGATCTGCATCAGCTGCTTGGAAGTTTTCGGATCTAAGGCAGCCGTATGTTCATCCAACAACAATAGTTTAGGGGTTTGGATCGTTGCCATCAATAAGCTTAGTGCTTGTCGCTGACCACCGGATAAACTACCCGTTGGCGTATCTAAATGATTTTCCAACCCATTGCCGATTTCTTTACAAAGGGCATAGAACGATTCTCTTTGTCCTTGCAGTTGACGAAGACCTAGTGACCGTTTTTGCCCTCTTTTTTGTGCTAACAGCAGATTTTCTGCCACTGTCATACGGGGAGCTGTCCCCATTTTCGGATCTTGGAAAACCCGTGCCAAAAAGCGCGCGCGTTTTTCTTCCGAAAGCGTGGTCACATTTTGATCATCGATCGTCACTTGGCCACTCGTTAAAGGCATGGTACCAGAGATGCAGTTGAATAACGTGCTTTTGCCGGCCCCATTTCCTCCCACAACCGTAACGAATTCACCGGGTTTTAAAGAAAGATCGATTTTGTTCAAGAGTACTTTTTTCTCATTCGGTCCGTTGCCGACAACTTTAAAGGCTTTTTTTAAGGCTAACATTATTCATCCTCCGTTTCAAAACCAGTGCGTAGATGCAGGGCTTGTTTAAATTGAGGGATCAACAAGCAGATCGTCAAGACGATGGCCGAGAAGATTTTCAAGTAAGTCGTATCAAAACCAGCTTTGATCACAAATAGGATCAATAATTGATAGATGATGCTGCCGATCACGATAGCGATCAAACGTTCTAGCAAGGTCAATTCGCCATATAACACTTCTCCAATGATGATGGATGCCAATCCAATCACGATCACACCGATTCCCTTACTGATATCGGCATAGCCGTCGTTTTGAGCGATCAATGCGCCTGAAAGTGCGATCACGCCATTAGAGACGATCAGACCGATGATTTTCATTCGATCCGTATTAATCCCCATCGACTTCGCCATATGTTCATTATCCCCTGTAGCAATATAAGCTTGACCCAAGTTGGTATGGAAAAAGTAAACCAGTACGCCACCGATCAATAAGACCATGATCAGCCCGATAATGACGGTATCATAATAATTCGGTAAGTTCATTTTAGTAAAGAAATCCTGGATCTTGGGCTGGTTTAAAAGCGACAGATTAGGAGACCGCATGACAAACAGCATCACCGAGTTCAATGAAGACATCACCAGGATACCAGCTAAAATCACGGGAATTTTGCCTTTTGTATAAAGAAGTCCGGTCACACATCCGGCACACATCCCAGCCAATACTCCTAAACAAGTCGCTAAGACGGGGGAAACCCCATGGGTGATTGCTGTCACACAGACAGCACCGCCTAGTGGAAAGGACCCTTCCGTCGTCATATCCGGGAAATTCAAAATTCGATAGGTCATAAATATCCCTAAACCAAGGATCCCCCAAAGTAGTCCTTGCCCAATTGCTGAAACAATCATCATTTTTCCTCCATTTTCTTACATGTTTTCGCTTTCAAACCCTCGTCGTGATCCTAGATGGTCTTAAGATTCTTGATCACTCATCACTTGCTTCGGTTTCTGGTGTCGTTGTAATCAATTTTGCCTCGTCTTTGAGTTTTTCTGGGATAGTGATGCCCAATAACTGCGCTTGTGTTTCATTAATGATCGTCTCGCCATCGCTGAATGTATAGATCGGCGTTGTCGCTGGCTCGGCTGTCCCGTCAAGAATTGCTGCCACCATCTTCCCAGTTTCGACCCCAATCGTAAATTGATCTTGCCCAACCGTCGCTAAGCCGCCTTGTTCCACCATCGTATCAACAGATGTAATGATTGGCGTTTTTGATTTATTGGCTTCTTGTACTACCGTCTGCATAGCATTTGCGATCGTATTGTCTAAGGGAATATAGATAAAGTCGACTTCTCGTGCCATCACTTGCACCATTTGCGCAATTTCGTTACTCGAAGGAACGGCATAGGATTTGCTGGTCAAGCCATTCTCTTCAGCAGCAGCTTCTGCTTCTGCCACTTGGTATTTCGAATTGTCTTCTGTCGAAGAATACAAAATACCGACTGTTTTTGCCTCTGGCAACAAATCTTTTGCTAGTTTGATTTGCGCAGCTACTGGTGCTTTATCTGAAACGCCAGTGATATTGCCGCCGGGTTGGTCCATATCTGCCACCAGATTGGCCCCAACTGGATCAGTGACCGCCCCTAAAACAATTGGTACATCCTGAGTGACATTCGCCAATGCTTGTGCTGCGGGTGTTGCGACCCCAACCAAAACGTCGGCATCTTTATTTAGCAGCTGCTGGCTCATCGTTGCCAATTTGCTTTGATCCGCTTGGCCGTTTTGGAATTCGATTGTCAAGTTGTCCCCTTCGGTATAGCCTGATTCTTTAAGGCCTTCTTTGATCCCCTCGGTGATCGCATCCAATGCTTCATGGCTGACAAATTGTAAGATCCCAACTGTTTTTTCAGCTTTCTCTACTGGTTCTGAAGCCTCACTGGCTTGATTGGTCCCACTTCTCATTCCTAACTGATAGACGAAGGTCGCTCCTAAAAATAATAAAATAACGGCAACTGATGCAATTAATCCCTTGTTTTTCATTTTTTATTCTCCTTTTTTTGCTTACATTTTTCGAGTTTTTCTTTTTATGGTTTTTGAGAACAAAAAAAGCAACTGCCTATGTGACGGCAATTGCAAGTAAGCAAAAGCCGCATAGAAGCTTGTCCTATGCGGCGATAAATTCAACTACCAGCATAGATACAGCACTTTAGAAGGTTCTCTAAAAAGTTGTATCTATGGAATGAGGTTCCATCAATACAACTATCTACGCCAGTTTTGCCATGATTTCACTTGCAATGGAATAAATAGTTTCATGATTGTTCCTCCTTCTCAACTTGTTTTCTTTCTTGATTGAATTCAGTTTAGCTTATTGATAAAAAAACGTCAACAATTTTCTGTCAAATTGTCAGATTTTTTTATCGATCATTGGCAGAAGAACGAATCGTCCACATTGGTAAACGATTCAATTCTGGGATGAATTCCGTCGTTGGCTGCTCAAATGAATCAAAGGTAAAGCGATTTTTCTCAACCCCTTCTTCATAAAAGACAAAGGTTACTTTATCAGGATCAATATCATATTCATTGGAGAAAAAAGCCGCATCATAGACGATTGGATAATAAAAAAATGTCCGATTCATTTCATCTTCTTGTGCTCGGATCAGATCAAACACTTGATCCAACTGAGCACCACTCGGTTTACTATACATCACCGAGATCGCTCGTGTTTCACGAATCGTCTTGTCTGCAGTCAGATAAGGCAATGGCTGTACTTTTTCTGACGGCAGCTTGTCAAAAGCGATCCGATCCACTAAAGAAGCATTGATACGATTTTGAGAAAAGACGATCAAACCTGCGAAGACCAGTGCGAAAAGAATTCCCCCGATCAGCGTGAAAATCGTTTTTTTCTGATCTCGATAAAGATCATCTAAAAAAGCTTGCCAGCTTTCAACTATTTTTTCTTTCGTGTAATGAACAAAGCTTTTCACTTGTTCCATAATTTGCCCACCTTTTTAAAAATACTACTATTATTTCATACTATCAATTCCCTTCTAGAACGTCAAGAAACTTCACATTTCTTCGATAATTCGGTAAGATAAAAGAAAACGGTAAAGGAGTCATTATGCATAATCTAGCTGATTCATTGATGACTGGAGCCAATCCAATCTTCGATTTCATCGTTGTCTGTTTGAACTTTCTCTCCATTTTTGTCATCGTTTGGGGTGTATTGATTGCAGGCATTGATTTTGTGCGCTACGAATTAACAGAAAAGGATCGATTGGTGGCAGCCAGAGAGAATAATTTTATCCGCAATTATTTAGGGAGCTATGTCTTATTAGGTCTGGAGATCTTGATTGCAGCAGATATTATTGAGACGATCATCCACCCTACTTTCGAAGACATCGTACGTCTAGCTGCCGTCGTTATTATTCGGACAGTCATCTCTTATTTCTTGAATAAGGAAATCGAGCGTGCACTGCAAACCACCGATCACCAACCTACCAAGAAAAAGGAAAGCTAGCTGCCATGGCTTTTCTTTGGATTCTTCGGTATAATAGATAGGAACATTTGACATTAGAAGGATCAATCCCTCAGTCAAACTATCCTTAAAAGAAAAGAGGGAAACAATATGTCTTTTGATGGTGTCTTTACCCATTTAATGGTCAAAGAATTACAAGATCAATTAACCAGTGGACGTGTAAACAAAATTCATCAACCTTATGAAAATGAGGTCGTATTTGTGATCCGTTCCCAAGGGAAAAATCACAAACTTTTGCTATCCGCACACCCCACCTATGCTCGTGTACAATGCACAACGATCGCCTATAGCAATCCAGAAACCCCACCGAATTTCTTGATGATGCTACGGAAATATTTAGAAGGGGCGATCTTAGAATCAATCGAACAAATCGACAATGACCGTGTGATCCATTTTCATTTCACGCGACGAGATGAATTAGGTGATTTGCAAGCCCTCGTCTTGATCGTCGAACTAATGGGCCGTCACAGTACGATTTTATTAATGAATAAGACGAGTGGAAAAATCGTCGATACGATCAAACACATTGGTCATTCCCAAAATACGTATCGTACCTTATTGCCAGGTGCTGTCTATGTTGCACCACCAAAGCAATCAACGCTTAATCCTTTCACAGCCTCTCGCACCAAGATTTTTGAAGAATTATCTACTCTTGATCCATTGACGGCAAAAGAACTTCAACAACGATTCCAAGGCTTAGGCCGCGATACAGCAGAAGAATTGATCGCTCGAATCAATGCCAATCCCAATGAAAAACTGCGTCAGTGGGAAGCTTTCTTTTCAGAGCTTACGGAAGATTTAACACCAAGTTATCTCCAGTCAGAGAAAAAGGAATATTTTACACCAATTCCCTATCCATCATTGATGGATGCGACCACCACTGTCACCCATTATCAGACTCTGAGCGAGCTTTTAGATGCATTTTACCATGATAAGGCGGAAAGAGATCGGGTCAAACAACAAGGTGGCGAACTACTGAAAAAGGTTGAAAATGAACTGAAGCGTAACCAGCTGAAGTTAAAGAAACGCCAGCAAACCTTGAGGGATTCAGAAAACGCCGAGGAGTTTCGCCAAAAGGGTGAACTCTTGACGACCTTTATGAGCCAAGTGCCTCGTGGTGCTACATCCGTTGATTTGGAAAATTATTATGAGGAGAATCGGCTTTTGACGATCAAATTAGATCCCGCTCTTTCTCCTAATCAAAATGCTCAGAAGTATTTTCAGCGATACCAGAAATTGAAAAACGCAGTTAAATTGATCCATCAGCAGATTGCCGAAACGAAAGAAGAAATCGCGTACCTCGAATCCGTGTTAGCCCAATTAGAAATTGCCTCTCCAATGGATCTAGCGGTTATCCGGGAAGAACTGATCGCACAAGGCTATGTCAAAAATCGGACGAAGCAGCGTAAAAAAGTCGCCCCTTCGCAACCGGAACGATTTGTTTCTTCAGACGGAACAGAAATTCTCGTCGGAAAAAACAATTTACAAAATGACCAACTGACCTTAAAAACAGCTCGTAAGAGTGATATCTGGCTACACACTAAAAACATTCCTGGTTCGCATGTCATCATTCGCTCGGACGATCCTAGCGAGACAACCTTAATGGAAGCTGCAGAGCTTGCCGCATATTTCTCAAAATATCGTCAATCTGCCCAAGTACCGGTGGACTATGTGCAAGTCAAACATATTCGGAAACCGAATGGTGCCAAACCTGGATTCGTCATTTATGAGAATCAAAAAACCTTATATGTGACACCGGACAAAGATATTTTGCGATTAAAGCAGTCCTAGCTATTCCTAAGTCTATTCGAATCAAAAAATCTTAGAGTAAGCAATACAAGAACCGACCACAAAAGTGCAGCTAAGAAGTGTATTGCCCCCAAAAGTTAGTTTTTTGGTCTAACTTTTTGGGGGTGCTTCACTAAACTGCACGCGCTTGTGGTCGGTTTTTATGTTTTTTATTCTATCTACTACTCTTTTAGCAGTAATTTTACTCAGCTTGAAACACCAAAGGCAAACCTTCACAGAATTTAACCATTGCTTCCTCTTCGAGATTCGCTAGAAAGGCAATTGAAAATCACCGTCAGAAAATAGCTTCTGCTAGCTAATAAATCCCGCCATCCTCCATAGTGACTTTCTTCTCGAAATCAAAATGATACAGCTTTTCCCAGTGATTGATATTCAAGGTTCCTTTAGTCAAACGGATCGCCAGAAAGCAACAGCCCTTATCATTCTCGTTGTTGACTTCGTCGTACCAAACAAAGGCTTTGCGAATTTTGCTTCTTAATTCTGCATTTTTAGGGTCTAGCACCCAACCTAAATTCTCCCCTTGACCGATCGCGGTAAACCATTCACCACTGACAGCAATAGAAACTGCTGGGTTCTTTTTGATTTGCTTGATTTTATTGGATTGTTCGTGCGTCGACACGTAAAAAATGCCCTCTTCATAAAAAGCATCAACTTCTCGAACGACTGGTTGTATGTGTCCCTCTGCAGTTTTGTCACAAGCTGTCGTCGCAAGGGCAATCACATTGTCTTTGAAATGCCCAAATTTTTCTTCAAGCAGCTTTATTCCTTCTTCATACTGGTGAGTCATTATTCTGTTCCTCCTTGCATCTCTCTTCTTTTTTTAAAAGGAATCCATAATTCGACATGTGTAACACGATTGTCCCCTTTTCGATATAGCTCTGGAAAAAAATCCTCAGCAATCCAACCATTTTTCTTGAGCCAAAAACGGGTATAACGCATCGCCTTTCCCATATTGATGATCAGTTGCTCTGAGATCGTATCAAAGCTGCAAACAATGTAATCACGTGCTGGTAGCGTCCATTCAATGAGGGTCGATAATTGCGTACCGTCACTTAATTGGCCAACAAAGTAACTTGAGTAGCCTTCTGGCGCATTTCCCGGAAATGAAACACCAATCAGGCAATGATCGGTGCGAGGCTGATTTGCAATCTTTTGATAAAAATCATGCCAAATTTCATCAATAGGGTCGATTCCTGTTCGTTGACCCAGCATTTTTCCATATTTAAATGGATAATAACCAATAACGCCATAAAAAACCATTGGTTGCTTGTTTCTTTTTTTCTGAATCTCCAAAACGACCCCTTCACTGATCAATGGGTGACCTTCTTCTGTGACAATATACCCTAAAGATAGATCCGGCTTATCAAAATTTTGTAAGCCGATCGGCGCTTTTTGGTAAAGAGAAGGCGAAAGTCCATAAACGGTTTTAAAGGTTCTTGAAAATACTGCATGGCTGCTAAAACCAACCTCAAAAGCGACCTCAATGACTCGACTTTTTCTGTCTTTTAATAAATGAGCGGCTCTGGCCAGACGACGTAGTTTTATATATTCCCTAACAGAAATTTTAACTAAACGGGTGAATAAGCGTTGATAATAAAATACAGAAAGGGATGCGACTTGTGCTAACGCTTCGATCTCTAATGGCTCGGCAAGATTGTCTTCAATATAATCGATTGATTTTTGGATTGCTTCCCATGCATGCATATGGATTTCCTTTCTTTCACTATAAAATATTCAGCCAAAAAAGCTTTACCGTGTCTGCTCTTTTTCCGCAAAAAACTATATTTGTATTTATTTTCACAATAGATTATCTGCCGCGAATCAGCTTATTTAATATTTTAGCATAGCCTTCATGGTCCTAGGATATAAAAATAAAAAAAGACGAAGAGTTTTCGTCTTTTTCCAGTCAATGACATTCTAAAATTTTAACATCTTTTTTATGGATTATCTTTACGAAGTGGTTTCTATAATGACCATCAAATGCAGTCAGTGAGAAAAACTACGTAAAAGGAACTATTTTTATAAATCAATAGAAATAAATAGGCCGATCTTTGCGGTCTTGTAATGGACGATTATTATTTTCTAATACTTCTTCGCGGAATTCTAAAATGAAGCGACGACTCATCTCACCAATCCAGTCAAAGACAAACCAGTTGATTGGACCTTTCGTTGGCGGGGTCGTCAGGGAACCCACATAATGAAAATGATGAGTGCGCTCTGGCAAGAACATGCTCGGATCAAACCATTGGGTATGGTTCTCAAAATCCCAGATGCTGTCGTCTTGCTGATTGCAGATCCAGTTGAGTTTATCTGTCAATTTGAATAAGATACCCACGACCAAGTTTTCTCCGTCCTCATTCATATGAACGAGATGAAACTCTAATTCTTGCTGCTCGTCATCGATAATGTGTTCAGACGGCATGTGAAAATGAATATCCGTCAAATAGTAGTTGATCCCTTTAAACGTGACATAGCTTTCTTTATTATAAGGAACGAAGTGAATCGTATTTTTGAATTCTTTTTCCGTGAACCGCTCTCGTTTATAGTGAAAAGCCAAGTCCTGATCGATGGGTTCTTCGGTCTCATCGTGGACTAAAGCGATTGGGGATTGGTACGGAAATTCGGCACCTTGTGCATACCAGTCGCACAAAGTGTGCCAATGTTCAGGTCCATTGTCTCCGGAATAACTCCAGGGAACGTCCATATTTCTTTTCAAAAAAAACAGCCTCCTAATTCAAGTTGACAGCAAGGAACAGCCCTTCCTATCAAAAAACTTTCTCCCAATGCTATCAGAAAATAGGTAAAAATAAAACGAATATGCTTGGTCATTCCCTCACATATCCGTTTCTTTTTCAATTCCTTATTCACTCAACCAAGCAGCAGGATCTTTTCGCCACTCTTGTAACAGGGCAACATCAGACTCTTGAATAGCACCCGTTTCTAAAGCCGACTCGATCAGAGCCGTATAGTTTGTCAAAGTCACGTATGGTAGATCTGCTTGCTCAAAATTCTCTTGAACTTGTGGCAGTTCGTAAGTAAAGATCGCAGCAACGCCTAATACGTCGGCTCCTTCTCTTTTGGCTGCTTCACAAGCTTCTAAGACACTGCCACCTGTTGACAATAAATCTTCAATGACGACCATTTTTTGATTTGGCTGAATACGTCCTTCAATTTGATTGCCTTTGCCGTGTTCCTTTGCTTTGCTGCGAATATAAACCATTGGTAAATCTAACAATTCAGCGACCCATGCAGCATGAGGAATCCCGGCTGTTGCGGTCCCTGCAATCACTTCTACTTCTGGATAAGTGGTTTTGATGACTGCAGCTAAGCCTTTCGCAATGGCACGACGCACAGTTGGATAACTCATGGTGATTCGATTGTCGCAATAAATAGGGCTTTTGATACCGCTGGCCCACGTAAATGGTTCATTGGGTCGTAAGAAAATCGCCTCGATGTCTAAAAGATCTTTGGCGATTTGATTGGATTGTTCCTTCATTGGCTAGCTTCCTTCCATTCTTGTTTAATTTGCAAATAACTTTCATAGGGTGTCTTAGACTGGGTGATCGGACGTCCTACAACGATCATGGTAGCCCCTGCTTTACGAGCTTGTGCAGGTGTCATGATCCGTTTTTGATCGCCAACTTCACTGCCAGCTGGTCGGATACCAGGCGTCAAGCGTATGAAGGCATCGGTTGTCCTTTGCTTGATCTGGTTTGCCTCGTGAGCGGAACAAACAACACCGTCTAATCCAGCTTTTTGGGCACAAGTGGCGTAATGGATGACACTTTCTTGCAGTGACGTCATGATCTGCTGATCATGATGCATTTGTGCCTCGCTAGTGGAGGTCAATTGGGTGACTGCAATCAAGTCAGGGACTTTTTGTCCTGTCGGGGTTCCTTTTTGTAGGCCGTTTTTAGCAGCAGTCATCATTTCGATCCCGCCGGCTGCATGAACATTCGTCAAAGCAACTCCTAACGAAGCTAAGCGTTCCATTGCTCGTCCTACTGTATTGGGAATATCATGTAGTTTTAAATCTAAAAAGATATCATGGCCACTGTTTTTTAACCAAGTAACGATTGCTGGCCCTTCTTGGTAGAAAATCTCCATTCCCACTTTTACAAATAATTTTTCTTCCGCAGGAAATTGCGCTAAAAATGTTTCAATAGCCTGTTTGTTGGGGAAATCTAGGGCAATAATTGGCCGTTCACTCATCACATATGCTCCTCTCTCACTTCTTTTATCAGCTGTTCCAAAGAAGGGATCCCTAATTCTGCCATTCGGATAGGCAATTCTTCAATCAATTTCGGGCAAATGTAAGGATCGGTAAAGTTTGCGGTTCCGACTGCAACAGCACTAGCACCTGCCAGATACATTTCAAGTACATCATCCACTGACATCACGCCCCCCATGCCAATAATTGGTAATTGAGAAACTTGCGCCACTTGTTTGATTAGACGGATCGCCACTGGTTTGATAGCTGGTCCAGATAAGCCTCCGGTTTGGTTGGCTAAAATTGGTTTCCGTGTTTTTAGATCGATCCGCATGCCTAAAAGTGTATTGATCATCGTAAACCCGTCGGCGCCGCCTGCTTCGATCGCTTGCGCAATTGGGACGATATCCGTCACATTCGGCGATAGTTTGACATAAATCGGCACTTGCGAGACTTTTTTGACCGCTTCAGTCAATGCACCAGCAACCGCAGGATCGGTGCCGAACGTGATACCGCCATGCTTGACATTAGGGCAAGAAATATTCAGTTCGATCGCTTTGACATTTTCTGCTCGACTGATTTCCTGACACACAAGAACATAATCTTCGACAGTCGAACCGGCAACATTCGCGATGATTGGCAAATCGGGGTGTTTTTGAGCTAAGTCCGGCAATATTTGATTCATGACCGTTTCTAACCCAGGATTTTGCAACCCGATGGCATTTAACATACCGCTAGGCGTTTCTGCTACCCTTGGGGTTGGATTGCCGAAACGTGGTTCAGGTGTGGTCGCTTTGATCATCACCGCACCTAATTGACTGATGTCATAATATTTATCATATTCTGCACCAAACCCAAAACAGCCGCTGGCAGGCATGATCGGATTTTTCAGACTCAATCCGGGTAGCTCGACGTTGATCGACATTAAATGACCACCTTTCTCGCCTGAAATACAGGCCCTTCGTCACAAACTTTGACACTTTTTGTGCCTTTTTCATCATCTTTCGTATGGCAAACACAGGCATAACAGGCACCCATCCCACAAGCCATTCGTGCTTCCATGGATAATTGAACATCTGGGAGGTCTTCGAAAAGCTGGGCGGTGGTTTTTAAAAGACCGTTATTCCCGCAGGCAAAGACCGCCGCAGGTGTTTGCTCTGCAGCTAATAACAGGTTGCCAACATTACCTTGTAAACCAGCGCTGCCATCATCGGTAGCAATCCTCGTGTCTCCTAGTGCGCGAAATTCCTCTTCATAATACATGACGTCTTTGCTGGCAAAACCCAAAAAGTGAATGACGTGGACGCCTTGTTGAGTCAGACGTTTCGATAATTCATAGAGTGGCGGTACACCGATACCGCCACCTACGATAAATGCAGTGTCCCCTTGTTTTAAATGATGATAGCGAAACCCATTTCCTAACGGCCCCATCACATCGATTGGATCACCAACGGTCATTTCTGAAAAAATTCGTGTCCCCTCTCCTTCGACCCGATAAATGATACGGCATTCTTTTTTCTCAGTATCGATATGATTGATACTGATCGGTCGGCGAAGAAGAAAGGCATTTTGAGGAACCCGTAGGTGCAGAAACTGCCCAGGGGTCCTCATCTCATTGACTAACTCACCCGTCAATGTCATTTCAAAAATCCGCGGTGCCAGTTGACGCTGTTTGCTGATGGTCATGATTTCTTGCTTCATCAAAAAACTCCTTTATCTGCGTTAAATTGCTTTTGTTGAAAAACTGCGGGATTCCATCACTTTTAGAATTGCATCCGCTGTATCAAGAGAAGTAAAGGTCGGTACACCATGTTCCACTGCTTCTCGACGAATGATAAATCCGTCTTCCGTTGCATTTTGGCGATCTTTATCCATGGTATTGACTACTACTTGGGTCGTTCCTTTACGGATCAAATCAACAACCATTTCTTCTGCTTGTTGATCAGAGATTTTAGCAACTCGTGTCACTTGCAGGCCTTTTTCTTCAAAGTAATCAGCGGTTCCATTGGTAGCCAATAAGGTGAAGCCGACCTCTACGAAACGCGCCGCCAGCGCTGCTGCCTCTTCTTTGCTTTCGTCTGCAACGGTGAAAAGTGCTTTTCCAAATTCAGGAATATGCAGGCCTGATGCCTCAAAAGCTTTATAAAGTGCTTTTGCCAAGTCTTTGTCTGATCCCATTACTTCACCTGTTGATTTCATTTCAGGGCCTAAGTAAGTATCGACTTTTAAAAGTTTTGTAAAGGAGAAGACCGGTGCTTTGATGTGTACTTCATTTGGTGTTGGCGCAAGTCCGTCTTGATAACCTAACGCTGTGATCTCTTCCCCGAGAATCGCCTTCGTGGCAATTTGGGCCATTGGGATCTCTGTTACCTTGCTTAAAAATGGTACGGTTCGGCTAGCACGAGGATTTACTTCAATGACATACACTTTGTTTTCATGGATGACAAATTGGATATTCATCATACCGATACAATTTAAACCTAATGCCAAGCGTTTGGTATATTCTTCGATCGTAGCAATCAGTTCATCCGAAAGATTTTGAGGTGGATAGACCGCCATTGAATCTCCTGAATGGACCCCTGCACGCTCGATATGTTCCATGATTCCAGGAATCAAAACAGTTTTGCCGTCACAGATAGCATCGACTTCACATTCTTTACCGACCAAGTAACGATCGACCAAGACAGGATGTTCTGGTGATGCTTTCACTGCATGACGCATGTAATCTTCTAAATCGGCTTGGTTTTCCACGATTTCCATCGCGCGCCCTCCTAAGACATAACTTGGGCGGACTAAAACAGGATAGCCGATTTTTTGAGCGATGGCGATCGCTTCTTGCTCGTTTGTCGCTGTATCTCCTGGTGGTTGTGGAATATCTAATGTTTGTAATGCTTGCTCAAAGAGATCACGGTTTTCGGCACGATCAAGATCTTCAATGCTGGTGCCTAGGATTTTGACTCCGGCTTTCACCAAAGGTTCGGCTAAATTGATCGCCGTTTGCCCGCCAAATTGGACGATGACCCCAATGGGTTGTTCCAAATCGATGACGTGTAAGACATCTTCTAAGGTCAATGGTTCAAAGTACAGCTTGTCGGAAATAGAGAAGTCAGTCGAAACCGTTTCGGGATTGCTGTTCATGATGATTGCTTCATAGCCAGCAGCTTGGATCGCTTTCACCGAATGTACAGTCGCATAATCGAACTCCACGCCTTGACCAATTCGGATCGGTCCAGAACCTAAGACAAGAACAGATTCTTTTGCGCTACGTTTGCTTTCATTCTCAAACTCATAGGTGCTGTAAAAATAAGGCGTTGCTGATTCAAATTCTGCGGCACATGTATCCACCATTTTGTAGACGGGCAAAATCTTTTGTTCATGGCGTAGCGTGCGGATCTCAGCTTCTGTGGTTTCCCACAGCTCAGCGATCTTTTTATCCGTAAAGCCGTTTTGCTTGGCTTTTTTCAAAACATCAAGGGATTGTGGTTCGTTTGCTAATGCTTGTTCGATCTCAAAGATGTGAAGCATTTTATCTAAGAAGAATAAATCGATTTTCGTCATTTCATTCAGATCTTCGATGGTATACCCTCTTCGGATGGCTTCCATGACGTAGAATAGGCGATCATCTTGTGCCTTGATGACTTTTTCCATCAGATCATTGTCAGAAAGAGCTTCTAGTTCTTTCATTTCGATATGATGTGTGCCAATCTCCAATGAACGAACAGCTTTCAGTAATGACTCTTCAATATTACGACCAATCGCCATCACTTCTCCGGTCGCCTTCATTTGTGTTCCTAGACGTCGTTCCCCCGTTTCAAACTTGTCAAACGGCCAGCGAGGAATTTTTGCGACCACATAGTCTAGTGCCGGTTCAAATTCTGCATAGGTGGTTTCTGTGACTGGATTTTTCATTTCATCCAATGTTAAACCGACGGCAATTTTTGCTGCCAATTTGGCAATTGGATAACCTGTTGCTTTACTTGCTAGTGCAGACGAACGAGAAACCCTTGGGTTTACTTCAATCACATAGTAGTTAAAGCTATGAGGATCAAGCGCCAATTGAACGTTACAACCACCTTCGATTTTTAATGCGCGAATAATTTTTAATGACGCATCTCGCAGCATTTGGTATTCATGGTCTGACAAAGTTTGGCTCGGCGCAAAGACGATGGAATCGCCGGTGTGGATGCCGACTGGATCGAAGTTTTCCATATTACAAACGACGATCGCATTATCAGCAGAATCTCGCATCACTTCATATTCGATCTCTTTAAACCCTGCAATACTACGTTCAATCAAGCATTGGGTCACTGGCGAGAGCTTCAAGCCGTTTTCAGCGATTTGGCGCAGCTCTTCTTCATTGTTACACATGCCGCCGCCTGTTCCCCCTAGCGTAAATGCTGGACGAACAATGATTGGAAAGCCGATTTTTTTCGCAAATTCAACTGCTGCATCCACCGTTGACACGATTTCGGATTCTGGGATCGGTTGATCCAATTCTTCCATTAATTGTTTGAATAGATCTCTGTCTTCTGCTTGGTCGATTGCTGCTAATTTGGTTCCTAGCAACTCAATTCCTAATTCATCCAAAATACCTGAGTTGGCTAATTCCATCGCCATATTCAAGCCCGTTTGTCCGCCTAATGTCGGTAAAATTGCATCAGGCTGTTCTTTACGTAAAATCCGTGAGACAAATTCAAATGTGATTGGTTCAATGTAGACTTTGTCAGCAATTTCTTTGTCCGTCATGATCGTTGCGGGATTCGAATTGACTAACACCACTTCGTAGCCTTCTTCTCGTAAAGCTAAACAAGCTTGTGTACCGGCATAATCAAACTCTGCCGCTTGTCCTATAATAATCGGTCCAGAACCGATAACCATGATTTTCTTGATATCTGTACGTTTTGGCATATTAGTTCTGCTCCTTCCATGCATCGATCATCTCTAAAAATTCGTCAAATAAGTGGACTGCATCATGCGGGCCCGGTGCCGCATCTGGGTGGTATTGGACACTGAATGCTGGGTAGCGGCGATGACGAACCCCTTCGATCGTGCCATCGTTCACTTCGACGTGGGTCACCATTAGTTTTTCAGGATCGATGGATGCTTCATCCACAGCAAAGCCATGGTTTTGTGAGGTAAAATCGATCCGACCAGTGGCGATTTCTCTTACTGGATGGTTCAATCCGCGGTGACCGAACTTCATTTTATAGGTATCTGCCCCATTCGCTAATGAGAAGAGCTGATGGCCTAAACAAATCCCGAAGATCGGTACCTTGCCTTGAATCCCTTGTATCATTTTAATTGCTTCTGGCAAGCTTTTAGGATCGCCCGGTCCATTCGTCAGCATCACGCCATCTGGTGCGAGGTCTAAAATTTCTTGCGCTGTCGTATTGTATGGCAAAATCGTTAGATTGCAGTTGCGACGTGACAGCTCTCGTAAAATACTATGCTTCAAGCCGAAGTCGATGACCACGATATTGCGACCCGTTCCAGGGCTTGGATAAGGTTTTGAGGTGGAGACTTGTGCCACTTGATTGGTTGGTAAAACCGCTGCTTTTAATTGATCAAAGGCATGGTCAAAGACATCTCCCGCATCAACGATGCTCGCTTTCATGGTTCCGTGTTGACGGATCTTTCTTGTCAGCGCGCGTGTATCGATTCCTGCGATCCCTGGAATATTTTTGCGTTTTAAAAATTCATCTAACGTCAGCTGCTTCCGCCAATTACTCGCTAGACGCGCGTGTTCTTTCACAACGACCCCTTTACAAGTCGGTGAAATTGATTCGTAGTCGTCTCGGTTGACGCCGTAATTTCCTACCATCGGATACGTAAACGTAATGATTTGTCCGTTAAAGCTTTGATCCGTAATGGCTTCTTGATAGCCCGTCATGCTGGTGGTAAAAACAATCTCACCAAAAACATTGATACTGGCACCAAAGCCTTCGCCTTCAAAGTATGTTCCATCTTCTAAAATAAGCCAACGTTTCATATTATTGCCCACCTTTTTGCCATACTAATTTTCCATTTACAAATGTATAACTTGTATCCCCATATAACGTCCATCCACCGAAAGGCGTATTGACTCCTTTTGATAGGAATTGCTTAGGATCCACGTTATAAGCTGATTCTAAGTCAAAAATTGCGAGATCGGCTTTGTCTCCGACCATCATCGTTCCGGTGCTTAGACCAAAGATTGATGCTGGTTTCACGGTCATCCAATCCACTAATTGCTGTAAGGTAAAGCGTCCTGTTTTTACAAAATGAGTGTACAACAATTGGAAGGCATATTCTGATCCGACGATGCCAAAGGGAGCTTTTAAAAAGCTTTGCATTTTTTCTTCATAACCATGCGGTGCATGATCCGTCGCGATACAGTCGATTGTGCCATCCAGCAGACCTTCGATCAACGCTTCACGGTCTTCTTGCCCACGTAATGGTGGGTTCATTTTCCAAAAGCCTTCATCGGCAGGAATATCTTCATCGATCAGAAGTAAATGGTGGGGAGAAACTTCGGCTGTCACATGAATGCCAGCTTTTTTGGCATCTCGGATCACTCGAACACTTTCTTTCGTAGAGACATGGCAGACATGGTAATGGGCTCCTGTTGCTTCCGCCAAAAGCACATCCCGAGCGATTTGAGATGCTTCCGTTACACTCAAGATCCCTGGCAATCCAAGTTCTTCCGCTTTTTTACCAGCATGCATCACGCCGCCAAAGAGTAAAGAATCATCTTCTGTATGGGCAACCAAAGCCAAGTCATTTTCGGCTGCTTGCTTCATTGCCAAATACATTGTGCCAGCAGTCTGAACACCCACGCCATCGTTCGTCAAGGCGAAAGCACCAGCAGCTTTCATTCCAGCTGCATCCGTCAATGTTTCACTGCGCAAGTTTTCTGTAATCGGCGCGTATTGTAAGACATTGATTGACGCATCTGCGTTGATTTTTTCGTAAACAGCTGCTAATTTTTCTGGTGTATCAGGAACTGGGTCAAGGTTTGGCATTGCGCAAACTGTCGTGAACCCGCCACGAGCTGCTGCCATGCTGCCCGTTTCGATTGTTTCTTTGTATTCAAAGCCCGGTTCTCTGAAGTGTACATGAACATCCACTAAACCTGGTGTGATCAATTGCTCTTTGGCGTCGATGACTTCGTCAAAATCTGTTTCGGGAAATGCTGTACCGATCCCGCGAATGATTCCGTCTTCGATCCAAATTGCTGCAGGAACACAGTGATTGTCTTTTTTGATGATTTTACCGTTTTTAATGAGTGTTTTCATGTAAACTTCCTCCTCTTATTCCTTTTGACTGTTAGGCTTTACCATTTAATACTGCTTCAAGAATCGCCATTCGAACGTAGACGCCATTCGACATCTGTGTAATGATTCGCGAGCGTAAGCTTTCAACTAAGGCATCAGCCAACTCCACATCGCGATTGACCGGCGCTGGGTGCATTATGATCGCATGTTCCTTCATTCTGGCTGCCCGTTCGACGGTCAACCCGTGATTTTTTAAGTATTCTTCTTTGGAGAAACTTTCCGTTCCATCATGGCGCTCGTGCTGGACACGAAGCATCATCATGACATCAACTTCTTCCACTAATTCATCTAATGGCAGCCAATGACCGTACACTTCAAACTCTTCGTCGTACCATTCTTTCGGTCCTGAAAAGAAAACTTTTGCGCCAAGTCGCTTGAGCATTTGCATGTTTGATTTTGCGACCCGTGAGTGGGTGATGTCACCTACGATGGCGACTTTCAAGTCGTCAAAGTGCCCGAACTCTTCATAGATCGTCATTAGATCCAACAAACATTGTGTTGGGTGTTGGCCGCTGCCGTCCCCGCCATTGATGATACTGCACTGGATCGTTTTGCTTTGGATCAAATCGTCGTAGTAGTTTTCATCGCCGTGGCGAATGACTGCCACATCTACGCCCAGAGCTGACATCGTCAAGACTGTGTCATACAGGGTCTCGCCTTTTTGAACAGAACTGGTGGAGGCTTCAAATTCAATGACTTCGATCCCTAGTTTTTTCTCAGCAACATCAAAGCTTTTGTGGGTTCTAGTACTGTTTTCAAAAAAGAGATTTGTTGCGAAATACTGTTCCTTTTGGGGCATCCATTTCGCCCCTCTTTTGAATTCTTGTCCTCTGCGGATGAGTCCCATCACTTCACGGTCCGTCAATGCTTCGACCGTCAAAAGATGCTTTAAGCTGATTCTTTCGGATTGAATAATCATGAATGAATTCCTCCTTTGTTTCTGTTTAAACGATGAGTTGGCACAAGTTATTTTTCTTCGCTGCGAGAGCTGTCAGGTAAAATAAGATTCAAGAAGATTCCTAGGACAGTTGCTAACGCCATTGCGGATAAGGTGAAGGTACCGACCGTGAACACAAGACCGCCGATTCCTACCACAAGGATCACTGACGCAATGATCAAATTCTTCTTACGATCAAAATCGATTTTGTTGTCGATCAAAATTTTCAACCCGCTGGCAGCGATGACGCCAAAGAGCAGGAAGCTGATCCCTGAGATGACTGGGCCAGGAATACTTAAGATCAATGCGCTTAGTTTTCCAACGAAGCCTAGTACGATGGCTAAAACTGCCGCACCACCGATGACGAACACGCTATGGACCCGTGTAATTGCTAAAACCCCGATGTTTTCTCCGTAACTTGTCACTGGCGGTCCCCCAACGAGACCGGCTGCGATTTGAGCAAAACCGTCGCCTAAGAGTGTTCGGTTCAAGCCCGGCTCTTCAAAGAAGTTCCGCTTCGTTAGTTTGTTTAAGACCATCAGATGTCCGATATGTTCTGTCATGGTGACGAAAGCGATCGGTGCCATCGTAGTGATCGCATTTAGATACAGTTTGGGTTCATAATTAATGAAAGGAATTTCGAAACTTGGCAGCCCAAACCAGTTGGCGTCAATGATTGGTTGTACGTCGACGATCCCTGCCGCTAAGGCGATCAAGTATCCGCCAACGATCCCTAGCAGGATCGGGATCAGCCCTAAGAACCCTCGCAAAAACATGTTGAAGAAAATCGTTAATCCCAAGGTAGCCAAAGCTACTAGAATGTACTTGAAATCGTAAACTGAGTCATTGTACATCGCATTTTGGGCGGCGTTGGCGGCTAATCCTAGACCAATCACCATAATCACAGGACCGACAATGATCGGTGGTAAGATCTTATCCAACCAAGCAGCGCCAGCACGTTTGATGATCAGCGAAACGATCACGTAGACCAACCCAGTCGTGATGGCGCCTTGGGCGATGGCTGGGTAGCCGTCTGATTCCATCAGCATTTGCATCGCCGCGATAAACGCAAAGCTGCTGCCTAGATACGCTGGGATTTTCCCTTTCGTTGTGACCAAGTAAACCAATGTCCCAATACCGGAACTTACCAAAGCGATACTGGGGTTGATCCCTACCAAGATCGGTACTAAAACTGTCGCACCGAACATCGTGAAAAGATGTTGTAAACTAAGGCCTAACCAAGGCAATGCTTTGGGCCGATCTTTGATGTCTAAAACTGCGTCTGGATTACGAAATTCTTGCTTCTGCATGTTGCTGTCACTCTTCTTCCTAGTCGTTTTCTTTTTTGATCATGATCCGGTCAGAACCGTCTGATTCTTCCATCTCAACGATAATTTCTTCACTTAAAGCAGTTGGAATATTCTTCCCAACAAAATCTGCCCGAATCGGCAGTTCCCGATGGCCGCGATCAACTAGAACGGCTAGTGAGATTCTCTTTGGTCGACCAATATCCATGATGGCATCCAAAGCTGCTCGAATCGTCCGTCCGGTAAACAAGACATCATCGATCAAGATCACTTCTTTGCCGTCAATAGCCGTCGGAATGTCTGATGAATGGATCTCTGGATCATCTTCGCTCTTTTTATCATCTCGGTACAAGGTGATGTCCAATTCACCAACAGGTACTTCTACGCCTTCCAATTGTTTTAAACGTTCCGCAATCCGTTGGGCGATATAGATGCCTCTTGTCTTGATTCCTACTAACACCAAATTATCAATGCCGCGATTTCTTTCAATAATTTCGTAGGTGATCCGTGTTAACGCTCGTTTCATTGTTACTGCATCTACTACTTCTTTCGCTGCCATATGTTGTTCCCTCCTAATTTTGAACATAAAAAAACTCCTACCTGCTTGAGGTAGGAGTCATGTTTTCCGATCGTTGCCTAAAATCCCATTCTGTGGATTTTGGGTACACGTTATCATCCAGTAAGGGTTCGAATCTCCAACGCGGGAGTCGTCTGCTTACTCATTCCTTCTTAGCCTCACGGGACTACATTTAAAGGAGCTATTTAGTTGTTACATTTACTATACAGTTCCACCACAAAAAAATCAATCATTTTTTCGTAATTTTTTTAGGGTGTCCTCAAATAGTTCTGGTAATGGGGCTTCAAAGACCATTGACTCACCCGTTGTGGGATGTGTGAAGCCTAAAAGCTTGGCATGTAAAAACTGGCCGTTGCCTTTTAAGGTACGCTTTGGTCCGTAGATTGGGTCACCGGCTAACGGAAACCCGATATATTGCATATGCACTCTAATTTGGTGGGTTCTTCCAGTTTCCAATTGCAATTCCACCAAGGTAAATTGATCAAAGCGTTCCAACACGGTGAAATGAGTCACTGCGGGTTTGCCGTTCTCAATCACCGCCTGCATTTTACGATTGACTTTCGAGCGGCCGATCGGTGCATTGATGGTGCCTTTTTCGTGGCTGATATTGCCATGGACCAAAGCCACATACTTGCGTAACGAGGTTTTGTCTTTCAATTGTTTCGCTAACGACTCATGCGCCTGATCATTTTTGGCAATCATTAACAGACCCGACGTATCTTTGTCGATTCGATGAACGATACCCGGCCGAACAACATCGTTGATCGTCGATAGATCCTCCATATGGTACAACAATGCGTTGACTAAGGTGCCACTCGGATGACCAGCGGATGGATGAACCACCATCCCTTGCGGCTTGTTGATGACTGCCACATCAGCATCTTGATAGACGATCGTTAAAGGAATATTTTCTGGCTCTAAATCTACTACTTCCGGCTCTGGCACTTGGATGACCAAGTGATCGCCTGCTTTTACTTTATAATTAGCCCGGACCGTCTCACCTGCCAAAGTAACGGCATCTTCTTTCAGCCATTGTTGGACTTGTGAACGGCTATGGTCAGGCAAGCGTTCGGCCAACACTTTGTCGACCCGCCCTTTTTCTTCTTTAATGATTACTTCAATTTGCTTTTCCATTTGATTCTCCTTGTTTCCCTTTTGCTACATCATCTACTAGTGCATAAATAAAAATCAAGATTACCCCAAACACTAATGACATATCAGCGATATTGAAAATTGGGAAATTGATAAAATCAAGCTGGAACATGTCCACTACAAAGCCATGCTGCAAGCGATCGATGAAGTTCCCGATAGCGCCACCTAGAACAAACGCCAATCCGAAACGAAACCATAGGCTGCTGTTTTGGTAGCGAAACAATAGATAAACAACGACGACAACCGCGATAACGGTGATGATCGCAAAAAAGGTGATTTTTCCTTCAAGAATACTCCAAGCTGCACCCGTATTCTGAAGATAGGTCAGTGACAACACATTGTCGATCAGAGAATGTGTTTCACCTAGTTGATAATTGGCAACGATCCAAATTTTTAGCCATTGATCCAAGCCAATGACAACAGCACTTAACAAAAAAAACAACGCGATCATAAATTTTCCACTCTTTCTTCTTTAAAAATATCTCGTGGACGGATGATGCCCAAGAGATTTCCATTCGGATTTTTATCTTTGGTGATCAATACCGCCTCAAGCAGGGCATTTTTTTGAAACAATTCTTCCACTTCTACGATGGTCATTTCAGCCGACACGAAACAAAAATTCGACCGTTTCCCATCTCCTGCTAATAATTCATCGGCCGTTCTGCCTGCTAACTTGATTTCACCATGGAGGCTTTCTTTCGCTAACCAGTACCCCAGCATTCGCAAAGTGATCAAGCCCAAAAATCGACCATTATCATAGATTGGAAATTGTGAGTAGCGCTTTTGGGCAACGATTTTCAATAACTCTGGTAATGGCAGGTGCTTTTCAAAACCAGTCACTCGTTTCGCAAAACGCGGCATGACTTTTTCAGGTGCCAGTAAGGAGCGTTCAATTTCTTGAATGCGATTGACGACCCATTCATTTGGCTCTGCAATGACAAAGTTCTCACCAATTTTTTCATGAACGATGGCATTGCGCAGCTGAGCCATCTGTAATAGATCATCTTCTGCTCTTCTAACATTGATATTTTTACTTTTTGATAAGCGACGAACCATTTCAGAAAACCCCATATTCCGCGGATTATCCAATTCGTCACGAAGACGCTTTTCGATTCGATTAAAACTGCTCAAAAATTGATCTGCCCCACTAGCCATGGCGAACCTCCTTGATAAGATATGCTTTTTTTAAATAAATCAAAACAAAGACAAAATAAGCCACCAAATACACACCAACAAAAAGCAACGAGTAGAGGGAGATGGATAATAAGCCCAAACCCCCTATCATGAGAAAAAGGCTTAAATAAAAGCCGATATATATTCTTTTAAGCGCAGGATTCATCACGACCTCCAGCTTGAGCGCTGATTGGCCTTGTGGTAGCTGAAAAGGCTGACTTTCTAAAAAAAACATGCGCACACGAATCGGCGTCTGCTCAGCCAGCGCCAAAAAAATCGTTTGCTGATGATTGATGGCAGCGATTCTTTTTTTCCCTTGCATGATCTCTAAGGGACTGCCCATTCCATAAAAACCAGTCCTCCTAGTTAGTTGTAGCTCCATTGACAAAGATCACCTCAATTGGTTAAGTATACTTGATTATTAAAAGAAAGAAAATAGACTTTTGCTTGCTTCCTTGATTATTATAACAAGAATCCCTACTTTTATCTTCCATCACGTCAAATGAACAAGAAAAAGACGAATGCAGCGTGCATCCGTCCTATCAAATCATCTCTTTACGTTCTTTCGTTTCAAATGCCGCGAATGCCTTCTTTGTTTGTGACCGCTCTTTTAGAAAAGACCAATCGCTTGGCCATCAGAAGTCACGTCCATATTGATGGCGGCAGGTTTCTTCGGTAATCCCGGCATCGTCATCACGGCACCAGTCAAGGCTACGATAAAACCAGCACCTAGCTTGGGTACGAACTCACGAATGGTCACAGAAAAGCCTTCTGGTGCACCCAGTTGCTTTGGATCATCACTAAAGGAATACTGGGTTTTTGCCATACAGATCGGCAAATGATCCCAGCCCTGCTCTTTAAAGCTTTGCAACTGCGCCTTGGCTTTTGGTGCAAACTCAACCTCAGCCCCGCCATAGATTTCCCGCACGATCAAAGAAGCCTTATCCGCTAAAGGCAAATCGTCCGTATACAAGCGTTGGTAGTTAGCCGGTTTTTCCTCGATCACTTGGACTACCGCTTTTGCAAGATCCGTTCCACCCGCTCCACCATCTGCCCAAACAGCTGTCCGAGCGACGGTGACATCGATTCGCTGGCACAAGGCTTCAACTAATTCACGCTCCGCTTCGGTGTCTTGTGAAAATTCATTGAGGGCGACTACCACTGGAATCTGATATTTGCGCATATTTTCAACATGCCGTTTTAAATTACTGAAGCCCCGCTCTAATGCTTCTGTATTCTCAGTCCCTAGATCAGCGACAGCGACACCGCCATGCATCTTCAATGCTCTGATCGTTGCCACAACCACGATCGCATCCGGTGCTTTTGATAGATTTGGTGTTTTGATATCTAAAAATTTCTCTGCACCTAAATCGGCACCAAAACCAGCTTCGGTCACCGTGTATTCGCCTAAGTGCAAAGCTGTCTCGGTTGCGATCACACTATTACACCCATGGGCGATATTCGCAAAAGGCCCGCCATGGATCAGCGCAGGAGTTCCTTCGATTGTTTGGACCAGATTCGGTTTCAGAGCGTCCTTCAGTAGTAAAGCTAAGGCTCCTTGAACCGCCAAATCTTTTGCGTAAATCGGTTGTTTTTCATAAGAATAGCCAATTAAGATCTTTCCTAATCGTTCTTTTAAGTTATCAATGCTCGTTGCCAAACACAAAATCGCCATGATTTCACTTGCGACAGTAATATCAAAACCATCTTCACGAGGAACACCTTGTAATGGACCGCCTAAGCCAACGATCACTTGGCGTAACGCACGATCATTCAAATCGACAACGCGTTTCCATGTAACCCGACGTCCGTCGATCCCTAATTCGTTGCCTTGTTGGATATGATTGTCGATCAACGCAGACAAGGCGTTATTAGCAGCCGTGATCGCATGCATATCACCTGTGAAATGTAAGTTGATGTCTTCCATCGGTAGTACTTGTGCTTTGCCACCGCCAGTGGCGCCGCCTTTGATGCCCATTACTGGTCCTAAAGATGGCTCACGTAAGGCGATGACGGTTTGCTTGCCGATTTGATTTAACGCATCTGCAAGTCCAATGGTCACGGTTGACTTGCCTTCTCCTGCTGGTGTCGGACTGATCGCTGTGACTAAAATCAGCTTACCCAGTGGATTGTTTGCTTTTTCGTTGATTGCCGACCATTCGATTTTTGCTTTATATTTGCCATAAAGTTCCAGGTCATCCCCTGTTAAACCAAGTGGTTCAGCAATTTCAATAATCGGTTTAGGCTTTGATTCTTGTGCAATTTCGATATCTGATTTCATTTTTACCCTCAATTCACGAACTATTTAGCACTTTAAAAAAGGTTTTGTTTGCTATGGTCTTATTATACTTGATTTTATTCAGAAAGAAAGAGAGATTTTTCACACTTTTACAAGAAGTTTCACGGATCCTTTATGTAAACAAAAACAGCGTCTCTCCTAAGGCTGTACCGCCAAAAGGAGTGATCGCTGTTTTCTAGATTCCTATGAATTAGTCGTGGGTTTCGACCTGCACCCTTTTTTCAGGGATTTTTTCTTGAAAAAAAGTTTCTAACCATACCACATCTTTTTTACGTAACGTGAAGGTATACGTTCTTTGATGATCGGTAATGCTTATTAAACGGTTTTCAATTTGCCATTTTTCTATCTCAGACAGAGAGACGATCCTTTTCTTCCATATACGTGCGTAGCGAATCAGTAACACATCATTTCTAATGAGCAGACTCCGGTGGAGCCCCAGCCATACAAAAAAGAAGAAGACGGCTAAAACGAGGTTGCTTTTCCAATAAGGTCTGGTATTTTCTAACGAAAGAATCAAACTGATAAATAATATCATCATAGTGAACGACCAATAAATGATCGCTGTAGCAGCTTCCGGTTGCCAATACAATTTACGCTTCATAAAAGTTCCTCACAACATAAAATTTCTAGTATACTATCTTTATCATATCAAAAAAGGGTGAGACAATGTTAAAAGTTTATCTTGATGCTTCCACGAAAGGCAACCCCGGCCCTAGTGGCGGTGGAATCGTCATTGTCGGTACTGATCTGCATGAACAAATTGCGTTTCCGCTACCTGATTCCACCAACCACCAAGCAGAGTTCGCTGTGATGGTCAACGCGCTGCAGCTGTTGATTAACAAAGGGTTACAGGAACAGACAATTATGCTTTATACCGACAGCAAAGTCGTTGCGCAGACCATCGACAAGAATTATACCAAAAACCCTGCTTTTTCTGATTATTTAACAGAAATTCAATACTTGTTGAAACAGTTCTCTTTAGCGATCATCCAATGGGTCCCTGAGAGTCAAAACAAAGGTGCCGACCATTTGGCCCGCCAAGGATTAGCAAAAGCGATGAAATTAAAGGATCGGAGACAATAACCGAGAGAAGTTTTGTTTGAAGCGCAACCAGTAAGATTGCTTAGCCAAAATTTCATCCGTCAGTAATGTTGATTGTGCCATATCCTCTTCAAAGAAGCCTTTCAACGTTTGCGTGACATCGTGATCGTAGGCGAAGGCATTGACTTCAAAATTCAAGGCATAACTCCGAATGTCTTGATTCGTCGTCCCAAAGGAACTAATGGTATCATCCATCATGACCGTCTTCGCATGGAGGAAACCGTTGTTATAGATGTAGATTTTTGCACCACGGCGATGCAAGTAATTGGCATAATGCTGTGTTGCCCGATAAATGAATGGATGATCCGGCATACATGGAATCATGATTCGGACGTCTACACCTGAGTGGATGGCAATTTCCAATGCATTCATCATACTGTCATCAGGAATCAAATAAGGCGTTTGGATCCAAATCGATTCTTTCGCAGCCAAAATCATTTTCACAAAACCGCCTTTAAGGATTTGGGTCTCTGTTTCTGGACCGTCGGCGACAATTTGCAGATCAACATTTCCAGCAAGCTCTTTCGGTGGCAAAATAAAATAACGATCTTCGTATTCTAGCTGATCCTCTTCCTTTTGCACCGATGCATTCCAATCACGAATAAAAATCTCTTGTAGCGTAAAGCTAGCGGTTCCGACGATTCTTGCGTGGGTATCTCGCCAATAGCCGAACTTGGCCTTTTTGCCAAGATATTGATCACCAACATTAAACCCGCCAGTCCAGCCAATTTGTCCATCGATCACAACGATTTTCCGATGAAGGTGGTAATTTAGCCGTGTGTTACGAATCAGATTTTTCGAGGTGATAAATGGCACGACTTTTCCTCCAGCATCGATCAGCGGTTGGAAGAACTTGCGATTGGCTTTCGGTGAACCCCATGGATCATAGACCAAACGGACTTCCACGCCTTCACGGGCTTTATCGATCAAGATAGACAAGAATTGGCCACCGATCTCATCATTAAAAAATGAATAATACTCCACATGCAGGTTGTCTTCAGCTTGCTTCATATCTTCGAATAATGCTGCAAACTTTTCTTTGCCATCTGTGTAAAATTTCACCTTGTTTCCTTTAGTCAAGGGCGATTCATCTAGGTTCTTAAAATAGCGCTCCAATAAATGATTATCATCTGAGTAAGGATGTTCTGGAAAAGAATAATTGTGCACTTTGATGATTCGATTCAACTCATTGATCCTACTCTGATGATGCTCACTGAATTTATAAATAATTTCTCCATCGATTCCCCGTCCGCAAAACAAGTACAACAAGAACCCAATGCCGGGGATGAATACCAACGTCATCATCCAAGCAAAGACACTTGCAATCGAGCGTGGTTTCCGAAAAACAGTAATAAAAGCAGCAATCGTATTAATAAACAAAAGTGCCAATAAGACCGTGGAAATCATGCTCATATCCATTTTTATCATAGTTTCCTCCTATATCCTGTAACCCTATAATAGGTAACTATGGTCGAAAGCAAGCTTTAAATCATAGTCCCCTAGTGTTTCTTTGATTTTTTGTTTCAACATTTCTTCGATTTCTCGATCGCTATAAGCAGATTTTGCAGGAATCACTAAATCAAAAGCCAACAGATCTCCTTTGACCTGAAAATCATGCATCCGTAACTGTGGGTCAACGAAGCGAACGATCTTTGACACTTCTTTTTTTAGATGCCGATACTGCTGATTTTGAATTGGTACTGGATCAAGATGACAGACCAGGTCGACTTTCAAGGATTGGCGAAAATCTTGTTCAATCGCATCAATCACCTCATGCGCTTCTCGTAGTGACCAGGTTTCATCCACTTCGATATGCACACTGGCAAAACGATTTTTCGGCCCATAATTGTGAACCAGTAAATCATGGTAACCGAGAATCGTCGGATAGTGATCCAAGCGCTGCTCCATGGCGGAGACTTCTTCTTGCGTAGGTCGTGCCCCTAGCAATTCATTGATGAAAGATCGAATCATTTTAATGCCGCTGATCAAAATGTAGAGCGCAATCAGACAACCAACATAGCCATCGATTCGTAAACCGGTCAACCACTCGATCGTCGCTGAAAACAAAACCGCCCCTGTTGTATACACATCGTTGAGACTGTCTTGACCACTGGCACTTAGTGTTTGAGAGCCGATCAACTTAGCCAATCTGCGGTACATTGCTCCCTGCCAGACTTTGATCAAAATCGATAAAACCAAAACGATAAACAATAGTGGGGAAAGACGGATACTCGTCGGTTCCATGACGCGTTGCACAGAACTGATGAGAAATTGGCCACCAACAAATGTGATGATCAAAGATACCACGAACCCACTGATGGCTTCAAAACGCTCATGTCCATACGGATGTTCACTGTCGGCTGGTTTCGCAGAGATCCGAAAACCGATCAATGTTAAAATAGACGAGGCGGTATCTGAAAGACTGTTGATGGCATCGGCCATAATCGAAACAGACTGCGCAGATAAGCCAATGATAAATTTCCCTGCGAATAATAGGAGGTTGGAAAGCAACCCCAGACTACCTGCTAACTTCCCGATGGCTGTACGTTCGTAGACACCATTTTTTTTGCTACGTTTTAAAAAAAAGTTTAGCAAATCATCACCCTCTCAAAAAACCATCTTTCTTATTTTACCCCGAAGGAATTCAATTAAACAACTATTCGTATCGTTTTTTCGAAAAAAAAGCGAATTCCCTTCAATTATCAAACGCATTTTCAGATAACATTTAGGAAAAAGGAAAAAGATAACGGAAGGGTCTCCCCCTCCGTCATCTTCGTTCAAAAAAGGAATGTGTTAAAGACCTGCGCTCCTCTTTCATCTATCTTCTCAAACGAAAGAAACTTGCTGCACAGATTCAACCAGTGAGTGTGATTACTTGGCATCTAACCACGTTGCTGCTGACTCAAGTGCTGCTGCGATTCCTTCAGGATTCTTCCCGCCGGCTTGCGCCATATCAGGACGACCGCCACCGCCGCCACCAACTTTAGGTGCGATCTCTTTGATCAAATCGCCCGCTTTCAATCCTTTTTCATTGGCTGCTTTGTTCATGGCAGCTAAAAGATTCACTTTGCCATCATTCGCGGTAGCTAACACTAAAATATCAGAATGGTCTTTTTGTTTCCATTGGTCAGCTAGTTGACGTAATTGGTTCATGTCCTTTACAGTCACTTTTGCTGTGATCAGACGCAGACCATTTACTTCTTTGACATCTTTGAAAACATCCCCTGCTTGCTGGTTTGCTAACTTGCTGGCAAGAGCTTCGTTTTCTTTTTGCAGTTCACGCAGCTGCGCTTGCAGTTGTTCTGTTTTGGCAACGACTTCTTTTAATTGAGCGGATTTAACGATCCCTGCAATTGCTTTTAATTGCGTCTCTTCTTCATGCAATAGCGTATAGGCCTCTTGACTAGTCACTGCTTCGATCCGACGAACACCAGCACCGATCCCTGATTCAGAAACGATTTTGAAAATACCGATATCTTCCGTATTTGCTACATGGGTTCCCCCACATAATTCGATCGACCAATCGGCAACATTGACGACGCGAACGTCATGCCCATATTTTTCACCAAAGAGTGCCATCGCTCCCATGCCTTTTGCGGTATCGATATCCGTTTCGATCGTCACAACAGGGAGGGCTTCCCAAATTTTTTGGTTGACGATTTGTTCCATTTGGCTCAGCTCTTCGCTGGTCACTTGCCCGAAATGACTAAAGTCAAAGCGCAAATGTCCTGGAGCAACTAATGAACCTGCTTGGTTCGCATGGCTACCTAATACTTCTTTTAACGCTTTATGCAATAAGTGAGTCGCCGTATGATTTTTGATGATCTTATTGCGACGATGCTGATCCACTTGTAAGAAATAGTTCACGCCTTCTTGTAGTGGCGCTTTGACTGTAGCAGTATGCAAGAACTGACCGTTCGGTGCTTTCTTGACATCCGTCACCTCTGCTACGATCGTGCCATCCTCTGCTACGATCGTCCCTGTATCTGCAACTTGTCCACCCATCTCTGCATAAAATGGTGTTTCAGCAAAAATCAGTTTTGCTTCACCTGTCGAAACAGAATCATGTAACGCTTCGTCTTGGATGATCACTAATAATTCGCTGTTTGCTTCAAGTGAATCATAGCCAACGAAACGGCTGTCCACTTTGATATCCGTCAATAAAGCGGATTGTACGCCCATTGAAAGCTCCGTTTGCCGAGCCGCACGAGCACGGGCACGTTGTGCATCCATTTCTTGTTCAAACCCTTGATGGTCCACTTTCAACCCTTCGTCTTCCGCCACTTCTTCTGTCAATTCAACTGGGAAGCCGTAAGTATCATACAATTTGAAAATATCTTGACCAGCTAACGTATCTTGCCCGTCTGCTTTTACTTGGGCGATCACTTGATTTAAAATATCTAACCCTTCATTGATGGTTTCATGGAAACGTTCTTCCTCGTTGCGGATCACTTTTTCAATAAATTCTTGCTGCTCTAATACTTCAGGATAGTAGCTTTCCATGATCTCGCCAACGATCGGTACTAATTTGTATAAGAAGGCGGCATCGATCCCTAATTTTTTCCCATGCATGACTGCACGACGTAATAAACGACGTAAAACATAGCCACGGCCTTCATTTGAAGGCAGTGCCCCATCGCCGATCGCAAAAGAAAGCGCGCGGATATGGTCTGCAATCACTTTAAAGGAGATACCTGTCGTTTTGCTGTCGCCGTAGTTCACACGACCGCTTAAATCTGCCACTGCATTGATGATCGGCAGAAACAAGTCTGTTTCAAAATTGGTTGGTGCATTTTGAACGATGGAAACCATTCGTTCCAGCCCCATCCCCGTATCAATGTTTTTATGTGGTAGTGGTTCATAGGAGCCATCTGGTTGATGATTGAATTCTGAAAAGACCAGATTCCAGATTTCCAAATAGCGTTCATTTTCGCCACCAGGATAGTTTTCGGGATCATCTTCCGCTACGTCATTAAACTCAGGACCACGGTCATAGAAAATCTCTGAATCCGGTCCACAGGGGCCTGCACCGATGTCCCAAAAGTTGTCTTCAATCTCAACGATATGCTCTGGTGTTAAGCCGACTTCTTCTGCCCAGATCCGTTTTGCTTCCGTGTCTTTTGGATAAACCGTGACATATAATTTCCCTGGATCAAAAGCCATCCATTCTGGGGAGGTCAAAAACTCCCAGGCCCAATGAATCGCTTCATTCTTAAAGTAATCGCCGATCGAAAAGTTGCCTAACATTTCAAACATCGTATGATGTCTTGCTGTTTTCCCAACGTTTTCGATGTCGTTGGTCCGAATCGATTTTTGCGCATTGGTAATTCTTGGGTTTTCAGGAACAACACTGCCATCAAAATATTTTTTTAGCGTTGCCACCCCTGAATTGATCCATAATAGGGTTGGATCGTTGACTGGGACAAGGGACGCACTTGGTTCAATTGAATGACCTTTTGATTGAAAGAAGTCCAAAAACATTTGGCGTACTTCTGCACTGGATAATTGTTTCACGTTATTCTCCTACTTTCTTCTGTGTTCGCTTAAGATACAGGGGCTGACAAAATTGCTGGTAAGGCGCTCTTATGCCTGTCGAGACATTTTGACGATAAAAAAACACCATTGCAGAGCAAGGACGTCGATACGCGGTACCACCTTGCTTGCAATGATGTGACTCATTACCTCTTAGACTCGTTAACGCGGAGTGGACGGCAACATTTCTGCTGCAGTTGAGCACCAAAGGGAGCAATCCGTCCGAATTCATGTTTTTCTCTCAGCAATGAAAAACTTTCTGTAATGAATCATCAAACCGACCATATCCTTCGTCATTCAAAGTATAAGGAAATGTTTTGAAAAAGTCAATCCTCAAATCCGGTCTTTATTGATTAGGATCCCTTTGCGGTAACGATAGTTCTGGGGAGAAAGCTTTTGATCGGGCTGCAACATTTTCCGTGAACGGTAATAACTGGCATACGGCAATGCATCGAATAAGGGATGACCACAAATTTGCCAATTCTCCATTTTTAAAGACAAGCCATCTGTCAGCTCCCACGCATCCGCAAGCCCATAGGTGCAGCCAAATAAATTCGGTTCAAGCAATTCAGCGGTTGACAAAGAGACGCCATCATCGCAGGGCTTTTCATTGCCCCAGCGAAAAAGTCGCCGAGTCGCAGCACCGCAAACGTATTCCCATTGATCCTCTGATAGCAACTGAAAGCCTTGTTTATCTAACTGCTGTTTCAATTCTGTTTGACTGACGGATTCGTGGGTAAATAACTGATAGGTTTCCGATAACGGCTCGAGTGCAGCAAAATAGCGATTCTCTTCGTGATAAAAAGCGGGTAATTCCCAACGCAAGCTTTCCTCAAAGGACGCTGGTGCTGTGAATTGTGCCTTTAGCTCTTTTTCGAAAACACTGAATTGATCGACTAACCCGTGAAACTCCCCAGTGATCGTATTCAGCTGCCCGATATACCTTGCGCCAGCAGGCAGCGCACTTTTTTGGACTAGCATGGGATCAATTACAGCTTTGCGCAAAGGGCTCGTAGACTCATTGACAAAAATCCCCCAATCTTGGCTGGTTTCTAATTCATAGATGGTTTCCAGCTGGTGAATGATCTCGTTGGGTGCTGACTGCCAATTTTTACTCCAGCAAGTAGCCGGTAACCCTTGCACACCGAGATCCCAACCTAAGATCGCCTCAGAGTTCCCTGGTATAAAGACAAAGTCTTCGCCATCGATCGTTAATTCAAAGGTAGCACATTTCAACCCTGCATACGTCAATTGACTAAAATGGACATCGGTGATCTCCTTTAAAGGACTGACAAAATACATTAAAATTTGCTGGATCAGCTGTTCTTTGATTTCAAAGGACAGTGTCTTCCAATTTGACCATTGTAACGCCTCAAAAAAATCCACGTCATTTCTCCTCTCATCTGCTACAATTACTATATGACGAGTATACCACGAAAAAGGAGGAAAACGACTGATGCTTTATTTTGGACGCAGTCCGTGGATGCTACAAGCGGTTTTCGCCCTTCGGCAAGCTGTTTTTGTGGAAGAACAGCACATCCCTATAGAATGGGAATTTGATGAAAAAGACCAAACTTGTCCATACTTTCTTTGGCATGATGGAAACACACCGATCGCTACCATCAGATATCAATTCTCTACGCCAAATACCCTGCAACCTGACCGCTTTTGCGTAGCTAAAGCTTTTCGTCATCAAGGTTATGGAAGGAAGCTACTGCATTATCTCGAAATGCGTGGTGTCCAAGAGGGTGCCATCCAATCAGTTTTATCAGCAGAGATCGATGCTTGTGCGTTTTATGAAGCCTGCGGGTATCAAAAAACGTCCGATCCCTATACTGAAGATGGTGTATTGTGTGTAGAAATGACCAAACAATTAAAAACAGCAGTCAAGTAAGAGAACACCCCTTACATGACTGCTGTTTTGGTAACCATTAACTATTCGAATTTTTCTTGTTTTTGCGGGCAGTTCGAGTCGTTTGACGACGTTCGATCTTCCGTTTTTCTTTGTTCTTTTTATCAACAGCCCATTGAATTTTTTTCTTGTAGCCAGGCTTGATTTTTTTCTTCTTCTTCTTGACTAAGCCAATCAAGGTTGGGTCTAATTCATCACGAGATTTTTCCCGCTTTTGTCGACGATTCCGATCGTAAGTCGCAACGATCTCGCCGTTTTTGATTTCCTTCGGTTGGAAAACAACCCCTAGATCTTCGATGGCTTGGATTGCCCCTTCATCACTTGGATCATATAATGTAATCGCGGTCCCATCCATTTGGTTTCGACCTGTCCGACCAACACGATGGATAAAGAAATCCAAATCAGCTGGAATCTCAGCATTGATGACATGAGACACCCCTTCAATATCAATCCCTCGCGCCGCTAAATCTGTTGCGACCACATATTGGTAGTCCAAATTTTGCACTTGGCGCATGATCCGTTTTCTTTCACGAGGGCTGATGTCGCCGTGGATCTTCGCCACTTTTAAACCTTGCTCCTTTAAGTAATCCGTAATTTCATCCACACGGCTCTTCGTGTTGGCAAAAACGATGGCAAGATAGGGATGGCCTGTAGTCAATAATTGGTAGATCAATTTATTGGTATTTTTCCCTTTGGTAGAAATCAACCAATTCTCGATCGTATCAGAGATGACTGCTTTCGATTTGATTTCTTCGATCAATGGATTGGCCATGTATTTTTTCAAGAAAGGTCGCAATTTCTCTGGAATCGTTGCGGAGAAAACCAGCATTTGCAGTTTCTCAGGCAAACGCCCCGCAATTTGATCGACTTCTTCTAAAAAGCCCATATCTAAGGTCATGTCTGCTTCATCCACGACAAATACATTGGCAGTGTGAACCCCTAACGCTTGTTCGTTGATCATATCCAAGATACGACCAGGTGTCCCAATCACGACATGGGGCTGTTGGTTTTGCAGACGGCTCAATTGACGTTGCTTATCCGTTCCTCCGACGAAATTTGACACTCGAATTTCAGGATCATGAAATCCGCCGATTTGTTTTGCGGCGTGATAGATTTGCGTGGCTAATTCACGACTCGGTGCAGTGATCACTACTTGCACTTCATCTTTTTCGGCATCGATTTTATCCATCAACGGCAGTAAAAATGTATGGGTCTTACCACTTCCGGTCTGTGATTGCCCTACAACACTGCGGCCTTTTTGGATAACAGGTATCAGTTTTTCTTGCACTTCTGTTGGTTTAGAGAACTTTTTATCAGCAAGTGCTTCATAAATAAATGGTTGAAATTTAAATGACTCAAAAGACATTCAAACACCTTCTTTCTTTTAGCATCCTTTGGATTATAGCATATGTTGCCTTGTTTTCCTAACTTTCTTTTGTAATCGATTGAGGATCGATCGTACTGATAGTATACGTTGCACTGCGGCGTTCATAGAAAAAGCGGCTTTCTTTTTTTATTGCTGCCCACAAGAGATTCAAGTAAAAGCCAAACTGGATCAACCCAAAAATAACTACCATCAACAAACTAACGACTAAAAGCAGCATATTATCCGACTCAAGAAACGGTGCGAAAAAGATATTGACCCGACTGATGCTGGCATAAATCAGATAAAACAAGCCATAGCGTTTCAATAAAGCCCCCAAGCTAACACGCTCACGATCTTCTTGCATGATTTTGATCCGTACGAGTTTTTTTCCAATCGTTTGTCCTTTGGCAAGATAAGCCAACAACACAAAGTACAGCAACACTTCAAGAGCAAAGTACCAATAGTCCCCACTAAACTCTCGTACCGTCTGTTGAGTGAGCAAACGAACAGCGATCACCACAAGGAAACTGATCACATTCAGTATTCCCCAGTCGATCAACCAAGCAAACACCCTTCGTGTCACAGTCACCCGAGTGCCTTTTGCGTAAGAATCGGCATCCATTTCTTCTCTTGATGGCAATAAGAACGTAAAAAGCGGGGCGATCGTCCAGCCCACAAGCCCTCCAACTGTATTGACAAAGAGATCATTGACATCGAATAAACGATACGGACGAGGATAAATAAAATACAGTCCCGTCAACTGCGTTATTTCAAAAAACAACGTCAGACAAAAGGTCATCGCCAGTGTTTTAAAAAAAGAACACTTGAAGTAATAACGTAAGTAAACCCCGAATGGCAAGGTCAACAATAAATTAAAGAGAGGTTCTAGAAAGACCCCTTGTTTCATAGCGGGAAGATAGGTTTGCGGATCGTGAATGTTTAAGACGGTCTGTTGGACAAAATGTTGCCAGGATGCCCCTAACTGCAATTCCATCTTAGGGCCAGTCATCTGCGCTACCTCTTCGATCGAGGGCAATGGCAGGATAACTAAGAAATAGGCACACAATAAATAGAAGACAAACGAATACAGAACCAGTGCGCGTGACAAGATAAAACGACCGTATTTTCGATATTGGATAACAAAAAAAATCATTGATATCGCCAATGCTAGGAAAGGAAAAACCAGCAAGGCAACTTTTATTGGGGTAATATAAGCGGACATAAAGAACTCCTTCACGTTTTCTTTTTATCTTACACGCTATTTCCCAAAACGTAAATTTTGGAGTATCATAAAAGAAAAGGAGGTTAAAAAACCATGTTAAATCCCTATTTTGCCTTTGGCGTACCGGCCTTCCTCTTGGTTTTATATGCAGCTTTTGCTCTTTTTCGCCGGTCTTCCGATATACCCTACTTAGGATTTGTCCTATTCATCATTGCTGGTTTTCTGACTGGATTTAGTTTACAAGTCATTCAACAAGCCATCAATGAAGTGGCTAAAACATCTTTTCAGCACGTACAAGATACCCATCTTTACTCACCTTACTTATTAGCGATTCCATTGATTGTGGGGATTCTTTTACTTATAGTTAACTTGGTTCGCGGCTATCTAAAAGTCAAAAAAGTGCGCCTGCAGTCAAAATAAAAGCAGCCTACCTTGTGATACGAAGCAATCTGCTCCCCTTGCTTGAGGAATGAAATTGCTTCGTATTTTTTTGGTAAGCTGCCTAGATTGCTAAACCCCTTCTAAAGATCCAACCGCCACTCCCGTAGTAAAACAGTTTATCAACCACAAAAAGCGTTTATTCGTCGGCTAGTTCTTCATCCGGGTCTGTCTCTGACGTATCAGCAAAAGCTTCTTTCACATCATCATCGACTTGTTCCAACAAATACTGCCAGTCACTATTCGACACAACTACCACATCGATATTTTTTTCTTCATCGATCAGCTCGAGATTCGAAACATTCTCTCCTAACTGCTGGAATAGGTCAATCAATGTTTGGTCTTGTAGCGTTACGTATTCAGTCCGTTTCATTCTTCTTCCCCCCATGAATCAAAAAATTCATAAAACAAGATATCGAAACTAGTAAGATCGGTCATCTTTTGCAAAGTAGATAAATCTAAACGAATAAACGCTTTTTCCACTAATAAATAATGGTTTTCTTCCAACGCTTCTTCGATAAATGGTAAAATCTCTTCCTCGTCCCCTAACATTTCACTAGAGATTTGGTTGATTTGATCAAATAAGCGATCATCTTGTAACAAAAAGAATTGATCGTCGTAAAGATAGACTGCGATTTGATATTGCCGGATGGGTAGCTCAGCCTGAATGACAAAAAAACATTCCCCTGAATTGGAAATTGCTGGCAATAGTTCATTCGGTTGTAATGCCTGTTGGTAGTACATTTCCATCCCTCCTTTGTACTTACTATTATAAAGAACAACGTAAGAAAAAGGAAATAATCGAATTTTCGTTTAAAAAACTCTAAACAAAGCTATACATCCCATTCTGTATAAAATTCTTGCAAGAAATCTTTCATGAAAGCCACACGTCGCCGGGCTTCTTTTTTGCCATACGCCGTGGTCATCTTTTCGGGAAGCAAAAATAGTTTTTCATAAAAATGATTGATCACCGTGGTTCCTTTACGGTAATCCTGATGATCTTGAAACGTCTTTGGTGCTAAGTTACTGTCATGGATCGGATGTTGATGACTGCCACCAAAATAGCTCGTTCGTAAAATACCGATCGCACCTAAAGCATCGAGACGATCTGCATCACGGACCACACGTCCTTCTACTGAGGCTACCTGTGCCCCTTGTAAAAGTTCTTTTGAAAAAGATAGATTCTCAATAATAGAAAAAATTTCTTTCGTTTGTGCTTCACTGGCTCTCGCTGCGGTCAAACAAGCTCGCACCTCGGTATACGCCGCTGTGACATCCGCCACAACTTTATCATCCACTGTATCGTGTAAGTAGGCTGCTGCCTGAACGACAAAGGTATCAACCGTTAATTTGTCGGCATCGATGATGGCTTGACTTAATCCCGCCACTCGTTTGACATGATCATACCCATGTCCTGTGTAATCGTTCCCCAGTATACTCTTGGCATAAGCAATTACTTTGCTAAGATCTGCCGCATTGTTTTCCTTGTTCATCTCTCTCCTTCTTTCGATACGAAAGCAGCTAACCTGCTTTTTTTTCAATTGATGATAGCGCGAAAACGAAAAGAAGTTCAACAAAACGAGCTCCCACTAAACAGTTGAGGAGGCAACGCCTTGCGAAGCTTCTTTCCACTTGTTACTTTTAAGCGAAATCTTGCGTCTCGCTGATTTTATAGACACTAAAATAGATCTTACGTAAATAGTCTAATAGGTATTGAGGATTCAATAATTCATCCGTTGCATCTAAAATCAATTCATTTGGTTTCTTTGATGCGCCATATTGATGAATATTTTCAGTCAACCATTTACGAATCGGTGAATAATCATCTGAAGCCAAGACTTCATCGACATTGATTTCTTTTTCCATCGCATGAAGTAATTGTGCTGCATACATATACCCTAGAGCATAGGATGGGAAATACCCGAAGCTTGAACCTGACCAATGAACATCTTGTAGGATTCCTTCAAGGTCATTTTCTGGACGAATTCCTAAATATTCCTCGTATTTGTCATTCCAGATTTTCGGTAGTTCATCGATCGATACGGTTTCGTTAAAGATCATTTTTTCGATCTCGTAACGAATAATGATATGGATCACGTAGGTCAAACTGTCAGCTTCAATACGGATCAAGCTAGCTTTTGAGTGTTTTAAAGAGTCATAGAAAGTGTCAAAAGACACATCATCAAACGTGCCTTCCGCACATTCTTGGAAAAACGGGTATTGCTTTGCCCAAAAATTGCGGTTGCTGCCGATAATGATCTCATTAAACAGCGATTGGGATTCGTGGATCCCCATTGACGCCCCTTCATGGACCGGTGTTCCTTCGTATTTTTCGTCAATGTTTTGCTCATACATTCCATGACCGGCTTCATGAATCACACCGAACAGTCCCATTGAAAAGTCGTTTTCACTCCAACGAGTGGTCAAGCGCACATCGTTGTGGTTGATCCCAGTTGCAAATGGGTGGACCGTATTATCCAAACGACCACGAGAAAAGTCATAGCCTAAGTCGGCAATCACTTTTGAGATAAATTTGCGTTGTTGCGCTTCGGTCATCTTACGTGAGAGGATCGAAGTATCTGGCGCTGTTCCTTTTTCAGCCAATTGACGACGAATATCCATGATGCCGTCTCTCACTTGCGAGAAAACATTATCCAAGATCTCAACCGTCATATTCGGCTCGTATTGGTTTAACAGCACATCGTAATTCGTTCGCTCATTTTTTTTCCAATAAGGAATCAATTCTTTCGTCAAGCGAATGTTTTCAGAAAGTGCGTCTTTAAATAAAGAAAAATCTTTTTCTTTGCGGGCTTTCAACCAAGCAGTATGTGCTTTTGACGTAGCTGCTGAAGCGGCCATCGCTAACTCATTGGGCACATCTTTTTGCAATTCATACTCTTCTTTGACTAATTGATACGCCGCTTTCCCTACTTCAGATAATTCTTCTGGGTGCTTTCCAAAATAGCTGATCGCTTCTTGGATTGGTTCCCCAACTTTTTTGTCAAAATAGAGACCATATAAATAGCTGTCAACTTCCGCCCGGTAATCACTGGCTTTTTCTGGCATCCCCGTTTGGTTATCCCAGCCTAGGATCCCCATTGCTTGTTGTAATAGATCGATTTCTTTTAATTCTTTCAGAAATTCTTGTTCTTTCATTCAGCAGACTCCTTTTTGCGTGGCGGACGTTGTCCCCAGTATTGGAAGAGATCGGTACGAATCGCACCGTTGTATAATTTGCGTTTTTTTGTTGCTTTCTCACCATAATGCGTCTCGAAGGTCAAATCACTAGTTAAAAAGTACTTGCTCCATGTTTTAAGGGGCCGAAACACTTGGCCCATTTCTTGATACAATCGTTGAACAGATTCTTCTTCCCCTAAGCGTTCACCATAAGGAGGGTTAGCCACAACGACACCATATTCTTTTTCTGTTTTAAAGTCCTTAACGGCTTGTTGTTTGAAGGTGATCGAGTCTCCTAGACCGATTTCTTCTGCATTTCGGCGGGCGATCTCAATCATTCGACCATTGATATCTGAGCCAGTAATATCCAATTCGACATCATAGTCTGCCGCTTCATCTGCTTCTTTTCGTACTTTTTCAAAGACTTCTGCTGGGAACCAATCCCACGTTTCACATACGAATTCCCGATTAAATCCAGGGGCGATATTATGGCCGATCAAAGCTGCTTCAATACATAAGGTCCCTGATCCGCAAATAGGATCGACAAAAGGCTTGTCTTTGTACCAATTTGTCAGCATCACTAAAGCCGCAGCCATGTTTTCTTTCAGAGGTGCGCCCCCTTTTTCTAAACGATAGCCGCGTTTAAACAAACTAGGGCCAGTCGTATCCAATGTGATCATCGCATGGTCTTTCAATAAAGCGACTTCTAATTGGAAAAAAGCGCCCGTTTCAGTCAGAGGCACACTTGCCGGACGATGGTATACTTCTCTTAAGCGATTGACGATTGCTTTTTTGGTAATCGCTTGACAATCAGGCACACTAAACAGTTTTGATTTGATTGACTTTCCGGCTACTGGGAATTCAGCATCTAAAGGTAAAAAGTCTTCCCACGGTAACGCTTTAACTTCTTCAAACAACTGATCGAAAGTCAATACGTCAAATTCTCCGACGACGATTTTGATCCGATCTGCTGTACGGAGCCACAAATTCGCGGTAGCAATGGTCTCCATTGTCCCTTTAAAGCGCGCTCGGCCGTTTTCAACCTCACACTCGATCCCTAAATCCCGTAATTCTTTGCCCACAAGTGCTTCTAAACCGCTCGCAGCGGTGGCAATACAATTAAATGTTTTTTCAGTCATAACGCTCTCCTTCTTGATATAAAAAAACCTTCCGTTGCTGGAAGGATTCCCTGATAGGTTGTGATTTTCTATAAGCCATGTTTTGTCCGTATTTTCCTCAGGGAGAAGAAAACACTGGGTAATTATCTATCTGCAATTACTTGCCTTCTTGCTCCGTTCATTTCCGTGCAAAAAGTGCCCCTACCATTGTTTGGGTTGCTCGCTCGAGGGGTTTACCGCGTTCCACCAAGACGGTTTCCCGGCTTGCTTCGTCACTGTGGCACTTTCAAGGATACTTTGGCATAGCTTGCACCTTAGCCATTTTTCCTGCCGTTACTTTCTCAAGTACCCTAGCTTATGGTTTCGCTAGGCACGAACACTACAAGCGTCTCAGCTTGTGCGAGCATGGACTTTCCTCAGCATAATCGAGTTATGCCGCAATTACCCGAAAACCACAACTATCTTTGCTAAATTAGAATTGACGGGTTTTTTCGTTATCATCTTCAAAATCAGCATTTGTATAATTGCTGTTGTATGAAGAAGAACGAGTGACAGGTTCTGATTCACGATCAAGCTTTTTGCCAAAAACTTCTTTTTCAAGGTTCGACAAACGTTTTAAAATATCAAAGTTTGTGACTGTTTGGCTTTTCGGTGCTTCTTGTTGAACACGAGAAGCGATTGCTTGGTTTTTCGACAATTGATCGATTTTCGCTGTCAGACGATCATTTTCTTCTTGCAGGGCTAAGATCTCTTTATTGTAGCTTTCGTAGTCTTTAATGATATTATCTAAAAACTCGTCCACTTCCACTGGATCGTATCCACGCATTTTTGTTTTGAATTCTTGTTGCAGAATATCTTTTGGACTATAAATTAAATTTGCCATTATTTACACCTCATTGTTTATTCCAAATGGTTTTCACTTTCTAGACCATTCTAACAAAAAATACACGAAAATCAAAGTAAATTACTATCAAATGTTGCGTTTTGTAAATCATCCATTGTTATTTGATGAATAAAGTAGGGATTTTGCTCACTATAGGCTTTGGCATCTCTTAAGAAATAATTAGGTTTTCCTGGAAATTCATCATCATATAACACGAGCGCACCTTCGGTATGTTCAAGCAAAAACGCGGTGTGATTTCTTAATTGACTAGGATCTTGGTAAGGCTTATGGCTGGTGGCATTGACATAATCGGCAAATGACTTCGCTGTTTGCAGTGCCTGCTGATTTGTTTCGTTCCAATTTTCACCAAATCCTTCAAAGGGAAAAATGATTCCTAGTTTCAGTTCGGGGTATGTTTGTTTCAATTGTTCTGTGACTTCTGCGCACCATAGCTCTGCCCCAAGATTTCCGCTGATCAAGACCCACTCCAAGCCTTCTTCCAAATAATTCGTCAAGGCCGACATTATTACTTTCTTAATAACTGCAATCTTGGGATCTTTTGCTTGAAAGACACCTAATTCATAATTACGATAGCCAGTAAAGTATAAGGTTTTCATTGTTTCTCTGGTCATCTCTTTTCTTTCCAAACGACTTTTTGGTATAATGTTGCCTAGGAGTGTGAACAACATGGTTATTCGTTACCCGAATGGACAATCTACTACCTATGATGACGGCAAAAAACAAAAAATGCAAGAAAAACTAATAAAGCCAAAAACGTATGCCAATCGTGGGATGCGTTTTGAAGAAGCGATCAATGAAAGCAACCTTTATTATTTAAATCGTAAACTTGCGGTCATTCATAAGAAACCGACACCAGTTCAAATCGTCAAGGTAGATTATCCGAGAAGAAGCGCCGCAGTAATTAAGGAAGCCTACTTTCGAGAGGCCTCTACCACCGATTACAACGGTGTTTATCAAGGGCAATATATCGACTTTGAAGCGAAAGAGACTCAAAACAAAACGTCATTTCCCTTTAAAAATTTTCATCCACACCAAATCAAGCATATGGAAGACTGTTTGGAACAAGCAGGATTATGTTTTGTTCTTTTATGGTTTTCTAGTCTACAACGCTGCTTTTTCTTAGATAGCAAGTGCTTAGTTTCTCAGTGGCACCTGCAAAAGGAAACCGGAAAAAAATCAATGACGTTGACCTATATCGAAACCAATGGGATCGAAATCATCCCCACCATTGCGCCGCGTATTCCTTATTTAAAAGCAGTTGATCAATTTTTAACGATGAAGGAGAATGATGAGTATGGCAAATGAATCACAATCGAGGACCTCTCGGCATGATTCTAAGAAAGGTACTGCTAAAAAAGCATCAAAGCCCCCTAAAGCCAAAGGCAAACGAAGTATTGGGAGTATTATTTTAAAAGTGTTTATGGGCCTATTTTTCTTAGGCTGTATCGGGATTTTATCAGGAATGGGGCTGTTTTGGTGGTATGCCAAAGATGCGCCAGCACTTGATGAAACACGTTTGGATTCGACTGTTTCTTCACGTTTTTATGCCTCCAACGGTGAATTGATCACTGAATTCGGAAGTGAAACGAGAGAAAAAATCACGGCAAGTGAGATCCCCCAACTGCTAGAAGACGCGATCGTCTCTGTTGAAGATCGTCGGTTCTATCAGCATATCGGGGTCGATCCGATCCGGATCGTTGGTTCTGCATTATCCAATGCCACAACCGGCGGTATGCAAGGCGGAAGTACCTTGACCCAGCAATTGATCAAGCTGTCCTTCTTTTCTACCAGCGCCGAAGATCAAACATTACGAAGGAAAGCACAAGAAGCTTGGATGGCGGTTCGGCTTGAACAAACCAAATCAAAGCAGGAAATTTTGACTTACTATATTAATAAGGTGTATATGTCCAACGGGGTTTATGGAATGCAAACAGCCGCCATGAAGTTTTACGGCAAACCTTTGGCTGAACTAGATCTTGCCCAAACTGCCTTAATAGCTGGTTTACCAAATGCCCCTTCTGCTTTTGACCCTTTCGCTCATCCTGATAATGCGAAAAGTCGTCGAGATGTGGTTTTGGGCGCAATGCTTGAAAACGAGAAAATCACGCAAGCAGAATATGATGCCGCCGTTGCCGAGAATATTCAAGAAGGCTTGCAGAAAAACCCACGAGAAAATCAAGAGTGGAAATACTTTGATAATTACTTCAACGAAGTGATCGCAGAAGTTAAAGAAAAAACCGGCAAAGATGTTTATACAGATGGTTTAGATATTTACACCAATGTCGATATCGATGCACAAAAACGGTTATATGATATCGTCAACAGCGATGACTATGTTAATTATCCAGACGACAAGATGCAAGTTGCCGCTACCTTAGTTGATGTCAATACGGGCAAAGTCACGGCTCAAATCGGTGCCCGCAACGTTGATGATGTTCTCGCAAACAATCTGGCTGTCAACGTCGCTCGGGACTTTGGATCGACCGTTAAACCGATCACAGACTACGGCCCTGCCTTCCAATTTTTACAAGACTCTACCGGTAGAATGATTTTAGATGAACCTTATACTTACAAAGGAACCGATATCCCTGTGTACAACTGGGATCGCCAATATATGGGCAACATCACGCTGCGAACTGCTTTAGCAGAATCTAGAAATGTACCAGCAGTGAAATTGTTTGATGAAGTTGGTGCGGATAATATCGCAGACTTTCTTAGCGGTCTAGGTATCGAATACCACACGATCACTCAATCTAATGCGATTTCCAGCAATACGGATAAATTAGATGGCACAAAATATGGAATCTCCAGCCTGAAAATGGCCGCTGCTTATGCTGCGTTTTCAAATGGCGGCACCTATTATGAACCTCAGTATGTCAATAAAATCGTCATGCAAGATGGCACAGAAGATGAAGAATCCTTTAAAGTTGATGGTCAAGAAGCAATGGATGATACCACTGCTTATATGGTGACAGATATCTTGAAAGATGTTATCTCCGTCGGTACTGGAACCAACGCGCAAATCGATGGTTTGTACCAAGCAGGGAAAACGGGAACTTCCAATTACACCGATGACCAGCTAGCACAACTTGATACATCGAATGGTGCCTACCCTGATATTACTTTTGCCGGCTATACTCCCTCCTACTCATTGGCGGTTTGGACCGGATACAACGACAAAATGACACCTATCACTGATAGTAGTACCCATGTGGCTTCTGATGTTTATCGAGAATTGATGCAATATGTTTCTGCTTCTGTAGAAAACAAAGACTGGACAATGCCAGATGGTCTGACACGGATCGGAAATGAACTTTATCTTGAAGGAACTTATACCCAGCCGACCTATTCGGCACCAAGTTCTTCTAGCAGTAGTTCCTATGTTGAACCTTCGACATCTTCTACAGAAAGCAGTGAGTCAACCGAATCTAGTTCAACCGAGTCCTCAAGTGAAGTGACACCACCAGTATCGACACCGGATGAGGATGATTCATCATCGGTCGTTACACCTCCTGCTTCTAGTCAGGACCCTGGCTCAACAACACCTTCCAGCAGTGAAGAAAATCCTTCCTCACCGCCGGATCCGCCAGAGCCAAACGATGGCAATTCCGAATAACTGTGAATAGCGAAAAACAGTAGATCAACGTTTGATCTACTGTTTTTTTTTGAATCACTACCATGAAAAAAGAAGCTTACTTTTCAAGCTCTTAAAAAATAATCTCTTATCAGATAACTGATAGACCTGCTTGTGCATTTCATCAAACAAACCAATCACATTTTCTTTCGCCTTGTTGACTTAATAAACTCTCTTTGGAATGATCATGAATCCCCTCGATTCGCATTTTGGTCTTAAGAATCATCTGTTCTGGTCTGATCTTTGCCTCTTGAATCACTCGGTTTGCTTTTCTTCTAGCAAAGACTAAGACTCCGCTGCACTCTGTTCATTTGTTCTTTTTTAGCAAGTAAAAACGCTAAGCAAAATTGCCTAACGTTTTTAATCATAACTAGTTTATTTTGCGTACTTTTTAGATAGTTTTTTTTCCCTTCATCCGGAGCTTCCCTTCTTGACACATCGCCAGCAACGGGCAAATCTCACACTTTGGTGCCCTTGCAGTGCAATGATAGCGGCCGAAAAAAATCATTGTATGGTGGGTTTTGACCCACAATGGTTCGGGAATCTTTTTCATCAGCGTTTGTTCAACTTCTAATACATTGGCGTCTAATTTACAGATACGTAATCTTTTTGATACCCGTTCGACGTGAGTATCAACAGCAATTGCCGGTATGCCATAAGCATCACCTAAAACCACGTTTGCAGTTTTTCTACCGACACCTGGTAACGAAACCAAATCCTCTCTCGTTTTTGGCACTTCCCCACCAAAACGCAATAGCAATTCTGAAGCACAAGCCTTGATATTTTTTGCCTTGTTTCGATATAAACCGATCGACTTGATTTTTGCAATCACGTCTTCTAAAGGTGCTTCGCTCAATGCTTGCGGTGTGGGATAGGCCTCAAAAAGCGCAGGGGTGACTTTATTTACCGAGACATCTGTTGCTTGCGCACTTAAGATGACTGCTATCAATAATTCAAACGCATTTTTAGATACCAATTCGCCATGCGCTTCGGGAAACATCTCATACATTGTTTCGATAGCGGACATTGTTTTTTCTTTACTGATCATAGGACTATTTGAACTCCTTGTCTGTTACTCTCCTTCTAACCAATTATGCATAGGGATTTTGGGCATTGGTCCTTCTTCCTGTGAAGCATTCTCATTTTGAAGAAATTGTTTTTTTCTTCTTTTTTGTTCTTCCTCAACTTGCGCTTTCGACGTAATATTCTTACGTTCCCACGAAAGTAAGATACGATCGATGTAATTCAAGCTATAAGCCTGATTCAAAACCGCTTCTCGCAAAGCAAACTGAATCAGTTCCGGATCGTAGTGGTCCTCATCCAACCACTGCCCGATCCGCTGGTATTCGATCGCTGACAACGGCCGACCGAACTCTCCTTCAAACAAACGATATAACCCACGAATTTTTTCCTCATTTGATTCTGCTTTTTCATTTTTTGATTGCTGTTTTAAGAGAAATTCTAGACGCTCATAAATCCCTGTAAAATCATAATAATCAACCATTTTCCCAGCAGTATCTTTTTTTGACTCCATCCGCACTACATCTTTTTTTAGCAATTGATTTAACCAATGATAAATTTCTTTTTGATCACTGCCCATCACAGAGGCAATCTCACGTAAATCGGGAAAATCATTTCCTTGCTCATGACTCCGATACAACTGCAGCCATAACAAAAATTCATCATTCGTCAATCCCAGATGATGGTAATTCTCTAAAAGCAAATTTGAAATTGTTGTTTGCCCTTTTGCTAAATATTCCTTTAACGAAACCATACTGCATCCTCTTCTCCTTGATTCACCTGAAACCCTATGATCCTTTCGTTCAGGATCGATCCAATAAAAAGGGGACGACGCAAATGCGGACGTCCCACGATTCCTTGTTGGTTACGCTTTTTCTTTCACTGCCGCGATGATTTCAACTTCAACCAAAACATCTTTTGGCAAGCGAGCAACTTCTACAGCAGAACGTGCCGGTAACTCTTCATTGAATAACGTACTATACGTATTGTTAAAAGGAACGAAGTCATTCATATTTTTTAAGAAACAGGTAGTCTTTACAATATCATTTGGTGTCAGTTCTGCCGCTTCAAGAATCGCTTCAATATTTTTTAGTACTTGCTGTGTTTGAACCTCAATCGTCGTGCCGACAACTTCCCCTGAAACAGGATCTAACGGCACTTGACCAGAAGCAAACAAGAAGCCGTTTGCGATTTTTGCTTGAACGTAAGGACCGATTGCTTGTGGCGCTTGATCAGTAGCGATTATTTTCATTTTGTTTCCTCCTCTTTCGCTTGGCACTCTGGACATAGACCATAAACTTCTAATCGATGGTTATTTATTTGATACCCAGTTAGTTTTGAAGCAGCCATTTCGACATCTTCAAGCCCTGGATAGTAAAAATCAGCGATCTTTCCACACTGTTGGCAGATAGCATGATAATGAGGCTCAGTTGTAAAATCAAATCGACTGGAGGCATCTCCATAATTCATTTCTTTTACAAAGCCAATTTCTGTGAATAAACGTAAATTATTGTAGACCGTTGCGACACTAATACCAGGAAAATGAACTTCAATCGCCCGATAAATCTCTTCAGCAGTTGGATGAGCATCGTGACTGGCCAAAAATTCTAATATCGCTACTCGCTGCGGTGTAATACGAATATTCTCATGTTTCAATCGTTTGATCGCTTCATCGTAGATCGTACTCACAGGAGTTCCTCCATTTCTCTTATCTTTCCTATCATACTATGTAAAACCCAAAAATTCAAACAGCTTTCCTTGTTTTTTTCTAAGGTATAGCGCTTTTTTCAGCCCGTCTTTATGCCCCTTTTGAGAAAGAAAAGCAGACAATCCAATGTCTGCTTTCTCCTTCTTGTTAGTCTTCAAACTGATAGAGCGCTGTGGACAGATAGCGTTCGCCATTGTCGGGCACGATTGCTAAGACTTTTTTCCCGGAACCTAGTTCTTTTGCCACTTGTAAAGCAGCTTGGATCGCAGCTCCTGAAGAGATACCTACTAAGATTCCTTCTTTCATTCCAACTTCGCGTGCAGTTTTCATCGCATCTTCACTAGCAATTGCAATGACTTGGTCATAGATTTCGGTGTCTAATACTTTAGGGACAAATCCAGTACCGATCCCTTGAATCTTATGCGGTCCTGGCTTGCCACCTTCTAAAATCGCAGATTCGGCAGGCTCAACACCAACTATTTTCAAATTGGGATAGACGCGCTTCAGTTCTTTACCCGCTCCAGTGATCGTTCCACCAGTGCCGATCCCAGCGACAAAAGCATCTAAACCTTTTGATTCAAACGCATCCTCAATTTCTTTACCTGTCGTTTTTTCATGAATTTCTGGGTTAGCCGGATTTTCAAATTGTAATGGCATATAGTAGCCGTCTTGCTCTGCTAATTCTTTTGCTTTATTGATGGATCCTGTGATCCCTTCAGATCCAGGGGTCAAAATCAACTCTGCGCCATAAGCTTGTACGATTTTGCGTCTTTCGATACTCATCGTTTCTGGCATAACCAACACAACGCGATAGCCTTTTGCCGTACCGATCATGGCTAAACCAATCCCTGTATTTCCTGAGGTTGGCTCGATAATCGTATCGCCAGCTTTCAATAAGCCACTTTTTTCAGCTTTTTCAATCATGGCTAAAGCAATTCTGTCCTTTACGCTACCCCCAGGATTGAAAAACTCTAATTTCACATACACATCAGCAGAACCTTCTTCTACGATATGATTTAATTTGACGATTGGCGTATGACCAACTAATTCATTGACCGATTGATAGATTTTTGTCATTGAAAATCCCTCCCGTTCTTATTCTTCCATTCTACCTAAAATACCTCGGAGTTGCGAATAAAAAGTAAGCAATTTCAAATTTTTTTTCTTATAGTTTTCTACTTTGGTCTTTTTCCACTGACTAGAGTTTGATTGTCACGACAAAAAAACCTTAAGATTAGCTGCAGTTGTAGCAACCCATCCTAAGGTTTTTAATATACTTATACGATCAACTCTTGTCCGATGACGATTGTCTCACTGGATAATCCATTCGATGCCATCAACGCATCAACGGTTGTGCCAAATCGATTGGCGATATCCCAAAGCGTATCCCCAGAAGCAACTTGATAGCTCTGAGCTGAAGATGTACTACCTGAATACGTGGTCGTCGTTGTTTCGCTGGTCGTTGTGCTCGTTGTGTTTGACCATGCTGTACTTTGTGTCGTTCCTGTATCGAACCGTGTAAGCTGATAGGTTTCGATCAACCAGTTCAGTTTTTGTGCGTAACCTGGATCGGTAGCATAGCGCCCCGTCAAATAATTTGTCGCATCATAAAATGAGGTGGTTTGGCTTTTCCAGACACCACTGTAATGGGCAGTCCCTGTCGCAAAACTTGTACTTCGCAAGACGTTCGCATGATCCTGAAACGATTCCCAATAAGAGTTATATTGACGAAACGGTTCATTCATTTCTACCCACTGACCATTCAAATACTCTTGGGTAGGCATATACACACTTTGACCGTTGTAGCTGCCTTTGACCCCAAACAAATTGTAATAAGGTGCATTGGATAATGCGGAAGAACCATAGCCGCTTTCTAAAATTGCTTGAGCGATCATCACAGAAGCATACAGATCATTGTTGGCAGCAACATCTTGTGCTGACCAGCCAATTTGCTCGATGAAACCTGAGATGTCTTGCGTCGCATATTGGTTCTCAGCAGCTTGTACTTGTTGAGGAACGAAAGAGATCGCCGTTGGAGCTAACATCATTCCGGCGCTCATTAGTGAAACGACCGCCTTCTTGCTAGGTTTTTTACTCGACTTCTTTGGTTGATGATGTCTTTCGCTTCTAGTTTGATAGCTTTTCATTTTACCCTCCACTAAGTGTACGTTTTTTTAAATAAATCAATAAAACTATTATACGGAAAAACTTTCAGCTATGCAAACAATGTCTCCTTTTCGATCGCTAAAAAAACTTTAAAAAAACTTTTCAGTCCCCCTCCTCATTTTCCGATCCATCGCCGAGTTTTTTAAAAAACTATTTGCTTTCATCCTGTTGCTTTCCTCTTCGTATTCAAAAACTTTGTATCTTGCTATGAAACCTTTTTTTCAAAATCTTAGCCACTGCTAATCTACATCCATCACTCTGGCACTTTCAGAGTGATAATAACTCGAAAAAAAACACGTTCGAAAATCGAAAAGATTCTCGAACGTGCAGCTTTTTCTTTGTATCGACCAATTAGTTGATTGATTTGAAGGTATTCACCACATTTTCAACACTGAAGCCGAATTCTGCTAATACCTTGTCACCAGGTGCGGATGCACCGAAATGATCGATCGCGATCACTTTTCCATGGCAGCCAGTGTAACGTTCCCAACCAAATGGGGAAGCCGCTTCGATCGCTACCCGTTTCTTCACTGCTTTTGGCAAGACACTTTCTTTGTATTCTGAGCTTTGGGCTTCAAACAGATCAAAGCTTGGTAAGGAGACCACCGATACATCGATGCCTTCTTCTGCCAATTTAGCTTGTGCTTGGACCGCAAGATTCAATTCAGAACCTGTGGCGATCAAAATACCCGCTGGTGTTTCACCGGCTTGTTTTGAAATCACATAGCCACCTTTTGCGACATTTTCATCCGCACCGGTTTGCGTGCCTTCGATCACTGGTAGGTTTTGTCGACTTAAGACTAAGACCGTTGGCTTATCGGTTGTCGTCATGGCCAGTTTCCAAGCAGCACGGGTTTCATTGCCGTCTGCTGGACGAATCACTTGGACATTTGGCATGCAACGGACGCTAGCTAATTGCTCGATCGGCTCGTGGGTCGGTCCATCTTCTCCAACCGCCACGGAGTCATGCGTCAAGACATAGATCACAGGCGCATGCTGGATCGCAGACAAGCGCACCGCTGGACGCAAGTAATCAACGAAGACGAAGAAGGTTCCACCATAGATTCGCGTACCGCCATGCAATTGGATCCCGTTCATCGCTGCCGCCATCGCAAATTCTCGGACACCAAACCAAATGTTGCGGCCTTCGTATTGGCCAGGCTCAAAGTCTTTTTCTGCTGCCACCATCGTGTTGTTGGAACCAGAAAGGTCAGCCGATCCGCCCCATAAGCTAGGTACGGCTTTGGACAACGCTTGGATCATCTCTTTGCTGGATACCCGGCTAGCTTGTGAGCTGCCAACTTCGTAGCTTGGTAATGCTGCATCCCAATCTGCTGGCAATTCACCTGCAAAGGCTTGTTTGAATTGCGCCGCAAGTTCTGGATAGGCTGCTTCATAGGCATGGAAAGTTTCGTTCCAAGCTGCTTCAGCTTTTTGCCCTTCATCGATCATGGTTTCTTTGAAGCGCGCAGCAACTTCGTCAGGTACAGTAAATTCTGGGTATTCCCAGCCATAAATCGCTTTTGCTGCAGAAATGCCTTCGGCACCGATCGGCGCACCATGGACGGCAGAGGTGCCTTGATTTGGCGCACCGTATCCGATCACAGTCTTGATTTCGATCAAGGTTGGTTTGTCGCTTTCAGCTTTTGCTTCGTCGATTGCTTTTGAGATCGCTTCTAAATCATTGCCGTCTTCAACGAGAATATGTTGCCAGCCATACGCTTCAAAACGCGCACCGACATTTTCTGTAAAGGCTTTTGAGGTCGGACCATCCAGGGAGATGTCATTTGAATCGTACAAGACGATCAGTTTATCTAATTTCATGTGACCCGCCATGGATGCAGCTTCTTGCGAAACGCCTTCCATCAAGTCCCCATCGCCACATAAGGCGTAGGTATAGTGATCAATGACTCGATACTTGTCGCGATTGTAGGTTGCCGCCAAGTGGGCTTCGGCCATCGCCATACCGACTGCCATAGCGATCCCTTGTCCTAAAGGTCCAGTGGTTGCTTCCACGCCGTCTGTGTGATCGACTTCTGGATGCCCTGGCGTGCGGCTATCCCATTGACGGAAGTTTTTTAGATCCTCAATGGTCACATCGTAACCAGACACGTGCAACAAGCTGTACAATAACGCCGAACCGTGTCCAGCAGACAAAACAAAGCGGTCACGATCCACCCAGTTGCGAGAAGTCGTTGGATTGACTTTCAAGTGTTTCGTCCACAAGGCATAGGCCATGGGTGCTGCCCCCATCGGTAATCCTGGATGTCCTGAATTGGCTTTTTGTACGGCTTCGATACTTAATGTACGAAGGGTGTTCACTCCTAATTGATCGATTTTATCAAACAATGGTAGTTCCTCCTAATTTAGGTTTTTTTTACCTTTATTACATCTCTTATTATACGTGATTCAGATGCTTAATTCAATAGCAATGAAAAGGAATTCACAATTATCTGCCGTGGAGACCTTTTTTCTTCTGAATCTCTTTCAATTTTTCTGGTGTCACATCAGAACCTTCAGGATCAACGATTTTCATTCCTTCGATATGGTGACGCATTCCTCCACGAAAGGCGGTTAAATACTCTTCACGTAGAACTTTTTGTTCGTTCGTTTCTGCCTCGGTCAATCCTTCTGTTTTTTTCTTGTTGGCAAGTTCATTGATTCGAGCTAATTTTTCTTGAGATAGCATATTCGTTCCTCCTTTTCCCTCTTGATTTTACTACAAACTAGCGAATAAAAACAATAGCGCAAAAAGCGAACATTTGTTTGAATATTCGATATACCTATGGTACACTAATGTTATCAAATGAAAGAAGGTGTCAGTTTTGGCAAAACGAACAGAAAATCGACAAATCGAAATTCTTAAGTTCATTCATACCCGTGTCACTGAAAAAGGCTATCCGCCAACTGTTCGCGAAATTGGCGAAGCCGTTCAGTTATCTTCTACCTCAACTGTTCATGGCCATTTGTCCCGACTTGAAAAAAAAGGGTTGATCTTACGAGATCCTACAAAACCCAGAGCCATTGAATTAACTGCTTCCGGTCTTGAAAAAATCGATGTTCAACCAGCATCCATTCCGATGCTTGGTGTCGTAACTGCGGGAGAACCGATTTTAGCAGTGGAAGATGCATCCGATTTCTTTCCGATTCCGCCAGATTTAGCAAATAGTACCGGCAGTTTGTTTATGTTGACGATCCGAGGAGAAAGTATGATTAATGCTGGCATCCTTGACGGCGATCAAGTGATCGTTCGCAAACAACAAAGTGCGCAAAATGGTGATATCGTGATCGCTATGACAGATGAAGATGAAGCTACTTGCAAACGATTCTATAAAGAAAAGAATTACATTCGATTACAGCCAGAAAATGATTATTTAGAGCCCATCATTTTGCCTGACGTAACGATTTTAGGATTAGTTGTTGGTTTGTATCGCCATCTGCTTTGATTCTAATCGGCCTACCTAGGAAATCTTCGTACTTGCGAAGATTTTTTTTCTTTCCTCTTTACAAACCGAACAAACATTCGTATAATAGGTATACAAACATAAGTTCGTATTATTTAAGGAGTGAATGAGATGAAAGCAGTTCGTCGATTTGGTTTTATGTTGTGGGTATTATTGATGGGTATCGTTATTGGCTATTTTGGCGTTCTAAGTGCTGTTCTGATTTTTTGTCCTCTAATGATGCTTTGGTTCATGCTATGGGATGAAAAGAAATTCCGGCAAGCAGAGCGCAAACGTAACCGTCATTATTATCATGATCATGATTTTTATCGGTATGAACCATGATCCTTTCTCTACATAAGCCTCAAAGCAGAAAAAAAGGACTCGTAAGAGTCCTTTTTTTTCTGCTTTAATATTCCATCAAGGTTTTGATTTCGACACCTTGGATTTTATCTCTTCCATGTAAATCCATTAGTTCGATCAAAAAGGCGCAGCCAACAACGATACCGCCTAATTTTTCTACGAGTTCAATTGTTGCTTTGATCGTTCCGCCAGTTGCTAGTAGATCGTCACAGATCAAGACACGTTGTCCTGGTTTGATAGCATCGGCATGCAACGTCAAAACATCCACACCATACTCTTTTTCATACTCTGCTTCAATGGTTTCCCGTGGCAATTTGCCTTTTTTACGTACTGGAGCAAAGCCGACACCTAACTGGTACGCAACTGGACAACCAACGATAAATCCGCGGGCTTCTGGTCCTACCACCATATCGATGCCTTTTTCTTGTGCATACTCAACGATCTGCTGTGTCGCATAACGATACGCTTCTCCATCAGCCATTAACGGCGAGATGTCCCGAAAAATAATTCCCTCTTGGGGATAATCCGGAATACTAGCAATATACTCTTTTAAATCCATTTTTTTTCCTCCTAGACTGTCAACCACTGACGTAGGGTTGATAAATCACTCATTAATAAAAATTCTTCTGTTTTGATCATTTTTTGTCGTTGCTGATACAAATGACTCTCTGTCAGCGGACGAGAAACAGGATCAGCCGTTTTATTCAAAACACCATCTTGTATTGTAACAAATTCCAGCTCAGAAAACACCTGAATCATGAAAATAAGTAATTTTTCTGGAATTTTTAGATAGTCAGCAACCATCCTTAGTTTGTAGCGAATATCCAAACGAGGTTGTTGCTTGATCAATTGAAAAAGCCGCCCATATTGCTCTCTGGTGCCTACCCCGTCTAAATAAGCATCTTCGGTCGAGTAAAACACAAACGCAATTCTTGAAGCATGAAGCGTTTGGATGATTTCTTTGATCACTGCAGGATCAGTAGGACAATCTAAAAAGGCGATTTCTTGAAATTGAGCTTCATGAAACGTGTCTCTCAAGTTAGCCACTGAGTCGAATAAGATCGTTTGTCCACAAAACCCTTGTAGCTCTCGAGGAATTTTCTTATTGAAAACGACCCCTACTGTTTGATTTCCCAGAGAGACACCTTGCCGACTCCTTTTCGAACGATAATCAAACAACTGCAGACCTTCCACAGCAAAATCATCCAACATCAACTGCGGTTTTTTGTTGCCATTCCATTCATTGATTGAAAGCTGACCGACGATCGACAGTCGATCATTTTCAAACTCTACTAAGTCTTTTCCAAAACCAAACCCAATCACATCTAGCTGTGTATTGGACTCATCTGTCATCACTAATTTCAAGTGTTGGTTTTCAGTACCAATCTGGCGAGCATTTTGAGTCGATAGATTGGAAAACAGAAATTTCGGTAACGGATTATCCGTGCCAAAAGGCGCTAAAACGTTTAAAGATTCAATAAAATTGATCGATACTTCTGTCAATGGCAGTTCTTCATCAATTGTCAAGGGGATCCTTTGGCTAAGATCAATCCCATTTTCTTCCACATAGCGATTCATTTGGGCTTGTAGCATATCTAAATGATCGATGGGGATACTTAATCCAACTGCTGCATGATGGCCGCCAAAACTAGTAAACATGTCTTTCATCGTGGTCAACATTTCAAACAGATTCAACGCAGCAATACTTCTTCCTGATCCTTTTGCTAAGCCATTTTCTTTTTTGGTCAAAACGATCACAGGTTGTCCGGTACTTTGCATGATTCGTCCGGCTACGATCCCTAAAACCCCTTCGTGCCAGTCATCACCTACGACTAGATGAACATGATTGGCAGGATCGATTTTTTCTTGCGCTTCTTTCATGATTTCTTCAACGAAAGTTTTTCGCTGCTGATTAATCGTATCTAATGTCTTGGCTAAGGTTACTGCTTCTTCTTCGTCAAATGTGGTTAACAAACGAACAGCAGGATTTGGGTCTTCCAAGCGGCCGATCGCATTAAGTCGCGGGCCAATAGCAAAACCAATGTCGGTTTCGTTGACTGTTCGTTTTTTCAATCCACTGACCGTCAGCAACTCATTCAGACCAAGCCGATCAGTTTGTTGGATCATTTTCAGGCCATTGCTGACTAGTAGTCGATTCTCATCTGTCAAAGAAACCATATCAGCAATCGTCCCAATTGCAACAAGATCAAGCAGTTCGACGGGCACTTCTTCTAATAAGGCGCACGCCACTTTAAATGCGACACCGACTCCCGCCAAATCACCGAACGGATAGTGTCCTTCAGGATGACGAGGATGAACGATAGCAAAGGCTTCTGGGAGTTCTGCAGGAAGTTCGTGGTGATCCGTCACGATCACATCGACGCCTTGTCCTTGAGCATAAGCAATCGCCTCATGTCCAGACACTCCGTTGTCGACGGTGATGATCAATTGCGTCCCTGCGGCAATTTTTTCTTGATAGACAGTTATATTGGGACCATAGCCATCTGTAAAACGGTTGGGCAGATAATACTCAGCCTCAGCCCCCAGCAGCTCCAGCGTTTCTTTCAATACGGTGGTGCTCGTAATCCCATCTGCATCATAGTCGCCATAAATCAAGATCTGCTCACCATTTAAAATGGCTTCATGGATTCGTTCCACGGCTTTATCCATATCATGAAAGAGAAACGGATCATGAAGGTATTGCAAATCCGTGGATAAAAAAGCGTCTAGCGCTTCTGCTGTTCGAATATTTCTTTGCCATAGCAATGCGCCGATCCGCTCAGGAATCTTTCTTGCTTGGATCAATTCTTTAAATTCAGGGGTAGCTTCGCTATCTTGCGGACGCACCCAATGAAAATTTGCACGTTTCACCAAATCACTCCTAACTAGGATATTATAGCAAAGTTTATGCAAAAAGGAAAAACAACGAAAGAAACAATTTATTTTTTCATATCACAAAAAAGAGCTTGCAGCGAATGATGCACCTGCAAACTCTTTTCTTCATTACGCTCATGTATTCTAGGCTTGCGATTCAAAAGACTTCATTTCTTCATCGATCGTTGGCGGTGTTGAGGCACCTGCTGCACGGGATGAAAGTTGCGCTTCTTGATCGTCGAGTTGCTGCTGCCTAGCTGCTAACTCCGCCTGCTTGTTGGTATATTCTCGTTCCAAGGCTTCTCGTTGTTCTTGCAGAACTTTCTCGTTATTCGAGCGATAATCCGAGAGCTCTTTTCTCAATTGTTTTAGTTCTTTTTTTTGACGGAACATTGCGCTTGTGGAAACCAGCAACAAAATCAATGCGCCTAACAAAGCAGAACCAATAATGACTAAGATCAATGGCGATTGAATCGTTGTGAAGCCAAAATTGATCGGAACAGTCATATTGTTTGCAACCGCAAATAAAACGATCACTAAAATCAGTAAAATACCAACAATAACACGCCATTGATTTTTCATGGGTTTCAACTCCTATTTTTTGTTGAACATCGTTCCTGCCATATAATCCCCAATTGCAGGGAACAGTGTATAAAGTTTTGCAGCCGCCCCTAAAATATGTGGGCGATTGATTTCTCGTTTTGGATGAATCATGGCTTTGACGATCGTTTGTGCCAATTTGTTTGGTTCAAGGACAAGGCTACCCACCGATGATAAGTAACTACCGCTAGGATCTGCTTGGTCAAAGAATGCCGTTTCGATCGGCCCTGGATTGACTGTTGTTACGTTGATCCCCAGTGGTTTTAGTTCTAAACGTAATGCGTTAGAAAAACCAAGTACAGCAAACTTCGTGGCAGAGTAGACTGCCGTCTTCGGCGTAGCGATCTTACCCGCGATTGAAGCAACATTTATGATATGACCATGCTTTTGTTCAGCCATTTGAATCGCAACTTGCTGAGTCAAAACCATCATCCCAAGCACATTGACTTCAAACATATTACGGATGACCGCAGGATCCATCTCGGTAAATTCTTGAAAGATCCCGTAGCCGGCATTATTGACAAAGACATCGATCTTTCCGACTTTCTCACTGATTTTTTCTAATAAGCGCGCCACGCTTTCAGGGTTTGCTACGTCCAATTGAAACGCATACGCTTCTTTGCCGCTTAATTCCATGCATTGTTCTTTGACTTTCCCAATCAAATTTGTTCTGCGAGCACAAGTCACAACGATCGCACCGCGTTTTGCGGCTTCATAACAGATTTGTTCGCCAAGTCCGGCAGAACCACCTGTTACAACGACAACTTTATTCTCCAAGTTCATCTGATTCTTCCTCTCCGGCAAAAGGGATCTCGACAACATCAAAATCTTTGACGATCAACGTATTCGGAAATACTTCTTTTGCTTCATTTACTAAATTTGTAATATCTTTGCCAACATAGCGCGCGCTGATATGGGTCAATAGCAAACGCTTGGCGTGAGCTTCTTGGGCCACTTCAGCAGCTTGGCGTGTCGTCGAATGAAAATAAGCGCGAGCCAGCTTGGCTTCTTCTTTGTTGAAGGTACTTTCATGCACTAATACATCCGCATCTTTCGCTAAAAGCACGGCGTTTTGACATTTACGCGTATCACCTAATATTGCCAAGATCCGACCCTTTTTCGCTTGACCTAAGAAATCAGCCCCATTGATTTGACGTCCATCGTCGAGGGTAACTACTTCACCTTTTTTCAAACGTCCGAAGACGGGACCTGGTTTCAGACCAAGTTCAAGCAATGCTTGCACTTGCAATTCCCCTTGATGGCTTGCTTCAACAATACGATAGCCAAAACTATCAATGCCGTGATCAAGGGGCAGACAAGATACCTCAAATTGCTGATCTTTAAAAAGAATCCCTTCTTCTTCAATCTCGAAAAAATGCAATGGATAGCTGACTTTCGTCTGGGAAATCCGCAAAACGGTTTGAATGTATGCTTTGATTCCCTTTGGTCCATAAATCTCTAGAGGCGTGTCGCCCCCTTGAAAGGAGCGGCTGCTGATCAATCCCGGCAACCCATAGATATGGTCACCATGAAGATGAGTGATAAAGATTTTTTCAATCTTTCGTGGTCGAATTGTAGAATGCAAAATCTGCATTTGGGTTCCTTCGCCACAATCAAAAAGCCAAACGGCATTCCGTTCATCTAAGAGTCGTAACGCAATGCTGGTCACGTTTCGATGTTTTGCAGGCACTCCCGCACCTGTTCCTAAAAATTCTAATTCCATAAGCTTCTTTCCTTTCATCTCTTCCCAATTTTAGCGGAAAAGAAATCAAGTTGCAATTGAAGCTTGCGGTTTTTATTTCTCAGATTGGCGATCTTCTGCGTCATTATGAGAGTTTTTCCAGTCCTCTTGAACCCGTGCTTTGGTGGATTCTTCGACTTTCTTAGCTGTTTCAATCTCTGCTTCCACTTCATCGTAGTCAAAGCGCGTGATATCGCCGCCCAATTCATTCATGATCAATTGATTCAAAGGACGATTGTCTTCTTCATCGGCGATCAATAATAACCCGGTATCACCTACACCAATTTGATTTCCGACGTGTTCAAAAAGCATTTGCGCATTTTGGATCTCTTTTGCATCACGAGTAGCACCGATCATACTGCCGCCAAACCAGCCCAGCATGATTCCTAAAGGTCCGCCTAACACACCAACGAGCATCCCGATCAAACCACCCGTTGATGTCTTATTGTTCCCAGTAAAATCAAGAAAGTCCTCGACTTTAAATTGATGCACACCTTCATTGGTGTGGGTAAGGACCGCCATTTGTTCTCCTTTAATCTTACGTTCCATATGCATCCGTTTCACTTCAGAAAAGGCTTGATACGCTTTGGCACTAGCATCAAAGTTCATTACAATGACTCGTTTTGACATAAAAATCGCTCCCTTTGGTTGATTTGTTCTTTTCTTTATTTTAACAGTAAATCATTTAAATGAAAAAAGAAACCAAAAAGACTGTTGATCATTGATTTCTTAGAGAAAATCAATGATCAACAGTCATAACCACTTCAACTATGAAGGATTTTTTTTTACAAATGATGTTCTTTTAAACGCTTATTCGACAAACTCGAATTCAAAATTACCGATACGCACGATGTCGCCGTCTTTGGCACCTCGCGCACGCAATGCTTCATCAACACCCAATCCACGCAATTGACGTGCAAAGCGCATCACGGTCTCATCGTGATCAAAGTTCGTCATTTGGAATAGTTTTTCGATTTTCTCACCGCTCAAGATCCAAGTTGCATCAGGATCGCGATCGATTGAAAACTCCGGCTCATCCGATTGGAAGCCGTAATGAACCACATCTTCTTCGATTTCTTCATCGTACAAGAGGAACTCAGGAGTGACTTCCAATAAATCCGCTGTCGCATTCAGCAAGGCATCGATTCCCTTACGAGTGACACCAGAGATTGGGAAAATCATTGGTTCATCCGCGAACTCATCCGTTTTTTCTTTTGCCAGCTGCTCTTTGAAAAGGGCTAAGTTTTCTTCAGCATCCGGCATATCCATCTTATTGGCAACGATGATCTGTGGGCGCTCTAGTAAGCGCAAGTTATGGGTCGACAATTCATTGTTAATGGACAAATAGTCCTCGTATGGATCGCGCCCTTCCATGCCACTCATATCGATCACATGTAAGATGACCCGCGTCCGTTCGATATGACGTAAAAACTGAGTCCCTAAACCAACACCTTGCGAAGCACCTTCGATCAATCCCGGCAGATCGGCAACTGCAAAACTACGACCATCAGTGGTCGTTACCATGCCTAAATTTGGCACCAGTGTTGTAAAATGATACGCGCCGATTTTTGGCCGAGCAGAGGAAATCACAGAGAGTAATGTGGACTTCCCAACCGAAGGGAAACCAACTAAACCAACATCTGCTAAGACTTTTAATTCGAGCTCGATTTTTCTTTCTTGACCGGGTTCCCCGTTCTCAGCTAATTCTGGTGCTGGGTTTTTCGGAGAGGCAAACCGAATGTTCCCGCGGCCGCCCCGCCCGCCTTTTGCGATCACTAATGTTTGACCTTGCTCAATCAAATCCCCTAATAAGGCTCCTGTTTCAGCATCACGAACGGTGGTACCTTGGGGCACTTTGATGTAAGTATCATCTGAGCCACGGCCGTGCATTCCTTTACTCATGCCGTTTTCCCCGGGTTGTGCTTTAAAATGACGATTAAAGCGGAAATCCATTAATGTACGCAAACCTTCGTCTACGACTAAAATGACATCACCACCACGTCCGCCGTCACCACCTGCGGGTCCGCCGTCTGGGACATATTTCTCTCGGCGAAAAGCAACCATTCCGTCGCCGCCTTTTCCTGCTTTGACATCGATTGTCACTTGATCTAAAAACATGGACATTATTTGTCCTCCATTCTTTTTTTACTACCTTCTATACTTATTTGATTATCAGTTATCTCACCTTAGTGGTTACTATTTCTCTAATAAGAAAGTCTATTTTATTGTAACGACCGAAACGCCTTTTGTCTATCTTTTCTCATGGGTTTCCGTAAGAAATCGTGAATTCTTAAGGGTTATTCTTTGACAGTCACATCAAATCGTAGCAAACTTTTAAGTGTACCAGACACAATCAAAGGAGGAAACAAGAAATGACAGTAAAAGTTGGAATCAATGGTTTTGGACGAATTGGACGTTTGGCTTTTCGTAGGATCAAAGAAGTTTCTGCCGATATTGAAGTTGTGGCAATCAATGATTTAACAAGCCCCGTCATGTTAGCACATCTATTGCAATTTGACTCGACCCATGGCACTTACCCTGGCACTGTAACCGCAACGGATAATGCTATCGTTGTCGATGGCAAAGAAACCAGAGTGTATGCCGAACCAGACGCAAGTAAAATTCCTTGGGCAAAAGAAAATGGCGTCGATATCGTTTTAGAATGTACGGGTTTTTACACTTCCGCAGAAAAAGCACAGGCCCATCTTGATGCAGGTGTCAAACGAGTGGTCATTTCCGCTCCCGCCGGCAATATGAAAACGATCGTATACAATGTTAACTCCGACACGTTAACACCAGATGATACTATCATATCCGCAGGCTCTTGTACGACCAACTGTCTAGCTCCGATGGCCTACTTTTTGAATGAAGAATTTGGGATCGAAGTTGGTACGATGACGACAGTTCATGCGTATACTTCTACTCAAATGCTATTGGATGGTCCTGTAAAAGGCGGAAACTTAAGAGCCGCTCGGTCCGCTGCAGACAACACGATCCCTCACTCAACGGGTGCCGCCAAAGCAATCGGTTTGGTTATCCCAGAATTAAATGGCAAATTACAAGGCCACGCCCAACGGGTTCCGGTCGTCGATGGTTCTTTAACAGAATTAGTCTCAATTTTGAAAACCAAAGTAACCGCTGATGAAGTCAATGAAGCCATCAGAAAACACACCGTCGATAATCCGTCATTCGGTTACGATGACCGTGAGATCGTCTCGGGTGATGTCATTGGTACCACTCAAGGTTCTATCTTTGACCCGACGCAAACAGAAGTGACCACTGCTGGCGATTTCCAATTGGTGAAAACCGTCGCTTGGTATGATAATGAATATGGCTTTACTTGCCAGATGATTCGTTTACTCGAAGAATTTGCTCGTTTGTAAGTCAATGAGTAGGCAAAAAGTGCCGGTTCTGAAAAAAGAACCGGCACTTTTTTTATTCACTTGCTGGATGATCGTATTTTTCCAAGAAAGCCGCGATTTTTTCTTTGTAAAGCGCTGGATCAGTTTTGTAGCTTTTCGCATGCTCGGCTCCTGAAACGACCCATTTTTCTTTAGGCGCATCGGTCGCGTTATACAAAATATCTAGCATCGCATAAGGAACAAATGTATCCGCATCGCCATGAATAAAAAAGATTGGACGCGTATTTTTTTGCAGTTGTTTGACTGCATCTGCTTCACCAAAGAAATACCCCGCTCGGATTTTTGTGACAAGGCTAGTGACATTCATCAATGGAAATGGGGGCAACCCAAACAATTGATCGAGTTGATAGCCTAGTTCTTCATTGACGTTGGTATACCCACAATCTTCAATGATAGAAGTGACATTTTTTGGTAAGTCTTCTCCGCTGGTCATCATCACTGTGGCCGCACCCATACTGATGCCATACAAAGTGATCGTCTCTTCAGAACCATTTTTTGCAAGTATTTCATCGATCCATTGCAAGTAGTCTTTACGTTCGTGCCAACCAAAACCAATATAATCCCCTTCGCTTTGTCCATGCCCTCGAGCGTCTGGAACCAACACATTATAACCTAAATCATGATACATCTTGGCGTAGTCCGCCATCGTTTCTGCATTCCCCATGTAGCCATGCGCGATGATCGCCGTTTTTCCTTGATTCTTCTCCTCCGCCGGTAGATAAATGGCGGATAATTTTAAATCATCTTCAGCAGTCAGCTGCCACATCTCACGATTTGCTGCATCTGTAAACCAATTTTGCGCTTCGCTTCCCGTCTGATTTTCATCAGTACCCGGGGTATCTCCTTCCAAGAAATCTTTTTCTGAAGGAACTACCGCATAGTCGTAAAAATAGTTTCCAGCATATCCTAATCCCGCAATCGCTAATACAGCTACTCCGATGGCAATTTTCCAGCGCAATTTCACACTTGTCACGTCCTCTTAAGTATATAGTTTACATAACATTATTATGGTTTCAATATTCCTCATGGAAAGAACCCACTACATAAATTACCGTTTTTTACTCGTGTTTGTCAATCGCAAGCGCCCAAAAAGAAAAACCATTGCCAACAATAGGTGTTGACAATGGTTGATTCCTCGTAATGGCTAGTTGTTTTCGACCAATTTAAAACTTGACCAAGGTTTCAAAAATTCTAATAAGAAAAGCTCTTCTTCAGCGATTTTCCCAACGACATTGACCCGGCCGTCATTTTTCATTTCTTTCAGGGCGATTTGCGTCTCCCCTTTGTATTGTCCATAGCCAGCATTATCGATCAAGACATCTCCTCTTACCATATCATGGGTATCATGGGGTGGAAATTCTTTGTCTTTATAATAGATCCGGGTCATCGTTGAACGCAAGATGTATTCTGAACGATCTCCTCGGTAACTATGCAGATTATCAAACAAACAGATGCGTTCATCTTCAGTGATTCCATCAACCACATCAACTCTTAATGTCGGATAATCCGCGTGAAATGCTTCAGCCATTGCCGCCAATTCTGCTTCTGAAGCATAGGCATTTCCAATAGAGATATCATCGATCAAACCAGTCAACACTAAATGTTTGACTTGTGTAGCTAACGGCAGATCACGATGGTCTTCTAAAGAACATAAGCCATCTTGTGTTGGCCAAGGACCGAAATCAGCCTCGTGTGAATTCACAAAAGCCATCGTATTTAAATTGTACTTGCGGAATTTTTCCGAACAAAAAACGAAATGGTCATAGCCTAACCCTGAATAGCGATGAGGGTAGAAATTATGCGAACCTAGTAAATTTTCGGTGTTTGGTGAATAACTCATGATGTTATCCACGTAGCTCGTGCCACTGCTCATATTGATCTCAATTTTGATCCCGTAAGGATTGCGGGTCATTTTGGCTTCTTCTGAACCCGTAAAACCGATATCTAATCGAACACCGTAAGCCCCCATCTCATCAAAGAAGGATAAATCATCATAAGAAATGCCTAGCTGTTCAAATAAACCAGGATTGATATCTACCATGACTTCCATTCCTAACTGATTGGCATAATCCACGACTTGTTTAAAGTCTGCCAAGACTTTTTCTTTGTCATCGTTGATTTGCAGCAAACTGGTAAATACCCGTTTAAAGCCGTATTTGTGTGCCAAGTCTAGATACGCTTTGTCCTTTTCAAACGTTGAGCGCTCTGGATAAATCGATATCCCTAATTTTCCCATCAAAAAAACCTCCTGTACATTCTATCCGTTTATTATAATGAATCCTCTTTCATTATAGCAAACATCTAAAAAGTGGTCTACACCTTTCCATCTGTTTCTTTCTCATTCCACAAAATCTGCGCTTTCTTCTACATCTTTTTTTTGTTATGATTAGCATTAAGAAAACTGGAAGGAATGAAAGAATGAAAAAAATCCTATTCACACTGACAGCAGCTGCTAGCCTTTTATTATTAGCTGCTTGTACAGGTTCAAGTACCACTGGTTCCTCATCAAACAACTCGGCAGAAAGCACGTCGACCTCAGAATCCGTTGACTTGAATGCCCTTGAATTGCCGCAATTATCAACGGATGTGCAAGAGAATGAAGCTTTAGTTGAAATGGTGACGGAAGAAGGCTCGATCAAAATCAAACTTTTCCCAGAGATCGCGCCCAAAGCCGTCGAAAACTTTTTGACCCATGCCAAAGATGGTTATTATGACGGCTTGACTTTTCATCGTGTCGTAGAAGAGTTTATGATCCAAGGGGGCGACCCTAATGGTGATGGCACTGGTGGAGAAAGTATCTGGGGTGAAGGATTCGGCGAAGAATACTCAAACCAGCTCTACCACTTGCGAGGCGCATTTGCAATGGCAAAATCAAGTGCACCAAATAGCCAAGGCAGTCAATTCTACATCGTTCAAAATGATCAAGATGTTTCTGACGGTCTAGCGATCCAACACTATCCCGAAAAAATCATCGAAGCCTATAAAAATGGTGGCACGCCGGCTTTGGACGGTAAATATACCGTCTTTGGTCAAGTGATCGAAGGCATGGATGTCGTCGATAAAATTGCGCAAGCAGAAACCCAAGACTCTGGCAATGGTGAGAATTCTCAACCGGTTGAGCCTGTGAAGATCGAAACGATCAAGGTCTTACAAGAAGCCAAAGAATAAATAAAAAACCGCTGAAAGCCCCGATTATCGGATGCTCCAGCGGTTTTCTTTTATTTTTGGTCGCCTACGATAAAGGTAAATTCGCACTCCGCAGCTTTTTTGCCATCCACTGTCGCTACTGCATCAGCAGTTCCTACAGAGCCTTTGATTTTGGTGATTTCAAAAACAAGTTTCATGGTATCTCCCGGAACAACTTTTTGACGGAATTTTGCTTTATTGATGCCGCCGATATACGCCGTTCTCCCTTGGAATTCCTCAGATTTCAATATTAAGATCGATCCTGCTTGTGCCAATGTTTCTAAAATCAAGGCACCTGGCATCACTGGATTTCCCGGAAAATGCCCTTGAAAAAAATCTTCGTTGATGGTGACATTCTTCGTTGCGATAATTTTTTTACCAGATTCGATTTCATCAACATAATCAATATAAATAATTGGGTAGCGATTTGGAATCAAATCCATGACTTCCGTTTCAGTCAATAGTTTTTTCATGGTGTCCCTTCCTTGCTTAAGAATTTATTATAGTTTGATTATCAAAGTATCATAGTTCAAGGAAATTCGCAACTAAATATTTATTAAGAAAAAAATAGTTTGACAATCAAACAATTATGCTTAATAATTAGAAATCAAGATAGTTTGATTTACTATTTGTCATTATACGTATTTTATTGTTGAATTTATTAAGGAGTGGAATTATGAGTTTTTTAACCGGTAAAAAAGTTGTCGTCATGGGCGTTGCTAACAAACGCAGTATTGCTTGGGGCTGTGCACAAGCACTAAAATCCCAAGGAGCCGAAGTGATCTACACATATCAAAACGACCGCATGAAAAAGCCTTTAGAACGCTTATTGGAATCTGATGAATTTGTAGTGGAATGTGACGTCGCCAACGACGAAAGCATTGCTGCCGCCTTTGAAACGATCAAAGAATATGCTGGAGAGATCCACGGTGTGGTCCATGCCGTTGCTTATGCTAATAAAGAAGATCTATCGGGCGATATTTTAAATATTTCTCGTGACGGTTATGCTTTAGCGCAAGATATCAGCAGTTACTCATTGATTGCAGTCACCAAATATGCCAAACCAATCTTAGCTGAAAATGCTGGAATCGTTACCCTTTCATACTTAGGTGCCGAACGGGCAGTACCGAACTACAATATGATGGGGATTGCAAAAGCCGCTTTAGAATCAAGCGTCCGCTATTTAGCTGCCGAACTTTCACCGCAAAAAATCCGTGTTAATGCGATTTCAGCTGGTGCCATCAAGACGCTGGCAGTAACTGGTGTAAAAGACTATCAAAAACTGATCCAATTGTCAGAGGATCGAACACCTGATCATATTGGTGTGACGATTGAAGAAGTAGGTAATACTTGTGCCTTCTTGATCAGTCCATTATCAAGCGGGATTATCGGCGAAGTGATTTTTGTTGATAAAGGCGTTCATTTATCTTAATCAATAATTGTCATAGAAAAGTCTGCTATTTGCCTCTCCGTTGGCTGAGCAGGCTTTTTCTGAAAAAAACAGATATTTCAGAAAACCTCCTTTGCATTTCTATTTTATCTTGGTTAAAATAGATGCAGTAAGACTTGGAGGGATTTTATGAAACAACTGCTACTTGCAGCTAGCACGACCGATTCAAGTGGTTCCAGCATTACCGAGCCAGCGGCTGCTCAACTTAATGCATTACAAAAATGGTGGGCGTCCATCGACTGGGAATCGATCATTGGCTTACTGATCCAAAAAGCATTGATGTTGCTTTTTTTATTTATCCTATTTGGTATTTTATTGAAAATAAGCAATATGATCATCGATCGAATCTATCGTTCCTATGAAAAAAAAGCCAGTTTCAATGTGAGTCGAATCAACACAATCCATACCCTGATCCGCAATACGGTTCATTACACATTAGGCTTCTTTTTTGTCTATGCACTCCTTTCCACCATCGGCGTACCTGTAGGCTCGTTACTAGCCGGTGCCGGAGTCGTCGGGGTCGCACTTGGTTTAGGTGCCCAAGGCTTTATGAATGACTTGATTACTGGCTTCTTCATTATTACCGAGCAACAAATCAACGTTGGTGATTACGTCCGCTTGACCAATCTGACGCTTGAAGGTACGGTGACAGCAGTCGGGATTCGAACGGTCCAATTAAAATCCGTTGATGGAACCGTTCATTATATCCCAAATCGTAACATCACTACCATCAGTAATACATCAAGAGCCAATATGCAAGTCGTTGTCGACGTACGTATCTTACCATCTGAAGGCCTAGATGAAATACGTGCCATCATTGAAGAAGTCAATGAACAGATCGCTCAGCAGCATGAAGAAGAGATTCAAACGGCCCCTACGGTATTCGGTCTGGTGGATCTAGGGAACAACAACTTTGCGATTCGAACCACCATGTATGTGACCAACGGTACACAATGGAAAATCAAAGAGGAATTTTTAGCAGCATCGATCGATGCTTTGACAGCCAAAGGCTATACGATCCCTAATGCGCCCATCGTCGGTATTTAAAAAAGGTTATCCCGAAACTGGGATAACCTTTTTTCTATACCACATGCAGTTCATCTGTCATCTTTGGGGCATCTTCTTTCGAAATCAGCAAATAGCGTCTTTCGATTTCATGCGCCAAATGATTGACGGATTTTAAAATCTCTTTGCGGGTGATGATCCCTACAAAGACATTGTCATCATCAACGATCGGCAAGAATGCTTGATCTACTAAAAGATGCAGCATACTTTCCAACTCATCGTTTTCCTTGATGCAATTCACGTTGACTTCCATGACGTCTGCCACAGTCAGCCCTTCAATATTTTCCATACTGAAGCCAGTGAGATCCATCATTCGTTCCACGATGTTTGAGAGGCTGATTAAGCCGACTAAATGGTCCTCACTATCTAGAACAGGGATCTTTGAATAGCCCACTTTTGATAAAACAAGCAATGCGTGACTCAAAGGGTGGTTATAAAATACCGATGCCACATTCTCTGCAGGCACCAAGAAATTTTCTTGATTCTCGAGTAATATTTTTTCTACGGTCTGTCCTATCAATCTAATTGCCTCCATTTCACAGCTACTCTTCTATTTTACTTGAAAATGAGAATAGAAAGTAGAAACCTGTAAAATTATAATGAAATTTTTACTTTTTGATTCCGCTTACTTAACGTGTGAAAACGAAAGCTAGCTCTGGGACTTTACGAAAGGAACGATCATAGTATTGGATTGCCCATTGTTCTGGCGTACTTTCAATAATCGCAAAGCTTTTGATTTGAATTTGCCCTCGCGGTTGGGAAATACTGCCAGGATTCAAGAAAAGTCGATTCCCGACTTTCTCACAAGCAATTTGATGCGTGTGACCAAACAAAGCGATCGAGGCATCTGCTTGTTGCGCTTTTAATCCTAATTTGGTTACGCCAAAACGAACATCCGCCAAATGGCCATGGGTCATATAGATGGTATCCAGCGGCGTTTTAACGATACGCTCATTGGGAAAACCACCACCGTAATCGCAATTGCCGCAAACGACTTGGAATGTTTCCCATAAAGGATCTGTATCAGGCAGTTCAGAGTCTCCACAATGCAGGAATAAATCGACTTGATTTTCGAATTCATTTTTAAGATCGACAAGAATCTCACGATCTGAATGATTGTCACTGACAACTAAATATTTCATACATTTTCTCCTTCTAGCCACTCCTGCCACTGTTCTTGGAGTTTTTTGATTGCTTGACCACGGTGGCTCACTCGGTTCTTTTCTTCTTGACTCATTTGGGCTGCGCTTCGCTCTGAACCATCAGGAATAAACAATGGATCGTAACCGAACCCATTTTCTCCACGAGGGATACGGCCGATTCTCCCAGGCCATTGGGCTTCAACCACCAAGCTATCTTTTCCTGGTGCTGCGAAAACTAACGTACAGTGAAATTGAGCACTGCGTTTGTCATCTTCGACATCCGTCAATTCATAAAGCAATTTTGCATTATTGGCAGCATCACTTTTTTGCTCACCGGCAAATCGAGCAGAGTACACACCTGGGCGTCCCCCTAATGCATCGACTCTCAGTCCTGAGTCATCAGCCAACACCGGTCTTCCCAAAATTCTGGCGATAGTTTCCGCTTTAAGGCGGGCATTTTCTTCGAAGGTGGTGCCGGTTTCTTCAACATCCGGCAAGGAAGGATAATCTTTCAAGGTGCGGACATCGTACCCTGCTGCCCCAAAGACGGCTTTAAATTCCTTGGCTTTTCCTGGATTGCCTGTGGCAATGACGATCGTTTTTTCGGGAATCTCATAAGGGGGTTCATCTGGTAAAAACAGTGCCTCTTTTTGATAGGCAATCAATTCTTCGATAGCTGTTTTTCCGTAGATCAGCATCTCATTCAACTGCTGACCATCAAAGGTCGCTTCTTCCCCAGTTCCTTGCAATTCGACAAATCGACCGGATTCTGTCATCACCAAATTCATGTCGACAGCAGCTGAAGAATCTTCTTGATAATCGAGATCAGTCACACAGGTGCCATCTGGTAAGATTCCAACGCTGATGGCTGCCAAATGCTCCTTGATCGGGTCTTCCGTCAATGCTTTGTCACGCAACAATGTATCGATAGCTAAACGCAACGCAACAAATGCGCCGGTAATACTAGCTGTTCGGGTACCACCATCTGCTTGAACGACATCACAATCGACCACAATACTGCGTTCCCCTAGCTTTTCTAAATCGACCACAGCTCGCAAGGAACGAGCGATCAGCCGTTGGATTTCCATTGTACGACCAGAAAGCTTGCCTTTGGCACTTTCTCGACGATTACGAGTGTTGGTCGCTCGTGGGAGCATACTGTATTCGGCTGTGACCCAGCCTTTTCCCGTATCTCGTAAAAACGGAGGGACCCGATCTTCAATCGTTGCCGAACAGATCACGGTTGTGTCACCAAAAGAGATCACAACCGATCCTTCAGGGTGTTTGTAGACGTTGGTTTGAATTTTAACTGGTCTTAACATTGTTTCTTTTCTGCCATCATGTCGCATTTAAAAGCCTCCTAAATCAGTGTGAACCGATGAGATCGTGTCTAAATCAAGCCAATCATTGGCGATCTCATCAAATATTTTTGGTGAACCAGTAGTAAAAAATGCATGCTGCGGGTGCGGATCGTCCTGGCTCGTTGCTGCAATGGCGAAATAGTCCAACAAGGTACTGACTTCCCCCACCGTTTCTGCGCCTGAATCAATGAGCTGGATATGGGCCCCCAATTCATTTTGGATCAAAGGACGCAATAAAGGATAATGGGTACAGCCCAGAATCACCGTATCTAACCGCTTGTTTTTCAAGGGGCGTAACGTTTCTGCCACAATTTTCTTGGCGACCGAGCTATGGTATTGTTTGCTTTCTACAATCGGTACAAACTTTGGGCAAGCCAAACTGACGACTGACGCATGGGGGGCTTTCCCATGAAGGGCGCGCTTGTACGAGTCGCTTTTAATCGTTCCGTTTGTCCCAATAACACCGATTCGTTGATTTTTGCTTGCTTTGACCGCTGCTCGACTGCCAGGCAGTATCACGCCGATCACTGGAATATCCAGTTGTTCTTTGATTTCTTCAAGAGCGACCGCTGTTGCTGTGTTACAGGCGATCACCAACATTTTAATGTTTTTTTCCAATAAAAAACGGGTCATTTGCCACGTATACTCGATGACTTGCTCAGCAGGTCTTGGGCCATAAGGGCATCTGGCAGTATCGCCTAGATAAAGAATCGATTCGTTGGGCAGTTGTTTGATTGCCTCTTTGACGACCGTCAACCCACCAACACCAGAATCGATAAAGCCAATTGGTCTGTTGTTTGTCATAGTTTCCATCCTTTACATGAAAGAAAGAGTTTGATGCATTTTTCTCTCTTATTCATTTTGGACTTTTTTTGTCTATTTTTCAAGTATTCCTTTCGTTTGCTAAAGAAAGCTTCCCCAAAAAAATACGAATCGGTATAAAAAAAGCCCCAACCATTGGCTCACAACCAGCAAGTTGCACTTGTATGGTTGAAAGACCGATCGCGGGGATTTTTGTCGATTGTTCATTTTTAGTAATCGTACTGACGTTTTTCCAAAAAACCTGAAAGTAATGACAGTGCATAACAAACCAAAAAGTATAAAACAGTCATTGCCAAAAACATTGGCAAAACATAGTTTGTGTTTTGACCATAAATGATCCGGGCATGATGGGTCAACTCTGGTAAAGAAATGATCACGGCTAGTGATGTATCCTTGATCAAAGAGATCAACTGACTGACGATCGCTGGCAACATCGCTTTAAATGCTTGTGGCACGACGATACTGCGCAATACTTCAACATAATTTAATCCCGTTGATAAACCAGCTTCCATCTGACCTTTTGGCACAGAATTCAAACCCGCTCGAAAGATCTCAGAAAGCATCGCTGATTCAAAAATCGTCAACGCCACCACCGCTGACCAAAAAATGTTAAAGCGGATGCCAATCTGTGGCAAGGCAAAATAAGTGAAGAAAATGATCAAGAGCAAAGGCAAGTTACGAATAACATCAATTACGACACCTAATACTTTAGAAAAGACCGGAATCGAGCTGAAGCGTAAAATACCGGCGATTCCTCCAATAATAAAGCTAAATAAGATCGAGAGGATCGACACTTCAACCGTAACACGTAAGCCATCGATCAAAAAGCGAATGTTAATCGCTGAAAAAGCTTCAAAAAAATCCATAGTTCTTTAGCTCCTTTCTATGAGCGGACAGCCCAACGCCGTTCCAAGTAAACCATCAAATAAGACAATGGCAGGGTGATAATCAAATAGAAAAGACCAACAATGATATAGGTATCAAATGTATTGAAGGTCTCGCTTGCGATCAAATCCCCTTGATACATGATATCTAATCCTGCGACCATCGCTAAAATTGAGGAGTTTTTGACGAGGTTAATAAATTGATTGCCTAGTGGCGGCACAACGATTTTAAATGCTTGAGGCAAAATAATGTAGCGCATCGCTTGACTATAAGTAAAGCCAGAAGACAAGGAAGCTTCCATCTGTCCTTTAGGAACCGTTTGGATCCCTGAACGGATCGTCTCGGCGATAAATGCCGATGTATAGATCGTTAAACCAATCGTTCCAGCTTGAAATCCGTCAAAAGAGACCCAATACATTGGCACAACAACATAAAAGAACATCACGATGATCAATAAGGGAATATTTCTAAAAAACTCGACATATGCTTTGGCGATCCCTTTGATGAAGCGATTGTCTGACAACTGAAAAATTGCCATTAAAGTTCCGATCAAAAGGCTAAAAAACAGTGCGATCAAACTCGCCATGACTGTATATTTAAAGCCTTCAATAAACTGACCGGTATAGGTTTGAAATAATTCAACCATTCAGTTTCCTCCTAATCTACTTTTCCTGATTCGTCTTCAGGGAACCACTTGTTGTAAATCTCATCATAGGTTCCATCTTCACGCATTTCCCGCAAGGCTTGATTGACAGCATCTAGAAATGGTTTTTGACCTTTGTTGATGGCAATCCCATAAGGCTCTTCGGTAAATGTTTCGCCAACTAAATGATAATTTGGATTTTCACTCGCCATCCCTAATAGGATTGCGTTATCCGTAGTCATAGCATCCCCTTGTCCTGATTGCAAAGCAGTAAAGGCTTCTGCATAATTTTCAAGTTCTAGGATTTGTGCTTCTGGTGCAGCCTCACGAATGTTTACAGCTGACGTAGAGCCTTTCACGACCAATACAGTGGTGTCTGCGGTCAAATCTTCAATCCCTTGGATTGGACTATCTTTTGCGACCAATAAAGATTGTCCTGCATCAAAATAAACATCCGAAAAGTCAACTTGCTTTTTACGCTCTTCCGTGATGGTCATCGTTGCGATGATCGCATCGATATTGCCGTTTTTCAAAAGCGGAATCCGAGTTTTTGAGGTAACTTCAACAAAAATCGCATTGCCATCACGCCCTAAGATTTTTTCAGTGATCGCACGAGCGATATCAATATCAAAGCCACGTACTTCTCTAGTCGCGATATCCATCAACCCAAATAGACGGGTATCGTTTTTTACGCCCCAAACGATCTGATTCGTCTCTTTGCTGTTTTCTAAAATATCAATATCTGCGGCACTTTGTCCTTTACAACCTGAGAAAGTCACAAGGGCAAAGGCTAAAACTAGAAAAGAAAAAATTTTCTTTTTCATATAGGTTCCTCCTGTCGCTTAATGATTTGTGACTTTGCTCAAGAATTGTTTTGCACGCTCGTCCCTTGGTGCGTCAAAGAATCCATCGACATCCCGTCGATCTTCTAGCACTTGGCCTTCTGCCATAAAGACGATTCGATCTGCTACTTCACGAGCAAAGCTCATTTCATGGGTAACGACGATCATGGACATTCCTTCACTGGCGATTTTTTTCATGACATCTAGTACATCACCAATCATTTCTGGGTCCAATGCTGAAGTTGGCTCATCAAAAAGCAGCATCTCTGGTTTCATCGCAAGGCCTCGGGCAATTGCGACCCGCTGCTGTTGTCCACCGGATAACATAGACGGATAAGAATCTTTTTTATCCAACATCCCAACTCGATCAAGTAGTTTTTCCGCCAAATTGATGGCTTCTTGCTCATTTTGTTTTAATACTTTAATCGGCGCTAACGTAATGTTTTCTAACACGGTTTTGTTTGGATACAAGTTAAAATGTTGAAACACCATACCAATGTTTTTTCTAACTTCTGTCATTTTGACATCTTTATCAAATAAGTTCTTGCCGTTGACTAACAATTGACCACCTGAAATGGTTTCTAGTCCATTAATTGTACGGAGCATTGTACTTTTACCAGAACCTGAAGGTCCGATAACAACAACGACCTCACCTTTTTCAAATTCAAGGTTGATGTTTTTTAATGCATGGAACTTTCCGTAATATTTCTCTACGTTCTTAAATTCGATCATTGCCATTGATTCACACTCCTAGCTATTTTTAAAATTAAATGAGTAAATGGAAAGATTTGATTCATATTATAGCCCAATCTTTTTTCATTTGTAAAGGTGCTTTTCCAATGTTCCCCCCTTATTTATGAAAAGACAAGTGCTATTTTACTTTGATGTGAGGTTTTTGTCCATGAAAATTTTTCTAAGCTCGACAGATCACAAGGAGAACCTGTTGTTTCTTTTGCTAAAAAAAGGTAAGATAAACCATATAACAAAGGTAAAGGTGGAAAAAAAGTGAATACGATTTTAACTGGCGACCGCCCAACTGGCAAACTGCATCTTGGCCATTATGTGGGGTCTTTAAAAAAACGGGTCGAAATGCAAGCTGACCCTGAAAATCAGCTTTATATCATGGTCGCTGATATGCAGGCACTAACAGATAATGCGAAAACACCTGAGAAGGTCTCAGCGAATATTTTAGAAGTCGCTTTGGATTATTTAGCCGTTGGATTGGATCCATCAAAAACAACGATGTTTATTCAATCGCAAATCCCTCAACTCTCTGAATTGACGATGTACTACCTAAATTTAGTCAGTGTAGCACGCGTGCGACGCAACCCGACGGTCAAAGCAGAAATTGAACAAAAGAAATTTGGCGAAGGCGTTCCTTCTGGTTTCTTCATCTATCCAGTCTCTCAAGCAGCGGATATCACTGCTTTTAAAGCAAACTTAGTCCCCGTTGGTGAAGATCAAAAACCAATGCTGGAACAAACACAAGAAATCGTGCATAGTTTTAATTCTACGTATAGTGAAGTATTAGTCGAACCAAAAGCTGTTTTACCGCCAAAAGGTATGGGACGTTTGGCTGGGATCGACGGCAATGGAAAAATGAGTAAGTCACTAAATAACGGTATCTATTTAGCAGATCCAGCTGATGTGTTACAAAAGAAAGTGATGAGCATGTACACTGATCCAAATCACATCCATGTCGAAGACCCCGGACAAGTCGAAGGCAATATGGTCTTTACGTATCTTGATGTATTTGGTACCGAAAAAGAAAAAATTACTGAATTAAAAGAACATTACACCCGTGGCGGATTAGGAGATGTCAAAATCAAACGCTATTTGATCGATGTTCTGGAAGCCGAATTTGCACCGATTCGGGAACGACGTGAAGCTTTTGCGAAAGATCCCGGTGAAGTGATGAACTTATTAAAACTTGGTAGCGAAAAAGCAGAACAAGTTGCCGCCCAAACGTTAGCTGAAGTCAAAAATGCAATGGGCATCAATTACTTTGCTTAAAAAAATAAGCCTTAGCGGCTTATTTTTTTGTTCACAAATCGAGAATAAAATTTAATGCTAAACCTACGAGCACACTCTGTGTTAGGTTTCACGAGCAAACTTCATCCGCAGACCGATCCATTAGGCAACTTGATTTGATGCGATTTCTTGCGAAAAAACCTAGAAAATTGCCCTAAAAATAACTTCGAAAATGCTGATTAGAGAATCATTTTCTCAACCTTGACAGCGCTAAAAAAGAACAGATCAAAAAAGCTGGATTGCCTTTGATAGTGAGATACTTTACGGCTCCAACCCAACTCCTAACATTTTTGCGTCATCTGAACATCTATTATAATAGTAGAAAACGTTCCCCACCTTCATTTTTTTCAAGGTGGGGAACGTTTTTCTTCATATTCTATTAACGGATTTCTGCTTGAACTTTTTCTTCTAAGTTACGAGTAATTTTCGCTATTGCTTGATTGATCTCTTCATCCGTCAGGGTAGCTTCTGGATTGCTAAAGGTCAGGCTGTACCCTAATGATTTTTTGCCTGCTTCGATGTTTTTCCCTTGATAAACATCGAATAAACGAATCGCACTTAAGAAGCGACCGGCACTTTCGCGAATGATCTCCATCACGGACTGGTTATCGATCGTTTCATCAAGTAAGAGTGCCATATCCCGCGTTACTGATGGGAACTTAGAAACTGGTTGATAGACCAATTGTTCTGTTTTCGCTGCTAACAGTTGATCTAAGTTCAATTCAGCAACATAGGTTTCACTCACTTCATAATCTTTGGCGATCGATGGGTGGACTTGTCCCAAGAAGCCGATTTCTTGGTCATCTAGCAGGATCATTGCCGTACGGCCAGGATGCATCTCTTTGATAGCTGCCGTTTTTTGATAACGAATACGGTCGGTTAATGCCAACGAATCAAATAGATTTTCTAAAATGCCTTTCAAATGGAAGAAATCAACTTTTTGAGCTTGGGTTTGCCAGTCTTTCTCATAGATATTTCCTGTCAAAGCTAGCCCCAAGTGATTGACTTCTGTTGGCAGCTCGTGTTTACTGTCGCCTGTCTGATAAAAGACGCGACCAATTTCATACAAAGCAACACGATTGTTTTTACGTGCCAAGTTGTACGCAACGTCGTCTAACAAACCTGAAATCAGATTCAAGCGCAAGACGGCACGCTCTTCGGTCATTGGCCAATCCAATCGAGTCACTTGGCTCGATTTATCCGTAAATTGTTGTGCCTTCTCTTCCGTTGTCAAAGCATAGCTGATGGCTTCACTGACCCCGTTGCCTTCCAATAGCGTCCGAACTTCTCTAGTCAGACGTTGCGCTTTGGTTAGATGACCGGCAACCGTTTCTCCTTGCGGTAAAGTCGATGGCAAACGATCATAACCGTAAATACGCGCCACTTCTTCAATGATATCTGCTTCGATCGTAATATCCCAACGACGAGGTGGGACAGAAACAATATAGCTGTCTGCTTCTTGACGATGACCAAAGCCTAATGCATCAAAGATTTCTTGCACTTCTTCATCAGTGATTTCTGTGCCTAAATAGCTATTGATTCGAGCTAAAGTGATTGTAACCTCAACAGGTTCTACTGCTACTTGGGAACCTATTACTGCCCCTTTTAAGACCGTTCCACCAGCAAGTTCCGCAATCAGTGCTGCTGCTGCATCACAAGCTTTTGCAACCGTGGCTTGGTTGATCCCTTTTTCAAAACGAGCGGAGGATTCGCTTCTTAAATTGAATTTCTTTGAGGTCAAACGAATCGCTAACGGATCGAACAAGGCCGCTTCTAAAGCGACTGTAGTCGTTTTTTCCGTGATTTCTGAATCAAGCCCTCCCATGACGCCTGCGAGCGCAACGGGCGTGGTTCCGTTGGTGATAACGATGTCTTCTGGGGAAAGCTGACGTGTTTCTCCATCTAAAGTCACCAAACTTTCATTTTCTTTACCACGACGGACAAGTATTTCTTTGCTGTCGAGCTTTTGATAATCAAAGGCATGCAATGGTTGGCCAAATAATAGTAAGATATAATTCGTCACGTCCACGACATTGTTGATTGGACGAATACCTTCATTCATCAAGCGATTTTGCAACCATTGTGGACTTGGGGCGATCGTTACACCATCAATGATTCGAATTTGGTAGGCGGGTGCATCTGTTGCTTCAGTGACCTTCACCTGAATTTTATCGGCAGCAGCTACTTCACTTTCAGTAAGCGAAATTTCAGGAAACTTCGGTGTTTGGCGATAGATCGCACCGACTTCATAAGCAACCCCCCGCATGCTCAACGCATCCGCACGATTCGGAGTGATCGACAATTCGATAATGTGATCATCCATATCCAGATAAGGAAAAACCGGTGATCCTGGTTCTGCTTCTGCTGGTAAATAATAGATTCCTTCCGCGTATTCTTTGGGAATCACGCTATCGGCATATCCCAACTCTTGCAACGAACAAATCATGCCGTTGGAAACTTCTCCCCGCATCTTGCCCTTTTTTATTTTTACGTTGCCCGCGATTCGAGAGCCGGGTAATGCCACGATGACTTTGATGCCGCTTTTGACATTCGGCGCACCGCAAACGATCTGTGAGTCTTCATCCTCACCAATATTTACTTGGCAAATCGATAGATGGTCAGAGTCCGGATGCGGTCGGCAGTCGGTCACTTCTCCGACAACGATTTTTTTTAAACCTTCTTCAGGCACGTCAATACCTTCGACTTCGATCCCCGTCACTGACATTTTATCCGCCAGCTCTTTGGGTGTGATCTCAGACAGATCAAGGTATTCATTTAACCATTTATATGATACTAACATTTATTGTTCCCCCTTGAACTGGCGAATAAAACGCACATCATTTTGATAGAATTGGCGAATGTCGTTCACGCCGTAGCGCAACATTGCCACTCGGTCAGGACCTAAACCAAAAGCAAATCCCGAATATTGGGTTGGATCAATCCCTGACATTTCTAAGACGTTAGGATGGACCATTCCGGCACCAAGGATCTCGATCCAGCCAGTTTGTTTACAAACATTACATCCGGCACCACCACACTTGAAGCAACTGACATCGACTTCGACCGATGGTTCTGTGAAAGGGAAATAGCTTGGTCGCAAGCGAATTTGGCGATCTTCCCCAAACATTTTTTGCATCATGACTTCTAAGGTTCCTTTTAAGTCACCCATCGTAATATTTTTATCGATTACCAATCCTTCAATTTGATGGAATTGGTGGCTATGGGTCGCATCATCTGTATCACGACGGAAAACTTTCCCGGGAGAGATCATCCGTAACGGCCCTTTTGAAAAATCATGGGTCTCCATTGTTCTCGCTTGAACGGGTGATGTATGGGTTCGAATCAACACTTCCTCTGAAATATAAAAGGTGTCCTGCATGTCTCTGGCAGGATGATCTTTTGGCAGATTCATCCGCTCGAAGTTGTAATGATCTTTTTCCACTTCATAGCCTTCAACGACTTGGTAGCCCATACCAACAAAGATGTCTTCGATTTCTTCCATGATTTGTGTCAGCACATGGCGAGTTCCTCGGTCCATCTTTTTACCAGGCAACGTCACGTCGATGGATTCTTCAGCGAGGGCTTTTTCCAAGTTTGCTGCTTCGATAGACGTCTTGGCTTCTTCGATCGCTTCTGTCAAAATATCACGAATCTCGTTGGCATAGCTCCCCACCTTCGGCCGTTCTTCCGCAGAAAGATCTTTCATCCCCCGTAGAACTTCAGTGATGGGTCCTTTTTTTCCAAGCACTTCCACTCGAATTTGATTCAAGTCGTTCATGGTTGGACTTTCTTTGATTTTAAGCAATGTCGTTTCCTTCAATGCTTCTAATTTTTCTTGTAAAGACATGTGTTTCCTCCTTCTATACTGTGAATAGTGTAAGAATAACAAGACTGGATTGACTGAATAAAGGGAATATCATTCATTTAAAGACAAAAAAAGACATCATCCCTTAAAAAAGGAACGACGTCTCGTGTTACCATCCTCATTCGCGAAAAAACCGCGCACTCACTTCGGCTAACGACAGCAAAACTGCCGACTGACTGTAATCAGCAAGCTCCAGAAGTGAAATTCATTTTTCGAATGCAGGACTTGCTTTCAGTCTGTGACAAGTCTCCCTTTTTCTGATTCAGCCAAATTACTAGTTTCTATCAACGCTTTTTAACTATTCATTTAAGGTTAGTTTACCTAATTTCTGGTGAGAAATCAACTGCATTCTTCCTCACGTACCCATGTTTCTGCCCAACGCTTCACACTCATCATACTCTTTTCAAGAGCAATACCTCTTGGCGTCAAGCAGTAAAGATTGTTTTCTTTGCAGACAATTTCTTCCCGCTCTAATTCTTTCAAGCGTTCGACTAACACCCGATCACTCACTTGAGGAATCTTGTTTGCTAACTCAACAAATCTTTGTTTGCCGTCTTCAAGAAGGACATCAATGATCAAGCCGTTCCACTTTTTGCCTAAAATAGAAAAAGCTTTTTCAAATTTAGGACAAAGGGCATAATCCGATTCTACTTTTATCATTCTCCATCACCTCTTTTACCTATTATAGCATATGACTTACGAATTGTAAGAAACTAGGATCGATCAGTTAGAATGACACGATCATCTTAGGTTTTAACAGCACTAAATAGTTCTGTTTCACTGGTTTGTTCAACGCTTTCTCCAATGCTTGGCAATAGAGTTTCAATTGACCATAATATCGTTCGCGCATTTTCTTTTCAATCTGAGCCTGACTACCGAAAACATCATCTGTTTTAAAGTCATACAAAATGATTTCATCCGCCAATTCAATATAGCCATCGATAATTCCGTGGATCAAAAGCGGCGCATCTGGTTCGTCAAACTCTTCAAAGATCGTATCAGCCTCTTTTAGCATCGAAAACGGTTGTTCCCGCTTCACCAAATCAGAGGATCGGTTCAGCAATTCACCTAGTTCAGTTTGATAAAACCACAAAATGCTCGATAGGTCAATTTTTTTGGCGATTTCTTCAGAAAAAAATTGCTTTTTCACGAGTTCAGCAATCAGGAGCTCCAAAGTATCTTGTGTTGGCTTCATTCCCAATGGGATCATTTGCAAAACCGTATGGGTTGCTGTCCCGATACTGCTGGCAAGAGGCTTCGTCTCTTGCAGAAATTTTGGTTTCGCCAATTCATCCTGTACGTAGCGATATTGCTGAGGATTCGTCTTCTCGGAAACCGACCGCCATTCCAACAAAGTGGTCTGTTGATCATCAGGATCGTTATAGAGTCTTTTCAATTCTGATACAGATTGATAACTAGTCGTTTGGGTCGCTTTTTGATAAGGATAGCGATAGGCTAGGCGTTTTAAAAGATCATCGATATTGCTATCTGGCGCAAGCAATCGTTTAGGTTCCTCGACTGGCGCAAGGGTCTCTTGGACTTGTTGCGTGATCGTTTCTTGATTCCACCATGACAGACGAAAATGAGCAGGATGATCGATCGTCCGCTTGCGCTCTGACGCTTCAGAGAATACTGCTTCCATATCTGGATGGCGCATCAGGGTCCGTCCGACCCAATCCATCAAACTCCCCCGGGCAACAAGGCGCAATGCAGGGTCAAGAACCATTTCGGTTTGCGTCAAGCCAGATTGCCACGTCTTAAAGGCATCCACTTGGTTTTTATAGGAGCCCACTAAGAAAAGCTTCTGCTCTGCTCGTGTCAATGCTACGTACAATTTTCGCATTTCTTCTGATAAGGCTTTTTTCAAACGAACTTGCTTGATGGCTTGAAACGGCAGTGTCTCAAATTTAAGATTTTCTGCGGGTTCCACATATTGGATTCCAGCCCCGAGCTGTTCTTCAAAGATATAGCGTTTTTGAAAATCTTGGTAGTTAAAGAATTTTGTTGTATCCAATAAGAACACAACAGGGAATTCCAAGCCTTTACTTGCATGAACGGTCATCACTCGAACGGCATCTTCTACAGGAGTAGCCACAGGCTCCGCCAAATCCTTGTTTTTTTCTTGCATTTTTTCGATGAAGCGAATGAATTGGTACAAACCACGGAAACTGCTCTTTTCGTATTTTTCGGCTCTGTGGATCAATGCCACTAAATTTGCATAACGCTGCTGTCCTGCAGGAAGTCCCACAACATAATCCAAGTAAGCAGTATCTTCATAGATTTGCCAAAGCAAGGTCGGGATCGGCAGTCTGCGTGCTTCTTCTCGCCATTGATTTAGTTTAGCTAAAAACCCATCCACCGTTTGCCACAAGTTTGACGCTTCATGTTGACCATGATAATCCAATACTGCATCGTAGTAGTCGCCGGAACGATTGGCTAAACGGATTTCAGCTAATTGATCTTCTGTTAAGCCGACGATTGGCGAGCGCAAGACAGCCACAAGCGGGATGTCTTGGTACGGATTGTCAATGATTTGCAGCAAAGATACGACGGTTTGGATCTCCGTTGCCTGAAAATAGTTTTGAGCATCATTGACCGCCATCGGAATTCCAAACTGCTTAAAGACATCTAGGATAACAAGATTGTTTTTACGTGTGGGGGTCAACAAGACGATATCATTGTAAGTGATTGGTCGATTTGTTTTGGCTTTTTTGTCATAGATCATGAATTTTGATTCAATCAACTCTCGAATCTTCAATGCAGTAATCTGCATCTCACCTTCTGTTTTGTCATCAATCAATTGTTCTTCAGATTCATGCTCTTTTTCATATAACAAGAGCTCTGTGGCAAAGGCATCGCTTTCTGGAAAATGAGGAAAACCGGTAATCAAGGTTGCCGCCTCATCGTAAGGGATTTGGCCAACCCGTTCATCCATCAGCTGTTGAAATACTAGATTCGTAAAATCCAATACGTCGGAGCGAGAACGGAAATTTTCTGCTAAGACGATTCTCCGCCCACCATTCTCCGTTTCAAATTCCAAGTATTTTTCGATAAACAGCGTCGGATCTGCTAGTCGAAACGAATAGATCGACTGCTTCACATCCCCCACCATAAACATGTTGCCAGGTTTATGATCAACTTGTCTCACCCAATATAAAATTGCCTCTTGCAGCCGATTGACGTCTTGGTATTCATCGACTAAAACTTCTTCAAAGCGATCCCGATAATAGACCGACGCCTCACTTCCACTGCCGTCACCTTGTAAAATCTGCAAGGTGAAATGTTCCAAATCATTAAAGTCTAAACGGCCTTTTGAAAGCTTTCTTTCTTGAAATGCTTTCATAAACGCTTCGGTCATGGCCGCCATTTTCTCAACAACAGGTGCTGATCGATGAAGCAGTTCCATCATTTCAGCCGGCGGGTATGGAAAGGCCACTTTCAATTGCTCGACCAATTTTTTTGCATCATCTCGCAAGGGCTTGATTTCTTGAGAGAGTTCCTTTTGTTCTGGTTTGCGAAAAGCTGGGTAGCGACCAAAACGCAACACTTGGATCTGCTCATAGAAGCCATCAACATCGTCTGCATCCAGCAGAGCCTTTAAGGTTTCCACCATTCCCATTTCGGTATCGATCAACTGTGCCGCTTTTTCCATCGCTTCATCAGAACGGGCATAGTCTTGCGCCGACTGCAGCAAATGCGCCGCTGTCTTCAAATTTTCTTGCAAAGTCGGTTTGATTTGCGATTGGTACAGGATATTTTCAGCAAAGGTTTCTTTACCGATATAGTGATCACTTAGATGAGCTAGCCAGTTGACTGGATCCGGATTTGCTCGGGCAAAGTCATAAAGAGACAGGATCAGATCCCCGACGCCTTCATCAGAACGATCACTAGAAAAATTTTCTGTCAAACGAAAGAAGGCTTCATCATTGGCTTCATATTGTTGATCTCTCAGCTGTGTCCAGATTTCTTCTTTCATCAATAAAATTTCGGTTTCATCGGTCATCATGCGGAAATTTGGATCTAAATCGATCAAATAATAAAAACGCCGAATCACCGTTAAACAAAACGCATGCAAAGTAGAAATGTTAGCTGTCGGCAATAGCTGCAGCTGACGGACGAAGTGCTGGCGTTTTTGCTCATCGCTTTCTTGGTTGATGGCTTGTTGCAATGCCGCTTGAATCCGTTCTTTCATTTCTCGAGCAGCTGCTTCGGTAAAGGTCACGATCAGTAAAGAATCGATCGTCGTTCCTGCTTTTAACTTTTCGATCACTCGCCGAACCAAAACGGTGGTTTTTCCTGAACCCGCTGAAGCGGAAACGAGGATATTATCCCCTTTATCAAAAATGGCTTGCCATTGGGTATCCGTGAAGGTTTCATTTTGCGGTTTTAAAGGGATCTTACTCATCTTCTTCCTCCCTTAAGCGATGGATAATCTCATCTTTAGATAAGTTTTCTAAACGGTGGTACTCATTTTCTTTCAACAATACATCAAAATCACAGATGCTGCGAAACGGACAAAACTCACACGCCCGTTTTTTGTCTTTTAATTTATAAGAAGGGTTTAAGGCGATTTCACCGCTTAATAGCTTCTCACCGCTTTGTTGCATGTTTTTACGATTGTGTTTTCTTAACAGCTCAAGCTCTTCTTCTGTATAAAACTTGTTTTTCGCCTGCGTCGTTTTTTGATAATCGCCGTTTTTGTCTTTTCGAACAGGAAATATCGGTGAATTTTTGCTGGCTTCAACATCCTCATCTAGCAACGGGAAAACAGCCGGTTCGTCAATAAATAACCCGTCATACTTGAAACGTTTTAAACGTTCTTCTTCACTGGCTTCTTGTCCGTCCAAAAGCGGATTATGCACATGCAGATAATATGCCCCCGCTGGTCGCACATTTGGCGAACCAACCAGTTGGACAGCATCCGTCAATGCGACATCGAGATAGGTGATCAACTGCATCGCAAGTCCGTAGTAGGCTTCAGAAAGGTCAAAATCTCGGCTGCTAGATTTATAGTCAACAACAGAAAGCCATTGTTCTTCTTCCGTTTTCGCCGTGTCGACTCGATCGATTTTCCCCCGTACATGTAGTTTCCCACCAGAGCTTAAAGGCAATTCGATCCCGTTGATCCCATTTGAGCCAGCGATCTGGCCGAACAGTACCTCCGTCTTTTCCGGACTAAAATGCATTTTTTGTCCTTGTTTCGCTAATGCCCACGCTACTCGCTGAATCGTCTTGCCTAATTGATACCGAATAAAATTCATCCGAGCAGAGCTCGTCAGTAAGCGATAACGGCTTTCGCCAAAAATTTCCTGCAAAACGACTTCCACAAATTGCACGCGTTGGTCAGCAGTTAACTGGGTCAAGGAAATATTTTCAGCAATCAGGACTTTGACAAAGCGGTCCAACGCATCATGGAAAAACTCACCGGTCATCGCTGGATTTAAACCATAAACTTCCCGTTCTTTTAACCGTAATCCGTAGCTGACGAAATACTTGTATTCACACTGATAGAACGTCTCCATCTGAGAAATAGAACTGTAGATCGACGGTCCATATAGTGCCGCAGCTTGTGCTTGAGACAAAGGAATCGGAATATTTTGATGAGTTTGGCTTTCAAATACTTGGGCAGCTAAATCTGTCCATTCCGAACGCAGCAGTGCTTGTTTCAGCTGCTCCCAGACTCGAGGCATATTCTCTTTGTTTTTTTGCGCTTGCTGACTGAGGTTATTGATTTGGTAGATTAGGCCACGGTAACTGCCGACATAGTCTCTCGGGTCACTGGTCAGCGTTAAAATGCCGCGATCTTGCAGAGGAACATCCAAATGTTTGATCACGCGGTCTAAATAAGGCGACATCTTGATGTTTTGCTGGGTATCAAAATTAACGGCATAGGACAGTGATAAGTGTTCCGTTGCTGAAAGCAAGACCGAATAAAAGGCAAATGGCTCTTTGACACTGCCTTCCACCACTGTATCCCTAAGGTATTTTTCACCGTTGAACAACTGGTTGAAATGCTGGCGTTCTTCATTCGTCAACAATGTTTTGTTCTCTATTTTTCTTGGCAACGCCGTTTCATTCAATCCAGGTGCAAATGTAATCTTCGCTTGTTTTGGACGAGCCAAATCAAGGCGGTTGACGTTGACCTGGTCGATCGCTGTTGGGATCTTCCCGAATGTGACATTTTCTAAGCCAGTCAATAAAACATCTTCAAAAAGCGCAAAATCAAAGGGCTCTTCTCCATAGATCGTGGCATATTCATCTAGCAAATCCATTAAAGCTTGCCATGCTTGTTCATGGTTGCGAGCTTGATCCAATTTTGCTTGTTGGATTGCCTGGTCTCGCCAATGTCGTAGTTGTTGCTCGACACCGGCATTCAGTAAAAAGCGATACAGCAGTTCTACGGCATCTCGATTTGTTCTAGCAGCCGTCAGCCAGTCAAGAGTATCAGCAACATCTTGCTTAAAGGCCCTACGCAACTGGTTGGTATACGCCGTCAAATCCACTTTGTCCACTGCTTCTTCTTCCGATTGTAAATACTCGATCAGTTCCCAATCTTCGTTTCTTGTCCAACTCGCTCCTTGAAAGTCATGGGCTAATGCTTTATTTTCAGTGATATCCACTAACTTACGAAACTGGTCACGCCCAACGAGCCAATCTGCTTCGGAGCGATAGGCTGCCGGTAAATAAAGTTCCGTTCTTAATAATCGCAAAATATCATTTAAGCGGAAACCATAGGATTGACAAGCAAAAAAAGCATTCAAAAACTCAACCAATGGATGTTGTGCCATCATCTGCTCTTCATCGATATAAAAAGGAATCTCAAACTCAGTAAAAATTTTAGGAATATACTGATGATAGACTTCTGGTTCGGCGATCAATAATTGGATATCACGATACCGTAATGTTGGGTACCGTTTCTTATCACTCATCATCCCGCGGATCGACGCTGCGATTTGACGGATCTCTTCTTCGGGATTCCCAACTTTCCAGACTGCCAGAAAGTCTTTGACGGAGGTCTGCTGATGATAATTGGCTTGTGATTGGGTCTGCCGCCAAAAAGTTTCTACTTCCTTGTATGCCTGCGGGATCGATCCCTCGTCTTCTTTGTCCACCTCTTGGTTGACGGAAAGTTTCTGATCTAAGTAAATGTTCACTTGATTGTCACGAGCAAAACTGATCAACTGATAATAGGTCCGTCCTGCTTCATAAAATAAATTCAATGGCGTGGGCATCTCTTGTGGGTACCCGCGATCCAAAATAAGATCAATCACTACATGACTTCTCTTCATCAGTACTTGTATCAACTGTTGCTCTTGGGTTGAAAATGTGGAAAAACCGCTGATAATGAATAAGGCGTGGGAAAGATCTGGCGCTTTGTTCAAAGACACAGCAGTTGGTATCGTTTGATCCACCCGGGAGTCACCCAGCAAGGAACCTTCCAGAAAGCGTGTCAATAAGGTGATCGGTTGTTCGACTTGCAAAGCACGCTCTAGAAGTTCTTGTTCAAATCGTTGAAAAATTATCGCCAATTCACTGTATTTCTTCTCTTCATCTTGGGTTGCACTGGGGGCAGCACCACCAACTAATAAATCCTCGATCCCCAAACGGCTTGTATGCATTTCTTGATAAAAGGCCAATAGCTGCTGGATAAAACCCGCTTTATTAATTTCGCCGCGATACAAGACAAGTTCTTCTTCTAAATCCAAAAGCAGCTTGCGCATGATCATGGAGGCACCATTTTCAGTGATGGCATTTTGCGAAAGCAATCCTGTTTGCTGCAAATAAAACCAAGCCAAACGGTGAAAACTATACACTTGGGCGCGAATAGAAGCAAAATCTTCTACGCGATCCTCTCTCAATAATTGAAGGATCTCACGCTCTCGTTCAAATTTATTGTAGTTAGGAACGAGGAAAAACACTTCTTGATGGTCTTTTTCTAACCAGCTTTTTGCCTGCTCTATCACAGCTTGATCATGACGACAACGGCCATCACCAAGGATAAATCGTAAACTCATGAAAGGACTCCTTCTCTACATAGTTTTAAAAAATCCCCAAAAAACAATGAGCAGCTTTTCTTCGAAAGCGACGTTTTTGTCTAGTGGTCATTTTCAGAAACACGTTACAAAATCGGTAATACTCGTTCAATCTTTTCCTAACATGCCAAAATCGGCAATGGGCCAAAAAACAAATTTTACATCCCCCAAAATCGTTGATTCATCGATCAAGCCTAATTGACGGCTATCTTTAGAGATTCGGCGATTATCACCTAAAACCAATACTTGGCCTTCAGGAATGACTTCCACACCAAATAGACTCATGTCAAAGTCACTGGTCAAAGGAAAGCCATCGGTGACAGCCGCTTTGAATTCATCCAAATAGGGTTCATCATACGCTTGTCCATTAATGTACAGGGTATCGTTTTGATAAGCAACCCGATCCCCCGGCAAACCGATCACTCGTTTGATATAATTTTTCCCCTCTTCATCCGGCGCTTCGAATGTAATGATATCAAAATGCTCGATTTCCGTGTTCTTTAAAGCAATCACTCGCTCACCATCATGTAAGGTTGGATCCATCGAATCTCCTTTTACGATCACAGGAGTAAAGACATATTGTCTTAATAATAAGAGGAATAAGGCGAAGATCACGACAAATCCCACTGTTTTTAAAAGCTCTTTTATCTGTTGCACGTGTCCTTCACTCCTTGAATTTTTTTACTATTTTTTTTAAAGAATCGAACAAACATTCTTATTTTATATTCTACCATAAAATGATAGAAGCAGAACATCTCCTCTCTGGTTCTTTATGAAAATTTGGGGAATCATTGGACTTGCATATCAATTGTCATACTTTCTGATCCGTGCTACGGTTGAAATAGAACCCATTATTGAAAGGAAGTGCCAAAATGAACCAACAGTTACCACAAGTGCCCACGAAGTTATTGATTGACGGAAAATGGCTTGAAGGAACAAAAGAGTCGGTTTCGGTTACCAATCCTGCCACTAATGAAGAACTCGTAAAAGTCAGCCAAGGAGGGATCGATGAAACCAAGCAAGCGATCGATGCCGCCGCGAAAGCCTTCACAGATTGGTCAAAACGCTCCCCTCGAGAACGAGCCGATTTGATGAACAAGATTGCAGATTTAATGGAGCAAGAAAGCGACCGACTGGCAAAGATTATGAGTATGGAACAAGGAAAACCATTAAAAGAAGCGGAGGCTGAAATCCAATCCAACGTTGACAATTTCCGTTGGAATGCAGCTGAAGCGCAACGGGTCTATGGCGAAGTGATTCCAGCCCCTGCACACAATCATTGGCTGGTACGCAAAGAAGCCATCGGCGTTGTTGGCGCGATCACGCCTTGGAACTTTCCTTCTAACATGATTGCAAGAAAAATTGCACCTGCTATGGCCGTTGGCTGTACCCTTGTTATGAAACCATCAAAAGAAACCCCACTATCTGCACTAGCTTTAGGCGAGCTTTTTCAACAAGCAGGACTTCCTGACGGGGTCGTCAATATCGTCTTAGGGGATTCTTCTGAAATTGGGAAAGAATTGACCGAAAATGAACAAGTCAAAAAAATCACCTTTACTGGCTCCACGAAAGTTGGGATGAAATTATACGAACAAGCTGCACCAACTCTGAAAAAAGTTTCATTGGAGTTAGGCGGCCATGCCCCGTTTCTCGTTTTTGCCGATGCTGATTTAGATTTAGCTGCTGAAAAATTAGTTGCAGCTAAATTCCGCAACAACGGTCAAGTTTGTACGTCACCAAATCGTATTTTTGTCGAAGAATCCGTCAAAGACGCTTTTACTAAAAAACTATTAGCGAAAATGGAAACCGTAACGGTCGGTAATGGTCTTGATAACCCCACCGTTGGTCCTTTGATCAATCAAGCTGGCGTTGAAAAAGTTATCGAACAGCTGGAAGATGCGGTAAACAAAGGGGCTGAAGTCTTATGTGGCGGTACAAAACTTACTGAAGGCGAATATGAGAAAGGAAATTTCTTTGCACCGACAGTCATTGATGGCATCACTCCTGACATGACTATTTACTATGAAGAAACCTTTGGACCCGTGATTCCATTGATCTCATTTACCGATCGACAAGCAGTCATCGCTGCGGCAAATGATACGGAATTTGGACTAGCCTCCTACTTCTTTTCAACGAATCTGCAAACAATCTCGGATGTAGCCCAAAACCTCCAATATGGGATGGTTGGAGTCAATGACATCGCGATCTCAAACCCGGCGGCTCCCTTCGGCGGCGTCAAGCATTCTGGCTTTGGTCGTGAAAATGGCAAATATGGTCCCGAAGAATATGTGACTGTCAAATTTATCGCCATTGATGCCCAGTAAGAAAAAAAGTCAGGCGCGTTTGCCTGACTTTTTTTCTTACAAAGCATTTTGTTTTACTAACATTAAGTAAGAATGTATACTTCACTCTATGACAATAGAAAAGGTGGGAATACGATGACAAAATTTCTTGATACGATCAAACAACGCCGTTCAATCTATGGGTTAGGTAAAAATGTTGCTCTTTCCGACACAGAAATCGAAGACATTGTGAAAGAAGCAGTGAAAAATAGTCCAACTGCGTTTAACGCACAATCGCCAAGAGCTGTAATTTTATTTGGCGAAGCCCACGAAAAACTGTGGACATTAACAGAGGCTGCGTTAGAACCATTGACACCACCCGAGGCTTTTAAAGCGACAAAACAAAAACTTGCTGGCTTTAAAGCAGGTTACGGAACCGTTTTATTCTTTATTCACACAGATACCGTTAAAAACTTGCAGGACCAATTTGCCCTTTATGCAGAAAACTTCCCGGTTTGGGCGGAACAATCGAATGGGATCGCTCAAGCGAACGCTTGGACCGCTTTAGAAGAAGCTGGATTAGGTGCCAACTTACAGCATTACAACCCTGTCATCGATGACGCTGTTGCAGCTGAATGGTCAATTCCTGAAAATTGGCAACTGCGGGCGCAACTAGTCTTTGGTTCAAAAGAAAGCGAACCGAACGAAAAAGAATTTCTAAGTGATGATGAGCGCTTCCGCGTGTTCCATTAATCCAATGCGCGACCTAAAAAAGACCCTTGATTACGGCCACATACGGCAGCAATCAAGGGTCTTTTAGTCGTTGGTTCCTTGATCATGGTCGACCAGAATATCGATCGGCGTTCCTTCATTCAAGTGCTCCGACAAAAAAACCACTAATTCAGCTAACGGCTGTTTGAATTTCATTAATGGTCCCCGCATCCCTTTTCGAAAATAGTTCATCTTAATAGGCTGCCCTTCCTTTTCTTGAAATAAAACGACCCGATCGATCTCTTGGTACAGTACCCCTTTAATACTCATTGGATGGACAATAATTCGATCAAGGGCTAACCCGCGGCTGTCTAGCACAAAGCTTAAAAAGACAAAACCTGAAACGATTCCTCGCACCTGATTATCCAATTGGTCATCCATCATCAACATGGACCCGATGATCATTACTGAAAAGATCGTAATAGCGATTTTGCTTAGTTTGCGCTCAACAGCAAGAAAGTGAATCTCTTTGCGTACCACCAATAAATAGAGGTACAAAACAATCGTAAAGGCACACATCATTAGCGTTAACCCACTCATAATACTCTCCGTTCTGTTTTCTTTTCCCTATTTTACCAAAAAATGATCTGTTACAAAAGGCTTAGCCTATTTCCTAGGTTTTTTGATATCTATTTTCACCAGAATTCGGTACAATAAGAAAAAAAGGAGGAATTATCATGAATGCATTTTTTGATAAATTACAACGCTATGACTTGCTTCGTGCCGTCGTATATATCGTCTTCGGCTTCATTATCTTGATCGCGCCACGATCTGTCTTTAACACGATCGTTTATCTTGTTGCCGGATACATCGCATGTCTAGGGATCATCAGCTTGTATACGAGCTACAAAGAAAAACAAAAGGGCTATTACAATGTGCAATCGGTCTCTGGTATCTTACTATTGATCGCTGCAGCTGCTATTTTAGTTTTTGCTAAAGGGTTACTTGCTATCGTACCATTTTTCTTGGGAATCATGATCACCATCAGCGGGTGCACCCGCTTAATGGCAAGCTTTAACCAAAAACGCATTGGCTTACCTTACATCACGAGCTTAATCATCAGTCTCTTGATTATTGCTGCTGGACTCGTTCTTGTATTAAATCCATTTGCGACTTGGCTCCTGTTCTTCCAAATTTTTGGTGGTATCTTGATTTTCATGGGGGCATCCGACGCTGTTAACCATTTTCAACGAAAAAGAGCTTAATAAATGAGAATGTTTTAAAATTTCCTTTGAATCTAACATCTACATGTAGACTTTTCCCGCTATTCCTTTTAAAATAGGAGATATCAAACAGTCAGTCCATTGAGAGGCGGGAGGTGCGACATGAAGAAAATCAAGCAAGAAGCAAAACATCCAAATGATGTGCCGGTAATTTTTTTGACCGATGCAACTGGCAAAGTCGTACGAAAAATCTCGATCAATGAGTGGCGTGCGTTAAAAGCGAATCCAGACCAAATCGAAGAACTTGATATCAAATTGTATCGTGAAGCGATCAGTTTCTATCTTCAAGAAGACTATGCGAAAGCAAAAGATCTCTTGCATTTCTTGATCAATAAAACGGACTATAGTCATTACGAATATGTTGAGCGGTTAGCAAATATCTATCGCATCGAAAATCGTCCTGCTAAAGAAAAAGTCCTATTGCTGACTGCTTATCATGCAATCAAACCGTTAGAATCCTCTGAAGGAATTCTAAGAAGGATCGAAAATCGATTACAAAAAATCGATGCCTTTGATTTTCCAACTTCGACACAATTCAGTCATTAAAAAAAGCAGCTATCTTTCGATAGCCGCTTTTTTTATGCTTCTGGCAGTTTACGCAAAAGGCGCAACCCGTTGAACAATACAATCAATGTACTGCCTTCATGGGCAAATACCCCCAACCCAATGTTCATCATGCCGAATAGATTCAAGCCGACTAATAACGCGACGATAAACATGGAGAAGAAAATATTTTGCCAAATGATCCGATCCATCTTCTTCGCTAAGCGATAGGCATATGCAAAACGTGAAAGGTCATTCTTCATGATCACTGCGTCTCCTACTTCAATCGCAACATCTGACCCTTCCCCCATCGCAAAGCCGATGTCTGCTTGAACGAGTGCAGGAGCATCATTGATACCATCACCCACCATGGCGGTTTGTCCGTATGCTTCTTGAAGTGCTCGTACTGCTTCTGCTTTGTTCTCAGGAAGAACATTGGCAGCCACTTGGTCAACCTTTAAGCGCTGACCGATTGCTTCACCAGCAGAAGCACTGTCTCCGGTGATCATAACAGTATGGATACCTTCATTTTTCAAATAATGAATCACAGAAGCTGCCTGTTCGTTCGGCTCATCCATCAATGCGATGATCGCCGTAACCTCTTCGTTGATGGAAAACACGACCATTGTTTTTCCTTGCGCTTCCAATTGACGGTACTGTTGCTCCATCAAACCTGTGAACTGGGTGTTTTCGGTTCTTTTTCCTAATCGATAGTTTTTTGTTCCTGCGACGGCACCTAACCCGGAACCAATCTCGTTTGTGACAGTCAACTGTTCGATTTCTCGTATTTTCTCTGTCTTCTCGAAATAAGTAACGATCGCATCTGCTAATGGGTGGTTGGCTTGCTTTTCCATCGAAACGATGACCGCTGCTGCCTCTGATCGATCGATCGTATCAGCGAAAACGGCTTCCGTGACTGTAGGTTTTCCGACAGTCAATGTTCCCGTTTTGTCAAAAGCCACCGCTTTGATCTGAGCAAAATTAGTCAAGTAATTGCTCCCTTTAAAAAGAATCCCTTTTTTTGCTAAATTTGAGATCGCCGACAAACTAGCAGGGACAGCGCTTGCCGCTAAAGCACAAGGAGAAGCGGCAATCATCATTACGATCCCACGATAAAAACTTGTATACCAATCCCAACCAAATAGAAACGGTGCAGTCAAAATGAACAAAGGGACTGCAATGAAAACAACTGTTACATAGATTGGTTCGATTTTTTTGATTCGTGTTTCGGTCGGTGATTGATTTGATTGCGCCGCTTCCACCACTGAAAGAATTTTTGCGAAGACTGTTTCAGAGCTGTCTTTCGTGACTTCCATCAAAAATGTGCCGTTTCCATTAATCGTACTCCCATAGACTTCGTCTCCTGTAGTCTTTTCTCGAGGAATACTTTCCCCATTGATCGAGGCTTCATTGATGGCACTCGTCCCAGAAAGGATTACGCCATCTGTTGCTAACTGATCACCAGGCAGCACTTGCAAAATATCCCCTTTTTTTATCTCTGAAGCGGCAATTTTTTTGGTTTTTCCATCTGGACCCATCAAACGGGCTTCCGTGGGATTCAGTTTGAGAAGATTGGTGATTTCTCTTCGACTTTGTCCCTCGGCGTATTCTTCTAAGAAGTGAGCACCTGCAAAAATCAAAATCAACAAAGCGGCTTCATTAAAATTTCCTATGACCATGGAACCAATCGCTGCCAACAACATCAAAAGATGTACATTCGGTGTGAAGCGCCGATTGGCTCTGGTACTTTTTATGGTATCTTCGATCCCTTCCCAAGAAATGTGATAGCCCGCTAATAAAACCGCTGCAAAATAAAAACCATCTTTCACCCATTGGTTCGGAACAAAAAGTGCCAGTATAAAGAGCAGTAAGCCTGCAAAATAAACGTTACGCGGAAGAATCCCATGATCGTGAGTATGAGAATGTCCCTCCGTTTTTGTGTGATTATGTTGACAAGTATGTTCAGCCATCATCAAAACCTCCTCTAGTCCATCTAACATATGAACAATCAATCATATTTATACACTTATTATATATGAATAAACAATCATATGTCAACCGAAATAAGTTTTTCTTGTGAAATGTAAGCGTTTTGGGTTTTGTGATTCTTTACGGCATGCTAGAATAAACTTAGGAGAGAAAGGAGTGTTGGTTATGAGAACATTTACTGGCGGTATTTCACTAAGTCCCCCATTAAAAATGTTAAAAGAAAAATTAATGATCGAACAAGATGAAATTCTTACCTTTTCACCCACGATGGTTTTTATCCCTTTAGCACAACATATCGGTGCCCCGGTGGAACCGATCGTTTCCGTTGGCGATTACGTCAAACAAGGGGAAGTGATCGCTGAGACTGATGCGTTTGTATCTGCCAAAATTCATGCATCTGTTTCGGGTAAAATCGTCGACATGGTCGATTGGCCGAATCAAAACAATGAAGAAGGAAAAACCATCATCATTGAAAACGATTATGCTTACCAAAATGATTTTTTGTCTGTCCCCTTCGACTGGCAATCCGCTGCTAACGAAACCATCCTCAACAAAATCCGTCAAGGCGGCATCGCCGGCAAAGGCGGTGCAACGTTTCCCACCCATGTCAAATTCAGTATTGATGAAACAAAAAAAATCCATACTTTGATCTTAAATGGATCTGAATGTGAACCGTTCCTACGCAGTGATGCTTTCTTAATGCAAAAAGAAGCAGAAAAAATTATTCGCGGCGCAAAGATCGCCCAAAAATTATTAGCTGGTCCAAAAATTATTATAGGCATCGAAGATGACAAACCAAGAGCCATTTCAGCCATGCAAGCCGCAAGTGCAGAGGATGACACGATAGAAGTCGTTACTGTCCCAACTGTTTATCCAACCGGTGGTGAAAAGCAGTTAGTAGAGTTATTGACCGATCAAGAGGTGCCTTTAGGTGGTTTGACTGCCGATATTGGCATCGTCTTGATCAATGTTGCCACCAGCTTTGCCATCGCCGAAGCGGTCTGTTATGACAAACCGTTGATTGAACGCTATACAACCGTTACCGGCGATGTTCAAAATCCCTGCATCGTCAAAAATCCGTTAGGAACACTCGCAGGAGAATTGATCGACTTTGCCGGCGGCTTTCAAGGCGCCCCCAGTAAATTGATTCTTGGTGGACCAATGATGGGAAAATCCGTCAAAACCTTGAAAGTTCCGGTCACCAAAGGCAGCAACGGCATCGTTGTTTTTAATGAAGAAACCGATTGGCTCTATGCCGAAAACCCCTGCATTCGTTGCAATAAATGTGTCGAAGCTTGTCCGATGCGCCTGATGCCGATGGAGATCGATCAGTTTTATCGAGCGGGGGATTATCAAAAATGTGAAGAACTGTTGGCAGAAGCATGTATCAATTGTGGTGCCTGTACCTTCGTCTGCCCAGCCAAACGTTCCTTAGCTGCCAATATCACTGCCGCAAAAGGCAAAGTTGCCCAGCTGCAAAAGGAGGCGAAGGAAAGTGCCTGATTACTACAAGGATTCTGATAGTGAGCGCCTCTTTCAACAGCGGAAAAGTCAAGAAACGCCCCCCAGCCCCCATATTCGTAGCAATGACGAGACCATTAAGATCATGGGGTGTGTGGTACTAGCCCTATTACCAGCAGTTTTATTCTCTGGCTATCTTTTTGGGCTCAAGGTATACGGTTTGTTTTTCATTGCGCTAGCTACGGCGTTTGCTGCCGACGGTCTTTGGTCCTATCTTGTCAAACGGCCGTTTCGCTTCGATTTAAGCATCGTCGTGACGGCCTTGCTTCTAACCATGAACCTCCCGCCGACAGCTCCTTGGTATTTCCCAGTGATTGGGGTGGCGTTTGCCGTAATCATCGTCAAAGAATTTTTTGGCGGAATCGGTTATAATTTCCTAAATCCAGCCCTCGGCGGTCGAGCCCTGTTGATTGGCTTGTTTTATAACCAAATGTTTCTAATCAGTTGGCCTGATCCACCATTCGGTAGCATCGCACCAGATGTCGTTTCGCAGGCTACAGCGAACGATGTTGTTTCCGGTGCTACACCGTTAGCTGTCATGAAAGCGGGAGAAACGTTGGGTGGCTCTGAACTAGTAGATGCCTTTTTAGGATTTACCGGGGGGCGAATCGGTGAAACCAGTGCCTTACTTTTACTGTTGGGTGGAATTTTTCTCGTTTACAAGAAAATCATCTCCCCTCGTATCCCATTGATTATCTTTGCGACGATCGGGCTCTTTGCTTTTATCCTTGGTCCAGAAGGACTTTTTACTGGCAGTTGGCAAACGGTCATCGGTCATATCATCAGTGGTGGTGCCATGTTGGGTGCGATTTATATGGCGACTGATTATTCTTCGACCCCAGGAACAAAAGCAGGAGAAAATCTTTTTGCCTTAGGCGTTGGCCTCCTCGTTGTGCTCTTCCGTTTCTTTGGTTTTACGAATGAAGGCATGAGCTATGCCATCTTGATCATGAATTGTTTCACCCCACTTATTGATCGCTTCTTACGCCTTCGCATATTAGGGGAAGGAAAAAAGACCCCGTTCAACCTTAAAATTATGAGCTAAATCGCAAAAAAGGAGGGTTCCTTATGATTATCGCCAATCGGCTAGTGGTCTTTCTAGTCATTCTACTCACAAATTACGCCTGTCAAAATTTGGCGCCGACCGTCAAAGAGAAAAAACCGAACGTGACGACACGAGTGGTTTTCCTCTCAGGGATCATTGCGGTCGCTTACTTGTTCAGTGGGTTAAGCTTTTATCTTTTACTTCAAAATCGTTTCGTCTATGGCAATCAAGTGGTCACCAACTTGGTAAGTGCTGCCATCATCGCCTTGATCGCGGCGGGCTTGTGTTTACTGATCGTTCCAGCAAAAAACCGTTTCTTGACGACTGATCTAAAAAAAACGATCCTAGTCAGTGTGCTCTTGCTGACGGTCGCCACTGTGACCCAATTTCCCTATACCGATTATTTAACCAATTTATTTGTTGCTGTAGGCATGTATTTCCTCTTTTCTTGTGCTTTGTCAGGGGTTCATACACGGAATCAAATTGCCGCAATTCCGCCAATTCTAAAAGGTTTCCCACTGGATATCGTAACACTTTTTCTATTTTATCTGAGCTTTTCCTTTCTCAACGGTGTCTTCTTCAACTATTTATTCTAAACAAAAAGCAAGTCCCGCCTTGGCAGCGGAACTTGCTTATTTTTTGCGGAATAACTCTCTGAAGGAACCAATCAAAAAACCAGTCGAAAAAGCATTTTGTGCTTTTTGTTCTTTTTCAGCAGCGATTTTTTGTCGGGTTCGCAGCCCTTTATTGGCATTTTTGGACTTCTTCCCTTCACGGAGTTCTTTCGAAGCCTTTTGAAACTCATTTGAGAAACGATTATACCCAACCATTCCTTTTGCCCCCTTTCTTTTTACATGGTACTTAATAACGAGGATTTACTATAGGAATTGCCTTTCTGATGCAAATCAGGTAACATAACAGACAGAAAGATGATTTACCCTAGGTTTATCAGAAAGGAAGATTCCATGAACGAAACCCACACTGGATTGTTAGTCAATAGCCGCGTTTTTCAAGAAACGCCAATGATGCTGACAGGTATCCAACTTTTAGAAGACCACAAAATCGTAAATTGCATTATTAAGGATCGCTACTTAGCCAGCTATGTCTTACGCCTTCCATTAAATAAATACCAATTAGAAGTCGAAGGGAAATGGAACAAGCGGGAACAGTTAGTGATCAAGCATATGAAAATCAAGAATATCGATGAGTTTATTAAAATCGTCGGTACGCCAGAATAACAGGACTCACGAAAGCAAGTGCAGGCAACTGCCCTTGCTTTTTTTTCTGAAAAAATCCAGCTGATTTTCCTCTCTATTCCTCCGAAGTCTATCGCGACATTCTGGTAAACCGATCGATCAAGGCTTTTTGCTCCTCTTTGATACCGATCGCTAACGGTTTGATCATTAATTTGACAGTGGTCGAAGGTGTCTGAATCTGGACTTTTTTATTTACCACACCGCCTAATTGTAATTTTGTGATCTCATGGATCATAATTGTCTGCATCCCTTTTTCATGAAATTGCAGATCTAACTGAATCAAGTGGATTTTTTCTTCGTCAACCACCACGATAAAATACTTTGGGGTTGGCAGGGCAATCATTTTGGCTTCCTCGGCATAACCAGCCAGTTTTCCATGGAACTTCGCGCGGTAGCTTTCTAAATCATCTTTTTTCACGATCCATTTCATCAAAAGCCACATCCTTCCTTAGATACCTTAAGGATACCTGCAGAAACCGCTTTTGCACAACAATATGCCTGCTTGTTTCCTCACATAGCCACTTTCATCTCGTTTGATCGTCAAAGACTTTTCCTCTAGACATAGATGTTTTTGTCACCACGACTGCTGAGTCAAGCAAAAAGACAGCGAGGCGCTTAGTACCCTTCGCTGTCTTTATTTGGATAGTAGTGTTGGAAAAGCCGTAGAAAGATCGGTGCTAGTAACAAATAAAAAATGCCATTGCCTACTGCGTGCAGGGCATCAAAGCTCAATCCTTGAAAATAGTAAGCCCAAAAACTAGGAAACCCGTAAAGTTTGACACTGATCCAAGATATCACAAAGCCATAAGCAAACCCTGCAAACACACTGTAGCTGACTTGTAAAAGCAACCGTTTCATAAACAGCTTGCTTTTTGACAACAGATACATCCCCAAAATAATGATTGCATAACTAACTAATTGAGCGATCGTCCATATTCCCATTCCCATGTAAAAATTGGTAATCAGCATCGAGAGCAGACAAACGATCAATCCACGACGAAGACCTAAATGGATGGTTACTAATAAAAAGATCACCGTCATTGGTTGAACATTGGGTAAGGGTTGAAAAAGTGTCCTGCCGACGACGGCCGCTGCCACAAGCAGCCCTAAATAAGCAATTTCTTTTCCAGCAAATGAAAGTAGTTTATTCGAATTTTTCATAGGTGAAAACCACTTTATCGTTGTTTCCTAAAAAGGTATCATCCGCCCCAGTTGTAATCATTTCATCATTGATTGTATACGTCCAATAATAGCCAGCTTTTTCATCTTGCGCTAAACCGTCGATGCTGGTGATCATCCCTTGATTTTCTTCCAAGTCAAAGTTGTCTTTCATGATGGTCATCAAAGAAACCCCTTCTTTAAAAGTGACCGTTTTGGTATCAATCTCCCGGTCTTGCTCTTCACTTTTATTATTGAAGCTGATTTGGGCAGTGCGCTCTTCGGCATTTTGTTGAACTGACGAAGAGTCACTGGAGGAGTTTCCCGCATCCATCGATGGTTTGGCACAGCCGGCAAAAACCAGACTAAGTAAAAAAATATAACTAAAGATAACTGTTTTCTTCATAATAATGGCTCCTTTGATTATTTTTACAACACCTTATTGTACTAAAAATAAATAAAAAAGGCGAAATATTTTTGTTCCTCTCTATAGAAAGCATTGTAAAACCATGAGACTATGGGTATACTAGCTTCAATCATTCGTAAGAAGAAATGAAGGAGTGTTGGAAAGATGGATAGAAAAAAAGCGTCCTGTACCACTTTACTAGTAGGAAAAAAAGCATCGATCGACGGCTCGACCATGATTGCCCGTAATGAAGATTCTGGAAGCGGTTCGGAACCGCAAAAATTCGTCGTTATCACTCCAGAACAGCAAGGAAATGAATTTTACGCCGTTTTAAGCGGCTGTCGAATTCGTTTACCTAAGGATCCCTTACGTTATACTTCGACACCTGAAGCAGATGAATCCCAAGGAGTCTGGGCAGCTTCAGGAATCAATGAAGAAAATATCGCCATGACTGCGACAGAAACGATCACAACCAATTCACGCGTTTTGGCTATTGATCCATATGTGGAAGATGGTATCGGGGAAGCTGATTTCGTCAGCATCGTACTGCCTTACATCCATTCCGCTAAAGAAGGTGTTTTGCGCTTAGGGGAACTCTTAGAAACCTATGGTACCTATGAAGCCAACGGGATCGCGTTTTCTGATGCCGAGGAAATTTGGTATATGGAAACCATCGGTGGACATCACTGGGCAGCTGTTCGCCTACCCGATGATGCCTATGTCGTGGCACCCAATCGCTTAAACATTGATCACTTCGATTTCGCCTCAGAAATGACGTTGTGTTCGCAGGATCTCGAACAGTTGATTGAAGACTATCAATTAAATCCTGATTTTGAAGGTATCAATCTACGCCATATTTTTGGCAGCTCATCAGAAAAAGATACCCGTTACAATAACCCGCGGGCATGGTACATTCAAAAACACTTTAGCGGAACAGCTGCTGAACCGATCAATCAAGAGCTCCCGTTTGTATGCTACCCAAAACAAAAGCTATCCGTGGAAGATGTAAAATGGGCATTGAGCTCCCACTTCCAAAATACGCCTTTTGACCCTTACGGTACAGGAACCGAGACACAAAAAACACAATTCCGATCGATTGCTCTCAATCGCAACCAGCAAGTCCATATTTTGCAGATCCGCAACCACGTGCCTGCAGCAATCGCTGGCATTCATTGGCTCGCCTTTGGTCCCAATACCTTCAACGGCGTTGTGCCATTTTATGCAGCTATCACTAAGACCCCACTTGGCTATTGCGATACGACAAAGACCTACGATCCAACAAATAGCTATTGGTTAGGACGCACCTTGGCGTTGATTGGGGACAGCGACTACGATCGCTATAGTGATCTTGCCAACCGTTTTGAAATGGAAACGATGGCGGCTTGTCGCCGCATCCAACAAGAAACTGATTGTAAAGCTTCCGCTGAAAAGGAGCCTACTCGTCTGCTTGAAGAAGCCAACGCTGAGATGGCTGAACTGTATTTAAAAAATGCAACAACGTTACTAGGAAAAATGGTGGAGTCTGGCAGTAATAAAATGGCCTTGCGTTTTTCTTTAGCCGATTAGTCAATCGCTGAAAATAAGAGGATTAACAAAAACTTTACATGGAATTGCAGCAATCTAAACATTGCTCTCCTATACTAAAGATACCAATTCGTTTTCTTTTTCCTTGCTGGTACAAATCAAGCAATTGATTTGTACTGGTCCCCCTATGGAAGACCAATTGGTAAAAACCGTTGGGAGGAATGAACATGACTACAAGCATTTATCGGACTGTCACCAACGAAATTGTTAAAGGTGAGATCATCAAGAGCAAGAGTCAGCAAGATATGCTGATCATTCAAGACAAAGAAGGTTATTTCCATGTCGTTGAACCACTCCCCGTTACTACTGCAATGACTCCCCGCACGACGAAAGACTAAAAAAACCACTGGCGATCAGAAAGAATACAGGATCTTTCTGATTGCTCAGTGGGTTCTTTTTGTTAGGTCAAACTCAATGTGAATCGTTTCAAGCCATCAATGAGTTTTTCTCGCGAACAGCCAATGTTTAGGCGCAAAAAATTTCTCCCCTCTTTCCCATAGATTTCCCCTGACATAATCGCAACTTTTCCCTTACGAATCATTCGTTGCTGCAATTCTGCCATCGTTAAACCCATTGCTGTACAATCAATCCACATAAGATACGTGGCTTCACTTTTCGTGACCACGAGTTCTGGGTGATGTTCCTGTAAATAAGCGATCACATAAGCAATGTTACCATCCAGATAGTCATTGAGCTGATCCACCCACTTACTTTCATTATCGTAGGCAGCAATCGTTGCGGTCATGCCAAAAATACTGGTGGAGCTCAACCCATCGGCTTCTTTTAACTGAGTTAAGAAGCGATCACGCAACTTGGAATCAGGAATGATTCCATAAGAATAAATCAACCCTGGAAAATTAAACGTTTTGCTTCCCGAAGTAACAAGGGCTACATTTTTTTGCAACAAATCAATGATTGGTTGATGCCTTTGTCCTTTTCTTACAATGTCCATATGGATCTCATCAGAGATGATAAATACTTCATGGGTTCTCGCCAATTCGATCATTCGTTGCAACTCATCCTTTTGCCAGACTCTCCCAGTTGGGTTATGAGGACTACAGAGGAGAAGAACTTTATTTTCAGGCTGTGCCATCAATCTTGTTAGCTCTTCAAAATCAATGCGATACGAGTTGGCATCATAGATGAGTGCATTAGGTACGATTTTTCTTTTGTTCTCTTTGATCATTTTATAAAACGCATCATACGCTGGCGTCTGAATAATGATCCCATCTCCTGGATCACTGAGTAGGGTGACGAGCTGTTTAACGCTATATATAACGGAAGGACTATAGACCAGCCAATCGCTTTTGATCATGCTGTTAAAACGTTCAGAATACCATTTGCAGACCGCTTGCTTGAATTCATTATGATTCCAACGTGTATACCCAAAAACCGGGTGTTGCATTCGCTTGATAAGTGCCGCTTCAACTGCAGCTGGCACCTTGAAATCCGTATCGGAAATCGTAAATGGCAACAAGTTTTTTTCACCAAAACGGTCTTCAACATAATCCCACTGAGTACACTGGGTTCCTTTACGATTGATTGGTTCATCAAAAAACATTTTCTTCACTCCTACTACTTGACAATTTTGCTAAAGAATCGCATCAAGTTGGTTTCTGACTGTTGTTACTTTCGTTCCAATGATTACTTGAACGTTAGTATCATCTAAGTGAACGACTCCAAGCGCACCTAGTTTTTTTAACCGTTCATCATCAACCAGTGAACCATCAGTTAACACCAGGCGTAGCCGTGTAATGCAATTGTCCAAAGAGTCAATATTACTTGCTCCCCCTAAAGCTGCCAAAATGCCATGGGCATCATAGCCACTTTTTCCAGAATACGTCTTTTCATCTTCCATCTCATTCTGTTGCTCGTTGTTGTCTTCTCGGCCAGGTGTTTTCAAATTCTTACGAAGGATCACTGTTTTAAAAACAAAGTAATACAGGGCAAACCAGCAAGCTCCTACGATCAGAACGAGCCACCATTTTGTATATGCGCCTTGCATCACGCCAAAGATAAGAAAATCAAGCACGCCCCCATCGGTATTTCCAATCGTGACACCCAATAGACTCATTACCATAAATCCAGCACCTGTCATGATTACATGAAAAATCCATAATAAAGGGCTGATGAATAAGAATAAGAATTCGATTGGTTCAGTAATTCCTGTCACAAAAGTTGCAATGACGCCTGAAATCAATAAGCCTTTTATTTTTGAACGATTCTCAGGTTTTGCCGTCTGGTACATAGCTAATGCTGCTGCCGGTAAACCAAACATAAAGGTTGGCATCTTCCCTTGAGACAAGAACGCCGTTGCACTTGGTGAGATACTTAAGCCGTTTTGTAATTCCGCATAAAAAATATTCAACGCCCCAAAGACTTGCTGACCATCGATCAGCTGACTTCCCCCTGCTTCGGTAAAACGAATCATGGAAACCAAAATATGGTGTAACCCAAATGGCAGTAATAAGCGTTCACCTGAACCAAATAAGAACGGACCGAATGGACCAGCTTGTTGAATTAAATGTCCGATTCCTGTGATGATCATAGCAAACAACGGCCAAATCATCGGAATGATCACCCCAACCACAGCTAAAGTAAGCGAGGTGATGATTGGAACAAAACGTGCTCCTGAAAAGAATGCAAAACTATCTGGCAATTGAAAATGGTAAAAGCGCATATGCAATTTATAAACGATCAATCCTGCGATAATACCACCTAGAACTCCCATTGATAATGTTTGAATGCCAAAAACGATCTCTTGTCCTGCTTCTCGTAGTTGATCTGCAGTAGCTAATTGATTCGTTTCTTGTAAATAAAAATTGATGGATAAATGCATCACGACATAGCCCACAAAGCCTGAAAATGCCGCAACTCCCTTCTCTTTTCTTGCTAGACCTAAAGGAATCGCCATCGCAAACATGACGGGTAAGTAACTAAAGGCAAACCCACCGATCGTTGACATGAAACGAAAAACCACTTGGAGCCAAGGGGCACCTAAAAACGGGAAAACATCGATCGTTGAAGAAGATGAAAATGAACTACCAATCCCTAAAAATAAACCCATGAATGCGAGTAAAGCGACTGGCAACATAAATGTTTTCCCAAGTCCTTGAAAAATTTCCATCCAGCTTGCTTTCTTCCCTTTTTGCATATCATTTCCTCCTAACACTTTTGTCTCTTAAAATGTAAACGATATCAAGAAGGCTTACAATACAGTTACCAAAACAAGAATGACCATTCACAAAATGGAATGGTCATTCAGGATCAAGTACTTCTTCGATTTGATTGGCGTATTGAATAATTAAAATATCCAGTAACGCTGCTAAAGAGATCCGTGGGCTCAAATCGACTTCATGATGATAAATCGCTGTCATTTCAACAGGAAAAGAGAAGGTGGCAAGCTTCTCCAACGTGCTTTTTGGTTGACCAATACAGGCTAAAATTGGCACACCTCTTTGTTTCAACCGGTTAGCATAATTTAGCATCCCGATCGTTTCCCCACTATGACTAATAAAAATAGCGATATCTTTTTTTGATAGTTGATTAGCGATGGTTGTCAATTCATCCCAATCCGTTGAAGCGCCAACCGTTTTTCCTAAAAACCGCAACTTTCGACTCGCAGATAATGCAACCGGCGCACTTTGCCCTAAAGCAAAAAATTCGATTCGTTGTGCTTGCTGAAGCATTTCCACGGCACGCTGAAAGTCGGCTTCTTCGATCATTGATAAGGATGTCGTCAGCTGGTCAATCATTTGCTTGATCAGTGGGGATAAACCAAGAGAAGCTTGAGTAGATGATTTTCTTTCAAGAGTTTGATAATTCTTCAGTGAAAATTTGAATTCTTGAAAACCGGTAAAGCCAAGCTTTTTTGCCATTCGGCTAATCGTCGCTTGACTGGTGTACGTTTGGGAAGCTAACTCATCGGCCGTCATTTCTGAAACTTTCTCGGGTGCCCTTAAACAATAGTTAAGGACCGTTCTTTCTACTCGGTTCAGCTCTGGAATTTTGTATTGGATTCGTTTATATAAATGATTCATCACCTGCTTCTCCTCTCTACTATTGCTTCATTCTTCCGTCTCCACTATGCTTCATTTACTCATTATACCTTCCTTCAACAAAAGTACAAACTGATGATGAATGGCTTGAAATAAAAAAAAGGACTCACCCTTTGATGAGTGAGCCATCTTTGTTATTGTCTCTGCATCGGTCATCTGTAGACAGTCACTTCAGTAAACTCTTGCCCGTTGCCGTAATCATTTTCTTGCGTATGACGCTTTCCATCAATTCGTTGTTTGCAACTGGCAAGTCCATTTTCGACATAGTTCACTGTATTTGCAACGATCCTTATTATAGTTGCTAGACCTTTCATCCAGGGATCATTTGATTCCATCTCTATTCCCCCATTTCTATCACGCTTAAGCCGGTACTGACTTTTCTTATAAACAAGTATAAAAGAAGTACCTTAAACGAAACTAAAAGAGAAGAACTTCGACAAAAAGAAAAGCAGACTAGTTTCTCTTTTTGGTAAAATATGGTACATGTAATAGGAAAGGATGATCAGTCTCATGATAAAAACTTTAGTGGTAGCCAGCCATCCGGATTTCCACAATTCGCTTTCCCAACGATTCTTTATTGAAAGTGCCAAGCTTCCTAACGTCACCATGCATTTTCTTGATGGTCTTTCTGATTTTTCTCTTGCCGATGAACGGATGCTGTTGCAAACATGCGATCGTTTGGTTTTACAATTCCCCTTATATTGGTACAGCGTTCCAGCAAAAATGAAAGATTGGATTGATACGGTTTGGGAAAAATGTGCCCCTGCATTGGCGGGCAAGGAAATCAGTTTCGCCGTTTCTACTGGCGTTGCCGCCAAAGAATTTCAGCTAGGTGGCCGCGAAAATACGACCTTCAATGAAATTTTACACCCACTGGTACTTATGGCAAAAAAACACCAAATGACGGTACTCCCCATCATTGTCCTCGATCAACTGATGTATAAAACAGAGCAAGAGAAACGAGCCTTTGTCATTGCCTATCAACAATTGTTATCAATGCCGGCTCCCTTTACATTTGATCAAAAGCAACAATGGTTTAGCGAGAAACTGGCGCATTTGGTTTCTGAAAAACCGCAGCTTGCTCCTTTGCTATCACTGCTGCAGGAAAACCATGAAACGTTGACCGAATTAGAAGACGCTTTAACTGAATTGGAGGTGCTGTGATGGATCACGAATGGCTAAAGCCACTGATAGAGCAGTCAATAAAAGAAACAGCTGACTATCACGAAAAAGCATTTTTGCAAGAACTAGAGAAGTTGCTTCATCAGCAAGAAATTCGAATCGAATTGAAACAAGGAGAACTTGATGGAAAATTGTGGAATCCTAGTGAATGGTAAAATCTGCACTTGTATCCAAGAAAAAAACTTTGGTCCACCTAGCCATAAAACATGCTGGGTGGGCCAAAGTTTTTTGCATCGTTTCTTTTGCTTGTTAACTAGGATTCGCACGTACTCTTTGTAGCAGCGATATAGGCGGCTTGCAAACGTTTCGTGATCGAACCCAAAGTGCCATTGCCAACTGATTTCCCATCTACATTGACGATAGGAACAATTTCCCAGACAGAATTGGTCAAAAAACACTCTTGCACGTTGCTTAGTGCCTCAACAGGGACAGGTTCTTCTCGATAAGCAATTTCTAATTGCTGACACAACTGTAGCACCTTCATTTTTGTGATACCTGGTAGTACTAAGCGTCCATCGGGATGCGTATAGACGATACCATCAATGACAAACCAGAGATTTGATGCCGAAGCTTCCGTGAAAAAGCCATCTCGTTGAAGGAGTGCATCATCGAACCCCGCTTCGATCGCTTGATCTAACGCTAACAGATTCCCTAACAAGCTCAATGATTTGATATCACAATGCAACCACCGCTCATCTGGAAGAACAGTCGCAGATAGCCCTGCATGCTGCATTTCCAGAGGTCGTTCAAAGGGGATCACATTTGCGGTTACGACTCCTTTGACTGCTCCAGCAGACGGAAACTCGTGATTGCGGGGAGAGGCGATTCCTCTGGTGATTTGAAGGTAGATCTCTCCTTCTGTGATTCCTTCGGTTTTAACCAGTAACTTAAGGTTTTCAGTTAATTGGGAAATCGTATAAGGCAACGTCAGCTTAATTTTTTGCGCACTACTTTCTAAGCGAGTCATATGTTCCCCTAACATAAAGCAGCGACCATTATAGATTCGAATCACTTCATAGATTCCGTCACCATACTGATAACCGCGATCTTCAATGTCAATTTTCACCGCTTCTCGATCAACGATTTGATCATTCCATAAAACCTTCATTTCCTCACTCCTATCGTCCTTCTCGTTTCAATAAGTATAGCATTTGTCTTAAAGCCATGCTACGTAGTGCTTAAAAACAAAAAAACCTGCTGATGGAGATCGCTCCAACAGCAAGGTAGAACATTTTCGTTATAATGAATCCTTATCAATTACAGATCGTTCTAATTTCCGCTCCTGAAAAAAGCGCAACAATGTACCAGACATTGCCATCACGATCGAATACACTGGCAGTGCCACGATCATGCCCACAAATCCAAGCAAGTTGCCAGCGATCAATAATAAAAACACCGCAATGATTGGATGGATATGCAATACTTTTTTCATTACTAATGGTGAAACAAGATACGATTCACCTAACTGAATGATCGTGATTCCGACAATCAGAAAAATAGCTGTTCGAATGTCTTGACTTAACGCAAATAAAAAGGCTGGTGCCGCTCCGATAAAGGGACCAAAATAAGGGATAATGTCCAGAACACCACAAATCAGGCCTAAAAGCAACGCATTCTGCAAACCTAGCAAAGAAAAAATCAAATAGCTAGAAACTGCAACGTAAGAACAAACCAACAATTTCCCACCAATGTACGCTGACGCTGCTTGATGGAAATCACTACAAAGTTGTCGCATTAAGCCTTGATAGTTTTTCGGTGTCTTACTTGCCAAAAAATCAGGAACTTTCTCACCGTCTTTAAACATATACACTAATAACAGTGGGATCGTAAACAAGACGATCGCTGAATGAGAAACGATGGAGATCAAACTCGTCAGACTATTGGTTGCCCCGGTAATAAACTGTAAGGCAAAGTTGCTAGCTTGGGAAATATCAATCGAATCAATAAAAGGACCAAATAATTCTTCTAAATAAGAATGATCAATAGTATCGATCACCAAATTGATGATGATGGGAATTTGATTGATAAAACGCCCCATCTCATAGGCTAATGCTGGTCCAATCACCTGAACGATCAAATACGCTGCAAAAACGATCACCAGCAATGTCGAATATAGCGCAATGCTTTTCTTTTTCGTTCTTTTTTTTACCCAATTAAAGAAAGGTAAAAAGATGTAAAAAATAAAAATCGAAATCAATACTGGTAAAAAGACACTAGAAAAGATGGCTTCCAGTGGTCGAAAGACAAACAGTATATTTGAATAGATCCAGACCGCGATACCTAAGAGACAGACAATCACTAGACCTGCAAAAATTTTTGATTTTTTAAGAAACTCCAATAATAAATCCTCCTGATTCTAGAAAATAATTCAACTTCTTTCAGTTTAGCATAATTTTAAAAACGAAGGATGATTTCAAGAAGATTTTTTTCAAAAATCCACGTTTTCCATAGCAAACTTTCAATTAATTTAATTTTTTTCATCTTTATTTCACAAGTCTAATCAATTTTGATGAGCTGAAAATGGCAACGGGAGATGCATGCTTCTGACAAAGTAGACTGCTGAAGCAAACTGGAATAAACCTATTAAAAAGAAAATCAGATGCAAGACATGCCATCCTCGTAATAAGATGACTTGCACGATGATCCAGACTACTAAACTCATGCCTAAAAGCATTGCCCCGTAGTATCCTTTGTTAAGCCACAACAGGATAGCGACAATCAGATTCCCCAAGCCTAAGATAACCAACAAAAACAAGCCGGGAATTAAGAAGGTCGTGAAGGGGGTTCCTTGCAGCATGGCCGCCTCTAAACCAGCATATGTCTGTCCTTGCCTTAACGGCTCAATGCTTTTAAACGCCAACAGACTTCCCCCACAGGCGCCAACACCGATAAAGAGGCACAAAAAAAGCAACGCAAAGCGCATCTTCGTTTTTCTCCACTCCTTCTTCAAACCCAAACCAACTAAAAATAAAGCCATTCTCAGTGACACATTGATTTTCTTGTTCCTTATTCGCTTTTTGGTAAATAGATAAATGCGGCAATTTGTTGCTCTTCCACAGAAGAAAAGCCACACGTTTCATAAAAACGACGCGTTTTTTCTGTGTTGTCCGTAATCAGAACCTTTTGCCGTATCGATGGATGATTCGCCAACATTTTTTTTAGTAATCGCTGACCGATTTTTTGACGTTGGAACTCGGGTGCAACTAATAGATCTTGAATATAAAGAATGGTTTGTCCATCGGTTATACAACGGATCAGCCCCACTAGCTGCTCTTCAACATAGGCCGTTATCACCTGTGATTGAGCTAGCCCTTTTAGAAGACGCTCAGGTTCTTTGGTGTAGGCGCTCCAACCAACCCCCTCGTACAAGGCGAGCACTTGATTTGAATCAGATGGTAAGTGGTCTTGAAAGACGATTTTCATACTTCTCCTCCTTGTGACAGCATAGCGAAAAGGTGGCACAATAGAAATAGAGCTGACAGCTCTTTTCCAAACAAACTCTTGCTATCCGCCAAGCCGTAATGCTTTGCTTGACTAAAGAGTATCCTGAGGAAAAGCGGCTGTCAACTCTAATTACTAACTTACTGGATGAACAAAAATACACTAGCTCTGTTTCTAAACCAAAAGCTTAATCAATCAACAACTCATTTTTTAAACGTTGGCTCGTCGTCTGTTGTTCTTCAGGCGTTACTTCTTGATAAGAAATCCCATATTCTCCTCTAAAGCCATCACCCGTGAACCCACTGCCAGCCATTTGGTAAGACTCGACGGTCCCTAATGCGGATTGATATTGAGTGAATAGGCGACTCATTTGTGAAAAAGTTAAATCCGTTTCGCCATTATCTCCAATAATCGTTAGCAGATCCTGAATCCGCATCACGCTTGAAAGTGAAACTAACTCATTGGCCAAAATTTCAGTCACTTCTCTTTGACGGCGCTGACGTCCATAGTCGCCTTCTGGATCATCTTTTCGCATACGGGTATACTGGAGTGCCTCCCAGCCATCTAACTCAAGGGTACCCTCTGGGTAATCGATCTTCTCGGCAGTAAAAGCAAATTCATTTTCAACCGTGATGCCACCAATTGCATCGACAAGATCTGCCATCCCATCCATGTTTAAAGAGAAATAATGATGGATCGGTATATCAAGGTATTGTTCGACGGTTTCAATCATCATTTTTGCTCCACCGAAAGAATGAGCATGATTGATTTTATCATGGTAGCCTTGTCCCACGATCTCCACATAGGCGTCTCTAGGAATACTCGTGAGGGTGGTTTTTCGCGTGGCAGGATTCAACGTTGCCACCATGATGGTGTTTGCGCGAAAATCGGTTTTGCGCCGGGAATCATTGGCGATCCCCAACAAAAGAAGGCTCAAAGGTTCAGCATTTTCGATGACTTCCGCCTCTTCTCGTCCTTCGATCGGACGATGGATCGAGTGAGCAACATCCTCTACTTGAAAATACACCCTAATGGCATAGACGGTTCCTGCTGAAATAATTCCCGTCAGCAATACTAGGAAAATGATTATTAGTTTTTTTGCTGTACTCATTTTATTTCCCCCTAAGTACACGTTTTTTGATTGAAAAGACGAAAGCATAGGTGATGTAACTGATCCCACTTGCCAATAAAATACTTGCTAGCAAGTCACTGGGATAATGAACCCCGAATAGCAAGCGACTCATCATGATCAGCAACAAATAGATCATTCCAAGAAATAGTGCCAGGTTTTGGATAAAGTGACGCTTGCCTCTTTTAGCGGGAACTGTTTGCCCTAAGAAGAAGAGGAGAGAAATAATCAACGTGGTCGCTAATAATGTATGTCCACTTGGAAAACTTGCTGATGCCCGCTCCATGCTGTCAGCAAAATCCGGTCTCGGGCGATCAACTACTTTCTTGATCACTTGACCGACCCCACTGATCACAATCATGTTCCCCATCAACCATAAACTTTCTAAATGCTGCTTGCGCATAAATAAAATACTTGCTAAGAGAAAATGAATGGCCGCTACGGGAATGATCGTGGCCGTACTGGCAAGCGGGAGAAAAATCGATTCCACAGCAGGTGTCCGCCATTGAGGCAATTGGGAAAACAGGTTGTCGATGCTTTGGAACCAGTGTGGTTCTAATGCAACGAGGAAAAACAGCCATGCAAAACAGCTGCAGAGTACTCCACCTATCGCTCCTTTTTTTGCTGTTTTACTCATGTTAAGCTCCTACTTTCTTTTAATGTATACGACCTATTTTTGACTTTTGTCGGAAATTTATCTAACCCAAAGATAATTCCCATAGCAATGCTGATCGCAATCAGTGAGGTGCCTCCTTGACTTAAGAATGGTAAAGGAATGCCGGTTAAAGGCAGCAAACCGATCGCCGCTCCGATGTTTTCAAAAATTTGAAAAACTAAACCAAACACATAAGTGATCGCAATATAGACCGATGCTTTGTTATTTGTTTTTAAAGCAGCAAAAATGATTTGATAGATCAGATAAAAATAAAGGAAGATGACTAAAGTACTTCCTAAAAAACCATACGTTTCTCCAATGACTGTAAAGATCATATCTGACTCACGAACCGGCACATACACCGTTGTATGGGTAGCTGGCGCCCCCAATAAGCCTCCGGAACCGATCGCCCACATACTGCGGACTTGTTGAAAAGCGATGGAATCTTGATAAGCGAAAGGATCTGCCCAAGCTCTTACACGATCCAATTGGTATTGTGAGAAGTGCAGTCGAAACAACACACGATTGCCCCATTCCGTGAATACGAGCAGCAACAAAATAGCACCAAGAGCGGCAAGCAACCCGATCACGACAGTCAGTATTTTCCAATGAACACCGGAAATGATGAATAAGGCACCTAACATCACGATAAACACCAAGCTCGTTCCAAAGTCCCGCTGCATAAACATCAATAAAAATGTCGGTAAGCTGTATAACAGGATCTTAGTGACATAGATCAAATCGGATTTGATCGTTCGTTCGGCTTTTCGTTTTTCATAAACTAAGGTGAGATAGACCATAAAGAGCATAAAGGCCACTTTCATAAACTCGGAAGGCTGAATCGTAAACCAACCGAAACTAATCCATCGTTTGGTGTGCGTTTGTTCGAACATCGTTTGATCATAAAACCAATGAAGAGAGGCCATCAAACCAAGGGATAGTAAGTACAAAAGACCAGAAAAGCGGAGGAGTAAATTCGTAGGAATCAAACTCGTCACAAAAAGAGCAATCGCCGAAAGAATACAAAAGAGGATCTGCCGCAAAACAATCCTTGAAGGATCATTGCCATCCATCACAGATGCTTGATGTTGTACCCAGATACTTAACAAAAACAGCAGGAAAACCGGCAGCAGTAAAGCATAGTTTGCTTCATGACGTTTGAGGAACTTCATTAAGGATGCCCTCCTCTCGTTCTAGTTTCAGGCATAAACTAAAGGCAAATGAAAGAATAAAGTAACTAGACCCACCATAACTAATGAATGGTAGCGGCACCCCCGTCATCGGCATCAAACCTAAAATACTGGCAATATTAATACTTGTTTGCAACAAAAGCAACGTACTCGTCCCTAATAAAATCAAGCCTATTTGAGGGTTTTCAATTGCAGCAGATCGCATAAATAAACGCAAGATGATCACGAATAATAAGCCGATTACAAAAATACCAAAAATCAAGCCTAGTTCTTCTACTAAAACTGAGAAAATAAAATCTGTTTCTGCTACTGGTAAAAAGCCTTTTTTAGTGATGCTGTTTCCTAAGCCAAGACCAGTAAGACCACCATTAAACAAAGCGTAGTAGGAGTGGATCATTTGAAACCCCTGATTATACGGATCGGAAAATGGATCCCCCACTAACCGTATGCGGTTATAAACGTGCATAAACATGTGGGGCAGTAAATCATTGTTTCCTAAAAAAATAATCAGCATGGCAATCAAGAACAGACTGATCAATAAGCCACCAAATAAAAGAGCTGTTAGTTTCACGGGCACTTGTACCGTAGTAATCATGACAAATGCTAAAAAAAGTAAAATCATTACCCCAGCTACTTTTGGTTGAATCAAGATCAACACACAGCACAAAAACAAAACCAAAAGGGGACGCTTCATTTCCTGCAAGGTGGTTTTTGCTGTTTGAAAGTAATGAGCCAGATACAAAACCATACCGACATTCACGATTTCTGAAGGTTGAAATTGAATCCCTACGATTGAGACCCAGCGTTGGGCACCATTAACAGAGACGCCGAAAAAAGGCACACGTGCTAAGAGCAATGTAAAGATCCCAAATGCCAGCAAACCGATCGCTAAGTACTTACTAAGCAGTATCTCTCGACGTGTTCTTTGAATAATGAAAAGGAGCACCCAGCTAAGTAGTAGAAAAACAAGCTGACGCAAGAATAAACTCGCTGGTGGCTGATCCCTCGTTAATAAACGGTAAGAACTTGCACTATAAATCATTAAAAGACCGATAAGGCTCAATAGCAAATAAGCTATGATCAGCAGCCAATCGATCTTCTTTTTTTCAATCATTGCTTCCACTCCTCTTGCCTTGGAGTAGGTGTTCAGACGGTACCAGTTATTTTGCCTTTTGAGCTGATTCATCCATCAAAAGAAAAGCAAAAAAGTCTCACTTCTCTTAGGACGTCAGACTTTCGCAGCAATCTCATCGTCCGAGTTTTAGCACTATACAACGTAAAGAAAGTTCTTTCCTTTCTTAGCTATTTTATGAAAAGCCTTAATCCGACAATTCCTGTTCTACACATTGGCGTCTTTCGACGTTTCTGCGCAATAGCTTATGTTTGTATAGGAGCCTCACCTAACAAGGTTATATGTTATTTTTCAATCCAATATGAATGGTACCCTTCCTCGAATAAAGATACAACCTATTCTTTGTTATTTTTATTTTTCTTTAACTTTTCTTAAAGAAATTAGATATTTCGAATATTTTCCGGCCTTTAAAGAAAAACCAATGAAAATCATTCGATCAACACCGAATCCCCTTCGATAATATACGTTATTAAAAAACGGTCATTCCAAAAAAAAGACAGTTCTTTTTCTAAAGATTGAAAAAGAACTGCTTTCTTGATTTGCACTGTCTGAATAAATATATCCGTGCCGATCAATCAAATGATCGTTTGGCTTGACGCTCTTGTGCTGCTTTTCTTAACTGCTTTTGCGCTTTTTTAGACCCACGTTCAATATCTCGGGTAAATTTACGTTGGGCAAAATCGAAAAATAATTGATCTAGATCATAGCCGGCTGGATAGAGTGCTTCTCGTTTTGTGAGCAGTTGCAATCGTCGAGCAGCAACAACGAAAAATTGTTTCTCAATCGAAATTTTCGCTTGCCCCTGTTCTAAATATTCATAAAAGAGTCCCCGTTTTTCATGTTCTGCTGAAAAGACTTGGTCTCCCTTTTGGAAAATGTGCTCAGGCTTTACTTCCTGCGGATCGGTTCGTTTTCTGGTCGACACAAAAGGCTGCTTTTCAAAAGAATAGGATTTATCCTTTAAATACTCCTTAGCCGTTTGCACGACCTCAGCTGGAATCGCCATTTTTTCGGCGATCCAAAACGCATTGCTATCGCCAACCGCATTGGTCAACAAGCGGTATTTGGGCGTCAGTGTTTTGGCATCAAACGCCATCGCCGCCGTTTCAAAGTCTTGATGGTCAAGGGCAAATTGCTTGATTTCACCATAATGAGTCGTGGCGATCATTAATGCCCCTGAACGATAGATCGATTCCATAATGGCGATTGCTAAAGCCGCCCCTTCATTTGGTTCAGTCCCGCTGCCAATTTCATCCAACAAAACGATACTGTTCCGTCCGGCATTCGTCATGATCTGTGCAATATTCGACATGTGTCCAGAAAAGGTACTTAAAGAATTTTCTAGACTTTGCTGATCCCCAATATCCATCCAAAGACTTTTTAAAAACGGTACACTGCTGTTGCCATTATGCGCTGGAAATAAGCCGTAATGTGCCATGGCGCAAACGAGTCCGACGGTTTTTAAGACAACCGTCTTACCACCAGCATTCGGCCCTGTGATGACCATACATCGGTTCTCTTCTCCTAGTTTTAAAGATAGAGGAACTGCATCAGTGCCCAGCAAAGGATGCCGGACCTGATCAAGAAGCAAAACTTCTTCTTCAGTGATCGCTATCGGTTGCCCATTGATCTCCCGGCAATACTTTCCGCGAGCAAAAATAATATCCAACACCACTAAAATATCGAGACAGGCAAATACTGCGTTCATTTGTTCGGCGATTGCCCCGGTCAATTCTGATAAGACTTGGTATTGAGCGGCCGTTTCTTCCGCCTGTGCCAAGATCAATCGATCATTCAGACGGGCAGCTGCTTCCGGTTCAATAAAGACAGTCGCACGCTTATTGGAACGTTCGATGATCGTTCCTTTAAATTGCTGTTGGAATTCAGCACGCACGGGTAACGTATATCGGTCATTCTTTTTGATGACACGATTTTCTTGTAAATAACGACTTTCTTTAAAAAACTTTGCAAAAACTTTTTTCAGATCAGCTTCATATTTTTCGATCGTACCGCGAATTTTCCGCAATTCTCGGCTGGCATTACTATCAACCTGACCATTGCGAATCTTTTGGAAAATCATTTCGGCGATTTCAGAAAAGTCTGCTAAACCTTGCGCATATTGATGCAATTTTGGGGCGATCGATTGATTCTTTTCGAACAATTGACGGATGATTCGAAAAGACCGTAAAAAGTCTCCATATTCGATAAGCTCCTGTGGTTCTAAAACAAACCCTTTTTCAATTTTCTCCGTATGGTGTAAGACATGCTGCAGCCCCATAAAAGGCACTTGACGACCGGCGGCTAATAGCGCCATCGCTTCAGTGGTCTCTGTCACTCGTTTTTGTGCAGAGTGGATCGTAGCTGCTGGTTTTTCATTCGCAAAGCGCGCTTTGCCGTAATCGCTGATTATTTTTTTACTTACTTGTTCTTTGATTTGTTCAAATTCAGTTGCTTTTGGTATATTCATGTGTGATCCTTTCTTGTGCCTGAGGATCCCGGTAATATCCCCGTCCAAAAAAGTGTACAAAAAAAGCGACAGTCTCCCATCACCTGATTCATCAATAACGATTTTTATCGGTATCTACAGGCACAACAAATAAACAGTCTGTTTTTGCTTATTTGTTTTAATTGGCTGGTTAGATACCTACGACACTCATCAATATACCTCTTTCTTTTTTGAACGAGTTTTTTTCATTGTAATATAGAAACTGTCCTGCTGTCAACAGCCCTAAAATTCCCTCATCCACAAAAAAACGTTCAGGAGCTCCTAGAAGTTCCTGAGACGTTTCTGATTTAAATCATATATGAGTAGCTGTTGACTGCTTACGAGCGAATCAGATGATCAAACGCACCTAACGCAGCAGTAGCACCTGAACCCATTGAAGTGATGATCTGTTTGTATACACTATCGGTACAATCTCCCGCTGCAAAGACGCCTTCAATGTTGGTTGCGCCATGTTTGTCTACCACGATCTCATTACGCTCGTTTAAAACGATGCGGTCTTTTAACCATTCAGTATTCGGCATTAAGCCAATCAAAATGAAGACACCCTCCACAGCTAATGTGAATTCGCCATTCGTTTCGCGATCAACGTAGGTCAATTGTTCGACATGATCGGATCCAGCAATTTCCTTCGTTGCGGCATTCGTAATAACAGTCACATTTTCTAACGTGTTCAAACGGTTTTGTAGCACAAGGTCCGCTTTTAGTTCTGGTAAAAATTCAAGAACGTAGACATGTTTTGCCATGCCAGCTAAATCGATCGCTGCTTCGATCCCAGAGTTTCCGCCGCCAATGACAGCAACCTCTTTCCCAGCAAATAACGGGCCGTCACAATGTGGACAATAGGCAACACCTTTATTTTTGAATTCTTTTTCTCCCGGAACATTGATGTTGCGCCAGCGAGCACCGGTTGCTAAAATAGCCGTTTTGGTTTTTAATACTGCGCCATTTTCTAATTCAACTTCGATGACATCATTGCGACGAATATCCTTGGCACGCTGCCCTTTCATGACATCGACTTTATATTCGTTGATGTGCTCTTCTACCTGACGCATTAATTTTGGTCCTTCGGTATAAGGAGTACCGATCATGTTTTCGATACCAAGGGTTTCCATCACTTGGCCACCCATCGTTTCCACGACCATCCCGGTATTGATACCTTTACGCGCCGCATAAATCGCTGCACTTCCACCTGCAGGTCCGCCACCGACGACCAAAACATCGAAAAGCTCTTTTTCAGCAAAGTCATCTTTACTCGTTGGACCAGCTGCTTTTTCCAATAATTGTTCGATCGTTTGACGGCCGCTTGCAAATTCTTCGCCATCTAGAAAGACTGTTGGCACAGCCATAATTTTTTTCTTGTCAATTTCTTCTTTGAACATCCCACCTTCGATCATGGTGTGACTGATGGAAGGATTTAGCACTGCCATAATGTTTAACGCTTGAACAACATCCGGACAGTTATGGCAGGTCAAACTGACATAGGTTTCAAAATGTAATGGCTTATCGATCGCTTTGATGCGCTTTTGTAGTGCTTCATCAATTTTCGGCGGACGACCGCTTACTTGAAGCAACGCTAAAATAAATGAAGTGAACTCATGTCCTAACGGTAAACCAGCAAAAGCAATGCCGCTTTCTTCACCGGGACGATTGATCGAAAAGCTTGGTGTTCGTTCGCTTGCTACAGCTTGAATCGTGATTTTTGGCGACATTTCTGCGATTTCTTCTAAAAATTCACGTACTTTTGTGGAAGAATCATCCTCACCTAAACTTGCTGCAAATACAACCTCTGATTCCAGCATCGCTAAATACTGGGTCAGTTGGTCTTTGATTGCCTTATCTAATGCCATGAGAGCCTCCTAAATCTTGCCTACAAGGTCTAAGCTTGGCGTTAATGTTTCTTCGCCTTCTTTCCATTTTGCAGGACATACTTCACCTGGATGAGTACGAACATATTGTGCTGCACGGATTTTGTCAATCAAGCCACTAGCATCACGACCGATACCATCCGCATTGATTTCAACCGTTTGTACCACACCATCTGGATCGATGATAAATGTACCACGTTGAGACAAACCTGATGCTTCGTCTAATACATCAAAGATTTCTGAGATCACATGAGAAGGATCTGCAATCATGATATATTCGATTTTATTGATGGCATCAGAATGATCATGCCACGCTTTATGTGTGTAGTGGGTATCCGTTGATACAGAATAAACTTCTGCGCCTAATTCTTTTAATGATGCATATTGGTCTTGCAAATCTTCAAGTTCTGTCGGACAAACAAATGAGAAATCTGCAGGATAAAAACAAACAACGTTCCATTTTCCTTTAAAATCTTCTGATGAAACATCGATAAATTTTCCATTGTGGTAAGCTTTCGCTTCGAATGAACCAATCTCTTTTCCAATTAATGACATATCATTTCCTCCAATTAGAATAATTATTTGAGAATAATCTCTATTAATTATTAGTATATCTAACTACAAAATGCAATAGTTTATTCAGAAATAGTCAAAAAAAATGTTATCCTCCTCAGAAATGAGCATATTTATTTTCTATTCAAAGCAAATGGAGTATAGTAGTAAGGTTGGGTAATCATATCTAAGCAAAGTTCCTACCTGTTAGATTCTCAATTACATCTCCTATTCTCAATTAAACAAAAAAAGATTGCCTCTTCCTATGATTCCTCACAATGTAAAGTGAGTCATAGAAAAAGACAATTTTTTCATTTAGTATTGAAATAGTTGAACAATCCACCGATTGTTCGCTCCCTCAACGTGATCCGCTTGCCGTCTAGAAAAACTTCTTCGACTGGGTAATGGTCTTGAAAAGGTGGGACTTCCAAGTATTGGCTCGCAAGAAAGCGCTCCGGGGATTCAACTGTTGTTACTTCTTTGCTGCCATTTTTCAGATAATGAATTTCTAACATTCCATTGCCTCTTTTCTTGTATTCTGAACTTTTAAAAAAGCAATGAGAACATCTCACTTCTCGCCGTTCTTTTTTACTTAATTCAGTTACAAGGCGTATTATAGTCTTCCTTTTTTTAAAAGTAAAGAAAGCACTCTCGGTTGAAACGTCTCTTATTTTTTGGCTTTTGTCTGACCAATAAAGTAGTCCTCTAAGACACCACCGATAACAAAAATGACCCAAGAGTAAGCCCATGCATGAAACATGAAGGACCAAAGCATGTAAACGACCAAAATCACTGGCCAATAGACTGTTCGAAAAAAGGTAACTCTACCAGCGGATTCGCCATATTTATGACGTGTTGCTCGATCACCAGGATGATCTTCGTCGCGAATAAAATACGTTTCCGAAGCCAATTTCGCAAACCCTGCCCGAATAATACTTACATAAATAATAAAGAACACACCTACTGCAACCGTCAAGAAAAATAGCGCTATACCGAATTCGACAGAGTAATAAATCAGCTCACTTAACAGTACAGGCGCAATCGAAAAAATGCAGGCGCCAATTCCTAAAACGAGACCAATTCGAAAACTTTTTTCATAATTTGCGAGTTGCTGAGCGGCTTCTCGTTTAGCATCCCTTTTGATCGGACGATCATCCAACTGTTTACGAGCACCGGAAAAGTGCAAACTGCTAGAGATGATAAAACCAACCCCGATGGCGATAAAAAGGATCATCACCATTACACCAAATAATTCCGCATAGAAACTAACAAAAAGCATCAAAGCTGCAAAAGCTGCGATACAAAAGCCGATTCCCAAAGACAACGAGAAAGCAAAGTGGCGCACAGTTCCCCAATAATCAAATGCATCATCTTCTGTGATAGCATCGGACCAATCATCAATTGGCTCTTCTTTAGAAACATTTAATTCTTGCAGCAATTCATCCACCGAACCAAACTCACTGATCACCGCACCGATGGCTTCGTGTTCACTTTTCCCTTGATGGATTAATTCCAAGTAGTGGTCTTCCATAATGGCTAAGAGGTCTTCTTTTGCCCTCTTCGTTTCCGGTGTGATGGGTACTGATAAAAATAAGCTGTCTAAATAGTCATGAATGGTTTTCATTTTTCTCCTCCTTGTAAGAACTGGTCAACGACGATCTTTGTCTGTTGCCACTCCAATCGTTTCTGTGTAAGGCTCGCTTTTCCGTCTGCAGTTATCTGGTAATACGTCCGCTTTTTGCCATGCGTCACTTCTCCAGGATAGGAACGAATCAATCCTTGTTTTTCTAACCGAGTAAAAGCGGAATACAACGTCGTTTCTTTGATCACATATACGGCATCCGTTCCTTCGCGAATACGCTTGGATATTTCATATCCATAAGAATCTTCTTTTGAAAGAATGGATAAAATGATTGCGTCGTTATAGCCGCGAATTCCGTCACTCGAGATCACGCAATCGCCTCCTAAATTACTTCATCTGTCGTACTAATTATAAAACAATTACTACGACAGGTAAAGTAAAGCTGGTAAAGTTCTCAAAAATCAGTCGTAGGTCCTAGAAAATGAAAAAAAGACACGCATTCTCAGTAAACTGATACGCGTGCCGCTTGTTACTTGATTTTTGTTCTCACATACTTATTCAACGGCTGGTTTGACATCATCCATCATTAATTGGATCGACTCCAATCCGGAACCAGCTAAATACCAAACCGCAGCATCCAATTCAATCACTTGATCGTTTTGCCCAGCATTTGTTTCTTGTACGATTTCGTTTGCAACAAATTCACTTTCGCTTTCATTACCACCGATCGCTTTTGTCCGATCAATCACGAAGATGACGTCAGGATTTTTTTCAAGCAAGTACTCATAAGAAATACTTTGTCCATGAGTTGACGCCTCTAGCTCTTCATCAACTGCCGGAAAACCAAACGTATCATATAGGATACTGTAACGAGATCCTGGACCGAAAGCGGAAAGATTACCTTCATTCACCATAACTACCAAAGCTTTTTCGCCAGCGCTTTGTGCTTGCTCTTTCAAGGTGTTGATCTGTGTTTGCAACGAATTCAGCTGTTCTTTCGCTTCTTCTTCCACACCGAAGATTTGTCCGATAGCCGTAATATTAGCTTCGATCGATCCCCACGTATTACTATTGTCGACACTTAAGAAAACGGTTGGCGCAATGGCAGATAATTCTTCTTGAAAATCACGTTGCCGACCTGAAATAATGATTAGATCCGGCTGTAATTGATTGATTTTCTCTAGATCCGGTTCTTTGATTCCCCCTGCTGATTCAACATCTGCATACGCTGATAAATAATCTGGCAGATTGCTGGTTGCTGCAGCAACGACTCGGTCTCCAAGACCAAGGGCATCCATTGTGTCTAATGCACTGTTGTCAAAGACAACAACTTTTTCCGGCGCATAAGGAACAGTGACAGTCCCATTGCTGTCCGTGATCTCGACTTCTGTCGGCGTTTGTGCACTTTCTTCCACTTGGGTTTGAGCTGTCCCCGTTGAATCTGTTGTCCCTGTATTATTTGATCCGCAAGCGGTCAACCCCGCTAGTACGAAAATACTCATAAAACTTACTACTATTTTTTTCATTTTTTCCTCCTTAGAAACAAAATTTTATTGGAAGGTGTAGCAAAATTGCCGCCCATCCACTTGTACCAGTTTGATTGGAATTTCATATAGTGCTTCTAGTACCTCTTCTCGAATCACTGCCTCTGTGCCAGCTGCTTTAAAAATCTGACCATCTTTCATAGCGACGATGTGATCGGCATATCGTGCTGCAAAATTAATGTCGTGCAAAACGATCACAACGGTTTTCTGATACTCTTCCACCAATGTAGTCAATAATTTCATCAGCTGATTGGCATGTTTCAAATCTAGATTGTTTAACGGTTCGTCCAATAATAAATAATCGGTATCTTGGGCTAAGATCATCGCCAAGTAAACTCTTTGCAGTTGCCCACCTGAAAGTTCATGGATCGATTGACCAGCATATTCGGTGAGAGATAACTTAGACAAAGAATCATCAATAATCACATCATCTGCTGCCGATTGTCGTCCCCGGTTATATGGATAACGACCAAATGCCACTAGTTCTCTTACGGTCAGATTGACAGCATAGCGATTGCTTTGCTGCAAAAAAGCCATTTTTTTTGCTAGCTCTTTGGATTTCCATTGACGAATCTCCGTTCCATCCAGATAAATATCACCGGTGCGCTGATCCAACATCCGACTGACTAAAGAAAGCAAGGTACTTTTTCCGGCACCATTGGGCCCAATGAAAGCAATCATTTTCTGCTCCGGCAACGCTAAGGAACATTTCGTCAAAACTTGTGTTTTTGCATAATTCTTGGATACATTTTTGGTTTCGATCATGATTTTTTCCTTTCCAGCAGCAATTTGCTTATAAAGAAGATACCACCTAATAATTGGATCACGGTGCCGATGGTCGTTTGCCATTGAAAGACCTGTTCCACTAGGAATTGACCTCCTACCAACAGGAGAAAGCCAATCAAACTACCACCGGCAAACAGCCAACCGTGACGATAAGTTGGGAAAAGCTGATAGGTGATCGTTGCCACCACAAATCCTAGAAAAACTGCTGGACCAACTAAAGCAGTGGCAGTGCCTGTCAGTAAAGCAATCAAAAATAAAACACCTCTATGAAGCCATTGAACAGAAACGCCTAAACTTTTGGCCTGTCCGCTTCCTAAATGGAGCAAATTTAATTCTGGAATCAGCAGAATCAGACAGATACTCCCTACCAAAATGATCGCGGCAGCAATCAAAAGATGTTGGGTGTTGATATTGCCAAAACTGGCGAATAAGCGGCCTTGCAGCAAATCATATTCATTTGGATCCATCAATACTTGTAAAAAGGTGCTGAGACTACCGAACATCGTGCCACAGACCATCCCTGCCATCAACAACAAAAATAGTCCGGCGACTGCTTTTTGATAGAAAAAGCCAATCAAGAAACTTCCTAGAACGGCAGTTAAACCGACAGAGAACAAAAACATCGCAGCTGTTTCTTGGCTTAACATCTGAATCCCACCGATAAAAAAGAAACAAAGGGTTTGAACAAGGACATACAGTTGATCTAAGCCTAAAATCCCAGGGGTTAGATAACGATTGCTCGTCAGTGTCTGTAGCGTGATTGTACTAAAGGAGATTGCAATGGCAACTAAAGCAAAAGCCATGATGCGACGTCCTCGTAATGCAAAGGCAAAGGACCAGTTACCATAGGTGTTATAGGTCAGATAGGCCATACATGCACAAAGGATTAGAAACAACAAGAGGAAGAGTTTTTTCTTCATCGAAATTTCCTCCCCAGAAGCAAAATCAAGAAACAGCACCCACCCAGTACGCCGGCGACAACACTGACCGGCATTTCATACGGCGCGATGACGACTCTCGCCAATACATCACACAATAACAAGAACGCGCTTCCGGCAAAGCTGATCAAGACCAGATTATTTTTCAAATGATCCCCGAAGACCATGCCGATCATATTTGGGATAACGATCCCTAGAAAAGGGATTTGTCCAACGGTCAGTAAAACGACACTGCTGGCAAACGCCACCAGAGCAAATACAGCAAAACGCAAGAACAAGTAATTGATCCCCAGACTCTTAGCCGCACTTTCACCTAAACCGGCGATCGTGATCTCATAAGCTAAGAAATACAGCAAACCGAAAACAGGAATCGTCAAATACAAAAGTTCATACTGTCCAACCATAATGGTGGCAAAATTTCCTTGTAGCCAAGAAGAAACGTTTTGAACCAATTGGAAGCGATAGGCTAAGAAGCTACTAATAGCACCGATGATATTACCGAACATCACCCCTGTTAAAGGCAGCATCATTGGATCTTTCTTTGGTAGAAATTGGCTTAAAAATAAAAAGAACAACACCCCTGCATAAGCAAACACAAATGCTGCAGTCGTACGAATCAAATTTGAGGCATTTGGCAGAAAGAGCATAACCAGCAAAATTCCTAAGCGAGCGCTATCCGTCAGCCCAATCGACTCAGAGGCCACAAATTTATTTTGCATCATGTGCTGCATGATTTTTCCACAGATACTAATGATCCCACCTGCAATAATCAAACTGATCGTCCGTGGGAGCCTAACTTTTACCAAAACAAGCCAATGATTCGGATCACCCTGCTGTAAACCTGTTAAAGACAATTCATGGGTACCTGCCAACAAAGAGCAACCCACTAGAAGAATAAAGATCAGCAGTAATCCGATTTTTTTCAACATGCCCCGCCCCCTCGTTATTGAGAATGATTCTCACTCTCTTTAATAGGGTAACGTATTTCACTTAAAATCACAAGAAGTTTTTTTAAAAAATCCCTTTCCCATCGCAATTTTTGGAAAATGAGTATGCGAGGAAAGGAAATTATGTGATGTTTTTCTCTTATAAACCTGCCGATAAGCGTATTCTTATCTCAAGGATGTCTATTTTATCCTTTGGATTATAAAAATACTTACGAATGATACATTCACTTTCTGAGTATCATTCAATAACAGATCACTTAGATTTGCACTTGTTTTCATCTATTGAAAACCATGTAAAATCACCACTTACCCAAGATGATGTATTTTATCAGTTAAAAGCAAATGACGTGTGTCCCCTCCACCTAAACAATCATCGTCTATCAATAAAAATCTATAAGCAAAAGCAGTTCAGTCATCGAACAAGCTTTATCGTTTTCGTTTCGAGATTCTTCATCAAAAAAAATCATGATAGTAGTTGACATCGACCTCCAACAGCAGCCCACCTGATTTTTAATTACCGAAACCAGTCACTGATGGAAAGCGATAGTCTTCCTTGATTATCGTTACGTTCAAAAAAAATAAACCTACGATGATCGTAGGTTTACCAAGGTTACATAATTTACTTTAACAAGCCATCCAGGGCCAATTGATTCAAAAAATGCAACGGAAAAGAAATGGTAGGATTAAAAAAGTAATCCATTGTTGCTAATTGGTGCAAGGACGTTTTGCTATTGATTAACGTTGAAATCGTGTTGATGATCTCTAAACTTCCACGATCACTCGTGATGATTTGCCCTCCCATGATTATTTTCGTTTGCTGATCAAAAATCAGTTTTAAGGTTACTTCAAAATCCTCATCTGTCGCGAAAAATGTCCGAGAATGAAATGTCTGCGTCACTGAATCTACTTCAAAGCCGTAATACGGTGCCTCAGTCTCATTGATACCTGAACTGCTGACAAAATAGCCAAACAATTTACTAACAACCGTGCGCTGCATTTTGGGAAAAGGAATTTTCGTCGTTCCCTGCTCATTAGCCAATACATTGGTAGCAGCTACGATCCCCGTCCGATAAGCATTAGTCACTAAAGGGATATACAAAGAGCTATCCGAATGATTGAAAGGAATCGAGACGAGATCGCCGATCGCATAGATGGATGGATCAGACGTTTGCAAGTATTCATTTGTAAATACCGTGCCATCGAGATTTAGTTTTAAAAAGTCTTCTACTAAGGCGACATTCGGTCGCGGATTTACAGCATAAACGACTACATCAGCTTGAATCTGGGTTCCATTTGAAAGCTCAATTCCTTGATATTCGCCCTTCTCGTCTTTGATCGTATGGGCAACGTTGCTGTTAAGATAAATTTGTAAGTTCTCTGGAAAACGTTCCATCAAAATTTCTGCAACTTCATGATCAAAATAACGGAACAACAGCGTATCCATTCGATCGATTAAGTGAATCGCTTTTTGCTGTCCACTTAACGATTCCGCCAATTCAAACCCAATCAGGCCAGCGCCGACGATCGCCACGGTTTGCGCCTTTTCGATTTTTTCTAGTGCTTGCTTTGATTGACCAATCGTTTTGTAGGTCGTTATATGTGCTTCAACATCTGAGGCGAACTCCGAGCGGAAAGTACTCGATCCCATCGCTAAAATTAAGCCATCATAACTCACTTCATCTTCTTGTCGATATGATTCCGTTGACGTCACAAATTGAACCAGTTTTTCTTGCGGAAAAATGTTTATGACTTCACTGTTCAGCATCACATTGATTCCTTCTGAAAGAAGCTCGCTAGCAGTTGTGGTCCGTGAGTCTTCCAGACGCGAGATATATCCTTCTAAAACTAAATTCAAGCTGCTGGCAACGTAACCAAGGACACCTGATTTTTCTATAATAATCACATCGACTTTGGGGTCAACTTTTTTTAAATGACGGGCAGCAGCAATTCCTGCATGAGAGCCTCCAATAATCACTATTCTCATATCTTTTCCAACTCACTTTCAAGGTTCTCATTGCGTATTTCATCCACGATTTGATGAAGTCGCTCTTCTTCAAATGGGGTTGCACCACCTGTTAAAATCAATCGCTTCTTATAACGATAGCCTTCCGAGATCTCAGAATGATCAACAATCAATAAATCATAGTCCTTCTCCTTCGTCCCATCGAAGTGAATATTCGGATAGCCAGCCAATTCTTTGATCAAAAAACGCCGCAAAAAGCCACTGCGTAATCGTGATTGAGTCAACAAAATGCCTACGGTAAATGCTTTTTCCTGTTTTACTTGAATCCATTGACGGATCAAAAGCAATTCATTGGTTAAATGCTGCTTTTTCTCAAGAGAAAAAGACTGGTTTACGTTTTTCTCCAACTGTTCGATTGCTTGTTGTGCCACTACAATCAAGCTTTCATTCGCAACACTTTGCGGCTGAAATTCAGCAAAAGCAATAATACCGCCATGAATGTATAACGCTTGGATCGTTACGCTGGTTAAGAAGACACCCAACTCCACTGAAGTTTCTGCAGACTTTCTTTCACTATCACCGATCGCCTGCAACAACTCTTCATTTAATGCTTCGATTTCTCGGAAGAAAAGTGACTTCTGGCTTAATCCCTCCTCAGAAGGACCAATCAAGCCTTCTGCTAGTAAAAACAAATAGAAATAAACCGTTTCATAATCGCTCCAGGAAACCGCAAAACGACTGAGGTAGCGTCCTAAGATATTCCGCAGAATCTGGAACATGGCTTCATTTTCTAGAGACTTTAATAGGTGATACGAGGCTTCATGCTGCTGTGAGCCACGATAATCAAAACGAGCTTCCATAATGCCTAGCCATAATCCAACTTTCCAACGCTCAGCTTGACTAAACGTTGTCTGTAACTGTTTTTCAATAACTCGAATCAAATTATTGATGGCTGGAGCATTCAAGCGGGTAATCAATTCTTCATTGGGATAACTTTGTGAAAAAAATTGATAATAGAAAAAACGAATTTGCTTTTCATCCCCAATTAATTTTTTATTTTTTAATTGGATATCGAACTCTTTCAATAATTGATTGATGGCTTTGAATCGACGAAACAAAGATGCTTCACTCAACATGAGTTCTAACATCATTTTCGTCGTTGACTCATCTCGATGAAAAAACAAATAGGACAAAATCTGAAAATCGATCGCCTCTGACAGATACGAATAAAAGAATTTTTTTAGTGAGAAATCAAGCGGAAGTGTTAACTGTACTTGATCATTTTCTAAATAAGTCAATGTCGCATCCTCATGGAAAGCGACTAAATTCTGATGAAGATTTTGAAGCTCTTTTTGCAAAGTGGGGGCGGAAATGGATAATGTTTTTGCAAGTTTCTTATAAGAGATCTCTGAGCCATTCTGAAAAAAAACAGCTAAAATTTGAAAATGAACCTGCTGATTTTTTTCAAGCAGCTGCATAACATTCATTTTTGAACCTCCTTCACCTTTCACATACCAATTTCCCAATTAATGACTCATTTGTCAACTATAAAAATCATCCTAAGGTCTTCAAGATCGGTTTAAAAAGCGTTATTTATTGTTTCTAAAGCGCGGGAATGGTAAAATTCTTGAGAAGAAAGGTGGTGAACTATGGGAAAACGAATGTTAGCATTTTTTCGAACCGATCGATTATTTTCGATTTCCCTGCTACTAGCACTCATTGCATGTTTTTTTGGCACCTTCCGTTGGTCGTTTATTGACTTCAAAGTGATCTTGTCGCTGTTTGGATTAATGCTAGTGATCAATGGGTTAGAAGAAGCTGGCTTATTACGGGCATTTGGTCAAAAATTGGTGGAAAAGAGCCGCAGTTTGCGGGATTTGATTCGTGTAGTCGTTCTTCTAAGCTTTTTTAGTTCGATGTTCTTAACGAACGATGTAGCTATTTTAACCTTATTGCCCATCTATCTGCTTTTAACGAGACAAGAACAACAGCGAACTAGTGTCATATTAGGCGCCGTCTATTTAATCGTAGCAGCCAATTTAGGAAGTAGCCTTTTTCCCTTTGGAAACCCGCAAAACTTATTTTTATTTTCTTATTATCACATCTCACTAGGACAGTTCATGTGGACAACCGGTACTTTCGTGGGGCTTTCCTTACTATTACTGCTTGTTTCGGTCCAGCTTATTTCAAAATCGCCTCTAGAAATCACTATTCAAGAAGACGCCTATGAAAAAAAAACAGCGATGCGCCATGCAGGCTTGTTTGTTATCATGATTTTGGGTATTTTTAGTGTTCTACCCCTCTCGATAGCCGTTCTTATCGTCGTAGCCGTGGTTTGGTTCAGCAATAAACGGTTATTTACCAAAGTTGATTATCGTTTATTGCTTACCTTCATTTGCTTCTTCTTGATCGTCGGCAATATTCAAGACCAAACGTGGATCACCAATCGCATTCGACCGTATTTTCAAGAAACACATCGCGCTTTTTTAGGCAGTATTTTACTCTCTCAAGGAATCTCTAACGTTCCAGCAGCGATTTTGATCGCTCCCTTCACCGACTTGGAAAAAGCCGTTCTTTTAGGGGTCAATGTCGGCGGATTGGGTACATTGATTGCTTCACTAGCCAATTTGATTGGCTATAAGTTACTGAAACAAGCTCGAGCCAAAGAAGCCAAAGCATTTCAAAAATGGTTCTTAATCGTCAATCTTCTTTTCTTACTGATCTTAGGAACGACTGTCTATCTTTTCTTATAACAAAAGCGATACAAAACGAGATTCCAGCATAAGGACATTTGCAGCCAGTAGTCAAAAGAGGCATAACTACTGTTTCTGTTTTTCGCTCTTATGTCAGAATCTCGTTTTTTTTGATCTCTTTGAGGGATTACTATCGAGATAAAAGAAGTTCAAAGGTTATTTTCGTATGGCTTTCAACAGTCAGCGATTCACCAAAGATACGTTGAACCATTTGTTTCCGCTGTTCCAATGAATACTCATCCTCAAAATAAAGATGAAAGAAATCCCGATCGATCTCTTCTTTCACCATATACTCAAACTGGCAGCTCCGCCATTCAATTGCCTCTTCTGATAACCACTTCTTGTAGTAGGTATTAAGCTGTAACTCTTTTTCATCTACGGGGTCTTCTTCAAAGGGCTGAAACACATTTTCTACTTCAGCGATTGTTCTAAGAATAATCAATTGATCGGTTTTCTTTCGCAACTGCAGCAATGTCTTTTTGTCTCTTAGTGCTGGATTCATGGCCATGAAAATACAGGGCCAGTGCTGGTCCGTCGTTAAAAAGTCGCTTTGGCTCTGTTGCATCAGGTGTAGTTTATTCTGTGGATCATCAATCGTTTCTTCAATTATTCTAAGCATTTCCTTTGAAAAATCAATCGCATAATACTCATTTACATAAGGATAAAATGCGGGGATATAGCGACCCGCACCAGCAGCAAAGTCAACAAAAATAGATATGGGGAACACTTGCTGCTCCAATAAGTAAGCAACTACCTCTTTCGCAATCTGCAATGAAGACTCCTGCTGGATTTGTGCATAATCTTGAGCAAACTCATCCCAAAACAGGATTGCTTCCTCTTCTTCCATCTATAAGACGCCCCCTGTAATCACAGTCTTGCCTTTATTTCCCCGCTCAACCGCTTCGGTACCGAGTTTTAAGTTTTCGATCGTGATTCCTCCATCAATCGTTTGGACCGCAGTGGTGTGAATTTTGCCATTAACTAACAGCGAAGCGATTCGTTTTAAGATCGCTCCTTGGGTTTCAAACATCAGTTGAGCATCTGTTTTGGCAAACATGTACTCCCAATAAAAATCGATGCTAAGGTTTTTAAATGGGTTTAAATCGAGCGCTTCTTTCGTATTGACGATCATTCCGACTTTACCAAATGGGACGATTGCTTTCGTTAATTGTGGCAAATAGGTGGAGGCATCATAAAAAATGGCAATGGCTGAAAAAGGTTTGTTTATTTGTTCGGCTAAAGGTAAACGGTGATTAAGAACATGATCCACTTGATTGTTTTTTAGCCACTCGTTGTTTCTAGGACTAGCACTGCCATAAACGGTTAAACCTGCCCATTTTGCTAATTGTGCAGCGATCGAACCCACACCGCCGCTGGCATTGATCAACAAAATCGATCCTTGATTGGCGTTTTCTTCAGGAATATATCCAAATTTTTCAAATAGCAATTCCCATGCGGTTAAACTCGTTAATGGTAAAGCCGCAAGATCACCGTCAGAAAAACCGGCTGGTGCCTTTGCTGCGATTCGAGAATCAACAGCTTGAAACCTTTGATTCGCACCAGGTCGTTGTGTGGTTCCGGCATAGAATACCCGATCACCAACGGCAAAGCCACTAACTGCTGAGCCGATATCTTTAACGATCCCAACGGCATCATACCCTTGGATCTGGAAATCTTCACTTAAAACAGTCATTTGCCGACGTTTCGTATCGATTGGATTGACCGAAACTGCTTGTACTTCCACCAGTAAATCATGTGTTTGGCAAATCGGTATAGGAATTTCCTTTTCAGTAAATACTTCTAGATCATCTAAAGATCGTCCTTCATAAAAACCTAGTGCTTTATTTTTCATCATACTGCTCCTTCCAAAAAAAGTGCTGAATAGTTATAAAAACCATTCTAGCACTCTTAACCAATTTAGAACATTTATTCTTCACCTTTTACCACAAGTGGAACTAAAAACGGATAGCTTGTGAAGAAATCTAGTAAGGATCGCTTCCATTGATCCGAGTCAATCGTTAGTAAAGTGGACTCTGTATACAAATGGATCGTCAATCGTTGATTTTTATCAAGTAAAATAAGAATTTCACCTTTGTTTTCTGTGATAAAATCATATAGCTGATTCTCCATCGTGATAATAAAAATTTGATCGAGAACTTCTGCTGCAACAGGAAAATCTGTTTCCATATCGACAGCTAAGGTTTGGGTATTGTCGATCAAGCTTGGTGAAACCGTAAAGCCTAATTCTTTTAAATGCGCCAATACCAAGTTGACATCATAATTAAAAAGCGAAAGCTGATTGACCGAGAAAATATTCTCCGCATGCCATTGACTGATTAAATGCAAAATCTGTTCATCATTGACAACCACCGACTGGGAGTTTGAATTGATAGTCAACAATGGCAAATAACTGGATTGATACGTAGAATTGACTGGATTTAGTTTAAAACTAAACTCGAGCTCCTTTGTTTCTGTTAAACGAAAACGGACATTGAAATGCTTTGTCTTCCATGTATCATAGTTATCGGTAGCAGTTAAATGAATCGTTTTTAATGGTTTCAAGAATTCATAGGCATAGTATTCAAGCAATGTCTTTTTGGCGATCACCGAAATATCTTGATCTGTTAAAATCAACTGACGGTAATGAGCAAGCAATCCAGAAAAATCAGCTTCCATGATTGATTTTCGCAATTTTAAATCAGCTAGTTCGTTTTCGGCTTGCTCAATAAGCGATTCGATTCGTTGGTGATCTTGCGCTTTTACAGCGTAATAATCATCTTCGTAGTCAGATTCTTCTTCCGCTGAATCAAAAGAATCATCCGCTACATTTCTACTATCTTCTACTAAAGGACCGTCATTCACTAAGTCCGTCGCATTTGTTGGTACGTTTTCCTCAACTTCATTAGCGCCTTCTGTTTGAATCTCTAGCGTCGGTTCCTGCTCCAGCAGCTGTGATTCATCAGGATTTGTCTGCGTTTCTTTCGTCAATATCAGTCAGCTCCTTTCCCGTATAGTGAGCTAAGAAAGCCATTATTTTTGTCGTAAATTCATCAAAAGAACCAAAAAAAGTATCAATTTGACGAAATTCTTTTTCTACGATCGCTTTCTTTAAGCGCAATGTTTGATATTGCTGCTGTAGGCGTTCTTTTTCAGCAAAAACCTCTTCATTATTATTTGAATATCTTTCCCATTCTCTACGTTTGGCTTCTAATGCTTTTCGCTCAGAAGTTAAATGTTCTAGTTCTTCATCGATTTTTGTCCGATTGAAAAAACCCTTTGATTCAGTTAATTCATTTTCGGCTTCCGTAAGTTGATCGATCTGATTTTGGATTTCCTTTACCTCAGATAACGCTGTGATCCGTTTGGCTTCTAGTTTGTCCATCTGCTGTTCGATTGCTGTCAGCATCTCACGATTACCTCGTTGGAACTTTTCCCACTCTTCATCTATCTCAGGGATAACAAAAATTTCGGGAATACTCGCATCGATACCAATCGTCGCTCGCTCATGATAATAGGTTCCTAACTTATAGTAATGCACCGTAGGAGATATTTTGGCACAATGCATCATAAATGGGAAAGCTTGGGTGAAGTTATCGTGGAACTTCCTTGATAACAATTCATCAATCTCATGATTTTGATTTGATGTTTCTTTTAACTGTTTGTGCAATCGACCATTATATATACGATAAATTTCAGGAATATCCTCTTTTTCGATCGCTACTTCAAAATCTTGCAGGTCTTGCAGCATTTGACCGATATTTTTTGAGGCTACTTGTTTGATATCGCCAAAGGATATTTCTTCATTCGCTGAAACTGAAACAACGTCTTGATCTTGAACAACATTTTGTTCTTTTTTGGCATCGTCAGTCATATGATCCCTCCTAAAAATACTTCACTACTAGTGTATCATTTTTTTCCATAAAAAGTTATTTTAAGTGATTGTTTTTAGAAAAATGATACATCGTTGTAATAACAAAAAAACACATGTCAATTAAGACATGTGTTTGGCTGCGTGGCGACGTCCTACTCTCACAAAGGGAAACCCTTCACTACAATCGGCGCTAAGAAGCTTAACTTCTGTGTTCGGCATGGTTACAGGTGTATCCTTCTTGCTATCGCCACCACACTATTCAATTGAGTAAGTGTTGCTCACTCAAAACTGGATCGAAGAAATCAAAACTCTTCCGAGTTTACGTGCTTTTTTCTTTTTTGGTTAAGTCCTCGATCGATTAGTATCAGTCCGCTCCAACCATCACTGGCCTTCCACTTCTGACCTATCTACCTGATCATCTCTCAGGGATCTTACTTTCTTAAAGAAATGGGAAATCTCATCTTGAGGTGGGCTTCACACTTAGATGCTTTCAGCGTTTATCCCTTCCCTACATAGCTA
>NZ_NGLL01000001.1:1892833-2243259 GCF_002140615.1 Enterococcus sp. 2G9_DIV0600
ACCTCTCAAAACTGAACAAAGGCAAACGATGTGTAGTCTTCCGAAATATTCCTTAGAAAGGAGGTGATCCAGCCGCACCTTCCGATACGGCTACCTTGTTACGACTTCACCCCAATCATCTATCCCACCTTAGGCGGCTGGCTCCAAAAAGGTTACCTCACCGACTTCGGGTGTTACAAACTCTCGTGGTGTGACGGGCGGTGTGTACAAGGCCCGGGAACGTATTCACCGCGGCGTGCTGATCCGCGATTACTAGCGATTCCGGCTTCATGTAGGCGAGTTGCAGCCTACAATCCGAACTGAGAGAAGCTTTAAGAGATTAGCTTAGCCTCGCGACTTCGCAACTCGTTGTACTTCCCATTGTAGCACGTGTGTAGCCCAGGTCATAAGGGGCATGATGATTTGACGTCATCCCCACCTTCCTCCGGTTTGTCACCGGCAGTCTCGCTAGAGTGCCCAACTAAATGATGGCAACTAACAATAAGGGTTGCGCTCGTTGCGGGACTTAACCCAACATCTCACGACACGAGCTGACGACAACCATGCACCACCTGTCACTTTGCCCCCGAAGGGGAAGCTCTATCTCTAGAGTGGTCAAAGGATGTCAAGACCTGGTAAGGTTCTTCGCGTTGCTTCGAATTAAACCACATGCTCCACCGCTTGTGCGGGCCCCCGTCAATTCCTTTGAGTTTCAACCTTGCGGTCGTACTCCCCAGGCGGAGTGCTTAATGCGTTTGCTGCAGCACTGAAGGGCGGAAACCCTCCAACACTTAGCACTCATCGTTTACGGCGTGGACTACCAGGGTATCTAATCCTGTTCGCTCCCCACGCTTTCGAGCCTCAGCGTCAGTTACAGACCAGAGAGCCGCCTTCGCCACTGGTGTTCCTCCATATATCTACGCATTTCACCGCTACACATGGAATTCCACTCTCCTCTTCTGCACTCAAGTCTCCCAGTTTCCAATGACCCTCCCCGGTTGAGCCGGGGGCTTTCACATCAGACTTAAGAAACCGCCTGCGCTCGCTTTACGCCCAATAAATCCGGACAACGCTTGCCACCTACGTATTACCGCGGCTGCTGGCACGTAGTTAGCCGTGGCTTTCTGGTTAGATACCGTCAAGGGATGAACATTTTACTCTCATCCTTGTTCTTCTCTAACAACAGAGTTTTACGATCCGAAAACCTTCTTCACTCACGCGGCGTTGCTCGGTCAGACTTTCGTCCATTGCCGAAGATTCCCTACTGCTGCCTCCCGTAGGAGTCTGGGCCGTGTCTCAGTCCCAGTGTGGCCGATCACCCTCTCAGGTCGGCTATGCATCGTTGCCTTGGTGAGCCGTTACCTCACCAACTAGCTAATGCACCGCGGGTCCATCCATCAGTGACGCAAAAGCGCCTTTCAACTTTCTTCCATGCGGAAAATAGTGTTATACGGTATTAGCACCTGTTTCCAAGTGTTATCCCCTTCTGATGGGCAGGTTACCCACGTGTTACTCACCCGTTCGCCACTCTTTTTCTTTCGGTGGAGCAAGCTCCGGTGAAAGAAAAAGCGTTCGACTTGCATGTATTAGGCACGCCGCCAGCGTTCGTCCTGAGCCAGGATCAAACTCTCATAATGATTTGTTTGAATGACCATACGGTCATTAAGCTCATAAAAATTAACTTTGCTAGCTATTGCTTGCATGTATTTGTTTCAATAAATTGAAACGTCCTACACATTGGTTCGTTTGCTTGCTTTGTTCAGTTTTCAAAGGTCTACCGTGCTGTGTTAGCAACTTTTATATCATATCAGAGCGACGTTTGATTGTCAACTCTTTTTTAAAAGTTTTTTTCGCTCGTTGTTTTCCAACTTCGTAGCGGCTGTCTCAGCGACTTAATTAGAATAACAAATGATTTGTTATTTGTCAACAACTTTTTTTAATTAATTTTGTTGATGTATCAACATTGATTAACTATTTTAAAATTGCGACTTCGTTATAATATCATCTGTTTCATTTTTGGTCAAGTCTTTTTTTGAAGTTTTTCAAAAGCTTTTTTGACCCGCTGGCTCAATTGCCAACGTTGAATACTTTATCACTCTAAGATTGAAAGAGCAAGCTTTTTTCTGAAATATTTTCAACCAAATGACTCTAAACAAAAAAACTACCCAATATAGGTAGTTTAATCAATATCGATCGTACGAAAACGAATCTGATTTTGATCATCTCTTTTTAAGATCGTTTCTTCTTTCAGATAAGAAAACTTCTTCTCATTGATCGCTGGATTCTCAAGCATTTCTTCATAACCCGCAAAAATATCATGGATATATTTTTTATAAGCTTTTTTCTTTTTGATTCTTTTCTTCATTTGGCACCGTCCTTTACGTGCTTATCTTAGCAAGCCGAAAGGATTCTGACAACCATTATCCGCATTTTCATACCAAAAATTCACTTTGACACAACTATTCCATTAATTCTGCCAAGTGACACTCACGGAATAGAATGTTTAGCTTGCGGTCAAACGTTTTTGAAAAGCCAATCGCTCTCCGTTCGGAAAAGGGAATGTTACCTCTCCTTTGTATTGATAGCCAGCTGCTTGGATATTCTTTTGCATACCAATATTGGCTTTATACGTATCGATACGTAAATCAACGATTCCTTGCTCTAATGCAACCACTTCAAGAGCTTGCAGCAATTTGGCGCTTAACTTTTGCCCTTTAAAATGAGAACTGACAACGACGCGATGGATGGATAGATATGGACCGTTTCCTTCCCACCCTGCGCCGGTAATTGCATTGTAGACAGGATCATCACCAGAAACCAACGCGGCAGACGCTGCGATTTTTCCATCTTTCACCAACACATAGCTTTCACCGTTGGCAATATCTGCTTTGATTTGATTTTCTTTAGGACCGTACCCATCTTGCCATTGCGGAGATCCTTGTGCTTTTAAGAAAGCAATGCCTTCTTCAAAAAGCACCATCAACTCAACCAGATCTTCCTCCGTTGTTTTACGAAACTTCTCCATTAAAAACTCCTTTCTTCTATAAAAAGAAGCGAACAGTAAAGCATTCAAAATCGTTCTTAATCAATCGTTTTTAATTTCCCATGAAACTCACTGATTGATTGATAGCCTTTTTCTTTCATGATCGCTGCTAATTCTTTCGTCAATCGTTCAAAAATCGCCGGCCCTTCTTTTTGCAACTCTGTGCCGATCTGCAACATAGAGGCGCCACACAATAAATGCTCATACGCATCTTGACCATTACGAATCCCACCAGTACCAATAATTTTGATTTCTGGCTTGAGGCGTGTATAGAAAGCCCGCACATTGGCTAATGCCGTCGGTTTCACATATTCGCCTCCTAGACCACCAAACCCATCTTTTGGTTTGATGACTACCGAGTCAGTAGCAGGATCGATGAATAAAGCATTCCCAATACTGTTGATTGAATTGATGTAGGTTAACGGATACTTGTTCAATATCTTAGCCATCTCATCAAAGTGAGCCAAATCAAAGTATGGCGGCAATTTGACACCTAAAGGTTTTGTGAAAAAACCAAAGACTGTTTCCAGAATTTGATCGGTCAAAGGAAAATCATAGGCAACTTGGGGTTTTCCTGGCACGTTTGGACAAGAAAGATTTAACTCTGTGATTCCGTCAAAATCACTTTCTTGGATTTTCTTCAACAACTCAATGTTTTCAGCCACGCTCATACCAGCGACAGAGAAAAAGAAGGGCGCTTGCTGGGTCATTTCCTGCTGTTTTTTGATGGCATAGTCTAAGTAGTAGTCCACCCCTAGATTTGGTAATCCCATCGAATTGATGCTTCCTAACGGTAAATCGGTATAACGTGGTTCTGGATTTCCGGCACGCGCTTCTAGTGTTGCACTCTTCGTGACAAATGCCCCAGCTGCTGACGCTGCTAATTCATCTAATTCCTCGATCGTCATACAATGGACTCCTGAGGCATTCATAAACGGATTTTTATATGTAAATTTCCCAAAATTCGTAGCTAACATTGATTCATTCCTCCAATCTTTTCAACTAGTTTACCGTTTCATTTCTGAAAATGCAACGATGTCTTTGAGTGGGACAGGTTTTAGAAGGAGCAACCTCTGTAATCAGAGTAGCAAATCAAAAAAACCATATCCATACAGCTTGTTAAAACTTACTGAATAAATATGGTTTTGAAAACAATCTGTTTATATTGTACTCAAATGTTTTTTTAGAGCATGATCATGATTTTATTAAAGCTTTCACTTCTATTTACCGCTAAATCAAATGCTCTTTGAAGATCCTCTAATGGAAAGCGATGGGAAATCATATGACTGACACTCAAGCGTCCGCTTTCTAAAAAGGTGATTGAATCAAACCATTCTTTACCTGGGAAAGGTGCAGAATAACTATTCCAAAAACCCTTAATGGTTAATTCACTGCGAAAGATTTTTTCAAATGCTCGTTGTCTAATCAAAACATCAGAATAAGCGATCCCTTGAAATCCAATTTTCCCGCCTTTTTTTGTCACTAAGAGACATTGTTCTTCGGTTATTTTAGTACCTGCACATTCCATTGCAATATCCACGCCTAAACCATCCGTCATTCGGGAGATCTCAGTTTCAAGATCTTGAAGACTAGGATTAATCGTATCGGTGACACCTAAATCTATTGCTTGTTCCAGTTTCTCTGATTGAATATCAATGCCAATGATCGTTTTCACACCCGCAATTTTTAACCATTGGATCGTCAGCAATCCAATCGTTCCTAACCCAAAAACTGCAACGACATCGCCCACTTTAGGTTCGATTCCATAAACACCATGCGCTGAGACAGCAAGAGGCTCAATCATGGCCGCTTCTTCAAACGACAACTTAGTCCCTATTTTCACGATATTGCTCGCTGGCACGGATACGTACTCTGCAAATCCCCCAAACCGTTGTGATCCCATCATGATATAGTCCGTACATAATTGATACTTCCCGATAGCACAGTATGCACAGTTACGACAAGGAATAAACGGGACAACAGCGACCCGATCGTCTTTTTTTAAATGATGAACAGAACGACCAACTTTTACAATAGTCCCAGCCATCTCGTGCCCCATGATCATGGGTAACTGATATTTCCAGCCTTTACTCATTTTGTGGATATCTGATCCACAGATTCCTGAAGCTTCAACTTTTACAATCACTTCATTCTGATGGCATTGTGGGACATCCATTTCTCGAATCTCAAATTCATTCAGTCCAATTAAGAAACCAGCCCTCATCTACTCTCCTCCAATCTTCATTCATGGGATTCATAGGTAACGTTTGTTTTGTCAGTATAATATTCATAGCCCTGCTGGAGAAGCGCTTGCGAATGTAAATGCACATAAGCATTTGTTTCTAGTCTTTCCAGATAATCATTTGCAAAAGCCAAATTAGTGGCTCCAACAATTACCCCATGTTCTCGCAATAACATTCCATAAGGTAGTTTTGCTTCATTTGTCACCATGTTTTGAGAGTAGTCACCAACCAAGTGTGCTAACTTTTCAGTTGTTGCAGGTGCATAATCCAAACAACGGATCGTAGCCGGTCCGAAACGAAGGTTTTCACAGACGATGGGCATGTCAGTCCCTATACAACTGTAAACCATCAAATTTAATGGATGAGCATGAATCACTGCTTTGATCCGTGGATCTGAGTGATAAAAACTCATATGCATATTGATTTCCCTGGTCAAGTGACCAGTACCTTCGATGAGGGATAGTTTCTTATCTACCAAAAGAATTTGCGCTGCCTCTAATTCCCACAGATACTGAACAGATGCCAAAGTAGGTGTCATCAAGAAATGATCTTCTGAAACTTTTATAGAGATATTGCCACCAGCAGCATCCGTTAGCTTCCTGTCAAATAAAGATTTGGCAATCTTACATATGAATTTCCTTTCTTCTAAATAATCCATCGGGTTCCTCCTGTCTAAAACGTAAATATTTTTCAATCAATCCATATTTCCCAAGAAACATAATATCTTCAACAATTTCTAAATATTCTTCACTTCTTACAAGAGCGACGAAGAAAACATAAGTCACTTGAAAATAATCCTCAGATCCGTAAGAGATCTTTTGTTTATTCGTCAAGAGGCTAATCGTGCTACGGTGGACATTTCCCCGATTGTTCGCATGAGCTAAAGCAACACCTTCACTTATTACGATATAAGGTCCATTTTGTTTCACATTTTCAACGACTTCTTCTACATAGCTCTGCTCAATACACTCGTTATGTGTCAACACTTTCCCTGCTAAGCGTAAAGAATGCTCCCAAGAACATTTTTGGTCGATTCTGATAACATGCGAATTTAACAAGTAATCATGCAATTTTCTTTGTGGTTGTTGGACAAATTGATCAAATTTTTCTTCAGTCTCTTCTTCATTAATCGTAAACAAACGGTCAACCGTCTTTACTATTTTTTGGATATCTTCTTGAGTCACAAAAGGTGTTATCCTTAAAACATCCTCTTCCAAAAAAGGCAAAGGATCAGCAGTTAAGATTAAACGATTGGCTTTTTGACGGAAGCACATCTTACGATAAGTAGCAAGTGTTAGCACATTCATAATTTTGAACTGCTTGTATCGACTAATTTTCATAGCAATCATTTTCGCTATCGATAAATTTTCACACACGATCCAGATATCGATTTTGCTCATCTTATATTCTTGTCGGGTTAAGGCAGTTGCGATATGAATAGCGATCGTAGTAATAAATGATTCATTGAAGGATCGGGACAGGTAGTTTTCAATGACACCACTATTAGCCCTTACAGCTACGATAATATCCATAAACTGATGCCGCAAAAGACCGATATTTTCAATATCCAAAATAATGTTCTCTTCTTCAATAATTTGTAAGTGATTGTATAGATCAGAAATTAAGTCAAATTCGTACTTTAGAGTCGTCCCTAAATCTTCATCAATTTTATTCAGAAAATAGATGACCAAATTATACAATTCAGCATCCTTCACATTTTTTCGCTTTTTCAAATGACAAAATTCTGCTATTGCCTGTTTGTCTTCGAAAGAGATCGTTCGATCAAATCTTTTTTCAATTTGATCGATGAGTATGCTCAGGTTTTCCGACATAACGACAAATTTGGGAGATTCACCTTGTTCTTTGCGGGGCATATTGATAACGATAAAAATATAGACGAAAAGATCAAACTGCTGATACTTTTCTGCATACTTTAACTCGTTAAAAATGAATCCCAGAAAGTCTAAATACTCCATTGACCCGTCAAATGACCGAAGGATTTGCATCCCGACATAATTAATGTATCCTTTTGCGTCTATATTTTCTAAAAACAATGTAAACAAATACTCTCTTTTCTCCGATTGATTCATCTTAAGGATAACCCCTTCTCCCCTAAGCGTTTCGATATATTTACTCATGATCACTTCTTGTTTTTTCAACGTATTGATATCGCGGATGATTGTTAATCGACTGACGTAAAACAAATCAGCAAAATGATCCATCGTAAGAACATCTTCTGTTATCAATAAATTGATCAGAAGTAATGTGCGTCTTTCATCAGGATTCAAGGAATAGTCGTAAGGGGACAATTCTAAAACAAGCTGATAAGCTTCTGACAAATCAAGTTCATCAGGAACCTGTAAGTATCCGCTTTCAATTTTCACTTGCGGCATATCGTGAGTATTTAGAAACGAGTTCAAGACTTTGATTTCACTCGTGAATTTCTTTGGCGAGAGATTCAAGTTTTTATAAAGTTGCTCCAATCTAATTTTCGTTATTTTGTTATATAGTAGGAGATAGATGATTTCAGCAGTAATTTTCCTCACAGCACTCCTCCTTAATGAATAGACAAATTCTCTCTTAGAAAATCAACAAGTTTTTCAGGTTCACACTTGCTTAATTGAACAATAAAATTTCGAGATTGGATGCTTAAAATCAATTTTTGAAGAAATTCAATATAGGTATGCTCATCTTTTAGTGCCATGCAAAATACATGTTCGACTGCTAAGTCATCTACTTGCGTATCCATCTGTTTAAAAGTCACAGGCTTTTTTAGTCTTGCGTAACAGACAGAAGATTCTTTCACAGAGAGATCAAAGGTATGCGGAATCGCAACTGGCGGGTCAACTGGCAGACCAGTAGGAAAATGATGTTCGCGTTCGATACAAGACTCGATAAAACTATTCCCGACGAGCCCTTCGTTAAGCAGTTCAAGTCCGCATTGTTTAATCACTTCTATATTGGAGCGCTCATTCAATTCGATTGCTTTAAATTTCATACACTATTTCTCTCCCACTAAGCCATTTATTTTGTCAACAATTCGTTTATTCATTTGGTCAATTACCCAACGATTCGATGAAATAAGCTGATTATAATATTTGCTAAATTGTAGCCCCAGAAACTATCTGTCACAACCCCTTCCACAGGTACACCGGTCGCATTCATCATTTCGGTTGCTTCAGGTGCAAAGGTGTTTGTTCCAATTAGAACGATAACTAAGAAGAAAAAGCCAGTGACAAGCGTTCGAAAAAGATTGCCATTTGATGCTAATGCTAGTAGTGGAATCATATATACGATTACTGTTAAAACACCAACTGGAAAATAATGCATACCAGGGATAATAAATGCTAAGAATATTGCTATCGGAATCAGAATCACTGTCGTTGTGATCGCTGTCGGATCTCCAAGACCAAGAGCAATGTCCATGCCGATATATAATTTTTTCCCTTCGCCAATATGTTTCTTCATAAATTCTTTGGCAGCTTCCCCGATCGCAGTCAAGCCTTCCATCATAACAGAAACCATTTTGGGTATCAGTACTAGTACTGCTGAAACTCCAACCCCCATAGAAATCGCTACCGCAAATTCTTGGCGTGTCAATACGCCTAGAAAAGTTCCGACCAACAAACCGATAACTGCTGGATCTCCAAAAAAACCAATTTTACTTTCGACTTTTTCCAAACTGATATCGATTTTGTTAAGACCAGGAATCAGATCAATCAATTTATTTACTAATAGTCCAAAAGGATAAGCGAAAGTAATAAATGAAAATGTCGTACAAGTCGTGCCTTCCAGTCCGTAATACGCCTCCCATCTTGGAGCAAACCACTGAGCCACGAATAAAGTGACAATTGATAAGCCAACCGTAACAGTCAAACCTAGCCAAAAACTATCAAACAAGGCATACGCTAATGCTCCAGGAATCAAAAAATGAATATAGTTCCAAATGTCGACATTCATGACCGTTGTCCATTTCAAAAGAATAAACAATACATTTAATCCCACGATCATCAAAATAGCAATCGCTGCAAAAGGTACTGACCACGAAGCCGCTCCCACAGCAGCCCAGCCAACATCCATCGTGGTATATCCTGATCCCATTTCCTGATAATAATCGATGGCTGGTTGCAAGGAAGTACCCAGGAGTCCTACAACAAGCCCCAACCCTTGAAAGCCGATGCCGACTAAAAGCCCAGTTTTAAGTGCTTTGCCAATTTTCATCCTAAAGACACAGCTTAAAATAAAAATGACAACGGGTAGCATAACCGATGCCCCCATATCCATGATGTTTTGAATAACTGATAATACAGCTTCCATTTTTATCCCCCTTTTATAATTCGATGGCACTCTTCAACGATTTTCTGCGCGGTCTGCTCTTCGTTGATTCCCGATATCAAACTGAAAACAGGAAGAATCGGTACTTTTACTGGCTTGACATATCGAGTAGTCACCAAGATTAAATCCACTGTTTCTGCTTTTGAGGGAATTTGATTAATATTCCCTTTGGTGATGGAAGCCTGAATGTTGCTCTGAGCTAAGATTTGTTTGACTTTCTCTTGAACAACCGTTGACGTGGCGATCCCACTACCACAAGCAATATAGATCTCAATTTTTTTATTCATTTTCTTTCTCCTCCTTTCCTTACTCTATTTTTGAGATTTCAATAAAGAATAAATTTTATACTCTTCTTCTGGTAGTAAAACGACTTTTAACGCCTTCCCTTCTCTCGTCAATTCGATGGCCTGATTGATGTCAGCTAAAGGCAAAACATGAGAAATAATTTTTTCAGCAGGAAACTGATCAGATAAGGATAAATGGAAAGATTTTTCGACTTGAATACTATTTGCACCATAATGACCATAAATCCAGAGATTGTTATAATGAACTGCATTCGTATCTATAGGCGTTAATTGATTCTTTGCTACACCACCAAAAAAGACGACAATTCCACATTTTCTAGCCATAAAAATACTTTGTTGCTGTGCTTCTATTGATGGATTAGCTGAAATCACTTTATGTGCGCCATGTCCATTCGTATACTCTTTCACCTTTTCTACAGGATCTTCTTTGGAAGAATCGATCCTGTGATCTACATTAAACGCTTCCATAAAAGCTAGTCTGTCAGCATTTTTATCAATCACGATTACCTTGCTTGCTCCGCGAATCCTTGCTAGAATCGCTAAAAAGACCCCAATTGGACCTGCACCAATAATGACGACCGAATCGCCTAACGAAACCTGAATATTCTCCATGCATGCATAAGTGGAGGATAAGGGTTCAGCTAATGTTGCCGCGATAGGCTCTCGTCCTTCTGGCACTTCAAAAATCGCTCCTCGTTCTACTCTTGTTGCACTATATGCTATATACTCTGCAAAACCGCCTTGAAGATCGGTATAACTTTCAGCTTCCGTACAACATTCGTGCTTCCCATTACGACAATTTTCGCAACGTAGGCAATGAGCCATAGGGTATACATAAACTATCTGCCCTCTTTGATACTTCGTCACATTTTCATCAATTTCGACGATCTCACCAACGATTTCGTGTCCATAAATATGAGGGTAGCGCCCCGCTTTTGAATCGGTCAGCAAATTGCGAATATCAGAGCCGCACAGACCAACTGCCTTAACCTTCAATAGAAAACCTCCCTCTGGACAGCAGGGTCGCTCTACTTGTTCATAGCGAATATCTCCTGGTCCATACATCAACGCAGCCTTCATTTTTTTCACAAACGTTCAACTCCATTCATTCTTTCTTATTTTACATGTTCATTGTAAGGTGCGTCGGATGTACCTCACAAGTAACACTTTTTGCATTTCAAGTTCTATATTTGTTACTTGAATGAGAAAATGTTTGTGAAAAATCAAGAACGATTTTTCCTTCTTGGAACTATTTTGAAGCCACGTAAAAACAAAAAAGCCTCTTAGCAATGAGCCAAGAGGTTTTGGTGAAGCAAACTATTCTATTTATGAGTATTTAAAACTATAGGTAGCTCATCACTTCTTCCATTCGAACGGATGAATGAACTAAATTGAGCCGTTCCTCGTAGGAAACTTTCCTCGGTCTTGGTTTCAATATGCGACCTCAGTAAGGAGAAATTCTCTAGTGTTACTCGATGATACTTGCGTTTTCCATTGAAAGCATACAATTCAAATCATTTCTAATTATAAAAACACATGAATAGGAGTTTTTTAATTGACTGTTCAAACTTTTTTGAAATTGAAAACGAATAAACACATACAAATTATTTACCTATCAAGTGAATTAAACCTTTTTCTTTGATACCTTAACATCCCAGTATCTCCAATGACGTATAATTTGTATTTTCCATGCCCTACTTTAAATTCTAATCTTTCGCCACTTGCGATTTCAAATAAAAGATAATAGGTAATGGATTGATTCGTAAAGCCGTTTGCAGCAATATTCGTGCTACTAGTCATTCGTTTGTCTACTAGCGTGGCAAGTACTGCCACTTCTGGCGTAGATTGATCCTTTAAGAATTCGACAATATGATATAAGATAACTGCGACGAAAATAAAAGCAAATAAAGTAAACAGAAAATCCACAAAACACACTCCTTTTTGTTTTTTATGATCAAGGGAATCAAGCAAATCATTTTTACAACTTAAATATAATTATACATTAATTCAATTAATTAATCTCGAACCTCTAATAAAAATATGTTACTTGCTAAATGATTGACCGAAACTGTAGTTTGGCTATCGTTTTCCTATATGTATGGTTGCATAGAACACATTTGTATATTTGTTAACCAAGAGTCAGTTGATAGGATAAAATCACATGACCTTTGAAAAAGCATTCCTAGAATCATCCTTCTTCATTCTACATTGACTCCTTAAGGAAAATTCATCGTATCCCAAAGCCTCTGACTAAATTCAGTAACGTTTATTTAGACATGTTTTCTGGGATGCACCTTAAGGTTATCAATGTGGATGAATAAGAATTTAATCTGTGCTCTCTTTTTGTCAAAATGATCGAAGGTTTATAGAAAGTATTACTATTTCGGCAAAGTTAAATACTAACTCACTTTGAGTTGTCATATGAATGGAAAATACTTTGAACTTTCAGGTTTAAAAATATATGATTTTCTTTAATGCTTTTAGTAAAAAAGCATAACTTTTTCACCAAGTAACTGTTTATTTAAGAAAGTATTCTATAAAAAAACTCTTCTACCAACTTTTTCAAAGTTAATAAAAGAGTTCTGTGTTTATATACTCATTTTGCCAACTGTCCACCACCTAAGAAAACAGCTTATTCCAACTAGTTAACAAATATGAAACACCATTGTATGATTGAAAATCCTTAACGAATCCCCAAAGCAATCCGTGCATAACGACTCATTTTATCAGTCGTCCAAGCGGGATACCAAACTAATTTTACCTCTGGATTTTTGACTTCTGGAATATCGCTTAATGCTTCGTGTATCGATTCAGTCAATACGTCGGCTAAGGGACAGCCCATTGTTGTTAAGGTCATTTTGATTACGGTATTGCCTGTTTCTGCATCAAATTCGACTTCATAAACTAAGCCTAGATTCACTATATCAATCCCCAACTCAGGGTCAATCACGGTTTCCAAGGCAGCCAAGACACGCTCTTTGATTGCTTCTGCTTCTACTTCAGTATATGCCACGGTTGAAGACCTCCTTTAATTCTTGTTTCAAATAATACCTTCTTTTGCAAGATTTGTAAATGGACGATCCTTGATTATGGACGGCTTTTCTTGTGTATTTTCAGTTCTGGGAAGACCCCCGTCGTTTTAAAGGTCCGTTGTTCATCATCTGTCGCAAAGCGGCCTGTGATCGATTGGGTCGGCACAAAGTTAATAAACGCATTGCCGTCTGCTTCTAAAACGGCTTGTTCTAAATCGTAGATCTCGTAGCGGGTCACGACCATCATGATCATATTGCCCGGTACGCCTGAATAGCCTCCGACTGAGGGGAACAAAGTCATGCCGCGAAACACATGCTTAGAAATATTTTTCCCAACAGCTTCCGCATTGGTCGTAATAATCATCGCCGTTACCTTTTGATGGCTTGTGTGCAGCATGTCCACCACGTAGCTCATTGCGAAAATCGAAATGATCGTGTACAAGGCACTTTCCCAAGAAAAGACGAAACCTGAGACCATGACAATGATGCCGTTTAAAATAAACATATATTTACCGACTGTTTTTCCAGTCGTTTTTGATAATATCAACGAAAGGATATCCATTCCGCCGGTGGTAAAACCCATTTTCAGTGAAAACGCAACGCCGACGCCCAACAGTACGCCACCTAGCAAAGCGTTAACCAAAATATTGTCAGTGATCGCTCCTTGCGGAAGGATCATCGTTAAGACGGAAACGACAACGACATTGATAAAGCTCAATAGTGTCGATGATTTCCCGAGTTTGATGAACCCGAGAACAAAGATAGGCAAGTTTAAGAGGAAAATAAACAGCCCTGTACTAAGGTGAACGCCAAAATGTTCCAAGGCAAGTGCCACGATCAATTGGGCGACCCCGTTCATCCCAGCAGAAAGAACGTTTGCGGGAATCAAAAAGAAATTTAAAGCAATGGCTGCGGTGATACCTGACAGCAAAATAACCCCTATTTTTTTCAATCGTTCTGATTGTTCGTGCTTCGTTAATAACTTACTCACAATGATCTAGCTCCTTCACTAAAAATCTCCTTCCAAAGAATAGCAGTTTGTGTGAAAAAATGAAACAATTATTTGCAAAAATTTACTTTTCATTCCCGCATCGTTCGCCTCCATGTTAAAATCATAGGTAAGAGATGAGAGGAGTGATTGATTTTGGCAAAAGAAGCAAGTTTTGATGTCGTATCTGAGATCAACACAGAAGAAGTGAAAAACGCCATTCAACAGGCGGAAAAAGAATTGAAAAACCGATTTGATTTTAAAGGCTCCACGGTAGAAATCAAGATGACTGAGGGCAAATTGACGATTGTTGGGGATGACGAATTTAAGCTGGAGCAAATCAAAGATGTGCTCTTTGCGAAGCTGATCAAACGGAATGTACCAACGAAAAATATACAATTTGGCGAAACGGAGCATGCCTTGGGGGCAAAAGCTCGTCAAACAGCAGAATTGATCAATGGGATCGATAAAGAAAACGCCAAAAAAATAACCACAGCGATCAAAAACGCCAAGCTAAAAGTTAAAACCCAAATTCAAGACAATCAAATTCGGGTAACAGGCAAAAGTCGTGACGATCTGCAAGAGGTGATCCAATTGTTGCGTAAACTGCCTTTGACGATCGACTTACAGTTTACAAATTATCGCTAATCAAAAAAACTAGAACAGAGTCTAACGTGTTGGTTAGGCAAAATCAGCTTTATCTACTGATTTTGCGCAACCGCTCCTGAAAGCTCTGCTTCTAGTTTTTTTCTTGCCAAAAATGAGTCAATGCTTTTGATAACTCTTGCGACCGACGAATCTGCAAGGCATGCTGCCAATGCAGTGGGAAAAGTTCTTGGTAACGCGGTGTCCGAAAGCGCTGATCCAGCAATAACACCACGCCGCGATCGCTGACATCCCGGATCACTCGACCGGCTGCTTGCAGGACTTTATTCATCCCGGGCAGCTGATAGGCATACGCAAAGCCAGCTGCCTTTTTTTCATCGTAATATTCCCGAATCAATTCTTGTTCGTGATTGATTTGCGGCAGTCCGACACCTACTACTGCGGCACCGATCAAGCGATCGCCTTTTAGGTCGATCCCTTCAGAAAAAATTCCTCCAAGGACACAAAATGCCACCAATGTTTTTGGTTGACTCTCTTGTTTATCTTGAATTGTTTCTAGCACGGATGATTCTTGCTGATTCACGGATTGAAACTTTGCAAGAAATGCTTCACGTTCAGCTTCATTCATAGCTGTCCCCTGAATCAAGACCTCCACCTCTGGCGCCTGTTGAGAAAATGCTGCCGCCACATCATCCAAGTAACGATAAGAGGGAAAAAAGACCATATAGTTTCCCACTTTCGCCGCGGTCATTTGCTGGATCGCATCAACGATTGCAGGAATGCTGGCTTCACGTTGGCGATACGTCGTTTGGATATAGTCCGCAATAAAAATCCCCTGATTTTTCGGATCAAAAGGACTTGGCAAGCGATAGCGCAAAGCTTCATCGCCGCCACCTAATACTTCTTGATAATACGACAAAGGGGTAAAGCTCGCAGAAAACAACAGGCTGGCCTTGCCCTTATCTAACACGGATTCCAAAAACGGCGCTGGTTCGATGCAAAATTGCCGTAGTTTGATATCATAGCGGTCGATCTCCACCGTCGTTTCGTAGTGATCATCATAAAATTCACTGATCTTCAAATAATGGTTAGCTTCAAAATACACTTGCAGCACTTCTTCTTGCAATTCATGCTCAGGATTTGCCGGCAACCATTCCTTCATCAATTCAGCTAATTTGTATAGCTGATTGACCATTGTTTCATGGGGAGCTGCTTGATGGTGGTATGACCATCCTTCCTCTTTTGCTAATTGGGCTAAAGCCGCAAATTCTTTATCAACTCTGTTTAGTGCGCGTTTTAATTTCTGTTGATCCTTCGGCAGCTTCTTCTTTAATTCCTTAAATGGCTGTCGTAAGATCGTTGCGGAATACATTTCTTTCGAACGGTTAACTAAGTTATGGGCTTCATCCACTAAAAAGAAATACTCTTCGTCTGGCTCTTCAAAAAATCTCCGTAAATAAACGGTTGGATCAAACAAATAATTATAATCACCTATAATGACATCGCAAAAGACACTGACATCCAGTGAAAGCTCGAAGGGACAAACCGTATGTTTCATTCCATAAGTCTCGATCACTTCTCGGGTTATTTGGTTTTCGTGATGCAACAGATCCCACAAAGCTTCGTTGATTCGATTGTAATAGCCTTGTGCATAAGGACAATGCTCAGGCGTACAATTTCGTTCATCCAAAAAGCAAATTTTGTCTTTGGCAGTGATCGTGACACTCTTAGTTTCACTACCATTGTCTGCTAACTTGCTCAATGCATCTTCAGCCACTTGTCTGGTGATCGTCTTCGCCGTCAGATAGAAGACCCGATCAGCCCCTTCTTCCCCGAGAACTTTTAATGCGGGAAACAATGTTGACATGGTTTTTCCAGTTCCAGTGGGCGCTTCCGCAAAAAGTCGCTTGCCATTTTTTAGTGTTTTATACGCCGCCGCTGCTAGTTCTCGCTGCCCTTTACGAAAGGTTTCAAAAGGAAAAGACAGCAGCTGCAAAGATGTATTTCGGACACGACGCCAATTCTCTTGAAAGACTAGCCACTTATGATACTCCTGAAGTAAGTCTTTATAAAAAACTGCCAGTTCTGAAAACTGAAACGTTCTTCTCGTACGAGTAATCTGCTTTTCAGTCGTTTGATAATAAGTCAATTGTACGGCGATCCGATCGATGGGCTTCTTCGCTTTTTCTTGATCAGCAGAAGCGGCTTCTTTTATCTCCTGATCTCCACTCTCACTAAGCGCTGCTTGTTCATTTTCTTGTAGTAAAAATAAATAAGCATAAACCATTCCCTGGGCAAAAAACAAGTCGATTTGATCATCAGGAATATCTTCGAAAGCTGGTTCTGAAGTTTTGATCTCATCAATCACCCAAGAATCAACGGAAGCATCAAAAAAGAGACCATCGGCACGTCCTTCGACAGTGATGGCATCTTTCTCAATTTGGCTTTCTCGTTTGAAGAAGACTTCTTTTTGATACCCATCCCCGGCCTCTTTTTGTAATTGGCGATGGATTCGGGCGCCTTCTTGTGCGGTATGATTACTGACTTTGCGGCTATCAATATCGCCTCGGCGCAAAATAAATTCTACGATTTTTCTAACCGCAACTTTTCCTTTATACACGTGTTCACCTTCTTGTTTGCCATTATAGCGGATAGTTTGCTTTTGGAAAAGCGAACAGAAACAGCTTTTCGTCCTCTGCGAATGGTATTTTCTCCAAACAGGTTTTATCCCTAAAAAAACCACTTGTGGCAAAATGCCTACTCATCAAATAATCAACACCATTTCCACTTCCAGAAAATGGGTTTGTCGAAAGTTTATAAAAAAACCTACTCTACTCACCTAAGCAAGTAAAGCAGGAATATTTTTTAAGGAAAATTATTGATCCACCTGAATATCATAACTGACACCATTTTGGTCATAAGCTTGTTGATTGTCTAAATCTAAGGTGAACTCAAAGGTCCGTCCATCTGCTTTGATCGTCAAATGCTTCCCTTCAACCGTGTAGGATGCATCTTGGTAGGTGATCTCATAGATTTGATAGGGATCATTCGACAGCTGAACCTCTGAATGGGAAAAATGTCGCTGAAAATCACTTTCGATTTGGCCTTCATACAGGGTAACATCACTGGCGCTGGCAGAACTATCCTCTAAATCCGCCATCGGCAAATACTGCTTAACGATTGTCAATTCATTTTCATGAAAATCATAAACCCCTTGGCTTTGCGGAAAGATGACACTCTCATCTTGGATCAGCATTAAATCAAGGCCGCCATTTTCAACCGCTTTCGAGGCGGAAGTAACGGTTTCAGAAACTTCTTTTGAATCGTCGATGGCTAACTCCTCCTGGCCACAGCTCGCTAAAACGAATGCGGCGAAGCATAGAGTCAACAAAAATTGCAGCGATTTTTTCATAAAAACACCTTCTTACAAAAAAGTTGATGTATACCAATCAAAACTAACGCAAGATAGAGATGACACATTTTCCTCGTAGTTGGTCACGAAGAATGTTCATAGTTCCGTCAAAAACTAAACCAGTTTCAAACGAATCACACGCTTTCTTATTTTAATTAGTATAACAGCAGTTTTTTGCTAGTGCGGTTTCTTAGAAAAATTTTCGAATTCCCACAATAATTCTAAGCTTTTCTCTCATCAAACTATTTTTTATCTGACCACTTACCTCAGAAGGATCTGTCACAGCATCTTCACAAAATAAAGTTTATCTGTACCAAGCACTGGTGTATCAGAAAGCACACCAAATGTTTCGAAGCCTGCTGCTTGATAGAAATGCGGCGCTTGGTAGTCTTGGGTGGTGACTGTCACAGAACGACATCCTGCTTTTTTCCCATAATCAAAGAGGGCTTGAATCAATTGTTTCCCTATTCCTTGATTTTGATGGTCTGGATTGACTGCCAATAATTGAATATGGATCGTATTGCCTGTACGTTTCCCAATCAATCCACCGAGTTGATCCTGATTGTCAAAAAAAGCCAAAGAGAGCTGTTCTTGATCGGAAAAGGCACTCACTGCCTCCGTTTTTTTAGATGAATGATTGAGCCATTGACAGACTGCCTGACGATTGTCTTCTACATTTATCGTTTTTATCATTAATTTTTCACTCCTAAAAACCTTTCTTTGTTTCCTCTAATACTTTAAGCTATACTTATAGTTAGACACAAGCATTTGTGATCCTAGGAGGTTTTAGCATGAAAATCATTGGTTTAGTGACAGGGCCCGTTCAAGAAAATTGTTACCTTATTTGGAAAGAAGATTTTTTGTTGATTGTTGATCCTGGAGCAGAAGCAGCGAGATTGATCGCTGAGATCGAAAAAACCAGCGCAAAACCAGCAGCGATTTTATTGACCCACACTCATTATGACCATATTGGCGCAGTTGACCATTTGCGGGATTATTATCAGATCCCCGTTTACGTGAGTCCGCTCGAGCAAGAGTGGCTGAGTGATCCTATGAAAAATCTTTCTGGACGCCATCCTGAATTAGGTCCCATCACCGCACGTCCAGCAGAAATTGAACTTGAACTGAAAGAGTATGAGATAGCTGGCATGTCCTTTAAGGTGGTTGCAACGCCAGGTCATTCTATCGGCAGCGTCAGTTTTATTTTTGACAAGTTTGTCGTTTCCGGAGACGCCTTATTCAAAGGCAGCATTGGGCGGACAGACCTGCCAACCGGAAATTTGGAACAATTGCTGACCAGCATCCAAACGCAACTCTTTGTTTTACCGAATCAAATGGCCGTTTATCCTGGCCACGGGGAACCAACAACGATCGAGATTGAGAAACGGACCAATCCGTTTTTTAACGCTTAAACGAATTACGAACCAAAGGAGGAATTACTACTTATGGCAAAAACGGAATTGTATGTCGTGCGTCACGGGAAAACCATGTTCAACACATTGCAGCGGGTGCAAGGCTGGTGTGACACACCATTAACTCGAACCGGTGAACAAGGCATCCACTATTTAGGACTTGGATTACGCGATGTGGATTTTGTGGAAGCAGTATCCAGTGACAGCGGCCGAGCGATTGAGACTATGCGTTTGATCTTAGGTGAACATGTCCGCGGACCGGAAATCCCTTACCATATCGACAAACGGATTCGTGAATGGTGCTTTGGCTCCCTTGAAGGGGCCTACGATGCAGAGATGTGGGGCGTTCTACCAAGAATCCTTGATTTTCCTGATTACGATGAGATGATTGCCAATCATGTCTCGTTTGAGGCGATCGCCAATGCGATTTACCACGCCGATACAGCCAACTGGGCAGAAACCTTCGACGTTTTGACCGAACGTGTGAAAACCGGTTTTGAAGATATCGCCTATCGCGTTGAGAAAAAAGGCGGCGGGAATGCGTTAGTTGTATCTCATGGCTTAACGATCGCTTTTCTTTTGCATTTGATCAATGATGAGAACAATGTTCGTATGGATATTGAAAATGGTTCGGTCACTCGACTGATCTACGAAGATGGCAGCTTTACGATCGCCGAAGTTGGTAACACAGAATACATCAAAAAAGGCTTGGCGCTCTCTCAAGAGCTTTTATCCTAAAGAAGAACGTTGAACAACAAATCAATTTCTTTAATAAAGGAGCAGTTTTTGATTTAAAAACTGCCCTCTTTTTTTAGGAAAAAGATTGGTATTCGAATCAGGAAACGGTATACTAAGAGTTGTATTTTGTCATAGAAAGGACTGGACCAATGTTTTTTACAAATTTTATAAAAGCGATTTTATTTGGGATCATCGAAGGGATCACGGAATGGCTGCCAATTAGCAGCACCGGTCACTTGATTCTTGCCGACGAATTTATCGGTTTGAATGTTACCCCCGAATTTATGACGATGTTCAATGTTGTCATTCAATTGGGCGCGATTTTAGCAGTCGTCTACTTATATTTCCATAAACTAAACCCTTTTTCGCCGCAAAAAAATGAGATAGAGAAAAAAGATACGTGGACGTTATGGTTTAAAGTTATTGTTGCGGTCTTACCATCAGTTATTATCGGATTGCCGTTAGATGATTGGTTAGATGCGCATTTCTACAATTTCTTTTCGGTTTCGATCGTTTTGATCGTTTATGGGATCGGCTTTATTGTAGTTGAAAAACGAAACAAAAATAAAGCACCAAAATGCACCGATTTGAACAAATTCACCTACAAAGCGGCTTTGATCGTCGGCATGTTCCAAGTATTGGCATTGATCCCAGGAACATCTCGTTCTGGTGCCACCATTTTAGGTGCTATCATAATTGGCGCTTCTCGCTATGTGGCTGCTGAATTTTCATTTTTCTTAGGTATTCCAACCATGTTTGGTGCCAGCGCATTAAAAATTTTCAAATTTTTGAAAGATGGCAATGCCTTTGACTTTCAAGGAACCGTCATCTTACTGACAGGAACCATCGTATCATTCATCGTTTCGATCATTGCGATCCGCTTCTTGATGAATTACATCAAACGGAATGACTTTACCGTTTTCGGATGGTACCGTATCGTTTTAGGAATTATTTTGATTGGCTATTGGCTGATCCAATTATAAGCAAAAAGAGCAACTATTGGGCATTTCAATGCTGCAATAGTTGCTCTTTTTTCGTTAAGTAGAATTCTTATTCCATCACGTGTTTTTGATTACCATACCGTCAATAATATCAACCGCACTTTCGGTGTCGTTGATGATGGATTCAAAACGATCATAAATATCTTTCCATTTAATGATTTCCAGCACATCCGTTTCGTCTGTAAACAACGCTTTCTTCATTTTTGAATACAAAAGATCTGCTTCTGATTCAATCGTATTCACATCATTGATCATTTGACGCAACGTTTTTGAATTTTTGAACTTAGGAAATTCTTTTAAGGCCGTTTCAACGCCTTGTGTCGCTTGAACGATCATTTCAGCAAATAAGTTCGTCTCGGGGCGGATCTTCGTAATGACCAAATTCTCAAATAAATAAGTCAGTCCCATAATGCCATCCAAAATATCATCTAAGCGCTCAGAGATGACCAAGATGTCTTCGCGATCGATCGGTGTGATAAATGAGTCGTACAACTCATTCGTTAGCTCAGCGATCACTTTATCCCCTTCTTTTTCTAATCCATGAATCTCGGCTGCTGCTTCACTTAACGCTGTTTCAGAGTAATCATTGATCAACAGCGAAAAACGTTTCGCAGCTAGATGACCATTTGTGGCCAACTGCTCCATTGCTGCAAAATAATCGAATCCTTTTTTTCGTGCCATTTCTTTCTCTCCTTACAAAATTAGCAATAAAAATTTGACCATTAGAAACGCAATCAATCCACAGCCAGGAAAGGTTAAAATCCAAGCATAGATCATTTCTTTTACAATGCGCCAATCAACGCTAGAAAAACGCCGAGACGCTCCAACGCCCATGATAGCGGTCGTTTTCGTGTGCGTTGTTGAAACTGGGATACCAAATACAGAAGACAAGAACAAACAGATTGCTGCAGTAACATCTGCAGAAAAGCCTTGGTATTTTTCCAGCTTTACCATATCCATTCCCACTGATTTGATGATCTTCATCCCACCGACCGATGTACCGATCCCCATGGTCAATGAGCAAAGAACCATCACCCACAGTGGGATCGCAAAGCCATTACCAGTCTTTTCAGCAAGATTGTTGTAAAAAAGGCCTAACATGAACACACCCATGAATTTTTGGCCATCTTGGGCACCATGCAAGAAGGCATTGGCACCAGCCGCAATGGCTTGCCCAACCGTAAAAATTTTGTTGGCTTTTCGCCGTTGCGTATCACGAAAGAGCCAAACGATCAGTTTTGTGATCAAAAATCCACCAATAAACCCCATTAACGTAGACACAACGAGTCCGATCAAGACTTTCAGCCATTCTTCACCGTTGACTGCATGCAAACCACCCAGGGCCATGGCAGCTCCTGTCAATCCCGCAATCAATGCGTGAGATTCACTGGTTGGGATCCCAAAGTACCAAGCAGCGACCGTCCAGACGACAATCGAGAATAAGGCAGCGGCTAAAGCAATCTGCGAGACTCGAAAGCTTCCACCTGAGTCAAATGTCACAATGTTGCTGATCGTTTCTGCTACTTGCGCATTAAAATACGTCATGACCAGTACACCTAAGAAATTCATGACGACCGCCATGCCAATGGCGATATTTGGACGCAAGACTCTTGTTGAGACCGCGGTTGCAATAGCATTAGGCGCATCCGTCCAGCCGTTGACGAAAATCACCCCTAATGACAAGACAATCGTTAGAAACAAAGCGATATTCACATAGATTCCCCCATTTAAAAATTCCGAAGTAATCATAGCATAGAAAGCTCTTTCTGTGTAAATTTTTTATAACTATTCTGTAAAAAATGTGTAAAGAAGTATTTTTAAATTCCATAAAGCAAAAAATAGCGTGGCCGAAAAATCATTTTTTTGTGTTAAGTAAAATTTCTTTACAACTTTTATTGCAATCACTCTTGGCATTAGGTATAATGACTAGTGTTGATTTATACGTTTTCTAAACGTAATTGAACTTTTTTTTCGGAGGTGAAATACATGCCAAACATTGAATCTGCAATCAAACGTGTTCGCACAAGCGAAGCGGCTAATGCTAAGAATTCATCTCAAGTAAGCACAATGCGTACAGCAATCAAAAAATTTGATCAAGCTGTTGAAGCTGGTGCTGATAACGTAGATGCGTTATATAAAGATGCTGTTAAAGCAATCGATATGGCTGAGACTAAAGGATTAATCCACAAGAACAAAGCTAGTCGCGACAAATCTCGTTTAAGTAAAAAAATTGCAAAATAAGCAAATTAAGAAAGGCGCAGCAATCGATGATTGCTGCGCCTTTCTTTTTGACTTACTGTTTGCCATGTTTTAAAACAAATAGCTGGAACAAATACTCTTTGTCCATCTGACCACTTTTTACTAAGTAATCATTTTCGATCAATTCACTATATAGTGCTGCTAATTGCTTTTCTCCAAACCCACGAGCTTGCTGCATCGCTAACTTCACTCGGTACGGATGAATCCCCAACGTTTCTGCGATATTGGCTTGCTGGTAGCCAATTTTCATCAAAATCGCCGCCTGTAACAGCAGACGGACTTGGCTGATCAAGATAGCATTGATCTTGATCGTCTCTTCCCCTTGCAATAATAGATCGTCATACAAGCGCAACGCATCCGATACGTTCCCCTTTAAGACATCGCTGGTTAATTCAAAGACATTGTGTTCCAACGTCTTAGGGATCAACTGCAAGACGATCTCCTTCGTGATTTTATTGCCATTTCCAGCATACAACCGTAGTTTCTGTAACTCCTGCATCGCTTTTGAAAGTTGCAGATCCGTTAACCGTAAAAACAAATCAAACGCCTCTCGGCTCATCTCGATGCCGTCATTGGCCAACGACTGTTGGAGATACTGACGCACGTCGGCTTCTTTCATAGGTGCGACATCAATCACAACTGCGGCTTTCTTCAGCTGCTTAGTAATTTTTTTCCGTTCATCTAATTTATCGACATCTGCAAAAATCACCATTACCGATGATTCCAATGGGTCTTTGATATAATTCAAAAAATCATCTAGGTCATGCTCAGGTGCATTGCTCTTTTTTTCAGCCGTTAAGAAAAATGGCCGCTCGACGAAAAGTAAGCGCTGATCGCCAAAAAAAGGCAACGATTGGGCTTCTTGGATCACCATATCAAGGGGATCTTTCTCCATGTCAAAGGAAGCAAAATTCAGATCATCTTTCCCAACGGAAAAACGCTCCAAAAAGGCCGTGCGAACTTGCTCTTGTAAAAACATTTCACTGCCGATGACTAGATAAATCGATTGCAACTCCTTGGTCCGAATTGCTTGCAACGCTTTTTGTAATTCCATCGTTTCCCCCGCTTTCATTCTTATCCTACCATTAGTCAATCGGATAGTCTAGCAGCGTTTTTATCAAAAATGATTGTTGTTTTTCAGACCAAATAAATTGGATCATGCCCTGTTGATCCGTTCGCAAAACGGTCTGATTAACCAAGTTTTCAAGCACCTCTTCATGAGGATGCCCGTACCGATTGTTCCGTCCACTTGAAACGATCCCGAATTGGGGATCGATTGCCGCAACAAACTCAGGTGCCGTCGAGGTTCGACTGCCATGATGCCCTAGTTTCAATACATCAACTTTTAAATTCGGATAATCATGAATCAACTTTTTTTCCCCAGCTTGTTCGAGATCGCCAGTAAACAAAAATGTTTTATCCCCTACCTTGGTTTTAATCACCATCGAATCTTCGTTTTGTCCTGCACCTGATTCTGGTGCCAATATTTGCAACTGAAGGAAATCACCCACTACTTGGCCAACCGTCGTCCAAACAACGCTTGTCTGCTTAGGCAGTTCGTTTAAAAGCTTGGCGATGCGGTGATCTTGTTCACTTCCTGGTACAAGATATAACGTTTCAACGGGGATCGCCTTCATCAATGCTAGCGCATCTCCCATATGGTCCGTGTCCCCATGAGTTAAAAACAAACCGGTGATCTTTCTGACCCCTTCCCCTTTCAAAAAAGGAATCAATGTAGATTCCGCGGCAGCTTGTCGTTTACGCTCTTGCCATTTTTCTTTCGGAAAAGACAGAGAACCTCCAGTATCGATCACATAAACTTCGCGATTTTTTTCTGCCTGTAAAACGATGCTGTCTCCTTGCCCAACATCGACATAGCTAATCGTCGGTACAACGCTGTTTTTTTGGTAGACCGTTGGTATAGCGAGTGAGAAACAGATCACCAGCAACCACCGTTTCTTTTGATAAAAAAACAGGCCAAGCAGACAACAGATGCCAGCCAATCCCACAGGTATAGCACCGATTGTCAGGGAAATGCCCCCAACAGCGCCTATAATTATTTCCAAAAGCAGCAAAAGTCCTTCGAAAAGGACAATCAGCCCCCTGATGGGTGGGAAAAGAGTACTGACCATAAACAATAAAAGACATGCTGGTAGCAAAATTACTTGAAAAAACGGCAGAAAGAAAAACGTCAATAAGCCGCCAAAGAGCGGAAATTCATAAAAAACTGCGACAATGATGGGTGCTGCAAGTACAGGTAAGAATTGGCAACACCAAAACCATGACCATCCAACTGGTCGTTGCATCAGTAGCAAAAATGTCATCAAAAGGCTTAGTTGCCCCGATGTTTGAAGAAATACTTTGGGGTCAACGAATAAAAGTGCTGTCAGGACAATCCCATAGCGATCACTCCCCGATAGGCGTTGAGGAAAAAGGGCGTTCACTTGATTAACAGCCAGTGCCAAGACGGCGCGCCATACACTAATGCCACCCCCACACAGACCGATCGCCCCTAAGAAAAAGACCACCAAAGGTAACAACATTTCTTTTTGCGTGAAACCCAATCGGCATAAGATCTCGCGAAACCATCTGAAAAATAAGACGACATGCATTCCTGAAATCGTAAAAAAATGTAACAAGCCACTTGCACTGTAAATTTGTCGCACCTCTTGAAACTCGTGATCTTTAAACCCAAAGAGCAATGCATTGATATAGGTAGCGGATCGTTCAGGAAAAATTCGTTGAACAGAAGAAATAACATCCGCTCGAACTTTTGCAAGCGAAAAGCCTGAGTCTGCTGCTTCCAATCCTACAATTTGCTCGATATGGACTGAGCCAATAATTGATCGACTGGCTAGATAGGCAGAATAGTCAAACCCGTGGCGGTTTCGTGGTTTTTCAGGAAGAGAAAAAAATCCTTTCACCAGCAGCTTTCTTCCCCAATCGGATCGATCCTGCCATTGCTGTTTTTCAGTCTCTGAAGAAATCGTGTAACGACCAATCACTTTACCTGCGGAGGATTTTGCTTCAAACGTAAGCAGATCACCATTGATTTTGATCGTGTCTGGCAGCACATTGACTACCCCTCGATACTCACCTTCTTGTATGTCCCCAGTCCGAAATAGAGAGACGCGGACACTTAACAGCAACAGTCCTATAAAACAAACCATGCACAAAAATGCCTGTCGTTTTAAGACAAGCATCCCGAAATAATAAAGTGCAATGAGTCCCAGTAAGATGGACTGCACATAGTAAGCAGTCACCGAACAAGCAAAAATAATACTAAGAAATAAAAATGAATCAGTTCTCTTTTGTTGGTTGTGCATCATTCAGCACACCAAATGAAAGTTTTTCAAAATACACCGGATCGAGTTCAACTTGGTGGACGGAAGCACCTACTTGTTGAATCAGTTCCATTGCATACTGATTATTGCGATAGTCATTCAAATAATGGATCGTTTTGACCCCTGCTTGCAAAATTGCTTTCGTACAGGGAAGGCAAGGAAAGTGCGTCACATAGATTTCCGCATTGTCTGTAGACACCCCTAATTTTGCACATTGCAATAAGGCATTCATTTCTGCATGAATCGTCCGAATACAATGGTCATCCACAACATAACAGCCATCGTCGATGCAGTGTACATCGCCACTGACGGATCCGTTGTAGCCTCCAGCAATAATTCGGCGATCTTTGACTAATGTAGCTCCGACCTCAAGTCGGGAACACGTACTGCGTAAAGACAGTAAAACAGCTTGAGCCATAAAATACTGGTCCCAAGGGATTCTCGTATTGCTCATTCGTTTGCTCCTTTGCGATTGATTAGTTCTATTCTAATCGAATTTCTTGAATTTTCAACCGTCATTTCTTAGTATTGCTTACTTTTATTTGGTTCAGTCCGTCACTGTAATCATCTCTTTCAAGGACTCAAAGGTCTTCTCTCCGATGCCTGTGATCTTTTTTAGCTCATCAATCTGTTTAAAAAAACCATATTCTTCGCGGTAAGCGATGATTGCTTCTGCTTTTTTGGCACCCACACCCGGCAGTTCTTGCAGTTGCTGCGCATTGGCTTGATTCAGATTGATTTGTGTCACTGCAGTCTGGCTGTCGTTTACTCCTGAAGCATTTATCTCCATAAACCCTTCATCCTCTTGATGGAGAACGATCACCATCTGTTGATCTTGCAGCACTTGTGCTAAGTTTATCGCTGTTTCTAACGCCTCTTCTGTCAGACCACCTGCTTGTTCGATCAGTTCATACATCCGCGCACCTGATTTTAAGCGATAAATTCCCGGTTGGTGCACTTCCCCTTTGATATCTATGACAATATCAGATTCTTCATCGTGAGGACTTTCTTCTTGAAGGGTTCCACCTTCCACCATTTCAGACGTTTGCCCTGCTGCATCTGCCATTGAATGCCAGTTTGTTTCTTTGTTCTTCGAAAACGGCACAAACCAGATAATCAACAAAACCACCAGCACCGCACCTACAAGTGCAATCCGCCAGTAATCTTTAAGCATTTTCCATTGATCCATTTTCACCACCTCATAGATGAAATACGCAAAAAGTAATCAAGGACAGAAAAAAAGTCAACACTTTCCACGTGTCGACTTTTTCACTAGTTAAGAAGTAATCGTATAGAGACAGTAACTTTCTTTCGGCTCCCCTCATCCTCTATTTTCTCGCTGACTTTTCTAAAACCTTTCATCTGACTGATTTCATAGCCACATGTTCGTGGCAACTCCACCGTTAAACGAACGGTACGATCAGTCTTTTCCCAGCTTAAAGCTACTAATCCAAACGTACTTTGTAAGGAGCCTTTGACATGGGCTAAAGGTACATCGATAGCTGGTTGTATCAGTATCCCAGCGCTTGTCATCTGAATGCCTAATAAATGACGGACAAACCAATACCCATAAGAAGCAAACATGGCATGATTCAACGAACCCTCGTAAGTGGCTGAATGTTGCGGCGTTGGAAAATGTTCCATCAAAGTGCCGTTTCCGCTTGCCAGCATTGCTGCATAACTAGGCGCAGCTCTCCTCGTTAACCAATCAAAAATAATATCATTTTAGCCAGCTTCAGCCAGCAACTGATAGCTCCATGCCATCCCGAAGATGCCGAAAGAGAAAATACCCTCTTGCTGCTTGATCCGTTGTACTAATTTTGGCAAAATTTCTTTTTTCTCACTGAGTCCTGTTTTCATTGCAAAGATCATGCTAGACAAGGTGCCCGCACCGTATTGCCCATGTCCTATAGAAAACTTCTGTTTGATTTGTTGTGTCGTGTACTGGATCGCTGCTGGCACTCGCTGACAATAATCTTCGTTACCAATGATCCTCAAGTCGATCAATACTTGGTAACGCTGTAGTAAAAGTAGATACATGCAGGCAGAGCAAAAGGACTGATCTGGCGAAGTAATAACCTCGTTTTGCCGAGTTTCATCAATTGCTCCCCAATCGCCGAGACAGCACTGGGCGATATAATCAAAATCAAAAGCGAGTAAATAGTTGAGATGCTGTTCCAACTGTGGACGCAGCTTGGCAACCGCTGCTTGTTTCCCATAGGTCTTCACCAAAGCCAAAGCAAGCTCTGGAACTACCAATTGCCACCCTAACGCACCACCGCCATTTGATGGTCCATTTGTCATGATTCCTACAAATGGCGCAGTTGCGGTCATTGCACCATCCGGTCGTTGGTCGTAGGCAAAATCCCACAACACTTTTTCCAACAACGGTTCAATCGCTAGATCTGCCATCTGCGTTGGCAGTAAAGCGACGATGTCTCCGCCATATCCGAACCGCTCACGAGTGCAGTCCTCAAAATACGAGTGGATATTGTTCAACCGCGTGGCTTGTCCAACCGCCCATAACTGATCCAAAAAGGGGTCGGAGGTTTCAATCGTCACCAACGATTTCACCTCCGTATGCAGGCGATAGGCTTTAATTGCGCCCACAATCGCTTGAAGGTTGTCAGCAGGTTTCGTCTCGATCAACGTATAACGAAAGGAATGATAGGTGTAGCGGTTTTCAAAAACGAACGTCTTTGCTGCCGTTTTCTCAATGATGTCTCGTTGAACGATGGGATCATCTGGCTGCTTCCCTTCATAGGGATCGTAGACGCCATAAGTTCCACTGATCGTAGATGTATAATCAGGGTTGCCTTGCTCATCTAATCTTTCTGCATAGCTGATTCTGACCTGACCAATGAAATCTTTCTCAAGTGTACAAGCAAATTGACCGCTGATGATTTGACCGAAGTCAATGAGCAGTCCCGCTGCAGTTTCGGTCATTTTTTGGGGAACGATCGATTGTGTGCGCTTGATTTTAGGAATAAAGCTTGGCTTGAAACGTCCCGCGGGACCAGCAATTTGTACCGTTTTTCCTTCTGGCCGAGGATCAGGTACATCGGTAACGATTTCTCCTATATAAAGATTGTTTTGCAAATAAGGCCCAAAACTACTTTGCCACTGATTGTCTGAGTAAATGTAGCGATTCTCTCCTCCGTCATTTAACTGAAGCTCCCCCCAGAAACAGGGTTTGCCGATCGCTAGTTGTTTGCGGATGTTATACCGACCTAAAATCTCAATCGGAGCAGGGTTGTACCAGCCATTTGCAAGTTCAACTTCGATTCGATTGTCTCCCTCCTGTAAAAAATCAGTTAAATCATAGGTATCATAGTAGACGACTTGATCATAGTTCGTTACATCACTGTTTAAGTAAACATCTGATACCATTTTTCCATTAACAGACAAGCGATAAAAACCAAGCCCGCAGCAATCAATCACTGCATAGGAAGGACACTTTTCCAGTGTGAAGGAGCGGGACAAGCAGCTATTTTTCTCTTCTGAAAAGTAAAACCGTTCTTTTTTAATAGGATCATCTAAGCGAGTGATCCACTTGCCCATAGTTTCTTTAGGTTTCTCACGCTTTTCTATCGTGAAAAACATACTGCTGTAAATCGTGACATCGTTTCCTGCTACTGCAGTCAATTTGACTTGATATTTTTTTCGCTGCGGATGCTGCGGTAAGAGGATCTCCATTTTATTCTCAGAAGCGGCTATGTTGGAAAAGTCATACACTGCTTGCTGCTGTTCATTGAAGATTTGCAATCGATAGCCTTGGTGATTGGTCATCGACCATTCAATAAGGATCGGCTCATTTAAATCCACTGTTAATGGCTTTGTCTTCCCGTTGATGGTTATCGTTTCTTTCATAAGCTGCTCCTTTCGTAGGTTATTGTGCTTCTTCAATACAGATCTGCTTATCAGCAACTTTGATAAATGACAACCAAATCATCGTTGCGATCACGATCAAGACGATTTGTAACAAAGAGCCCATAATACTACCTGTGACAAAATAGCCGCTAATGATCGGTGGCGTCGTCCAAGGAATTTGCGCAAGCCCAGTTGGTATCGGGACTAGCCCGAAATAAAAGGCAAAATAAGCGACGATCGTTGTGACGGCATTTGTAAAAACAAAAGGAATGATAAAACTGAAATTCAACATCAACGGAATCCCGAACAACGCTGGTTCACCAATATTGAAAATATAAGGAACACTAGCAATTTTTCCAACCTCTTTGTACTGTTTACTTTTTGCTACGATCAAAATAGCAATGATCGCACCGACGACGCCAATCGAGGCAAAATGATTCCGAAAGCTCATACTGATAATATTCGTTGGAATCTCTCCCGCCACTGATGCCACACGGTTTTGGTCTTCAAGGACTTGATGGATTGGGTCCATCACTGCTTGAATGATCGAGGTTCCATGAAGGCCAAAAAACCACAAAAATTGCTCGAAAATTTTCACAACGACCATTCCTGCGAGGGAGCCACCTAACATTGTTAATGGAATCCCAAGGGTCCCATTGATCAACGTCATAGCATCACTGTTAAATAGGGCTTCGATGATGAGCCGGATGACCCAAATCGTCGTGATGACAAGAAAAGATGGAATCACTGATTCGAATGGTCCAGAAACAGCTGGTGGAACCGCTGCAGGCATTTTGATTTTGATTCCTTTGCCCTCAATTTTTTTATACAGAACAGTACTAAAAATACCGACAATAATCGCTAAAAACATCGATTGCGCGCTAACGCGGGTGATATCTAAAAAAGTCCCTGCTTCCATTGCATCCAACGGTGTTAATAGTAAAAAGGAAACAAAAGCAGTTAAGACACATTGCAAAACATTTGTTTCAAGTTTTTCTGCCAGTGATTTTGCGAGGGAAATGACAACTAGCAAACCACCGATTGCGAGTGTAGCATTGTTGACATAGAGCAATTTCTCTTGCCAGACACTAGCATCTTCTGTTCGCAACACCATAGTAATAAAATCGGTCACTTGTTGGATCGGAAAAAAAGCAATAATTAAAAAGATCGACGCAATGAAGGTGAATGGCATCTAAGCTAACATTGCATCCCTAACTGAAGTAATATAAATATTCCCATTGACTTTACTTGCAAATGGACCAAGGGTACTTTGGATCTTATCCCCTAATGATGGTTTGTCGTGGTTCATGGTGATTCCCCATTTCTTTCGAATTTGCTGGTACTATTGACTATTATTATCATCCGGATTATGATAATTGATAACGCTATCATATGAGTATTATATACTACCTCTACCTGTCTTCAATGACGATACTCTACTATTTCATTGACTATTTTTTACCTAAGGAGAAAGCGATGGATAAACAGAACATTCTGCAGCAGTTACAACAATTGACGACTACCGAAGAAATAGTCCTTAAAAAGACGCAATCTCTTCCATACAATTATGAGGATTTTAAGAAAGTCTACAGTGATAAAAATGAGCCAATTTATCAATATACCTTCGAAAAACACCGTTCTCGTCTCATCCGAAAACGACCACAGGATAGCGGATTTCTTAAGACAAGCCAGCTCTTGATTTTAAAACATGCACGCTTTTCTTCTACGCCACTACATCAGCACGATTTTATCGAAATGAATTATGTTTTTTCTGGAACAGTCACGATCATGATCAATGAAAAAAAGGTGATCTTAAAGGCAGGTGACTTTTGCTTATTAGATACTGGAGTGATCCACCAAATTATCGAAACAAATCAAGACGACATTGTTATTAACTTTTTGATCAGCAAAGAGTACTTTTCCACGCAGATGCTCAGTCGGTTGGCATCCAATAGCATGATCGCCGACTTTGCCATCAATGCGTTATCTGTAAGCCAAAAGCACAATCAATACTTAGTGTTTGAAACGACTAACAACGACTATTTGATTGATGCGATTTTCGGGGTCTTTGCCCAGTTCTTCAATCCCTCCTTCGGTTCTCATGAGGTCATCCATTCCTATATGATCATTATTTTTTCCGAACTCGTTCGTAGCTTCCAAGAAAAACAACGGATCGAGTCGCAAAAAAGTGACCAACTATACCTTGGAGAAGTGTTGGACTATCTGGAGAAACATTTCTCTACTTGCACACTAGCTTCGGTCGCGGAGGCATTTGGATACAACCCGAGCTATTTGAGTCGCCGTATCAGTCAGCAACTTGGCCGATCCTTTGTGACGATCCTTCAAGAATTAAAACTCAATCAAGCCAGCTTATTGTTGAGAAACTCTTCTCTACCTGTGGAATAAATCGCACACCAAGTCGGCTATAAAAATGTCTCATTCTTCTATAAGCTGTTTCAAAAGAAGTATCAGTGCTCTCCTCATGCCTACCGTCAAAACTAAACAATACTGCTGCACACCATTTTATCGTCAAAAAAACACTGGTCATTTGATGCTGCTAAAGAAGCATTCTCAAATGACCAGTGTTTTTTACAAATCAGTTTCACGCAATTCAGGAATTCACGACGCCGAGCCTCGATGATACAACGTTGTATAATAAGGCTGTTCGCTGGTATCGATCGCAATACCGATCCCCAGGTAGTCATACCCTTCAGTTAAGATCGTTGCCCGATGTCCTTCTGAATTCATTAAGCCTTGGTGAGCGTAAATGCTGCTGGCTTGGCCAAATGCTAAGTTTTCTCCTGCGGCGGTGAAGCTGATCCCGTCTTCTTGCATCCGATCAAAGGGGCTTGACCCATCCAAAGCAATATGATCAAAATACCGATTTTCAGCCATATCTTGGCTATGCTTACGGGCAGTCTCACTTGTTGCAGCACTAAATTCTAATGGCTCCAATCCAAATTTTACTCGAGTCGCATTCGTAAGTTCAAACAGCTGCGTACGCAGACCGCTTAATACCGCTGTCTGATTTTGCCTAAAATCATTTGCATGCAAGACCTCTAGCTCTTGATTGATGATTTGGATCGCGGTCACTGTGTCTTCGGCATGAACATCATAGAAAAAAGTAATCAATTGATCATCATGTAAGAAGAGATCATAGTTCGCATCTGGCTGGATTCGATACCGTCGTGATCCTCGTTGAAAACTTTCTTGACGCGTGCCCATCTGATTACGAACGCTGTCTTTTGAAGACCCGATTCCTAGCGTGTCATCGATATGCAGGGTATCTTGGTTCGTATAGATTCCTTGCGCGATATCATTCTCATCATACATCACCATCATGAAGTTACGAAAATCATCGTGGTAGGATGTCCACGTTAATCCATACCGATTCGCTGATTCATTGATTGCTTCTCCAAAGGTTTCTTCAATCACTTGTCGTGATTCATTGTATAAATGTGTCTGAGCAGGCGTTTCTTCCACTTGTCTGTCTGAAGCATCTTGTGAAAGAGAAAATCGGGAAGAGATAGTTTGAGTGATCTCGTTGAGGCGGGCATCCCGAAAGGCCAAACGACCGTCATGCCATGTGATCATCTGGCTTGCAAAATAAAGAAGCCCGATGAGAAAAATGCTTTTGAATAAGAATTTTAGTTTTTTCATACGACTCCTCCGTCAATGATTTTTTTATCTGCTAGCTGTAAGGCGATCGGTGATCCACTTCACTCATCCTTAGTTTAGATCGCTGAAGAAGCCTTCTTGTCTTTTCTAAAGACTATCATTCCTGTGGGAAGTTGACCAGTTGCAGCATGAAATTTCTTAGATGGTCTATGTCTTTTTAAGCTCCTGTTAAGAAATTTTTTTTAATCACGAAAATTTTGCAGTGCCATCGAACGCTCCATTAAAATAAATACTCCTTATCAACAGGAAGAACTAATTAGTCTTCTATGCAAAAAAGCCTTGATTTCTCAAGACTTAATGATTTCTTGTATTTCAGCCATTGATTGGACGGTATGGTCGGCAGATACATCTTTTAAGATACCTTCTATATCATAAAAAATTGTCTTAACACCTGCTCCTTGTCCTGCAAAAACATCCATCGTACGATCGCCGATCATGACAGTTTGATCTTTGTCCAGCTGATATTTCTCGACAAGATAAATTAATGAAGTCGGATCAGGTTTACGGGGAAAGTTGTTTTCCGGTCCTACGATCTCAACGATCAGGTCTGCCATCTGTTCTTTTTCTAACAGTTCTTTCGTTGAGATAACATCGCGGTGGGTCAAAATGTAGTTCTTGCCACCAGCAGCAACCACAGCCTCTAATGTCTCTTTTGTCCCATCGAAGGAAAGAGGCAGTCGATCATCTAATGCTTCATTTGCTTTGAATGCTTTAGTGAACTCTTGAAAATCTAAGTTGTATTTTTCAGCAACTTTTTTGGAAGATGAATCTTTCAATATATAATAAATCTCCGCTGGATCTGGATCGAAGCCATACTCTTTCAATGTCTTCATAAAAGCTTTCAACATGATTGGGTAGCTGTCATAAAGTGTTCCGTCAAAATCCCATATGTAAGATTGGTACATGATATCCCTCGTTTTCTCCCTTTTTCAGATGAATGAAACTTCCACTCATTTTCTGTAACTCTAAAAAGTTTACCACACTTTGTTAGGTTTGTCTTTTTTATCAAGGGATTTCCTCCACGAGAAAAAACGCCATTGACCATGCAATCCTTCCTCTTGCACAAACCTACATGCAAGCGAATGTATTGCAAAGCAATGAACGTTCATCCTTAGTAAAAAATTACCAGCTACCAGAAACACCGCCACCGCTGCTGCTTCCTCCGCTAAAACCACCAAAATCGTTCGAAGAACTCTGCGTATCGGCAATGACTTGTTCTTGATGGGTCACATGATTATTCATCATCACGAAGAACAACGCCATATTCATCCCATGGGGATCATACTCTTGGCGAGCATTATTTAAAACGGCTGCTCGATCAGAAGCATCAAATGAGGATAATTTGTTTGCTAAATCTGGGTGATTTTGATAAACCTGTTTCAAGTCAACTTGGAACAAGGCATCTGTTTTCACTTCCGCGATAACATTAGAAACTTCTTTCGGAATGGCTTGTACCATCTCAGGATAGGTCGCTTTTTCCGTCACAAGTTGCGCTAAGTACCGGCCTCGCTCGTTGCGTCTTCTGATCTCTTCTTTGGCTTGCTTGGCTATTTCTGCTCGATACGCATCTGCTAAAGGCAGATTTTCGGGTAACACTGCATCAGTTAAATCATAGTCTGCCATCCGTTCAGACACTTCCCTGCCTAATTGGGCTTCATAGGTTTTTAAGGTGTCATGTTGTGTAAGGATCAGCTGACCGAATTGTTTGACCGTGGTTTGTTTCTTCATCAGCAGATTTGAAAAATAGGCGCCAATTGCTGGATTCGTCAAGCCGTGTTGGATGACTCGTTTATCCGCTGTCGACAATCCAGTGACCGAACTCAATTTCGCTGGCACATAAGTACTCGTCACATACTGCGTAAATGCTTGTTGACAATCTTTGGCTGTCTGATACTGATGGTAACGCTGATAGTTCTTTCTATTGCTAGCCCATTTCAAGAAATCTTTCTGTTGGAAGTGACTATCTTCTAAGAGATGTTTCGGCAACGGCAGGTGCTCTGCAAAACGCTGTTTGGTTTTAAGGTGACGAAAACTAATGAACCCTACAAGGCCTGCAGCTGCTGCCGCTACAACACCACTAACGATTTTTCCAATAGTGAACCACATCTGCTTGTTGGCTTCTGCTTCTTGTGCCTGTTTTTCTGCTAACATTTGCTTGCCATCTTGATAGATCGTCCCTAAACCAATCGTTTCATCCGCTTCTTTCATGCGCTGATAGACTTCATTAGAAGCTGCCAATATCGCTGTATCATAATCTTCATCTCGTAATGCGTCTTTGGCATCTTCATCCACTAAATCATCTTCCGATAGCTCACTGAAGACATAGGATAGTCCATCGCCATAACCCAGACGAAATTCACGATCATCAATAGCAAAGAGAAACAATAGTCCATTATTGTCCTCTGGATTTCCTAAACCATACTCATTGAACAGTTCCAAATTACGCTCTTCAATCGATTGCCCATCTAAGGAAGGGATCGTGATCACAGCATATTCTGGCGCTCCGGTCAATGATTGGAACCCCTCTTTATTCAAGGCATCGATCTGTTCGATCGTCTCTTGTGAAAGGACCCCGGCATCATCACGAACAAATGTCTGTCCAAAGGCAATTGATGGTTGAAGGACAAAAAATCCCATCAAACCAATAAAAACCAACATCCCAAGTTGGAAGATTTTCTTCATTTTTACCACCCCTTTTTATCGTGTTATTTTTCATTGTATTCGATTCCAAACAAAAAAACATCCGTCTTAGGAATGAAAAAATAGTAACAGGACCAAAAAACCTTTAAAAGACAGCATTCTGATTAGTCTTTTAAAGGTCACTTCATCATATTTTCTTACAAAATGAACACGAGCTAGTTTTTAAATGAATGAATCGGTGCGGGAATACGACCGCCACGCAAAATGAAATCGGTAGACTGCGCAGGATTGGTTTTCATCACTGGCGCCGTCCCTAATAAACCACCAAACTCGATGCGATCGCCGATTTCTTTGTCTTTCGCTGGAATGATTCGAACCGCTGTCGTCTTGTGGTTGATGACACCGATCGCTGCTTCATCCGCGATCATTGCGGCGATCGTCTCAGCCGAAGTATCTCCCGGAATCGCAATCATATCTAAACCGACAGAGCAGATTGCCGTCATGGCTTCAAGTTTTTCTAAATTCAATAAACCAGCTTCTACTGCTTTGATCATCCCTGCGTCTTCAGAAACGGGGATAAAAGCACCCGACAGACCACCAACATGGTTACAGGCCATTACGCCGCCTTTTTTGACTGCATCATTTAACAAGGCCAAAGCAGCTGTCGTTCCGTGGGTACCGACAGATTCTAAGCCCATTTCTTCTAAAATCAATGCCACGCTATCGCCGACTGCAGGAGTCGGTGCCAGCGAAAGATCGACGATCCCAAATGGAACGCTCAAGCGCTCTGAAGCCACGCGCCCGACTAACTGCCCCATCCGTGTGATCTTGAAGGCAGTTTTTTTAACGGTTTCCGCCACGACATCAAAGGACTCCCCTTTGACTTTTTCCAAGGCACGTTTGACGACACCAGGTCCGCTGACACCGACGTTGATTTCCACATCAGCTTCACCGACCCCATGAAAAGCCCCCGCCATAAAGGGATTGTCTTCCACTGCATTGGCAAAAACAACCAGCTTTGCACAGCCCATATCTGATGCTTCAGCAGTCTTCTTGACTGTTTCTCCCATCAAACGCACTGCATCCATGTTGATTCCGGCTTTCGTTGATCCAATATTGACCGACGAACAGACAAAATTGGTTTGTGCCAAGGCTTCTGGAATCGATTCGATCAATGCAAGGTCGCCGCCTTGATAGCCTTTTTCTACTAGCGCACTATAGCCGCCGATGAAATTGACCCCAACTTCTTGCGCCGCTCGATCCAAGGTCTGCGCAACTTTGATACAGTCGGCTGGCGTCGGCTGGCAAGCGGCCACTACGATCGCTACAGGGGTAACCGAAATCCGCTTGTTAATGATTGGAATACCATATTCACTTTCGATCTCTTCGCCGACTTTGACAAGGTCTTTAGCTTTTGTTGTAATTTTTTGAAAAATTTTCTCACAGGTACGATCAATATCGGCGTCAATACAATCCAATAATGAGATCCCCATCGTGATCGTACGAATATCTAAATTTTCTTCTTCCACCATGCGAATGGTTTCAAGTATTTGATTTGTCTCCATAGTGCCTCCTATAATTTGTGCATGGTATCAAAAATTTCTTGATTTTGAATGCTGATTTTCACACCTAATGTCTGACCTACTTGGTGAAGCTCCTCACGAATACCGTCAAAATCCTGATTGGCATCCATGTTTAAAAGCATCATCATCGTGAAGTAATCTTCCATGATCGTTTGGGACACATCTAAAATATTGATCTCTAATTCTGCTAATTTCTGGCTGACACCAGCGATGATCCCAACCTTGTCTTTTCCAATAACGGTTAATACGGCTTTCATATTCTCCCGCCTTTCATTAAATTTTTCTTATTATAGCACAACAAAACCACATTTTCGATGTAACATCAAACGAAAATGCGGTTTATTCTTTGAATGTTCGTTATTACGCCCGTTCAATCAAGTTTGCTTGGCTATCAAACTCATAAATGATCGGCTGTGCGTTAGGAATATCGATCGTATCCATGGCATCTTTGGGCACGTCTTCCAAGTATTTGACTAACGCCCGCAAGCTGTTCCCATGACCAGTGATGAGGATATTCTTATGATCTTTAAGTAACGGAACCACCTGGTCTTGCCAAAATGGGACTACTCGCGCCACCACCATCCCCAGATTTTCGCCCTTAGGTATCAAGCGGGGGTCTAAAGAATCATAGCGGCGGTCTAAATCATTTTCCTCCACATATAAAGGCGGTTCATCATATCCACGTCGCCATTTTTGCACCTGTTCTTTTCCATATTGTGCGACCATCTCATCTTTATTGACCCCTACTAATTGGCCATAATGACGTTCATTTAGGCGCCATGTTTTTTTCACAGGGACCCAAAGCTGATCGCTGGCTTCCAGAACGGCATCGCAGGTGATGATCGTTCGCTGCAGCACAGATGCAAAGGCAAAATCAAAGGAAATCCCTAATTCTTTGATCTGTTCCCCCGCAGCCCAAGCTTGTTGTCGGCCTTTTTCGGTCAGCGAAACATCCAGCCACCCTGTCCAATAATTTTCGAAATTTGCTTCACTTTCGCCATGTCGAATCAATACGACCTTCATTCTATCGCCTCCTCTTCTCTTTTATTATCTCAAGAAATCTAGAAAATGTCTTATGTTTCGTTTTTGTCGCTTTGTTTCAACCCACTTCTTATTTTGTCATTGCAGATCCTGGTTCACGTTTAAGCGAAGCTGTTTCCTTTCTTCATTATCCGTTATTTTCTAAGCATCCTTTCAAATAGACGTATTTAAAAAATGGCTGCTGCTCCTTCACCACTTTCTTCTTGCTTGGATTGCAAATAATTTGAATAAATGGTTTTACGCTCTACAACAATTTTTGACTTTTTTTCTCTGACTTATTGACTTCAACTGATGTTATGCTATGATAGTTTCTATCACTTATATGTATTTTTATACATTTATTAGTTATTATTTGCATTTTTAATAGATGCGTAGAAAAAGTTAAAGGGGCGTTTACATGAAAAGGTTTAGTAAGGGAACTGTTTTATTAGGGATCATCACAGCGTTGCTTCCGTTTTTCTTTGTCGGACAAGCACATGCAGAAGAAACCGATCCAATCTATGAAAAAGTCAAAGAAAATGGTGTATTGGTCGTGGGTTTATCTGCCGATTATGCACCTTATGAATTCCGTGCCAATGTTGACGGAAAAAATGAAATCGTCGGGATCGATATTTCCATTGCCCAAAAAATTGCAGATGACTTAGGGGTCGACCTGAAAATTGAGGAACTTGGGTTTGATGCGTTGTTAGGAGCGTTAAAAACGGGCAAAATCGATGTCGTCATCTCTGGAATGGCTGCTACGGATGAGCGCCGCAAAGAAGTCAATTTTACTGACACTTATATGGAAGTCCAACAAACCGTTTTAGTTCGAGCAGAAGACGCGGATCGTTTCCAATCGACGGCTGATTTTGATGGTGTGGCTGTCGGTGCACAACGTCAAACCACTCAAGAAGAGCTGGCGAATACAGAATTGACTGGCTCGACCGTCACCTCTTTGCAAAGGGTGCCTGATTTGATCACCAATCTAAAATCACGCAAAATTGATGCGATCGTGATGGAAGGTCCCGTTGCCGAAGCATATGTGACGGCGAGTGATACCTTGGCATTAGCTGAAAATGTCACGTTTGAAAACGGTGTGAAGGAGACCGCCATCGCCATCTCGAAAGAAGCGCCGGTTTTACTGGAAAAACTCAATTCCTCCATTGAAACTATCATTAGTAATGATCTTTTAAGCCAATACAAAGAAGATGCTTATCGATTGATGTTTACCGAAGAAGGCACGATCGATGAAGAGCAAAGCTTTTGGGAAAAATATCTGCCTTTTTACATCACTGGAACTGGCTATACGATCTTCCTAGCCTTGGTTGGGGTATTATTCGGCTCTATCGGTGGCAGCTTGTTAGCCTTTATGAAGCTTTCTAAGTCAAAAGCATTGAAAGTCATTGCCGCTGTCTATATTGAATATGTTCGGGGAACACCTTTGTTAGTACAAATATTTATTGTATACTTTGGAACAGGCGTGTTAGGCTTAGAGCTTTCGAAATTAGCTGCCGGCTGTATTGCCTTAGCACTAAACAGTGCCGCCTATGTGGCAGAAATCATTCGTGCCGGGATCAATGCCGTCAATAAAGGACAGCTGGAAGCCGCTCGTTCATTAGGAATGAATCAGATCCAAGCGATGCGCTTCATCATTTTCCCGCAAGCCATCAAAAACATCCTGCCTGCTCTAGGAAATGAATTTGTCACAGTCATCAAAGAGTCTTCGGTCGTATCGGTGATCGGTGTGTCTGAACTGATTTTCCAAACAGGCGTCGTTCAAGGGGCCAGCTTCAAACCATTTTTACCCTACGTTATCGTATCATTGATCTACTTTGTATTGACCTTCGCCCTCTCACGTCTATTGGGTGTTGCTGAAAGGAGAATGAAAACTAGTGATTAAAGTTGAAAAATTAGTGAAAACATTTGGCGAGAATACCGTCTTAAAAGAAATCGATCTTGAAGTGACACCTGGTGAAGTCGTTGTGATCATCGGACCCTCAGGAAGTGGGAAAAGTACTTTCTTACGTTGCTTGAATCTTCTTGAACAGCCGACTGGCGGGAAAATTACCTTCGAAGGCAATGATTTATTGGCAAAAGGGGTGAAAATCGATCAGATTCGTCAAAAAATGGGAATGGTCTTTCAAAGCTTCAATTTATTCCCTCATAAAACGGTCTTAGAAAATCTGACTATCAGCCCGATCAAAGTCAAACAGCAAGAGCAAGCTGCTGCCGAAGAGACAGCGAAAGGATTGCTGGAGCAAGTTGGCTTAGCTGAAAAAGCGGATAGTTACCCCTCTAGCCTTTCTGGCGGGCAGCAGCAACGGGTCGCTATTGCTAGAGCGTTGGCAATGGATCCTGATGTAATGCTCTTTGACGAACCAACCTCAGCATTAGACCCAGAAATGGTCGGAGAAGTGTTGACGGTTATGCAAGCTTTAGCAGAAAAAGGCATGACGATGGTGGTCGTTACCCACGAAATGGGCTTCGCCAAAGAAGTTGCCGATCGTGTCATCTTTATGGCTGACGGTATCATTCAAGAACAAGGAACACCAGAACAGATCTTTGAGCATCCGCAAAATGCGCGGACCCAAGACTTTTTAAGCAAAGTTTTATAGAAATTGGAGATGACAAAATGAACCGTCCGTTGATTGCAGAACGTTTTTTACAACCAGAAGAAAATCTTTTAATGGAGATCGCCACTCTTGCGAAGAAAACCCCAAATTTGATTGATTTGTCGATTGGTGATCCTGATTTGATTACAGATGCGACGATCATTGAAGCAGCTTTTGCTGACGTCAAAGCGGGTCATACAAAATACACCGCTTCAGACGGCAGTGCTGATTTTATCCAAACTGTCGTTGATTTTTATCAAAAGCAATACCAGCTTACTTTTTCTCCTAGCCAAGTACGAGGAACTGTCGGTGCATTGCATGGTATGTACTTAGCTTTGGCTGCCATCATTGATCCTGGTGATGAAGTGATTATTCATGAACCGTACTTTTCACCTTACAAACAACAAGTCGAACTAGTCGGTGGTGTGCCGGTCTTTATCCCGACCTTTGAAAAAGATGGCTTTCAAATCGATGTCGAGGTCTTAAAATCCGCCATCACTGAGAAAACTCGGGCGATCATTATCAATTCACCCAACAATCCTACTGGTGCTGTTTTTTCTCCAGAAACTTTTGAAAAAATCGCAGCAGTTGCCATTGAACATGACTTGCTGATCCTCTCAGATGAAGTCTATGAAGCCTTTTGCTTTGATGATACCTTTGTACCGATGGCAGCCTTCGCACCTGAGAACACCATCACATTCAGCAGTTTCTCAAAAGCCTTTGCCATGACTGGCTGGCGGATCGGCTACATGATTGCACCTGAATCGATCAATCTTACGGCAAAACTGATCAATGAGGCGATCGCCTATTCGGCACCAACTCCTTCACAACGGGCAGGTATTTACGCATTGAATCACTATGATACCCTCGTGCCGCAAGTGGTTTCTGTCTTTAAGGAACGACTGACTTACATTGAGCAACGGGTTGCTGAGATCCCGTTCCTTTCCTTATCCCCAGTCAAAGGAAGCATGTATGCCTTCATCAACATTGAACAAACGGGGTTGGACTCTGTCAGCTTTGTCGAGAAATTATTAAAGGAAACCAGTGTGCTGATGATCCCTGGGAAAGCCTTTGGAGAAACGACCGGCGATGGCTATGTTCGCTTAGCTGCCACCCAATCGTTGGACTTGTTAAAAGAAGCTTTCGACCGGATTGCCGCGTGCTCATTTGATTAAAGAAAATCCCACTCACTTCTAGTGTGTGGGATTTTTTTTGGTGGCAGCCGTTTTTCAAAAGTATCACGTTCCATATAAAAAAAGGGACAGAAGAATCCGATTTGATTCTTCCCTCCCCTGACTATCTGCTCGTTTTTACTTTTTTGCTTCTTCCAGCAGTTTTGCCATCGCTTCTTTTTGATAAGCTTCTGTCAATTCAGCGATTTTTGCTTTTTGGGCTGCCTCATCCATAGTTGGATCAGCCATTAATGCAGCTTGCATTTTTTCTTGGACATACGCTTGTCCTTGTGTTTTCATGGTGTCCGCTTGTTCTTTCGCTAAAGAAGCCAGTTTTTTTGCTTGATCCACACTCAAGACTTCCCATGAATCTGGCAATGAGAACGTATTGGTACGGCTGACATATTGGCCATCGTTATCAGCGATCCCGAACAAGAAGCGTGATAGGTCACTTTTATAAACCCAGCGGGTCGTTTTTGTTTCTAATTGAGCTGAATCAGCCCCTGTTTCCACAACATTAGCCACTTTATCAGTACCGGTTTGTTTTGGTTCCTCTTGATCAGCATCCGTTTTATATAGGTAGATTTTTTCCGTACCATCTCCTAATGGCTGATACAATAGCAAATCAAAATTCTCGTTATCGGCACTAGAAACCAGTGGGGTTGTTTTAGCAGTCGTTTCTTTTTCCATTCCAAAATGATAGGTCAAATTGGCCATCAATGCGACGACACTTGCCACGAAGACTAGACCTAAGACCAATGATAAACCTGTTTGCCGCTTGTTTTTGGCAAAGACATTCAGTACCGCAAACCCTAACACGCTAAGAACGATCAAAAGCAAGATCATTTGTCCGCACCTCCTTCAAGAACCGTCAATCGTGGTTCTTTTTTCTTTAAGGAGAAGGCGATCAAGAATCCTAAGAAGCTAAAGACCGCTGCCACATAAAAGGCGGCATGGTAGCCAGATAAAGTCGCTTCAATTGCTTTTTCTTTGTATGCCAAAGGCGTTGCATCCAGCAAAGAATCACTTGGCAAGTTGCCCTTGGTGACGTTTGTCAAGACACTGATCAAGATAGCCGTACCAATTGAGCTGGCTACTTGACGGAACGTATTGTTTACCGCGGTACCGTGACTGATCAAATGACCAGGTAAGGCATTCATTCCTGAAGTCGTTACTGGCATCATCACCATTGAGATCCCGAACATCCTAATCCCATAAAGAATGATGATATGCAAAATCGGTGTATCTTTTGTTAGGAAAGCAAATGGTAAGGTTGCAGCGGTCAAGATAAACATCCCGGTGATGGCTAAACGTTTTGCACCATACTTATCAAAGATCGCACCAGTGATCGGCATCATGATCCCCATGATCAGCGCACCCGGTAATAACATCAATCCTGAATGGAACGCTGATTCACCACGAATGTTTTGGATGTACAATGGGAGAACCATTTCAGCACCGATCATCGCCATATTCGTGACCCCTGAAAGGATCGATGCCAAGGTAAAGGTCGTTGATTTGAACACGCGCAACTCTAAGAACGGATGCTCAATGTGCAATTGACGCCATGCAAAGAAAGCAATGAAAAAGACACCGGCTGCTAGAAAACCGATTACTTCCATACTGCCCCACCCTTTGTCACCGACACTTGAAAAGCCATAGAGCAATGTACCAAAACCAAGCGTTGATAAAATTGCTGAGAACAGATCGATTTTCGGATGCGACAATTCAATCACACTCTTCATTAGAAAGAGCGCTAAGACTAAGACTAAAACGACGATCGGAATGACCATTCCGAACAAATAACGCCAGTCATAATGATCAATGATCCAACCAGATAACGTTGGGCCTAAGGCTGGTGCCAACCCGATAACGATTCCGGACATACCCATGGCTGAACCGCGTTTTTCTGGTGGGAAGATCGACAACATGATATTTTGCAAAAGCGGCATAGAGATCCCTACACCAGCAGCTTGCACTAAGCGACCAATCAATAATGTAGAAAAGTTTGGTGCAGCAAAACAAGCGATCGTTCCAGCCAGGAAGATGCTCATTGCCGTTAAGTAAAGATTTCTTGAGCTGAACTTATTGATCAGCCATGCGGTGATCGGGATCATGATCCCATTGACCAGCAAGAAACCGGTGGTTAGCCATTGGACATCAGATGCTGAGATGTCAAAGGCATCCATCAAGGTTGGAAAAGCCGTTGTTAACAATGTTTGGTTCAAAACAGTACAAAACGTACCGATCAGCAAAACCATAACCAGTAAGGAACGGTTGTAAGGTTTGCCGTAGATATCTAAAGGACGACTCGTTGACATATTTCACACTCTTTTCAGTATATTTTTCATAAAACCTTCTTTACTTTAAATCTTTCCCTAACATTTGTCAACCTACTTGACATAAAAGTAAAACAAGTTACAATGTTAACAAATACCTTTACAAGAATGGAGTCCGTATGTCTCATCTTTTTCGAAAACTCGTTGATAATGAAAACTTGTTGGTCGGCATCAGCGAACTTAGTCAAATGTGTGCTATCTCCCCTCGCCAATTGCGTTATTGGGAACAAAAAGGATTTATTCAATCGGTCCCACAAGAAGAAAACGCCCCACGAAAATACCGACTGCCCACGGTCGTCAAAGTGGAAATGATCAAAACATTTTTAGATGAAGGCTTTACGTTAGCCAAGGCTGTTGAAAAAGCCGACAAAAAAATCAAGACCGCCCATCATATTCGCAAAGTGTTTTCTGGGGTTTTACAGAATTTAGAAGTCATCAATGAACGGTTTACGATCATCAGTCTGGGACCAGTAGACGAAGACGGAAAAATTCTCCATATCATTCACGATGAAGAAACAGAACGATTGCAATATGATGTGTTGCCTGCTAATCAAACGATCGATTTTGAAAAGTTCAAGCAATGCACATCAAAACAAGCGGAATAAAGGATTCCCTATCCTCACCTCCTAATGAAGCAAGCACCCTTGATGACGTTGCTTGCTTCTTTTTTGATGTTCACTTCCCTTTTAACAAAGGTGTCCTTTCATTTACAAGGAAAAAGCCTCATGATATAGTCGAAGGGAGAACCGAACCTTTACAAGAATGGGAAGTGTCATATATATGGAAAAAGAAGCTTTTATCCAACAAATCAAGGACGGAGTAATTGTTTCGTGTCAAGCCTTACCTGGAGAACCCTTATATACTGAAAACGGCGGTGTCATGCCCCTATTGGCAAAAGCGGCTCAAGAAGCCGGTGCTGTTGGCATTCGTGCCAATTCCGTTCGCGATATTCGCGAGATCCAAGCCGCTGTTGATCTGCCGATCATCGGAATCATCAAAAAAGACTATCCACCGGAAGAACCATTTATCACAGCAACCATCAAAGAGGTACACGAATTAGCCGCTTTACATATTGCGGTGATCGCTTTGGACTGTACCTTGCGCAAACGTCATGATGGCTTGACGGTCAATGCCTTTATCAAGCAAATCAAAGCTCTTTACCCCCATCAACTATTCATGGCAGATATCGCCACCTATGAGGAGGGCATCAATGCCTTTGAAGCGGGTGTCGATTTTGTTGGTACAACTTTGTCCGGCTACACGGCGAATAGTCCTACCAATGACGAACCGGATTATCAGTTGATCCAGCAATTGGTTGCGGCGAAGGTTCCTGTGATAGCCGAAGGCAAGATCCACACCCCGGAACAAGCAAAGAAAATCCACGAAATGGGTGTGACGGGTATCGTGGTTGGTGGTGCCATCACCCGACCAAAAGAGATCGCCAGCCGATTCGTGCAAGAGCTTTGCAACTGAGTCGTTCATTTCCTAAAATAAGTTTTTCTATGCGCCTTGTGACAGAAGGCGCATTCTTTGTTGTCTTTCTGAGAAACGTTTATACTTAAAAGAGAACGAATGACAACAGAGAAAGCGAGTGAAGAAAATGACAAAAATCAATGCTGGTACAGCAATGATCAAGGTTTTTGAAGCGTGGGGCATCGACCATATCTATGGAATCCCCGGTGGATCTTTCAACTCAACGATGGATGCTTTGTACCATGAACGGCAATCGGTCAAATATGTTCAAGTACGTCATGAAGAAGCGGGTGCGCTGGCAGCAGCGGCTGATGCTAAACTAACGGGAAAAGTCGGTGCGGTTTTTGGTTCTGCTGGTCCCGGTGCCACCCACTTGATCAATGGCTTATATGATGCTCAAATGGATAACGTGCCCGTCGTTGCCTTGTTAGGACAAGTAGCTTCGAGCTCGATGAACTACAATGATTTTCAAGAAATGAATGAAAATCCGATGTTCGCAGATGTCAGTATCTACAATCGCACGGTCATGTCCCCTGAAAGTTTGCCCCACGTGGTGGACGAAGCCATTAAAGCCGCCTACAAATTTAAAGGAGTCGCTGTGGTAACGATCCCGGTCGATTACGGGTTTGCAGAAATCGACGAACAGGAGATTGCAACCGCAAAAAATCATAAGACAGGTGTTCTCCAGCCTGATGACGAGGATTTGCAGGCTGCCCTTCCTTATTTTGAACAAGCAAAAAAACCTGTCCTATATATCGGACAAGGTCTCTTTGGTCATTTTGATGCCATCGATGCTTTTTCTAAGCACTTCTCAATGCCTATCGCAGCATCTGTCTTAGCCAAAGGCATCGTGCCTGATCTTTATGAAAACTTTCTTGGATTTGCCGGCCGGGTTGCGACAAAACCTGCCAATGAAGCTTTAGCAGAAGCTGATCTCATCGTGTTTGTCGGCAGTGACTTCCCTTTCGGACGCCGCTTTTTCAATCCTGATGCCAACTTTGTCCAAGTTGATATCGACGCCTCGAAATTTGGTCGTCGACATCAGACAGATGTCTCTGTTTTAGGAGATGGTGCGACCTCTCTTAGAAAATGGACAGAGATGGCTGCCCCTCGTCCTGCAGATGCTTGGATAAAAGCCAATCAAGAAAACGCTCGGAATTGGCATGCATGGCGTCATAGTTTTGACCATGATTCGCAAGAGCCCTTGCGTCCCGAACCTGTCTACCAAGAAATCAACCGTATCGCAGCTCCTGATGCCCTGTTTGTCACAGATGTCGGTAATGTGACCATCCACAGTATCCGTCATTTAGAAATGACAGGTGAACAGCGTTTCACAACGTCTGGCTGGTTTGCGACGATGGGCAATGGCGTACCTGGCGGGATCGCCGCTCAATTGAGCTATCCGGATCGTCAAGTATTCACCTTTAGTGGGGATGGCGGTTTCGCGATGCAAATGCAAGACATCATTACTCAAGTAAAATACAATTTGCCGATCATCAATGTGGTCTTTTCCAATGACTCATTTGGCTTCATTGAAGCGGAACAAGAAGATACCGAGCAAACCAAGTTCGGTGTGCAACTAGCCGGTGCTGATTTTGGTAAAGTTGGGGAAGCATTAGGTGCGAAAGGCTTTACGGTAACTAAGGAAGAAGAATTAGCGTCCGTCTTTACACAAGCAAAAGAAAGCCACGGACCCGTCGTGATCGATGTCAAGATCGCCAACGAACGACCTCTTCCCGTCGAAGAACTGAAACTGGATCCTAAGCGCTTCAGTGCTGAAGAAATCGCAGCGTTTAAAGCAAAATACCAAGTCCATGATTTGCCAGCTTTGAGTGAGTTGTACGTGGATTCTGAAGAGTAAAAAAAAGAGAGAAAGACAGCAACCCTGTCCTTCTCTCTTTTTTTATCGATCATTTCGTATTAATAATCTATCGCCCTACTTATTATAAATTTTCGGGCCTTTACGCATGTTTTTCCGATCGTTTTTTGGGGATTCCATCTTTTTTGAACGGCCGCCGCCTTGTTTTTTCTTGATTAGTTCTAACATTTTTTCTTTTTGATCCATCGATTCCACCTCTATTTCTTAGCAATACGATCTGTCGGTTGAAAAGAAGTGTTCCTGACTTCTTTTATGTTTGCGAACAACTACTTTATTTCGATTGGGTTAGAGAACAAAATCTGCCTCTTGATGTGTCTACAATCAGCAGTTGCTTTTGACCTTTTTACTACCCTGATTTAATCTACTTTGATTTTCATTGTTTGTCAATGGTTGTTGAAAAAATCATGTGTATTTGAGGCTTCTCCTATCATAACAAACCCACCATTATTATATTATTTAATCAAATTATCTAATTATATTAAATATTTTTCTTATTTATTGGTATAATTATAATGGAATACCTATTCTATTCTTTTGCTTCCCTCGATCTTCTTCCAACTTTCTCCTAGCTTTCGTCGTACTCACAATCACACTATATGAAAGGAGGTGGATATGTGCTGCACACTTATGCACCTGAGCAAATTTATTTGTATGTTTTGATTGGCTGTGCCATTTTGGCTTTTTTGCTGCTTCTGTTTGGCGATATCTTCGATTTCGATGGTCCAGTAGATCCAATGTTGATCATCCCCTGGTTTGCCTTTACAAGCCTCTTCGGTTACTTAGGAGAAACTTTTCTGCCTGGCTATTCGCTCCTGCTTTTCGTCATTAGTGGCTGTCTTTCGACAGGGCTCGTTTTTCTCTTAAATTTTTACGTGCTGATTCCCATGCGGAATGCCGAAGCAACACTTTCGAGTTCTGAGAAAGACTTTGAAGGTCGCATCGCAACGGTGCTGACGCCAATTCCTTGTGAAGGAATGGGCGAAATTCAACTTACAAGTGTCACTGGTTCAAGTAATCGACCAGCTACGGCTTTTCAACCAATCGATGAGCCATTAGCAGCAGGATCGAGGGTTTTGATTATTGAAGTCAAAGAACGCATTTGCTACGTCGTTCCTTACACAGAAAAATTTTTGAATCACTAAACAAAATCACAAAAGAGGTGTATCTATGGATATTATATTATCACCAATTGTCTTTCCGATTGCGATCGTGGCATTTATTTTGCTAATGCTTTTGATCGTCTTTGTCACGAAATATCAAACAGCCAAGCCCGATGAAGCGTTGATCATCAGCGGAAGCTATCTTGGTAGCAAAAATGTACACGCCGATGAAAGCAACAACAAAATCAAAATCGTGCGTGGTGGCGGAGCCTTTGTTTTGCCAGTGTTTCAACGATCGAATCGAATCAGTTTGCTCTCCAGTAAGTTAGACGTCTCCACACCGGAAGTCTACACAGAACAAGGGGTTCCCGTGATGTGTGACGGAACTTCCATTATTAAGATTGGCTCATCCGTGGAAGAAATCGCAACAGCAGCAGAACAGTTTCTCGGAAAAACCCGGGAAGAATTGGAGAATGAAGCGCGAGAAGTCCTAGAAGGTCATCTGCGTTCGATCCTTGGTTCCATGACTGTAGAAGAAATCTATCAAAATCGTGACAAGTTCAGTCAAAGTGTGCAAGAAGTTGCCTCTGTCGATTTAGCAAAAATGGGCTTGATCATTGTCTCCTTTACGATCAAAGAAGTCCGCGATAAAAACGGCTATTTGGATTCTCTTGGAAAACCTAGAATCGCCCAAGTCAAACGGGATGCTGAAATTGCGGAAGCTGAAGCACTGAAAGAAACCCGCATCAAAAAAGCCCAATCGGAACAAGAATCGCAAACAGCGGAATCAAAACGCATGACGGAAATCGCTGAAGCGTTGAAGGAAAAAGAATTGAAACTGGCGCTTTATAAGAAAGAACAAGACATCGCCAAAGCCGATGCCGATCAAGCCTATCATCTACAAAGTGCCATCATGAAACAAAAAGTCCGAGAACAAGAGATTGAAGTCGAAGTCGTTGAACGACAAAAACAAATCGAATTGGAAGAAAAAGAAATCTTACGTCGTGAGAAGCAATTTGATTCTGAGATCAAGAAAAAAGCTGATGCGGATCGTTATGCGCTTGAGCAAGAAGCATTAGCGAAAAAAGCGTCTGCGTTAGCAACCACTGAAGCCGAGCAATTCCGAACAGAGTCCCTGGCAAAAGCCGAAGCCGATAAAATTCGTTTGATTGGTTTGGCAGAAGCCGAGACCACTTTGGCGAAAGGAACGGCAGAAGCCGAAACGAAAGAAAAAATCGCCGAAGCCTTCAAGAAATATGATGAAGCAGCGATCCTTAGCATGATCGTTGAGATCATGCCGCAATTAGTCAAAGAAGCTGCCGCACCATTAGGCAATATCGATAAAATTTCAGTCGTTGATACAGGATCAAGTGAAGGCGGCGGTGCCAATCGTGTCACCAATTACGCCACCAATCTCTTGTCGACCACACAAGAAACATTGAAAGAAACCCTCGGTCTTGATGTGAAATCGTTGATCGAAAACTTCGCCGGTTCCAATACGAGCGAGCCACCTCAAGAATAAGAAAACTGCTGTTAGTCTTCATCGCTTCAAAAGCGACAAGGCGAACAGCAGTTTTTTTCTTACTCATTGCTATTATGCTTACTCAGTAACCTCTTTGACATATTTTGCAGGTACACCAGCCACGATCGTGCGCTCAGCGACATCTTTGGTCACCACTGCCCCAGCAGCAATGATCGCATGGTCACCGATGGTCACACCGGCAACGATCGTTGTATTTGAACCAATCCAGACATTCTTCCCAATCGTAATGGGTGCTGGATAAAGCGTGCTACGATCTTCAGGGTGAAGTCCATGATTCAAGGTAGCTAGAACAACGTTATGCCCAATTAGGGTACCATCACCGATCGTGATCCCTCCTTGGTCTTGAAAATGACAACCCGCATTGATAAAGACATCTTTGCCAATGCTGATATTCTTGCCATAATCTGTATAAAAGGGTGGAAACAGCGAAAATGTCGGCTCAACTGGTTTTCCTGTCAATTGGGCAAAAAGTTCTTGTAACTCATCAGACTCATGGTAGACTGTATTGATTTTCATCGTGAGTTTTCTCGCCTCAGCACTCAAAGTCACCATTTGTTTGGAAGCTTGCGAACCGCCAAGTAAGGGTTCGCCACTTGCCATGAGTTTGTTTAATTGATCGATCGTCATGTGTTTTACTCCTATTCATTCGTTATTCACGAGGATTTCTTAACGAAAACATAACCTCTACGTCTTCCGCTCCCAGTGCTTCGTTTAGCCCCACCGGATCTTCAATGACACCGATACGACTATAGCCACCATAAGAATTGGTGAAGGTCTGATAAAACAGCACCAACGTATGACTATTCCAGCTCATGATTTCTCCTTCGTGAATGATTTCCGGCCGTTCTGTAGTCATTTCTGGCAAATTCTCAGAAAAACGATAATATTTCTCGTTGTTGTTCAAGTCACTCATTGTCAACGTGAAGGGCATTTGATTCATTAGGTGTTCAGACGCCTCATTTTCATAAAACTTCGCTATAAAATCCTGTTGTCCAACCGTAATGACGACAGCTGTTGCTGATTCAATAATCGGTTGATCATGATCCTGACTTGCCTCAGAGGAAGTTTCGCTGGCAGACAGCGCATGCCTTTCCTCTATTCCACTTGACCCACAGGCACTTAGTAGGAGCAGCAAGACAGCAGGGATGAGTTTTATCAGCATGGCTTCGCTCCTTTCTGCTGATGATTCGATGTAGAAACGAGCAACTGAATGCGTAGTTTCAAAAAAACACGACTGCTCAGCAGAAGAAAGACGAGCGAACAGTCGTGAAGACCGTTGTGACTATTTAGTTCAAATGTTCTTGGAAGAATTCGGTCATTTGGTCAAAAGGAATCACATCTGTTTGGTCATATAGATCAACATGCGAAGCATTAGGAATGACCGTCAGCTCTTTGTTATCGCCTTGTAATTGCTCAAAGGCGTCTTGACTGAAGTAAAGTGAGTGGGCTTCTTCTCCATGAAGCAATAAAACGGCGCTTTGGATCTCATCGATATACGACAAGAGTGGCATATTTAAGAACGACAGCGATGATGTCACGTTCCAACCGTCATTGGAATTTAACGAACGTTCATGATAGCCTCGTTCTGTTTTGTAATAATCAAAGTAATCCTGCATAAAGACAGGCGCATCTTCTGGCAGTGTATCTGGAACCCCACCTGCTCGTTCGTAGCTGTCATTGGCAAAATCGACTGTCCGCTGGGCGTTCAGCGGCTGGCGCAATTCATGGCGTCCTTCAGCTCCCATTTCATCAAAATACCCTTGAGCATTGACTCTCGACATGTCATACATAGTGGCCGAAACCGTCGCTTTCACACGGGTATCGATGGCTGCGGCATTCAATGCCATCCCGCCCCAACCACAAATTCCAATCAAACCAATTCTTTCTTCATCTACATTCTCTTGGACCGATAGAAAATCGACTGCTGCTTGGAAGTCTTCTGTATTAATGTCTTGGGAAGCCACATAGCGTGGTTCGCCACTGCTTTCACCTGTATAGGACGGATCAAAAGCGATCGTAACAAAACCACGCTCTGCCATCATTTGAGCATATAGACCAGATGCCTGCTCTTTGACTGCTCCAAAAGGTCCGCTAACGGCAATTGCTGGAAGTGGTCCTTGTGCATCAATTGGTTCATAAAGATCAGCAACTAAAGTGATGCCGTAGCGATTCTGGAAAGTTACTTTTCGATGATTCACCGTATCACTTTCCGGGAAGACTTTATCCCATTCATCTGTAAATGATACATTTTCTGTCATCGTTTCTCCTCCTGAACTGCCTTGTGTTGCTTCGTTTGCCTCCTCGTTATTGCTGCTGCAAGCACCTAAAACCAGCGGTACCAGCAAAACTAAAGACACAAGGGCCTTCTTTTGCCATTTTTTCATTTCATTCGCCTTCTTTCTCGGTCAACTATCCTGTACCTTAGGGCGATCCTCCAATTTTCCTCAACTGATCAAGGTGTGGATTATCACTTTTTCTTGATTGAGCTATTTTTGGATAAACCTATTGTACTTGCAGCATCTTTCTATGTAAAATGATAATATCAAATACCTAACTATTCATATAAAGCATAGAAAAAGGAGTATAGACCTATGGAATTAAAAAATTTAACCACCTTTCTAGCAGTTGCAGAAAAAGAAACGATTTCAGCTGCCGCAAAACATCTACATCTCTCGCAACCATCCCTGTCACGACAGTTAATGGACTTAGAAAAAGAATTGGGCGTGACGTTGTTCACCCGAGGCAATCGCAAAATCACACTAACAGAAGACGGACTGTTGTTTCGTAAACGGGCGGAAGAAATCGTAGAATTATTAGAAAAGACCCGCTCAGAATTCTTGTCGCCTCGAGATACGATCGCCGGCAATGTATCGATCGGTGCTGGAGAAACCTACGTGATCCAGCTATTGGGAAAAATCATCAAGGAGATTCAAGTTGAATACCCTAACATCAAATTTCACTTTTATAGCGGCAACGCCGATGAGGTCAAAGAACGATTGGATAAAGGATTGTTGGATTTTGGCGTCGTAATCAGCCCCGTCGACGTCAAAAAATACGATTCCTTGCGCTTGCCTGCCAAAGATATTTGGGGCGTGTTGATGCGAAAAGACAGTCCGCTAGCTGTCAAAGAAGTCATTACTCCAAAAGATCTCTGGGACGTTCCCCTAATTACTTCTCGACAAAGTCTGGTCAGCAGTGAACTTTCTAAATGGTTGAAAAAAGACCTGAAAAAATTGACGGTCGTCGCCACATATAACCTTGTTTACAATGCATCAAAGCTGGTAGAAGAAGGTGTCGGCTACGGCTTGACCCTGGATAAATTAGTCAACTTCGCCCCTGACAGTCCTTTATGTTTTAGAAAATTGAGTCCTACATTGGAATCAAACCTTGATGTCATCTGGAAAAACACCCAAGTTTTTTCAAAGGCTTCTGGACTTTTCTTGGAGCGGATGAAGGAACAGTTTTCCGAGGACAGTTATTGAAAAATAAAAAACTAGGTGCTTCATCTTTTGACATGAAACACCTAGTTTTTCTTTATTAAATGAGATGATTTATTAGTTAAAATCAGTTAAGGCATTTTCTCTCTTGAACTTGGACGTCTTTTTCCATCTGCAGAAATAGATAAAAAATAGTCTACGCCCTTTAAATCACAGTTGCTTATCACGGATTCCCCAAAAGTTATTGCACTTTCCGATAGCTATGGGTAAAAAATATACAAAATTCCTTAGTTTTTAAGAACGACAAATATAAGAATTTTATTTTCTCGAATGAAAATTGCCTAAATAGAATGCTTTCGAAACTCAGCGATTTGGTAAATATCATTCAAAGGACTATCACTAGCTACATGAAAAATCACAGAAAAAAACTTCATTTTCGTGCCATTGGTCGGCGCCTTATAAATGGCTTCTTTTGTCTCTTCACTGATTGGTAAAGACAATAACTGTGTTCGGACTTTCTCGCTAAAGTGAAAGGAAACTTTGAAGAAACCCTCCCACAACGAGAGCCAAAAAATCGGTTTCACTTTATTCGTCCCACGAGTCGTTGTCCATTTGTATTCGCCTTTGGATAACCACGCTTTTCCATCTTGGTAATAGCGCCAATCCATAAGAGAGATGCCCTCGTTTTTAATAGTTTCGACAAAACGTTCATAAATAGTATATCCTTCACCCAGTGCTTCAGCAATCAGCTGCTCTGTTGGTTTCACGTTTTTGTCTCGAAACAATTGCTTTTTGCCTTCCATCCTTCTACTCAACTCCTTTGCGCTTCGTTTTTTAAGGTTTTCGCTACGTTACAATTTAATCTTATTGATATCATCAGTGATGATCCAATCATCCATATTTTTTTCACGATTGTACTGAAATGGTGTTATTTCTTCTAATTCAGCGATTTCATAGACCGCTAGATACTTTTTCCCTGCCCAACGATCGACTTGTTTTTTCGATAAATTCAACTCTTTTTCATAGCGTTTTACAAAATCTATGGATTCTTCTTTCGTCATCTTTTCAGATTCAATCACGTTGGCAATGATGCCCCGATGAGTGATGGTCAAATCGCCGCCGGTCTTCACAAAATAAACAAGATCGTTGATTTTGGCTCTTCCTCCTAATGGTGATTTTCTTCCAGCTGCCCCCCGAATGATCATTGTTTTGTCACCTTGAATCAGTTTCTCAAGCTCTTTGGCTTCCTTATTTAAATAGACCAAATGTTCTGCCCGACCGGCTTTTCCTTGATACCATTCTGCTGTCTTTGTCATAAGAAGTTCCTCTTTTCATATGAATTGTTTTTTGCGCTGTTCTTTCCATGGTGGCTAAGTTATTTGAACGTTTTTTCAATCGTATATAGATGAGAGCGGCAACTGTTTAAATTGATGAACGAATAAAACTTTTGTGCAAAGGCATTTGGCGTGCCGCATCGGGCAAATGCTTCCGCATCTTCTTTCGTTTCGAACTTGGTGATGTCCGCCCAAGTTTCTCCATCTACGAATAATTCAAAAGAAAGGTATCCTCTTTGTTTGGAAATGTATTCTCGGTTTAATTGTTCAACAACACGAACAAATTCCGCTGTTGAAACACCCTTTTTTAATTTGTATGAGTTATGAAAAGCAACCTGTGCCATCGTGTTCCACTCCTTTATGATCCCCTCAAGAAATAGAGCGCTTAAAAAACGAATAGTTGTCGATTCAACCTTCAAATGACTTTTTAACGTCCTGTTGTATTTCCACTTGTAATCTCTAGACAGTTGCAACAAAAAGTCCGTTCAACTGGAGAGCCTTCGATACTGAATCGATCACCCAACAACTTCCCCCAATAGCTTGTCGTGGGGAACGATCAAACATTTCTCCATTGCTTTCCAATAACTTTCATACAACCTTTTTTGAGCTTTGCCATAGTTTTCTTCGGTATCAAACTCCCAATAGTGGGCATATTTCACACATTTTATGACTCTTGTCAATGGATCGGGCAAGCGCCCTTCCTTGATGGTGCTCATTTCTTTAATGTAATGGGTTCGTTTCATTAATCGAAAGAACATAGCCCCCTCCATGACCTTCATTGCCTCTGTTGCTTCTTGCATGATTGCTTCAAAGGTATCGACTTCACTTGGTTTCACTTGATAGATACTGATTTCTGAAAACACTCCTACCGCTCCTTTCGCTTGTGATTTTCTTCTCAATTATAGTATACCAAGTTTACGACGGTGATTGTTTGGTCATTTTGTTCATTTCTTATTTATCTTCCGTTTATTATTCATTTAGCCACCTATATGTGGTACCAAATTGCTAGATTATAAATTCATAAAACGAGTAGCCAAGTTTTCTCAATAGGTCTCTGCTTGTCGCGATCAAGAAAGGATTCTTAAAGCTGTTACCTACAAAAAAGCAGTCGGCTTATGACAGCGGACTGCTTTTACTTATTGCTCGTTATTGAAATAGAAATGGTTTAAGATCTGTCTCGATAAAGTCGATTCGATCAAAGACAGTTGGCTTAAAATAAGCCGTAATGGCGATAACAATCTCTGATTTGGGATCGATGTAAAGGACATTTCCACTATTGCCGATGGCGGCATAGGTGCTTTTCTCAGTATCCAAAATCCACCACAAATATCCATAACTCATGTTTTGAAATTTCTCTATGTTTGTCTCTAGCGGATTGACCATTTCAGTGAGCCATTGTGAGGAAATCACTTGTTTTCCTTGATGGATGCCATGGTTCAAGCATAGCTCACCAATTTTGGCTAAATCTTTTGCTGAAAGACAAAGCCCGTAACCTGCAGTGCCAATATTTAAAGGATCGCAAAACCAAACTGGTTTTTTTGGTGCCTTGTCCATCGTAAAGTGCTTATGCTCTTCTGCCGTTTCCGCATAATAGCTGGTCATTTCGGCTACGCCAAGAGGTCGAAATAAATAATGGTTCGCATAATCAACAGTCGTCATTCCAGAAGCTTTCGCTAACAAACCAGTGAGAATCTGCAGACAAACGGTTTGATAATTGAATTCATTTGTCACTCCTTTTCTTCCTCCCAATAAATCAAGCGAGGCGCTGGTCCAGTCATCACTCGAGCAAACCTTTGTCCATGGATCACCTTTGCATTTATACGGGGCTCGCATCGTTAATAGGTGTTTGATGGTAATGTCGTAAATCGTTTTTTCGCCCCGTTTTACTTGATAGTCTGGAAAATAATCAAGTACTTTGTCATTGACACTCCTGATGAAGCCTTGATCGATCGCTATCCCGACTAGTAGAGAAACGATACTTTTCGTAGCGGACATAAGGTGGCAAGTGTCCTCTGGCTTATACTCATGCCATTCATCCGAGTAAATTTCCTTTCCATTTTGGTAGGCAGAAATTTGGCAAATATTAGGCTGGTTTTTACTGATACATGCATGCAGTTCTTGTCTATTCATTTGTAAGCCTCCTTCAAAGATAAGCATAAGGCCATTAAAAATGGTTTTCAATGTTATTTTTAAAATTGTTTTTAACGAATCTTTTAAAAGACTGTTAGCTTTGAATAAGCAAAAAAAGGCCCTCAATGACAGAGGCGCCTTACTTAAAACTTTCGATTATCGATTTTTGATTTCTATCCAGTTTTTTTGAGAGGATCGTTATCAGCAATTCTTCTAATGCAGAAATAGTGGCGATGATCCCCAAAATCAAGACAACAATTTTTTCATGGAACATGATGAGCAACAACGGGAAAATACATAAAAGAAATCCGACTACTTTGTTGAGCCATGTATGCAGACTGCTAAAAGACCGATATTTTACATAGCCAATCAGATATCTGACGAAACGGATGATAGCGATCATCAAGATCCAAACCATGATTGCTTGGGTTTCCAGAAGCCGTGGTAGTAAAGAAAGAAAAACGGCGAGAAAAAAGCTGACATCTGCGAAACTGTCTAGTAAGGCACCGACCTCACTGGTGAGCTTCATCCTTCTTGCAAGTAGCCCATCGACGAGGTCACTTAAAAAACAATAAGAATAAAGCAGCCAAAACCAGCCAGACATTGGCTGAAGGAATAGTAAAAATGGTGCTAGAATTAGTCGAGAAGTGGTAAGAATATTGGGTAATTGCTTCATTTGTTTCCCCCAGAGATACATTTTCTGAATACCTAAGATTGTTGCAAATTTTTTAAAGAAGCTCAGAAACGTTTACATGTTCTTTCTTCTAATCATTTCGGCGATGCCCCCTATGAATGTTTCACAGCTTGTCCCTAATGCTCCTGCAAAAATCTTATCCGTTCTGTACTATCTGGCATCTGATTCCAAACCTTTATCCATCGTCCTTCTCGGTAAACCTCGTATTCTTCGAAACAACAAGGAAGCCCTTTTGCATGAGCGATATCACTGGTGTCCATCACTTGAAAATGCAGATGAGGCGAAGTCGAATTTCCTGAATGGCCGACGTTTCCGATCACCATCCCTTTGGTGATGTTTTGTCCTACGGAAACAGTGACAGATCCTTTTTGCAGATGGACAAATGCCATATAAACGCCCTCAGAAGCTTTTATCACAATGTAGTTGCCAGCTATTTGTTGATAATCATCTTTGTGTTCATTATAAAACAAACCATTTTTTACAGCGATCGAAAAGTCTCTGATCCAGTGAACGATTTTCCGTTCCCGATAGCCATCTCTTGCAACAATTACTTCGCCATCACAAGGTGCATAGATTTTTTCGCCCCAACAATAACAGCTCTCCAGCGGAACCCCTAAGAAGAAATAGCGCAGAAAGCTTCGATCATGAAAAGCCTTGGTTTTCCCCTCAAAATTAACTTGTAAAAAATCAAAGGCATAACGCAACCCCATTCGATCGGTACCATGGCTAGGAATCTTTTCGGCTGGTGTAGTCGGCGCAAGCCACTCACCTCTTAAGGGGAATCCAATGGTTATCGGCTGCTCTTTCATAGGGCTTTCTCCTTTTTGGATCACATGATCCCTTTTATTTGGAAATGACTATCATCCGCACGGCACTCTACACCTGCGCTTTACTCCTTTTCACTATAGGTCACCTAAGGCTTTTTTTCAACTCTAAAAAAGTGGGCTAACGGGTGTGTTATCAAAAAAACACCTCAATCATGTAGCAATTCCAAAATGTTAGACCAAAAATTCTAACTTTTGAGCGTCGCTTCACGAATGAGGTGTTCTTACATTTTATTTTTGTAGCTCCTGTCGGTGACGGCTAATCCATCCAGCTATCATCTGACAAAATAGCGTTTGTCCATCTTCTACTGTTTGCGCTCCACCAATCGATAGTAGACCCTTGCGGTGATGAAATACACCAGCAGATAAATCATTGTAAACAATAGGACAGAAATAATCGATACCGTAATCAATAAGTTGCGATCTGTTAGACCAAAAAGAAGCAACAACTTCTGAATCATCGGAAAAGCAAACGCCAAATGGATGATCGCAGCAGCCAAAGGAAACGAGAAGATCATCAAGACTTGCTGCTGGATCACTTGTTTGACTTCCTTATGGCTTAAGCCAACTTTTTGCAAGATCTCGAAACGTTCTTTGTCCTCCATTCCTTCGGAGACTTGTTTATAATAAATGATCAACGCGGCAGCTAAAATAAAGATCACACCAAAAATCAAGCCTAAGAAGAAAAATCCACCAGTAAAGGTTTTTGTCTCATCTTCAAAAAGATCTTTTGACTGAACGCTCGCATGAGCATCTGCTGCCAGAAGTTCGCTGCGAATCTCTTTTGCGATGATTTCACGATCGCTTGCTTCTGCTGTTTGAAAATTGAAGACTGTTGTTGTTACTGGTTGCTGGTAAAGCTGGAAATCTTCGTTTTGATACCAAGAGCTTAGCTTTTCGGCAAGCCACTGATCATCCGCCACGAGAACAAGATGCTGAACGGGGTTTTCTGTTTTCGTGAATGTTGGCAGTTCTTTCAATTCCCGCAAGCGAAATTGACGATCATCGATCGTCGTCTTTTCTGGTAATGCTTTTTGCGTCCAGGTTGCCGGAAAAACGAATAATTCATCTTCAGCAGGTCCTGTTTTCCCGGTGATTTCATGGTATTCAGAACTGGTAAGAAAAATAAGATACACGGCTTTATCTAAGCTACCGCTATTTTCTTCAAAAGTGGTTGAGGGAACAAAATTTGGTTCCTCAAAGGTAAAAAGCAACGGTCTTGTTGTAGTGACTTGTTGGCGCTCTTTGATCGTTAGCTTCTCTTCAAGTCCATCAATCGCTGTGTTGATTTGCTGGGAATCAGCTGCTGATTCAATTTGAACATCGTACGGATAACGGGTTTCGATCACATTCTTTTGTCCAAAATAAAGACTGGCGGTCGTAGCAACGGTCACTAACACCATCGTTGATAAGATACAGATACTCGCTAAACCAGCCGCATTTTGTTTCATCCGATACAACATGGTAGAGACATTGATAAAATGGTTCGTTTGATAATAATAGGCCGTTCGTTTTCTTAAAAACTGCAATGCTTTGATACTGCCAGAAATAAACAACAGATAGGTGGCTAAAATCACGAGGATAACTGCGACAAAGAAGAGGCCTAAGGCACTTATGGGAGACTTGATTGTCACAGAAATCGTATATCCTGCCACTAAACAAAGGACACCCCAAAGTGCTAAAATGCCTTTCGCACGAGGCTCTTTTTCATTACGTTTGCTTCCCTGTAGCAGTTGAAGTGGGTTGGTTTTGCGTACTTGCAACAGGTCAAATAAAAATAAACACCCAAAGATGAATATAAAATACAGGATCACCAAACCAATACTCTCAAATGACAGTTTAAAAACAAAGAACTCGCCTACGGCTAAGATTTTCTTCAAAATCAAAAATCCTAATCGTGCAAACAATAAGCCACTGATCAATCCGGCAGCAAGGCTAATGAGAAAACTGTAAAAGAGTTCCCAAAAGACCACGAAGGCTATCTCGCGTTTTCCTAGTCCTAAAACATTGTAGAGACCAAATTCTTTTTTTCGCTGCTTGATCAAAAAGTTATTGGTGTAAAAGGAAAAGATCGCCGCAAAAATCATGAGGATGATATTTCCTAAACGAAACATGAAGATGGCGCTTTGACTACTAGGAAGTTCTCTCATTCCCGGATTGTTTACGATGATTTGCGTCATCATCAAAACAGCCACCAAGAAGCTCATGGATAATAAAAAGGGTGTGTAAGCTTTGGCATTTTTACGCAAATTGGAGAAGGCGATTTTTTGAAAGAACATCGTTACTCCTCCTTTGCAAAGACAGCAGTCATTGTTTCGGCGATTGCTTCTAGAAAAGCGGTATTGCTGCGATCCCCTCGATACAGCTGGTGAAACACATACCCGTCTTTGATAAACAAGACGCGTTGTGCGCGACTGGCTGCGATCGAACTGTGAGTGACCATCACGATCGTCTGTCCATTTTGATTGATCTGTTGAAATAATGTCAGCAGTTGATCAGAGGTTTTCGAATCCAGCGCTCCGGTTGGCTCATCTGCTAAAAGCAGTTCTGGTTTTGTGATGATCGCTCGTGCGACAGCAACTCGTTGCTTTTGTCCGCCAGACAATTCATACGGATAGTGCTGCAATAAATCGGCGATCCCTAAAGTTTGTACGATGGGCTGAAGCTGTTTTTCCATTTGTTTGACGGAAACTTTCGATAAAACTAATGGCAATAAAATATTGTCCTTTACTGAAAAGGTGTCCAACAAATTAAAGTCTTGAAAAACAAAGCCTAAGTGATCCCGTCGAAAACTCGCTGCGTCTTTTTCTTTGATCGTGGTCAAATCGATGCCATTCAGCTGCATTTCACCCGCTGTCGGTTGATCTAACGTTGCCATCAAGTTCAGCAGCGTACTCTTTCCCGAACCTGATTCCCCCATGATAGCGACATATTCCCCTTCTTCTACCATAAAGGTAATATTTTTCAACGCTTCAACGGGTTGTCCGTTCAGCTGGCTTTGATAGATTTTTTTTACTTGTTGAATGTTTAAAAGTGTCATCTTGTTCCCTCCTTCCTTTTTAGAATAAGCTGACTGGCAGAAAAAATCGACTTACAATAAAAACCGCAAACTTACAGTGTTGAAAGTTTGCGGCTATCGGTTATTTGTGGTGGGAAAATGAAGCGTGACGATGGTTCCGTGTCCTACTTCAGAATCAATCGCTAAACGGCAGCCGATTTTTTCAGCCGCTTGTTGACTCATATATAAGCCTAGCCCGCTCGCTCGTTGCTGAAAGCGACCATTTTGTCCCGTATATCCTTTCTCAAAAACCCTTGGCAAGTCTTCCTTGCGAATACCAATGCCGCTATCTTGAATCACCAAGGCATTATTTTTAGTGAAAACGTTGATGCTACCGGTTTCGGTATACTTCAAGCTGTTGAAAAGAACCAGTTCAAAAATAAAAACGAGCCACTTTCGATCAGATGTCACCGTCAAATCCACCGCCATGTCCAGTTGCAGATTCTTTTTCGAGAAAAACAAGGCATACTTTTTGATCGTTTGACGAACGAGGGGCGCTAAAGCAATCGACTCAAAGACAAAATCTTCATTCGCTAAATTTTGTCGTAAATAATTCAACATCATTTGCAAGTAATCATTCACCTTAAATAATTCCGCTTTGACCTCCGTCGGTGACAACGAATCGCTTTGCACCAAAAGATCTAGCGCCGCTAGAGGCGTTTTGATTTGATGAAGCCACAAACCGAAATCTTCATAAATTTCTTCATTTTTCATGGTTGCTTTGTAATCGGACAGCGTTTTTTCTTTTGCCAGCTGCCTTAGAAGGGCTTGGTATTCGTCTTCTAAACGATTTCGAGTGGCAGGCAAGAACGCCAACGCCGCTTCCGTCATACGTTCTTTTCTTAATAAATGCTGCAGCTGCTTTCTTTTTTGTGCGTAACGAAAATAATGAAAAAGGGAAAGTCCCCCTAAGATCACCCCTGAAAAGACCACATAGTCAATGAAGGGCTCCAATGAAAGGCTATGGAGAAAGAATAGCCCAAATAAGCCCGCACTAAATAGCAGGTAAACGAGATAAAACTTTCCATAAAGCACGAAATATTCTTTCACGTTAGTCATAGGCGTGTTCCTTTTCGATCAAATAGCCTTTATTCTTTACCGTTTGGATCAAATCGGATAGTTCGATCTGGCTTAATTTTTTTCGCAAGCGGGTCATATTGACCGCTAATGTGTTATTATCGATGAATTCTTCACTATTCCAGAGCATTTCAATGATGGTCTCTTTGGCTACGATCTTCCCTCGATGCTGCAAAAGCAAGGAAAGAATCCGAGCTTCATTTGGAGACAGTGGTAACTGTTCCCCCTGTTTTTTTAATACATTTTCTGTGGGATAAAAGGTTACTTGCCCTATCTCAAAGGTCAGCGCTTGTTGGTGGCTATACTGATAGCTGCGCCGCAGCAACGCTTGGATTTTTGCTAAAACGAAGGCTAAATTAAAGGGTTTTGTTAAATAATCATCCGCCCCCATGTTCATCGCCATGATCTGATTCATCTGTTGATCCATCGACGAAAGGAAAATGATCGGCACTTCTGACGTCTTGCGAATTTCTTGGCACCAATGATACCCGTTGTAATAAGGCAGCGAAATATCTAAAAGAACGAGATCCGGTTTGATCTCATGAAACTCTTGCAAGATACTAGCAAAATTCTTCGCCGAAACACATTCGTACCCCCATTGCTGCAAATATTCTGCTAAAACAGAGACGATCGTTGCATCATCTTCAACAAGATATATTTTTTGCATGTCTTTCTCCCCTCTGTTGTTTAATCAACTGCTTCTATACAGACAGTGTACCAGAAAAGAAAAAGAATCGTCTAGATGAGGGAAAACTTTCAAAGGGCTGTTTTTTCCTCAATCCTCTGCCAATCGAGCAAGGATTTCTTGGTAACGCTGTGTAGCAAAGGGACTGATTTGTCCTTTTTTACAAAAATTCAGTTTCCCCAGTTTTGGTACGACCCGTTCTACGATGACATTGCCATTTTGAACTTTTGATTCAAACTGCTGCAAAGCCTCCAAAACCGTGCGTCTTTTCCGGCAGCAGGATAAAAAGACAAGACATACAGATAATAAAAAAGATTGTACCCTCTAAAGGGATATTCTGTCTGCATAAATAATGTGCCCATCCCATAATGACAAGGACTGATTGGCTGCCGGATCTCCCAATGAGCAAGCAAAAATTCGATTGCTTGATGAAGCGTTTCCATCTGCTCACGATCATGAGTATATCGAAAGGCATCAAGGACCGTTAACGTCGTCATTGGAGTAGAAAAGTGGGTCTCCGGTCCGCGACCAAAACTATACTTATTACACTTCCAGCCGCCATCTGCTTCCTGAGTAGCAAGAAAATAGTGAAAGGTCTGTTGCAGCCGTTGGTCCCTTGCGTAACCAAGAGCACACAGCGTTCGCAAAGCCTGTGCTGTATGACAAGGATAGATCCCCCCTGACGGCGAAATTTTAAATCTGCCATCTTCTCTCCATCCTTGAAAGATCAATGCAGCTGTCTCTTTTAATAAGTTCTCCTCACGAGACATACCAAGTTCAAGTAAATAATGAGGACACTCTAAGGTTGTAAAGGGTGCTCCTTTTAGTAATTTATGGTCTGGCGTCGACCATAAATCGACACCATGATCATATTGATGGGAAATGATTGCTTCGATATCTTGCTGAATGCTCTGATCCATATTGATCTTCCTCCATCTCTTAAGTGTCCTGCGATCAACGCAACAATCCTTATTGACCCACAGTGCAACAGCTTCTAGAATGATAAAATCGACGTTTTTCAACACATAAGTTAGATTTTCATCTTCGAATTGTCCAAATGAATTTTAGAAATCAAATAGTTTTTCAAGAGGGACGTACTAAAAAAAGAGTGGTCTAGTTTTCCTGATGACAGGTTCGAAAAAAGTTTGTCTCTGATATCGCATGGTCATTCGAACCCCATAATGAAAGATCACCTGAATAGGAACACGTTCACGCAACAAGTTCATGCCACGCTCTTTTAGTTTAAAGAATCAGGCATAATGAAATAGTTCAAAACGAATGCCTTCTGGGCTTTCAAAGAATAAGGCATAGTAGTTAGGGGCGATGCGCTCTTTGTATTCCATTGGTCGATCGTGAAGGATCTTTACCCCTAAAGCTTTTATTTTGGGAAAAATCGCATCTACTACTTCGCGGCTTTCCGCCTTAAATGCTATGTGCTGAACAGAGCCAGGTTTTCTTGAATCGATTTTCTCGTTCTTCCATTCTTTTCGTGGGGAACAAATACCGAAATCAAATGAATCCCCTATATATTCTACTACTTCCATCTCGGCATGTTCTAAATACCCAGAATATTTCTTTTGAAGGTCGAAACCTAATAGTGCAAATAATTGGTCATAAAAGCCTTCTGCTTTTTTTACATCATTGACTGTGATTTGGATATGGTGAAACTGAATGCTCATAATCGCTCCTTTCTGGCTAACCAAATAAGTGTTTCAGGAAGAAAAGCCGCTTGCGAAAGTTTGATTCAATTGAATTAACTAGGAAGCTCACTTAATTTAGAAATCACCTTTTCCATTGCCTTTGCTACTTCTTTAGGCAGCTTATTATAACCGTCATTTTCTGTTTCTTGAGCCAAAATAAAGTCCAGCCGTCCTTGCATTCGCTCTCTTAAATAAGCAACATAAGAGGCATCTTGAAAATCAACTTCAAAGTCTGTTACTGGCAGGAAACTCATCTCTGTGATCCCGCCAAAATTTTTAAATTCAGCCTCATCTTCTACGATTTTTTCAATCGATGTCAGCGTGATTTCAGGCGTGACTTTCTTGTCTTTGAAAAAGCCTGTATTTAGAATATAACAAGCCGTTTGGTTTTCTTTGAATAAGTGCATGAAATGGGCAAAATCTTCCCCTAAAGGATAGACTCTAAATGGATTGGCATAAGGTTCGATGACCAGTTTATCTATATCCGTGGTCTCGACAATATGTTCAGCTGTCGTGCGCTTCGTAGCTAAGGTCAAACCAAAAACAGCGGCTAAAATCGGATCGTCAATTTTTACTACAGGAGGCAGCGTGTCATCTTTCATGATCCAAAATACGGCATCGATCGGCGAATCTAAATGGTCCACCCGATTAGGTGTGACATATCGTGATTTGACGGTTCGACCATTCCCATTACGAATATCTTGGGTCACGAGGACCTTTTTTCCTTTCTCGTCTAAAGTAACCCCAACATTTTGACAGGTGATAAAGTAGCGGACATTTGGGTTGGTTAATGGATAGTCTTGCGTTTTATCAAAATAAGAAGGCTCCAGAGCAGTGGAGGCACCCTTTGTTTGATTAATCACAAATGCATCGTCATGCAGAACCTTGATCTCATATTTGCCATCATGTTCCGCCAATGTGATAGTCGATTTTCCTGATCCTGAAAGACCAAAAGCAGCCATCGTAAATGTTCGATTCGGTAACTGATATTGCTTCATTCCCCCATGACACGCCACAAAGCCATTGCGATGCGCGGTAGCCCAAGCCAAAGTTAATGTCGCTTTTTTCAATTCACCAAAATAGTTTAAGCCTAAGACTGCCGCAACATTGTGTTCAGGATCAAAGAGAGACAGCCCATAAGGAAAATCAGGATGAGACCAATCTGGATCAGCGTACAAAAAAATGTCCGTCTCTGGATATTCTTTGGAACGTTGATACCTTTCCTCCCATGATTTCGTCATCAATTGAAAATTCAACAAATAAGAGTAAAAATTGGTTTCATAGTGCTCTGGTAACAACAGGTGAGCTTTGACCATAAACGCTTCGTCTAATCCTACAACAACTTCACTGCCATAAAATTTTTTACGTGTCCCTTGAAACAAAGCATCTCTTAAAATCCCTTCATACAATTTTCGATCAATCCCGGGATGTCCGATGATGCGTCGAGCTGCCGCTGTCCGCCCGACTACTTTCCCGTCATTAAACACGATGACTTTTGCATCCTCTGGTAAACCTAGCTCTTCGGTGTTGGTGACCGGCATATCCGTAAGAATAGCGCCAGAAGATTCTTTTGCTAAGTGATAAGCAGTGGCTAGATCATCAATCCAAGTGACATTGTTCCCATAAAAAGCTGACTCTATCAACACTTTAAAACTCGACAAATGCGTATTCTGCGGTGTAATCTCTTTGTGTGAAAATGCACGAATCGTTGCCATGTGCAATCCCTCCTAACAAAAATTTTCTATTCACTACGTTTATTATAATACTTTCTAATCACCACATGCCATATTTTTATACACATTAACTATAAATTGCCGACAAACCATTTTGTTAAAGGATTTGGCTGTCTGCATATTTGAAGCTTCACTGCTTTTTGCATTGATTTTTTCCCTGCTCATCAATAGTGAGAAAGAACAAAAAAAACTGGAACAGAAAGAGTGTCTTTCAGTTCCAGTTTTTGGTTTTATCTTTCATCCATTCTAAACGTCACAATCGACGTAATTAGAGAGACAAATGGGTTATAGTTGCTTATTTCTCAATTGACTCGCTTTCTCTAGTAACTTTGGTATCGTAAGGTTTTATGACAATTACCATAAAAAGAATTCACGGTCAAAATTGCTGAAAAAACTTGTTATTTCTTAACGACGTTCTAACAACACGACACACTCCACATGGGTCGTTTGCGGGAACAAATCAACAGGTTGGACTTCCTTTGTCACATACCCTTCTTCCGCAAACAATGCGAGGTCACGAGCCAAGGTTGCTGGATTGCAGGAAATGTAGACGATGCGCTCTGGTTTAACCGCAGCGGTCGTTTCGATAAAGCTAGCATCTAAACCTTTGCGAGGTGGATCAACGAAGACGACTGTCGGTTGAATGCCTTCACGTAGCCATTGCGGCATGATTTTTTCGGCTTTTCCGATAAAGTAATGCACGTTTTCGACACCATTTCTTTTGGCATTGGCTTTGGCATCGTTCACTGCTTCAGGAATGACTTCCATCCCTAACACTTCTTTCACGCGATCAGCCAAACTGATCCCGATCGTTCCGATTCCTGCATAGGCATCCACAACGACATCATTTTCAGACAGTTGTGCCATCTCGAAGGCGGTTTGGTACAAGACTTCTGTTTGCGCTGTGTTGACTTGGTAGAAAGATTTCGCTGAGATTTGGAAGGTTTTGCCTAATAATTGATCATCGATCGATGACTTGCCATACAAAACACGCTCGAACTCGCCCATGATCACATTAGTTTTTTCTTCATTGATGTTTTGAATGACAGAAACAACTTCTGGAATCTCTTCGTGGATCACTTCCGCGATCTCTTCTCCCTTGAAGAATTTCGGTTTACGTGTCACTAATACGACCATCATTTCACCTGAGTGATGCCCACGACGAACGACAATGTGGCGTAAGAACCCTTCATGGGCTTCTTCATTGTAGGCTTTGACATTGAAGCGCTGCAAAATATCTCTGACTTTGATGATTGCTTGATCGATGTTTGGATCTTGAATATAAAAGTCTTCGATCGGTACCAGAGTATGGCTATTTTTGCGGTAAAATCCAGTCGTTAATTTCCCATGAATCTTTTGCACAGGGATTTGCGCTTTGTTGCGGTAACCAAATGGTTTTTCCATTCCGATTGGTGCATTGACCTTGATTTCAGGCAGTTTGGCGATTTTAGCCAAAACATTCTCTACTTGCTGCTGTTTGAAGGCTAATTGTTTGTCATAGCTCAAATGACTCAATGGGGCGATCCCAGTGCGCAACAATGCTTCATTCGGTAATTCTTGCCGATCAGGACTCGCTTGCAACAGTTTCATCACTTTGGCAAAACCAAATTTGTTGCCGACTTTCAACACTTTGACTAAGGCACGTTCATATGGCAGGGTGTTTTCAATAAATAATAAGTACCCATCGACTTTGGCGATCCCATTTCCTTCATGGGAAAGGTCCAAAATATCGACTTCAAGTTCCTGATTCTTTTTAACAGGATAATTTTTCATAGATTTCTCCTTTGTGCTTACTTTCTCCATTTTAAAAAGGAATGGTCGAAATTGCAAGCGGTGCTTATTTTAACGTTTCAACAGATCGGGTAGACGTGCAAAAAAGAACCGAAGGAGGGAAATCGGCTGATTGCTTTTCTAGGGGTTGCGGCGAAGAGCCGCTGCACCACAGGAGCAATCCCTTTTCCATCCTTCGGAAAATCGAACAGATCAGAAGTTGGTAAAAACCTTGATCATTGTTTATTTGTCAGCTGTTTTTTTCTTTTTCTGTGATTTTTCCCGTTCGCTCTTGTTTAAGATTTGTTTTCTCAAACGAATGCTTTCTGGTGTTACTTCACAGTATTCGTCATCGTTCAAGAACTCCAATGATTCTTCTAGTGAAAGGATTCTTGGTTTTTTGATGACAGATGTTTGGTCTTTCGTTGCTGAACGGACGTTGGTCATTTGTTTTGCCTTCGTAATATTGACCGTTAAGTCATTGTCACGAGAGTTTTCGCCGACGATCATTCCTTCATATACTTCAGTACCTGGTTCAACGAAGACCGTTCCACGTTCTTCAATACTCATGATTGAGTAAGTCGTTGCTTTTCCTGTATCGATCGATACAAGTGCGCCGTGGTGGCGTCCGCCGATTTGCCCTTGAATCATTGGCAAGTATTGGTCGAAGGTGTGGTGCATGATACCGTAGCCGCGAGTCATTGATAAGAATTCTGTCGTATAGCCGATCAAGCCACGAGCTGGTGCTAAGAAAATGATCCGTACTTGTCCATTTCCAGTATTGATCATATCTTGCATTTCTGCTTTACGAATTCCTAGTGATTCAATCACTGAACCCATGTATTCTTCTGGTGTGTCGATTTGCACCCGTTCAAATGGTTCGCATTTCACGCCATCAATTTCGCGTTCGATAACTTCTGGACGAGAAACTTGCAATTCAAAGCCTTCACGACGCATGTTTTCGATCAAGATCGATAAATGAAGTTCGCCACGTCCTGAAACAGTCCAAGAATCTGGTCCGATTGGTTCAACACGTAGAGACACGTCTGTTTGTAGTTGCGCCATCAAGCGTTCTTCAATTTTACGAGCGGTTACGAATTTCCCTTCACGACCTGCAAATGGTGAGTTGTTCACGACAAAGGTCATTTGTAACGTTGGCTCATCAATGTGTAAAACAGGCAATGAATCTTGGTGATCGATCGGTGTGACTGTTTCACCAACGAAGATGTCTTCCATCCCAGAAACAGCGATCAAATCGCCAGCTTTCGCTTCTTGGATCTCTAAACGTTTCAAACCGAAGAAACCGAATAATTTTGTGACACGGAATTTCTTCACTTGGCCATCAAGTTTCATCAAAGCAACTTGGTCGCCAACTTTGATCGTTCCACGGAAGACACGTCCGATTCCGATACGTCCAACGTAGTCATTGTAATCAAGTAAAGATACTTGGAATTGCAATGGCTCATCGCTATTGTCGATTGGTGCTGGAATGTGTTTTACGATCGTATCAAACAATGGTGCCATCGTTTTTTGTTGGTCGGCAGGATCATCTGATTCACTTGAGGTTCCGTTGATCGCTGAAGCGTAGATCACTGGGAAGTCCAATTGGTCATCATCGGCACCTAATTCGATAAATAGTTCTAAGACTTCATCTACCACGTGCTCAGGACGAGCAGATGGTTTGTCGATTTTGTTAACAACAACGATTGGGACTAAATGTTGTTCCAATGCTTTTTTCAATACGAAACGTGTTTGAGGCATCGTTCCTTCATAAGCATCAACAACTAAAACCACACCATCGACCATTTTCATGATCCGCTCTACTTCACCACCGAAGTCCGCGTGTCCTGGGGTATCCATGATATTGATTTTGGTTCCGTTGTATTCAACCGCTGTATTTTTCGCTAAGATCGTGATACCACGTTCTTTTTCGATCGCATTTGAATCCATCGCCCGTTCTTGTAATTGGGTATGGCTATCTAACGTTTGGGATTGTTTCAATAATTCATCAACTAATGTAGTTTTTCCGTGGTCAACGTGGGCAATAATAGCGACGTTGCGGATATCATTTCTAATATTCAATTTATAAACTCCTTTTTTGGTGACATTGCACTCGACAAGCCATTATACCAGAATTTCTTTCTGAAATATAGTGCAAAGTTTTCATTTTTACAGAAAAAACCAGATATTAAAAAAATATCTGGTTTTTTCTTATTGATTGACGATCGCCAATAATTCTTCAAAAGCTTTCGGTGTACCGCCGACAAACAATTCCCGTCCATTCAGGGATAATGGCTCACCTTTGATGTTTGCCATTTTTAATCCAAGGGTTTCTAACAAAACGCCCCCTGGCGCATAATCCCATGGCGCAAGATGAGAAAGATAGCCTGCTCTTTGTCCTTTAGCGAGGGCGATCAGCTCTACTCCAGCACATCCAGTCATACGAATACCTAATGCTTTGTCACTGACCTCAGTTTCATGGTGGCGGTTATGGATCAACATGGGTGAATTCAAGCCAACGAGACCTTCGGATAAGGCAATATCTTTCGGGGGTTCGATCTTCTTGTCATTGTTATAGACACCAATCTCTGGACCACCCCATAAGAATTCATCTTTCATGACATTATAGACAAAGCCAAAGCGCCCTTTGCCCTCTTCGTAAATCGCGATCATGATACAAAAGTTTTCTTTTTCTAAAACGAAATTCATCGTTCCATCGATCGGATCAATGATGAAGACCCGCCCACTCATGTCAGCAAGTGTGTCCAGACCGTTTTCTTCACCTAAAATTTTGGCATCCGGATCATAGGATTGGATCTTACCAATCAGAAAATCTTGCGTGGCTTTATCCAATTCTGTCACTAAGTCTTTCCGTCCTGATTTTGTCTCGACCACCAAGTCTTCTTTATTTAAATTGTCTTTGATCGTTTCGCCTGCAGCGATCATCCACTGGCGAACTTCATTAACTATTTCATGCATTCGTTGATCTACCCTTTCATTTTTAGTTTTCCCTCAGTCTTTTTCGCTGCCTGCACGGCATGGTATAACGAATAGCCTGATAGTTCTTCAAATTCTCTACCTAAACGGCGTTCCTCGCCAATGCTGGGAACGACTTTTTTAAAGGCTTGATACGCCTCAAGAAACGTACTACTAGGAAGGCCTTTTTCATAGGCTTGTTCTAACCGTTCCCACATCTTCATGACGACGACCATTTCATCCGTCGACCAATCTAAGTCCAGAGGATATTGATAATCCCGCATATTACCACTCCTATTCATCTTATTCAGTGTACCACAAAATTGAAAATAGGTCAGAGCCTCCACTGCAAAAAAAGGTACATCCTGGCAATGAATGTACCTCTTGTTTACAAACTATTGGGATTTTTAGAAGCTGAACTCCATGAATCTCAAATAAGAAGGAAATTCCTTTGTTCTTTCAACGAGATCGCTGATTAAAAGATGGCCGATTTCAAAAAGGTTCGTCTAGAAAAGCCCGCAAAAACAAAAAATTTTAATGATAGCAATTGATTTCCACCACTGTTTACTAATGAAAAACTCTGGGTAATCCGTTCCCCATTGCCATGGAATGACAAATGATCCGTCTGCTTGTTGGTGTTCTAAAATTTTTTGAGCTTCTTTTTTACATAATTCTTCACTAAAGATCCCAAGCAGCTGCTCTCTTGTAAAGAAAAAATTTGAAGGTTTGCTGACATAAGATGTGAACCACTCTTCTGGCTCGTTTGAGACTGTATGGCGAATTTGCTGGAATAAGATCTCGCGAAAGCATTCATTTGCTAAAACAGGCTGATACTGGATTTCTTCACAGTCTTGTAATAATTCTAGATAGACGACTAATGTGTGCATTTCACTGGTTGGCTCATTAAGAAAACTTGCAACCGCTGTTTCGGCGATTGCTTGTGCTTTTTGATAGAGGGTCGTTTCCCCTGTCCTTAAGATCGTACCAGCTAGACTGACCGTTGGGTTGTCTGCTGGCACGCCCACAGGACTCTCCCACCAAATCGCATGCGGATAGGATACCGTTGACGGCACTTGGTTGAACCATTTCCCTTCAGAAAATTCTTTTCCACTAGCTAAATACCTTAGAATCCCTTGGACTTGTGGATTTGTCGAATGAAGGCATTCAAGCTCTCTTAAAATTCGACATGCCTCCCACACTGCAATTGGTGTACTGTTGGGATTCCAATGATCAGGTTCCAAACCATGCCCATACCCCCCATCTTCATTTTGGTAGACTTGTAACGCCTGTAAGACAGCCTCGCGAGATCCATTTTCAAAATGGTACTGCCAACGAGCAAGGTCTACAGGGCGCGCGTTTTTGTAAATAAATTTCCGAGCTTTTTCGAATGCTTCCACATCTTCGCCTCCTTTGGCTTTCTTTTATTATCGCTTACTTTCCTAATGATTATAACGCTTACATCAATACCATTTCTCTGAATGACCATTCTCAAAATAGCTTCTTGGCATTTTTCAAGAAGCATACTTTTGGTGTTTCCCTCTGCATGATGTTACAGTAAGAATAACAAGAAAAAGGAGGAATTCTCTTGCGTTTAGAAAACAAAAAAATCATTGCCTTAGTCGACAATGATTTCGAAGATTTAGAACTGTGGTATCCGGTCCATCGGTTACGGGAAGAAGGCGCACAAGTCGATTTAGTCGGTGAAGAAGCGCATAAAACGTATATTGGCAAATACGGCGTACCCGCAGAATCAGCCTTTGCTTTTTCTGATATTCATGCCGATGACTACGATGCCATCTTAGTTCCAGGTGGTTGGGCGCCTGATAAATTACGACGTTTCCCAGAGGTCATCTCTTTCGTGCAAACGATGGACAAAGACCAAAAAATCATTGGTCAAATCTGTCATGCAGGCTGGGTCTTGATTTCTGCGAATATCCTGCAAGGCAAGACAGTCACCAGTACGCCAGGCATCAAAGATGATATGACAAATGCTGGGGCCACATGGGTCGATACACCTGTTGTTACGGATGGACATATCGTTTCCAGCCGCCGTCCCCCAGATCTACCAGACTATATGCGGGAATTTATCGCTGTATTAGAAAAGAAATAGTACCCGTTGATCAGATTCAAAAGAGTTGCGACCGAAGCAAATACGGCCGCAACTCTTTTTTTTAACTATCGATCATTCACTTATGATCGCTAATTTCTTGTCGCTTTTAGGGATTTTTTTCACACCGATAAAGGTCAATGCAGCACCCAAAACGGCAAACCCAGTCCCAATCAAAAGCATTTCCCAGACACCGAAGCTTTGGATCAGCATCCCCCCCAAAAGATTGCCGATCACGCCACCGATCGTGGTAGCAATGATAATAATCGTTTGTCCAAAAACCCGATCTTCATCTGCCAAACTATGGTTGAACAAATAAGCCGAAGCTGGAATAAACAAAGCAAAACTAATCCCTTGCATCAAATGGCTCATTTCCATCAGGATGATGGAGCTGATCAACAGCATCAGCACCCCACGAATGGCAAAGGCAACACTGGACAGCAACAGCCAAAAACGACTAGAACGTATCCTCACTAACTGTTCAAAGAAAATCATGCCTGGCAATTCACATAACGCCGCAATCATCAGGGCGATGCCAACTTCCTTACTGCCACCGCCAATATCGGCAAAAATTTGTGCCAAAAAACTGTTGATCATCGTGTGGAAGCTGAAGAGAAAGCTAAACCCGACAAAGAGAAAGAGTAAAAAAGGATATTTTTTCAAAAAGGCACCTGAATGACTTTGTTCTGTAAGTATCACGGGCATTTCTGGCTTCTTGATCGCTGGCAGCAAAAGCAAAATAATGAGAAACAAAACGGCTTGCCCGATAGCGATCATTGGCAACAGGGCTGCCGAAAACTCCTCTAAGAGCTGCCCCAGTAAAAAGGAAGTACCCGCAAATCCTAGTGACCCACCGGCACGGGAAAAGCCAAAATTGATTTTGTTGCCGCTATTCGTGTATTCAAATGCCAAGGCGTTGAGAAAGGACTGCATGGAAACGAGCAAAATCCCTCCTAAAACATAAGTCAGTATCGATAATGCAGGGAAAATCACACCTGCTAAGAGCACCGTGACCACGCCGATTGTCATCGTTTTCAAGACAACGATCAGCGGTACTTTGCTTTTTTTGATAATGACTTGACTGATGAAGGGCTGCAAAATCGTAGACGCAATATTGACTAGGGCTAAAATACCGCCAATTTTTGCCGGATCGACCTTGAAATAAATCAAAAAGAGTGTCGCAAAGCCATAGATTGAGCAAAACATCATCCAATAAAGAAATTGCAAACTTGTGTAGTAAAACCGAATCCTCTTGTCACTTGCATGATTACGCATACATCCCCCACCTTATCCATATTCCTTAGCAACTAAATATAGCATAGAACCGATGGATTTACTATCCTTCTATCAACAGAAACCGCAGTTTTATTTGAAACACTAACCCACAACAAAAAAGCGCAGCATAGTATCCTGCGCTTTTCCTACTTATCCAACTATTTAGAGCTGTTGAAAAGCTTGTGTGAGATCTTCCAATAGATCATCGATGTTTTCCAATCCAATGGATAAGCGAATCGTCTCTGGACGAATTTTGGCTGCTGCAAGTTCTTCTACGCTAAGCTGGGAATGGGTCGTCGAAGCTGGATGAATGATCAAGGACTTTGCATCGCCAACGTTCGCCAGTAGCGAGAAGAGGTTAGTTGCGCCACAAAAGGTTTTGCTTGCTTCTGCCCCACCCTTTAATCCGAAGGAAAAGACCGAACTGGTTCCTTTGGGGAAATACTCCTGCGCCCGTTCAAAATAGGGGCTGTCCGGCAGGGTTGGGAAATGAACCCAAGAAACTTCCGAGTGCTTGGCTAAAAATTCAGCAACTTGTTGCGCATTTTCTACATGACGTTCCATCCGCAACGAAAGCGTCTCGATGCCTAACAGCAACACCCATGAATTGAAGGGAGAAATCGCAGCGCCTGTATCCCGTAAAAGAATCGTTCGTGCCCGAGTGATGTAGGCAGCGTTACCAGCGGCTTCTACCCATGAGATTCCATGGTAGCTATGATCGGGATCGACCAGCTTGGGAAATTTGCCATTTGTCCAATCAAAGTTGCCGCTGTCGATAATGGCCCCTCCCAAAGCAGCACCGTGACCACCGAGGTATTTTGTCGTGGAATAAACGACGATGTCCGCCCCATGCTCAAATCCTCGAAACAGATAGGGAGTCGCAAAGGTATTGTCAATGATGAGGGGAATCCCTGCTTCATGAGCGATCGCTGCAATCTTTTTAAAGTCGGCAATACCAATATCTGGATTGCCTAAAGACTCTAGAAAAACTGCTTTAGTATTTTCTTGGATGGCTGCTTTTAGTGCTGCCAGATCTTCACTATCAACAAAGCTTGTAGTGATGCCAAAATCTGGCAACGTATGAGCGAATAAATTATAGGTCCCCCCATAAATTGAAGCAGCAGAAACGATATGATCTCCTGCTTGTGCAAGATTTAAAATCGCATAGGTGATCGCTGCTGAGCCAGAAGCCGTTGCTAACGCACCGACACCGCCTTCTAAGAGGGCTAATCGTTCTTCTAGAACAGCCGTTGTCGGATTGGTAATACGGGTATAGATATTGCCATTTTCACTAAGACTAAATCTCGCTGCCGCTTGATCTGCGTCCTCAAACACATACGATGTGGTTTGATAAATGGGTACGGCGCGACTCCCTGTGGTAGGATCTGGTGTTTGTCCTCCGTGTAATTGAATCGTCTCAAATCTTTCTGTCATACTATTCCTCCTTAATAATACAAATAAAAAAGCCCTCTGATATCGAGATATCAAAGGACGTGTTTACGTGTTACCACCTTTATTCAAGCAGACTTTCCAGCATGCTTCTCAGCAAGTACGCGACAAATAAACGTCGTTATACTCTGACGCGATAGCGGGCGCACCCGGATCTTCTTATCTTTCGTACAAGTTCAGAAGATCACCTCTGAGGCCATTTTCGATTGATTCTACAAGTTCTTCTTGCACCCTACGAAGACTCTCTAGGCTTGCCAAATCAATGTACTTTCCTCATCAACGGTTGAAATATTAAGAGCATCGTATCATTTCCAGAAGATTCTGTCAATAGCTTAGGATCGCTTTATTTTTGGTGATAAAAAAACTCGTTCACCAAATGATGAACGAGTTTCAAAAAGCTTAAATGTGGATTGGTAAACCTAGAGCTAACTCAGCAGCATCCATTGTGATCTCACCTAGAGATGGATGTGGATGGATGGTTAAAGCGATATCTTCTGCGTTCATGCCAGATTCAATAGCAAGAGCAAGTTCTGAAACCATATCGCTTGCTCCTAGACCAGCAATTTGCGCACCGATGATCACATTGTCTTCAACCGTTGTTACTAAGCGGATGAATCCTTCAGTTTTTCCTAGAGATAACGCACGACCGTTACCTGAGAATGGGAATTTGAATGCTTTTGCTTCAATTCCAGCATCTTTGGCATCTTTGATCGTCATACCGACAGAAGCCAATTCTGGGTCAGTAAAGGCAACTGCTGGCATCGCTTTGTAATCAACGGCAACTTTTTTACCAGAGATTGCTTCAGCAGCGATTTTTGCTTCGTAGCTAGCTTTATGTGCTAATGCAGCACCAGGTACGATATCACCAATTGCGTAGATGTTTGATACGTTGGTACGGCCTTGTTTGTCAACCGTGATCAATCCGCGTTCGCCTACTTCAACACCTGCTTGTTCTAAGCCCATGTCATCAGTATTTGGACGACGACCAACAGTAACCATTACGTAATCAGCAGTAACTGATTCTTCTTTACCATCTACGGCATATTTCACAGTTACGCTATCGCCATTGTCAATTGCTTCTTTCGCCATTGCGTTGGTAACGACTGTTACACCTTTTTTCGCAAAGTCTTCTTCAACCAATTTGACCATGTCTTTTTCATAGGTTGGCAAGATTTGAGGAGAGCCTTCAAGGATCGTTACTTCTGCCCCTAGGTTTGCATAAGCTGCACCTAGTTCAGAACCGATGACACCGCCACCGATAACAACGAATTTTTTAGGAACTTCTTTTAATGCCAATCCGCCAGTTGAATCAAGAACACGTCCGCCGAATTTGAAACCAGGGATTTCAATTGGACGAGAACCTGTTGCGATGATTGCATTGTTGAAAGAGTATGTTTGTGCTGAATCTGGGTGGATGACACGCAATGTGTGATCATCAACGAAGAAAGCTTCTCCTTCAATCGTTTCTACTTTGTGTTTTTTCAATAGGAAACCAACACCTGAAGTTAATGTTTTAACGACTTTGTTGTCTTTCCATTCTTGAGTTTTGGTAAAATCAAGGGAAACATTTTCACTTGTTACACCAAACATTGTTGAATCCAAAGATTCTTGGTAATGATGACCTGCAGCGATCAAGGCTTTTGAAGGGATACAACCAACGTTCAAACAAACGCCGCCGATATATTCTCTTTCAATGATTGCTACTTTTTGTCCCATTTCAGCAGCGCGGATGGCAGCTACATAGCCGCCAGGTCCCGCACCGATTACAACTGTATCTAATTCAACAGCAAAATCTCCAACTACCATTTGTTAATCATCCTTCCATCATTAATAGCTCTGGATCAGCTAATAGACGTTTGATATTATTCATTGCTTGTTGCGCTGTTGCGCCATCAACGATACGGTGGTCGAAGCTTAATGAAAGTTTCATCACACGTCCGACAACGATTTCGCCTTCAGCGTTTACGATTGGTTGTTGCGCGATCGTACCTACACCCAAAATAGCTACTTCAGGGTAGTTGATTACTGGAGTGAACCAGCCGCCACCAACTGAACCGATGTTACTGATTGTGATGGTACCATTACGCATATCATCTGCAGCCAATTTGCCGTCATGAGCAAGTTTTGCTTTTTCGTTGATTTCATCAGCGATAGCAAACATGCCTTTACGATCTGCATCTTTTACGTTTGGTACATACAACCCATGGTCAGTATCTGTTGCGATACCGATGTTGTAATAGTTTTTGTATACGATCTCTTGTTTTGCATCATCGATTGACGCATTCAAGATAGGGAATTTTTTCACTGTTGCAGTCAATGCTTTTACAACATATGGTAAGAAAGTAAGTTTTGTGCCGTTTGCAGCAGCAACTTCTTTGAATTTCTTACGGTTATCCCATAGGTTTGTTACTTCAACTTCATCATGCAAGGTTACATGAGGTGCTGTTTGTTTGCTGTTTACCATCGCTTTAGCGATTGCTTTACGGGTAGGTGTTAAGGCAACACGTTCTTCTAAATCACCTAAGTTTGATTTGAAGGCTTTTGCTGGAGCTGCTGGTTTGCTTTCAGTTGCTGCAGCTTTTGTTTCTTCTTTCGCAGGAGCTTGAGTTTCAGCTTTTGCAGCTTGTCCGCCACCTGATAGGAAGTTTTCGATATCTTCTTTTGTTACACGGCCGCCTTTACCTGTTGCTGATACTTGAGAAATATCAACATCTTTTTCGCGAGCAAATTGACGGACAGAAGGCATAGCCAAGACACGTTTGTTAGGATCTGCTGCTTCAACAACACTTGCTGAACCAGAAGTTTCCACTTTTTCTTTTGGTGCTTCTGCAGGTGCGCTTGATGAAGCAGGCGCACTGTTGTGACCAGGTACGTCGATTTCAACTAAAACATCCCCAACATTTGCAACTGTTCCTTCAGCAACAACGATGTTTTTCACTGTTCCTGTTACTGGAGATGGGATTTCTTCCACTGATTTGTCGTTTTGAACTTCAAGCAACGTATCATCTTCATTGATGGTATCTCCTGCTTTAACGAACCATTTTACGATTTCGCCTTCTGCAATCCCTTCACCGATATCTGGTAATTTGAATTGGAAAACGCCTGCGCCTTCAGAAGAACCAGCTGATGCTTCAGCCGTTTCCGTTGTAGGTTCTGCCGCTGGTTTTGCTGGTGTTTGAGACTCTGCTGCTACACCTGCATCGCCTTCGTTGTCTTCATGTCCTGGTGCATCGATCTCAACAAGGACATCCCCAACGTTTGCGATTGTACCTTCCGGGACAACGATGTTTTTCACTGTTCCTGTTACTGGAGATGGAATTTCTTCCACTGATTTATCATTTTGAACTTCTAGTAAGGTATCATCTTCATTGATGGTATCCCCTGCTTTGACGAACCATTTTACGATTTCGCCTTCTGCAATTCCTTCACCGATATCCGGTAATTTAAATTGAAATGCCATTTTCTATTCTTCCCTTCTTCAACTATTAAAAGTTCACGATTTCTTTCACTTTGTCTTCGATGTCTTTTGCATTTGGCAACCAAATGTTTTCAGCTTGACCGAATGGGAAGATCGTATCTGGTGCAGACACGCGTCCGATTGGAGCTTCTAGTGATAGAACCGCACGTTCAGAAATTTCAGAAACGACTTGAGCGCCAACACCTGCTTGTTTTTGTGCTTCTTGAACGACAACTACACGACCAGTTTTTTCAACTGATTTGATGATTGTTTCAACATCAAGAGGAGCAACTGTACGCAAGTCGATGATTTCAACGTTGATGTTTTCTTTTGCTAAGTTGTCAGCAGCTTTGATTGCTTCACGAACCATCGCACCATAAGTGATGATTGAAACATCAGAACCTTCACGAGTTACTGCTGCTTTGTCTAAAGGAACTTCGTATGCTTCTTCTGGCACTTCTTCACGGAATGAACGGTAAAGTTTCATGTGCTCTAAGAAAACAACTGGGTCATTGCTGCGGATAGAAGCAATCAATAATCCTTTTGCATCATATGGGTTTGATGGAATAACGACACGGATACCAGGTGATTGAGCGATCAATCCTTCCAAGTTATCTGAGTGTAATTCTGGTGTGTGCACACCGCCACCAAATGGTGAGCGAATAGTGATTGGTAAATTACGTGTACCACCCATACGGTAACGAGTACGCGCCATTTGACCAACGATTTCGTCAAATGTTTCAAATACGAAACCAAAGAATTGGATTTCTGGAACTGGACGGAAACCTTCTAATGCTAAACCGAAAGCCAAGCCGCCGATACCAGATTCAGCAAGAGGGGTATCGAAGACACGATCTTCGCCGAATTTTTCTTGTAAACCTTCTGTTGCACGGAAAACCCCGCCGTTTTTACCGACATCTTCACCAAAGACTAAAATCTCTTTGTCATTTTCCATTTCAACAGCTAAGGCATCTGTAATTGCTTGAATCATTGTTTTTTGTGCCATGACTATTTCGACTCCTTCGCTTCGTAAGTTGCAATTTGTTCTTTAATGTTTTGTGGTTGAACTTCAAACATGTTTTTCAAGAAATCTGAAACTTTTTGTTTTGGCACGCGGTCAGCTTCAGCGATCGCTGCTTTGATTTCTTCTTTTGTTTGTTCAATGACTTGTTCTTCTTTTTCTTCAGACCAAAGTCCTTTTTCAGTTAAGTAAGTACGGAAACGTACCAATGGATCTTTTTGTTGCCATTCGCTGTCCATGTCTTTTGAACGGTAACGGGTTGGATCATCACCAGACAAGGTATGTGGACCGTAACGGTAAGTCAAGGTTTCAATCAATACAGGACCGTTGCCGTTTGCTGCCCATTCACGAGCTGCTTTAGAAACATAGTACACTGCCAATGGATCCATACCGTCAACTTGGATACCAGGGATCCCAGCTGCTGCAGCTTTTTGTGCCAAGGTTGGTGCCGCACTTTGTACTTCACGAGGTGTAGAGATCGCAAAACCATTGTTTTGGATGTAGAATACAGCGTTTGCATGGTAAGCCCCTGCAAAGTTGATTGCTTCATAGAAGTCCCCTTGTGAAGAACCGCCATCACCTGTATAAGTAAATACTACATTTTTCTTGTTACGTTTTTTCAATCCTAAAGCAACACCGGCTGCTTGGACGTATTGTGCACCAATGATGATTTGTGGTGGCAATGCTTTTAAATCTTCTGGGTAAAGGTTCCCAGCAACGTGACCACGTGACCATAAGAAAGCTTCTTTCAATGGCAGGCCGTGTTGGATCAATTGTGGTACATCACGGTAACCAGGTAATAAAACGTCTTCTTTTTCAAAAGCAAATTGACTTGCTAATTGGCTTGCTTCTTGTCCAGCAGTTGGCGCGAAGAAACCTAGACGACCTTGACGGTTTAACGCAGTTGAGCGTTGGTCTAATACACGAGACCATACCATACGAGTCATCAATTCAACTAATTCGTCGTCACTTAAATCTGGTACTAACTCTTGATTTACAATTTTCCCGTCTTTGTCCAAAGCTTGGTAAGTTGGAAAATCCGCATTGACTTGCTCCAAAATCGCTTGGAAATCAAGTGCTTTTTGTTTTTTTGCCATCTTGACACACTTTCCTCTCTGATATAAAAATTCACTTTCGTATGTAACAGGGTTTAAATCTGTACTATCGAAATTTCATTTACTCTTATAAATTATCATTTAACTTCGAAAATGACAAGTGAAAAGGGTATTTTTTTTAATAAAAGAATTCCCACTGTAGCAACTCTTAAGAAAACATTAGTGAAATTAATCACATTAAAGCAATCGCTTTCTTCGATTTTTTCTTTTCAGATTCTTTTTTTTATTTAAGAATAGTACAGCAATCATCATTATACAAAACAGATTAAGCATAATCCTTTTATTATCACTTGTGAAAGATTCGACTTGAATCTAAGAGAAATTTCTTAATATGAGAAAAAAATAATACAGAGAACGGATAAAAAGAAACAGATCGGCGATTCTCCCCCTGTTAGGAAGAACGCCGACCTGTTTTTTTAAATCCATTCTCTCGTGACATGAATGTAAATGCGTTTCGCAAACTCAACTGTTACTAAATAAGCTAGATTGATACCGACATACCATGGCCAGTAACTTGATGGCAGTGCTGCAAAATCAAAGACGGTATGCAATGGCGTCAAGATGACTAAGAAGCCAACTGCAATCGCTAGAACACTTGAAATCAAAACTGCAGGTGATGCGATACTTTTGATAAATGGTAATTTTCTCGTTCTGATCATGTGAACGACTAAGGTTTGTGTCGTTAAGCCAATCATAAACCATCCTGCTTGGAACAAGGCTTGCTCTTGGATGGTATTTGCACTAAAGACATGCCACATCATAAAGAAGGTCAAAATATCGAAGATGCTGCTAACAGGTCCAATGCCCACGGTAAACTTCAATAGTCCACCCACTTGCCATTTAACTGGTTTTTCTAACTCTTCTTTATCTACGTTGTCCCATGGAATCGTCAATTGGGCCATATCGTACACCAAGTTTTGAACCAACAGTTGAATGGACAACATTGGTAAGAAAGGTAAAAAGGCACTAGCAACTAAAATCGAGAACACATTCCCGAAATTCGAACTCAAAGTCATTTTGATGTACTTCATCATATTGGTAAATACTTTGCGGCCTTCGATGACCCCTTTATCAAGGACATTCAAACTTTTTTCTAATAAAATGATCGAGCTGGCATCTTTGGTGATATCTGCTGCGGTATCAACTGAGATACCAACATCTGCCGTGCGTAAAGCAGGTGCATCGTTGATGCCATCTCCCATAAAGCCGACCGTATGACCTGCCGCTTGAATGGTTTCAATGATTCGGGATTTTTGCATTGGATTTAATTTTGCAAACAGATTAGTTTTTGCAGCTTTCTCTGCTAACTCTTCATCTGACAGATGATCTATATCGGTTCCTAACAAGTATTCATCTGCATCGATCCCAACATCTCGACAAACTTTTTGCGCAACGATCGCATTATCTCCCGTCAGCACTTTGACATTGATGCCATGGCCATGTAAAGAAGCAATCGCTGTTTTTGCTGTTTCTTTTGCTGGATCTAAGAAGCCCATAAAGCCAATCATGATCATGTCTTGTTCATCTTCTACAGAATAAACGGCATCTGCGTGAGCATCACGTTTTACAGCAACAGTCAACACGCGCATTCCTTGTTTGTTCAAGCGCAAATTCACTTGACGCAATTGTTCTCTCAATTGAGGAGTCAATTCCATCACTTTGCCATCAACTTCTACATACTTGCAGACTTGTTCCATTTCCTCGGCTGCCCCTTTAGTGACCATCAGTTGATGACCATCTGCATTGACCACAACCGTCAAGCGGCGACGTGAGAAGTCAAACGGAATCTCATCGATTTTTGTCACATCGTTAAATGGCGCTGACAAGCCTTCTTCTTCATAGTAGTTTAAGACAGCAATATCCATCAGGTTTTTCCACCCTGTTTGATAGTAAGAATTTAAATACGTCATATCAAGGACTTGTTTATCTTCTACGCCAAATGGGTTTAAATGCTGTACCAGTACAACACGATCTTCGGTGATCGTACCCGTTTTATCGGTACATAAAACATCCATTGCGCCTAAGTTTTGTATAGAAGGCAACTCTTTGACGATCACTTTTTCTTTTGATAAAGAGATCGCCCCTTTGGCTAAGTTACTGGTGACGATCATTGGTAGCATTTCTGGCGTCAAACCAACTGCTACTGCAATCGCGAAGAACAACGCTTCGCCCCAATCGCCCTTGGTCAAACCATTGATCAGTAAAACGATTGGGAAAAGAACCATGACCATTCGCAACAATAGTTTGCTGACTTTCGTTAAGCCATCTTCAAAAGTTGTTTTGCCGCGTTTCGTGGTCGCATTTTTAGCTATATCGCCAAAGAATGTACTTTGACCGGTTTTCAATATAATGGCTTTTCCTTGACCACTTAAGACATCGGTACCCATGAAAACAAGATCTTGCATATCTAGTGCAGAAATTTGTTCATCACTTTCTTTGATCCCAGCATCCACAAATTTTTCAACTGGCATTGACTCGCCAGTTAATGATGATTGATTGATAAATAAATCTTTGGTCCAAATCAAGATGGCATCAGCAGGGATCATATCGCCGGTTGCTAAGGTGACGATGTCTCCTGGAACGACTTCATCCATTGGAATTTCTCTCGTGATACCATCTCGAGTGACGGAACAAGTATTTTCAATAAGTTCTTTTAACGCTAAGCTTGCTTTTTGGGAACGGTATTCTTGGACGAAAGTAATCATGACACTTGCCAAAATCATGATTCCCATCACGATCACTGCTTCAATATCGCCTGTTACAAAAGAAATAACCATTAATAATGCCAAAACTAACACAAAAGGATCTTTGAAAGCACCTAGGATCATCAACCAAGCAGGTGTTGGTTTTTGCGCATCCACTTTGTTTGGACCATACTCTGCCAAACGTTCTGCAGCATCTTCTTCCGATAACCCTTGGAAAGATGTCCGCATTTCCATCAGCAATTCTCTTTCGGTCAATTTTGCCAGTAATTTTAATTCTTGATCTTTCGATAGTTTTTTTAACATCTTTTTTTCCTCCTAGCACTTAGGAGTTGCTTACGCCACCCCTAGCGATTCGATAATTACTCCGCTGTTTCATCTGGGGACTGGGGTATTCCATGTGAATCTTCCTTTCTTTTTATTAGGTAAGTCACTGTGGAACGCGCGTAAAAGACACAAAAAAACGCACGCTCCCAATAAGCATGCGTAAAAAACTCATGATCATTGTAGAGCTTTAGCACTATAGGGCGTAGATAGCAAATCTGCTATCAGCTACTTTGGGTTTAACCTTCACGATTAGACCTGTCCTACCAACTAAGTATCTCTCGATACTTTTGCGGCAGCAGCTTGTGTCCATATAGGAGCCTCACCTAACAATTATTTGTATAAAATGTCAGTTCGCCGGAAGTCTTCCTTCCAACTACCCACATAATAACTGCTATCCTAGCCAATGTCAACCGCAACAATGGAAAAAAGCACCCTTTTTTCTTAGATTTTCGTTCGTTTTTAAATGAAAGGTCTTACAATAAAATAACAATGTTAAAGAACTGTTGTGATTTTATACGTGATAAAACTTTTTTCATGAATAGATAGAAAGTTTCTCCTAACAAAAGCCATAGCACAACAAGCCGTTCGTCTATCCCCTTAAACGAGAAAATGAAAAAGATGATACAGTACATTCCTTAAACTTGCACAAAAAAATAGACAGCCATTTATCAAATAGCTGTCTAATCATCTATTGTTTTTCATACTGAGAGATTGTTCTTTCTAACTCTCACGAAAAATGTTCAACTAAAATCTGCAGGATTCGCTGGCTTGCTTTCCCATCGCCATAGGGATTTTCTGCATGTGCCATGGCATTGTAAGCTTCTGGATCTTCTAGCAGTCGCTTTGTTTCTTGATAAACCGCAGCTTCAGACGTACCGATCAGTTTTAACGTACCTGCAGCAATTCCTTCCGGACGCTCTGTTGTATCTCTCAGGACCAAAACAGGAACGCCTAACGACGGTGCTTCTTCTTGGACACCGCCAGAATCCGTTAAAATCAAGGTACTTTGATTGGCAACATTGTGAAAATCAATGACGTCTAAAGGCTCAATCAGCGTGACATTTTCTAGTTCCCCAAGTATCTCCATAGCAATCCCTCGGACTTGAGGATTCTTGTGCATAGGAAAAACCACTTTGATGGTTGGTTTCTCCTTAGCGATTTTCGCTAAAGCGCGGAAGACTTGCTGCATCGGAACACCTAAGTTCTCTCGACGGTGCATTGTCAGAAGAATCATGGTTTGATCTGCTGCGGAAAGTTCTGGATGCTGATAGTCCTCCGAGATCGTATAACGCATCGCATCAATGGCGGTATTCCCCGTTACAAAAATTGCATCTTTATTGCGATTTTCCGCTAATAAATTTTCTTTACTTTGGGCAGTTGGCGCAAAATAAAAATCCGCTAATACATCGATCAGCTGACGATTGGCTTCCTCCGGATAAGGAGATTTTTTGTTCCATGTACGCAAACCGGCTTCCACATGCCCCACAGGAATCTGCTGATAGAAGGCTGCCGTCGCGGCTGCATAAGCTGTGGTCGTATCCCCATGAACCAGCACGATATCAGGAGTTTCTTTTTGCAGGATCGGTTCTAGATCCAGTAAAACTTTGGTAGTAATCCCTGTCAAGGTTTGCCCTAAAGTCATAATATCCAGATCATAGTCTGGTGCGATCTCAAAAACCGTTAATACTTGATCCAACATTTCTCGATGCTGCGCCGTCACCACAACGATCGATTCAAAACGCGGGTCGTTTTCCAATTCCTTTACTAGTGGCGCCATTTTGATGGCTTCCGGTCTGGTACCGAACACTGACATCACTTTGATTGTCATTTGGTCACCCGCTCCTCTACTCTTCATTGCTTCTATTATAACGAAGAAAACAGAAAAACAAAATGGTTCTTCCAACAAAAAAAGAAACGACCGCTAAAAGGCCGTTTCTTCAGTATCCAGCTTAAATAGTATCTCCATTGAAAATCGAATTCTTCACGATAACGTAATCCACTTTACGAATCGATTCTAAATCTTTTCCACCTGCATAAGAGATCGATGACTGCAAGTCTTGCTGCATTTCAACTAACGTGTCTTTCAAAGAACCTTTGTATTGAATCCAAATTTTCTTTCCTTCCACGTTTTTCTTTTCGCCTTTTTGAAATTCCGATGCAGAACCAAAGTATTCTTTCATCACAACGCCATTTTCTACCTTGGTTTCCCCTGGTGATTCTTCATGACCTGCAAACAATGAACCGATCATGACCATGGTTGCACCAAAGCGGACAGATTTAGCGATATCGCCGTGTGTTCGAATGCCTCCATCTGCAATGATTGGTTTGCGAGCAGCTTTGGCACACCAGCGTAGTGCTGCCAATTGCCATCCGCCAGTTCCGAAACCAGTTTTGATTTTTGTGATACAAACTTTCCCAGGTCCAATGCCGACTTTCGTTGCATCTGCGCCAGCGTTTTCCAATTCACGAACTGCTTCTGGCGTTCCAACATTTCCAGCGATCACAAACGTTGCTGGTAAATGCTTCTTGATGTGTTGAATCATATTGATCACGGCGTTTGAGTGGCCATGAGCAATATCGATCGTAATAAAATCAGGAACAAGCTCTTTGTCAGCTAGTTCTTCCACAAAGGCATATTCATTTTCTTTGACACCCACACTGATAGAAGCAATCAAGCCGCGGCTTTTCATTTTTTTGATAAATGGAATCCGTGCTTCTTCATCAAAGCGGTGCATAATATAAAAATAGCCATTTTCAGCTAAAAATTCTGCGATTGAATCATCAATAATTGTTTGCATATTTGCAGGAACAACAGGCATTTTAAACGAGTGTCCGCCTAATGTCACCGTGGTATCACATTCTGAACGGCTGTTCACGATACACTTATTAGGAATCAGTTGTATATCTTCGTAATCAAAAACTTTCATGTCAAACATAAAAATATCCTCCAAATCTTACTAAGAGTGAAGCAAGCATCAAATGGCATCAGCCTATTTTTAACGCCCACAACAATTTAAACCACCTGGAAATGAAATACAAGCTTTTTAGAAATACTTTTCCAAAAAAAAGGATGAATGTTCGTGTTTGACGAACATTCATCCTTATAACTACTGAATAAAACGGAGTTTACGGATAAATTAAGGCAAGATGTTCCCTGCTGCTTTATACACTTCATACCATTCATGGCGGGTCAATACGATTGAAGAAGCTTGCGCGATTTCTTCGATTCGATGCGGGGTCATTGTTCCGGCAATCACTTGCATATTTGCTGGATGACGTAAGATCCACGCAGAGGCAATACCTGTCGGTGTCGTTTGATACTTGTCCGCTAGTTCGGTCAATTTTTCGTTTAACTCTGGGAATTTCTCGTTACCGATAAAGACCCCTTCGAAGAAACCATACTGATACGGAGACCAAGCTTGGATCGTCATCTCATGCAAGCGAGAATATTCAAGAATTTCTCCATCATGATCGACACTACCAGCATCCGTCATGTTGACATGAATTCCTTGATCGATCATTCCCGTATGCATGATCCCGAATTGCAGCTGATTCGCTACTAAAGGTTGGGAAACATATTTTTTCAATAGCTCGATTTGACCAGGTTTTTGATTGCTGACACCGAAGTATTTCACTTTGCCGTCTTTTTCTAATTGATCAAAGGCAGCTGCCACTTCTTCTGGTTCAAACAAAGTATCAGGACGATGCAGCAATAGCGCATCCAAATGATCGGTTTTCAATCGTTGCAAACTACCTTCCACAGAAGAAATGATATGCTCTTTCGAAAAATCAAACATTTCACCTGGAACGATGCCACATTTTGATTGAATGAACAAATCTTCTCTTTTGGCATCCGTTTTTGCTAACGCTTCCGCAAAAATCGTTTCACACTCCCCGCGACCATAAATATCCGCATGGTCAAAGAAGGTAATGTCATTTTCAATCGCAGTCGTCAAGACCTTCACAGGATCTTTGGCATTGTTGATTCGCATCAAGCCTAAAATCACACTAGATACTTCTAAATCAGTAGGACCGAATTTAATATTTTTCACGTAAAGTTCCTCCTTATTTAAACTACACTCCTATTTTAGCACAACAAGATGAAAACGCTATACCAACGTCAAAAAAACCTCCCATAAAACGAAAACCACCAGCACAACCGATCGGTTCTACTGGCAGTCCTCCTATCATTACAGTTTGCGTTACACACAGAAAGGTTCTTTACTTCATCGCCTTTGATGAGTTGCTATATTGCAAGGCTTTATCGCCGATATCGTTTCGATAATACAAGCCAGATAACGACAACTTGCTGATTGCTTCATAGACGTTCTTTTGTGCAGTAGCTAAATCCTCAGCTGAAGCTTCCACAAGAAAAACGCGCCCACCAGCTGCCGTCAAACCACCTTGGTTGGCAGCTTCATCCACTCCTGCATAAAAGAATTGTATTCCTTCTCCTTGAGGGCTTGGGACAGGCATTCCTTGCTGATACTTGCCTGGATATCCTTGCGATGCAATCACGACACCGATCGAAGCCGATTGATTCCATTGGATCGCGGGCACTCGATCCTGCAATAGATCATTAATGATTTGGGCCAGACTGCTTTCTAAACGACTTAACACGACTTGTGTTTCTGGATCGCCGAAACGCGCATTGAATTCGATGACTTTCGGTCCATCATTGGTAGCAATCAGACCTGCATAGAGAATCCCCGTAAACGGTGTCTTATTACGAATCATCCCTTTTGCTGCAGGAAGTAAAACTTCTGCTACTGCTTGATCGACCATTTCTTGAGGTATCTGCGGTACCGGTGTGTATGCCCCCATACCTCCTGTATTCGGCCCTAAATCGCCATCAAAGGCACGTTTATGGTCTTGAGCAATGACCATTGGATAGACGGCTTCGTCCTTAACAAACGCCAAGAGAGAAAACTCTTCGCCAGCCAAAAACTCTTCGATCACCACTTTTGCACCACTTTCACCGAAAGCATTTTGCTCTAGCATCGCTTCGACAGCCGCATTCGCCTCATCAACGGTTTCAGCGACGACTACGCCTTTGCCCGCCGCTAAACCATCTGCTTTGATAACGATTGGTGCACCTTTAAGCTGGATATAGGCTTTTGCTTGCGCACTATCTGTAAAACTTTGGTAATCTGCTGTCGGAATCTGATTGTCCCGCATCAATTCTTTGGCAAACTCTTTTGATCCTTCAATCATCGCTGCTTGTCGATTGGGGCCAAAAATTGCCAAGCCCGCCGCCTGAAAATCATCTACGATGCCATTTAGTAACGGAACTTCCGGACCAACGAAGGTCCAATCAACCTCCTGCTCTTGAGCAAAAGCAATTAGGCTTTCATGATCGGACTCTTCAATTGCGACTGTCAGGATCCCGTCTTTTCGCATACCGGGATTACCCTTCGCACAAAAGACTGTTTCCACTTGAGGATCCTGCAGAAACTTTTTTGCGACGGCATGTTCTCTACCGCCACTACCAATAACAAGTATTTTCATCGTCTTCTCCTATTTCTTAGTGTTTAAAATGACGAACACCAGTAAAGACCATCGCCACACCGTATTTATCTGCCATGTCGATCGACTCTTGATCTTTGATACTGCCACCAGGTTGAATAATCGCTTTGATTCCTTGTTTCGCTGCATATTCAACACTGTCATCCATTGGGAAAAAGGCGTCGCTTGCCAGCACTGAACCAGCCAATTTATTGTTTTCACGGGCTTGTTCCACAGCGATTTTCACTGAACCCACGCGGTTCATTTGACCAGCGCCGATCCCAACGGTTTGCTGTTGATTGGCTAAAACGATAGCATTAGACTTCACGTGTTTCACCGCTTTCCAAGCAAATGCCAAAGCTGCGATTTCTTCTGGTGTCGGCTTTCTTTTGGTCACCACGGTCCAATCTTCTGGTGTTTCTATTTGATCATCTGGTTCTTGCACCAATAAGCCCCCAAGGACAGAGACAACTTCTGGCTGTTTGGCTGCTTTCTGGAAATCAACAACCAGCAGGCGCAGATTTTTTTTCTTCGTTAAAATTTCTTGTGCTTCTTCTTCAAATGCAGGTGCAATAATGATCTCAAGAAAAATCCGCTGCAGTTGCTCCGCAGTTGCCACATCAACTGGACGATTCAAGACGATGATCCCGCCAAAAATCGACACTGGGTCTGCTTCGTAAGCTTCTTGGAAAGCTTCAGCAATCGTTTCTCCACTTCCAATCCCACATGGATTCATGTGCTTGAGGGCTACCGCAGTTGGCTCTGTAAATTCTTCTGCGATCCGCAAGGCAGCATCAGCATCTTTAATGTTGTTATAAGACAATTCTTTGCCGTGGATTTGTTTTGCGCTGGCAATCGAATATGGCACGGGTAGTGCGTCTTGATAGAAGGAAGCTTTCTGATGGCTATTTTCACCATAACGCAATGTTTGTTTCAAAACATAGGTTTTCGTCAAGGTCTCCGTTTCTGTTTCAGCCACCGCTTTGGTCAAGTATTCACCAATCAAGGCATCGTAGGCTGCGGTATGGCGGAAGACTTTGGCAGCTAATTTCTTTCTTGATGCCAACGTCGTATTGCCTTCCTTCAGCTCAGCTAATACCCAGTCGTAATCCTTGGGATCAACGACAACAGTTACTGAGGCATGGTTTTTCGCCGCAGAACGCAGCATGCTTGGTCCGCCGATGTCGATATTTTCGATTGCGTCGGCTTCAGTGACATCAGGCTTGCTGATGGTTTCTTTAAATGGATAAAGATTGACGACAACGAGGTCGATTGGTAAAATACCGTGCTCAGCCATTGCCTCCATATGAGAAGGCAGATCACGTCGCCCTAACAGACCCCCATGCACCCGCGGATGTAGCGTCTTGACCCTACCGTCCATCATTTCAGGAAATTCTGTGATCGCTTCGATGCCGATCGGTTGAAGCCCTGCTTTCTCTAAGACGGTTTTGGTCCCGCCAGTTGAAATGATCTCAAATCCTAAATTGGTCAATTCTTGGACAAATGGTACCAGTCCTTCTTTGTCAGACACACTGATTAATGCACGTTTATTCACGATTTGATAGCCCCTTTTCCACAATTTCAGCTAAAACAGCTGGATAGATTTGGTGTTCCACTTGATGAATTTTCTCTGTCACACTTGTTAATGTATCGTCGGTGTCGATCCGAACGATTTCTTGGGCAATGATTGGCCCTGTGTCAATGCCAGCATCGACATAATGAACCGTCACCCCCGTCACTTTCACGCCATAAGCGAAGGCATCGGCAATCCCAGACTTACCTGGGAAGCTTGGCAACAAGGAGGGATGGATATTGATGACTCGTCCTTCATAAGCGGATAATAAGGTATTGCCGATGATCCGCATGTACCCTGCTAAAACAATAAAATCGATGACATGATCTTGCAATTCTTCGATCAATTTACTTTCAAAGGCTGCTTTTGACGCAAATGCCGCTGGCTCCAAGACAAGCGTTTCATAGTCTCTCGTGCGGGCTTTTTCTATTACTGGCGCTGTAGGTTTATCGGAAAAGACCAACCCGATCTGCGCTCCTTTGATTTTATTTGCTTGGATCGCATCGGCGATCGCGGTAAAATTGCTGCCCGTTCCAGAAGCAAAGACGGCGATCCTCATCAGACTGCCTCTTTGAAGCAAACGGCTTCGTTGTTACGTTTGGTCACTATACCGATCCGGTATGCTTGTTCTTCATTGGCGGATAGAAGTGTCATCACTGCCGCAACATTTTCTGGCGCAACGGCTAAGACCATACCGATCCCCATGTTGAAAATCTCGAACATTTCTTGGTGAGGAATCGCGCCATGAGCAGCGATCAGATCAAATATCGGCAACTGCGGCCAAGTGTCTAAGGAGATTTCTGCCGCCAGACCTTCAGGCAGCATCCGTGGGATATTTTCAACAAAGCCGCCACCAGTGATATGAGAAATTCCAGCGAGCAATCCTTCTGTCAATAAAGGCTTCAATGCATCAACGTAAATTCTCGTTGGCGTCAATAAACTTTCTGCAAGTTTTTGGTTGCCAAGTTCCGCAAACGTTTCTGCTCCTGTATAGCCATGCTGTTCAAAAAAGATTTTTCTGACTAAAGAGTACCCATTGGAATGAATGCCTGAAGAAGGCAAACCAATCAGCTCATCGCCTTCTTTAATGGTTTCTCCAGTGATCAAGCGACTTTTTTCGACGATCCCTACGGCAAAGCCAGCAAGATCATATTCTTCTGGTTGGTACATTCCCGGCATTTCAGCGGTTTCCCCACCAATCAGAGCAGCCCCCGCTTGCACACAGCCCTCTGCGACACCAGCAATGATTTGTTCGATCTTTGCCGGATCGTTTTTACCAACTGCAACATAGTCAAGGAAGTAGATAGGTTCTGCCCCTTGAGCGACGATATCATTCACGCACATCGCGACGCAATCAATGCCGATCGTTGCGTGCTGTTCTTGTTGGATCGCCAACAAAAGCTTGGTTCCTACACCATCAGTCCCAGAAACAAGTACCGGTTCTTTTAATTGGTACGATGATAAGTCAAAACAGCCACCAAAGCCCCCGATTGCCCCCATCACGCCTAGTCGTTCTGTTCGTTTCACATGCTTTTTGATCCGTTCGACTACTTCATAACCGGCTTCGACATCGACACCGGCTTTTGCATATGCATTTGCCACGTTCGTTCCTCCTCAATCATTCATCCGCTTTTCTTCATTCAGCTCACTCGTCGTTAACGTAAGCAAACCATCAGTCCTTCAATGCTTCGCTTGAAAAACCATTCTTGCCTACTTTTTATTCAGCTAAAGACGCGAGATAGTTTTCTTCATAATCATACAAAGGGGTTGGATAATCGCCATTGAAATAGGCCATACACAAGCCTGAGTAAGGTGCGTCAAAATCTAAACCGATCGCTTCGATCAACCCGTCTTCACTTAAAAAGGCCAAAGAATCTGCTTCGATTTTTTCACAAATCTCAGCTTCTGTGTATTTGGCTGCGATCAATTCTTTTCTCGTTTGAATGTCGATCCCGTAAAAACATGGATAGCGCAAAGGCGGCGAACCGATACGCACATGAACTTCTTTGGCACCTGCCTCTTTTAGCAGCTGCACGATACGGCGGCTGGTGGTTCCTCGGACGATCGAATCGTCGACTAGAATCACTCGTTTGCCTTCGACTACGCCACGAACAGCTGAGAGCTTCATCCGCACGCCTTGTTCCCTTAACTCCTGCGTCGGTTGAATAAACGTTCGTGCAATGTATTGATTTTTTACTAAGCCCAATTCATAAGGAATACCTGAAGCTTCGGCATAGCCGCTGGCAGCAGATAAAGATGAATTCGGTACACCAATGACCATATCCGCTTCGATCGGCGCCTCTTGTGCTAAGCGACGGCCCATATTTTTACGGGCACGATGGACATTGACGCCAGCGATGTTGGAATCAGGACGGGCAAAATAAATAAACTCCATCGAGCAAATCGCCGGCTGTACTTCTTGGGTATACTGCTCGATTTGAATGCCTGCATCATCAATGATCACGACTTCGCCCGGTCGGACATCACGAATAAATTCCGCACCGATGACTTCCAACGCACAGGTTTCTGAAGCTACCACATAGGCACCATTGACCATTTTCCCGATTGACAATGGTCGAAAGCCATTGGGGTCTAGTGCTGCGATCATGGCATTTTCGGTCAGTAAAAGGTACGCAAATCCGCCTTTAACTTGATTTAATGCCTCCTTGACCCGATCCATAAAAAGCGGTTCTTCACTGCGGCGGATCAAGTGCATGAGAATCTCTGTATCGGAATTCGAGTGGAAAATCGCACCAGCCTTTTCTAAGGATTTCCGTAGACTTTTCGCATTCGTCAAGTTGCCGTTATGAGCTAAGCCAATCTGCTGATCAAAAAATTTGAATAAAAATGGTTGAATATTATCAACGCTACCATTACCAGCAGTTGCGTAGCGAACGTGACCAATGGCAGCATCTCCTGTCAGACGCTGGAGGACACGTTCATCCGAAAACACTTCCGCTAGCAACCCTAAATCACGGTGGCCATTGAGTTTCCCGGCATCATTCGTGACGATCCCTGCACCTTCTTGGCCGCGATGTTGCAAACTGTGTAGTCCGAAGTAGGTGACACGAGCGGCATCTGGATGACCCCAAACACCAAAGACCCCACATTCCTCGTTGAGGCTCTTTACTTCATTAAACATGGAATGGCTTCCTCCCATTTCAATTTCGCCTCAGCAAGGGGCATCTCGATCGCATCATCTTGTGCTTGCATGCGAATCTGGCCATCAGCAGTCACTTCGCCGATCGCAGTTGCCGCAGCGCCTACCAGCGCTTCAAAAGCCGCTTGCTTATCAGGTGCGACTGAAAGCACAAAACGGGATTGGGTTTCTGAAAACAATTGTGCTGCTGGCAATGATACGGTCACATTTAGACCAAAGCCCTTGTCAAAGGCGGATTCGGCTAAAGCGATCGCTAAACCACCTTCGGCACAGTCATGGGCACTTTGAACAAGACCTGCTTGGATCGCTGCGGTAACCAAATGTTGGTTCGTTTTTTCTGTTTCAAGATCAAAGGACATTAAACGCCCAGCGATTTTTCCCGTCTGCAGTTTTTGCAATTCAGACCCATTAAAATCAGCATGGGTTTCACCTAAGACATAGATCACATCCCCTGCTGCTTGGAAATGCTGCGTCGTGATATGCGCCAACTCTTCGATCAATCCGACCATCCCAATAACAGGCGTTGGATAGACCGATTGTCCGTCTGTTTCGTTGTATAACGAGACGTTGCCAGAAATGACTGGCGTCTCTAACACACGACAAGCTTCTGAGATTCCGTCAGCAGCCGTAGATAACTCCCAGAATCCTTCTGGTTTATCTGGCGAGCCGAAGTTAAGGCAGTCAGTGATCGCCAATGGACGCCCACCGGAAGCGACGATATTTCGAGCTGCTTCTGCAACTGCGATCTGTCCGCCGACTTCTGGATCTAAGTAGAGGTAACGAGCATTACAGTCAGTCGTCATCGCCAAGGCTTTATTGGTTCCCTTGATTCGTAAAACAGCGGCATCACTGCCGGGGCCTACCACGGTATTGGTACGAACTTGCGAATCGTAGGTTTCAAAAATCGAGCGTTTCGAAGCGATCGTCGGCTGCTGCAGCAAATCCGCAAATACAGACGTTGCTGAATGAATCACTGGAACAAAGTCCGGTGTTTCCTTAAACACTTTGATCCGTGCTGGTTCTGCCATCTCTTTGTAGTAAGTCGGCGCATCTTCAGCTAAAGCATCTACTGGTAAATCAGCGACTTCCTGTCCGTGATGGAACAAACGATAGTTGCCATCATCCGTCACTTCACCAATCACGACTGCTTCTAGATCGTATTTCTTAAAGAGGGCTTCCACTTCAGCTTCATGCCCTTTTTTGACACAGATCAGCATCCGCTCTTGGGATTCTGACAACATCATTTCATAAGGCGTCATATTGGTTTCTCGCTGTGGGACATCATCTAACGTTAAGCGCAAACCTGATCCGGCTTTTGATGCCATCTCGGCACTCGAAGAAACCAATCCAGCAGCGCCCATATCTTGAATCCCGACTAAAATGTCCGAATGATCCACGATCAATTCCAAACAAGCTTCCAACAAGAGTTTTTCCATAAAAGGATCACCGACTTGTACGGCGGAACGTTGTTGTTCTTCTCCTTCGACAAATTCTTCCGATGCAAAAGTCGCCCCATGTATCCCGTCGCGTCCTGTTTTTGCGCCGACATACATGATGGTGTTCCCAACACCTTTGGCTTGCCCTTTTTGAATATCCTTGTGGGCAATGATCCCTACACACATGGCATTGACTAATGGATTGCCTTCATAACAAGGATCAAATGCCACTTCACCACCGACGGTCGGAATCCCGATACAGTTGCCATAGCCACTGATCCCAGCAACGACTTCTTCCAAAAGATATTTCGTTCTTGGATTGTCTAACTCACCAAATCGTAAGGAGTCTAAAACAGCGATTGGTCTTGCTCCCATACTGAAGATGTCGCGGATGATCCCACCAACACCAGTTGCTGCTCCTTCATAAGGTTCCACCGCAGAAGGATGATTATGGCTTTCCGCTTTGAAAACGACGGCTAGATCATCGCCGATATCCACGATACCCGCACCTTCTCCTGGTCCTTGCAGCACTTGCGGCCCTTCTGTCGGGAATTTCCGCAAAACAGGTTTGGAATTTTTGTAAGAACAATGTTCACTCCACATCACTGAAAACAGTCCAGTTTCGGTATAGTTTGGTAAACGTCCCAAAATATCTTCTGAGATCATCCGATATTCTTCTTGGGTCAATCCCCATTGCTCGTATAATTTCGTGTCTTTGATTTCTTGTGGTGTAGGTTCTTTTACGATCATTTTATCCATTTACCGGCACCTTCCCAAAATTTTTCAATAATGAAGCAAAAAACTTCTTGCCATCTTCTGAGCCTAATAAACTTTCCATCGCTCGTTCTGGATGAGGCATCATGCCTAGAACATTGCCTGCTTTGTTGCAGATACCAGCGATATTGTGTAGACTGCCGTTGACGTTATCTTCATAACGGAAAACGATTTGATTGTTGGCAACCAATTCCTGATAAGTCGTTTCATCACAATAATAATTGCCCTCACCATGAGCGACAGGAAGCGTAATGACTTGATCTGTTTCATATTCAGAAGTAAAAGCTGTTTGATTATTCACTTGTAGACGGACCGGCTTGCAAATAAAATGCAATGATTCATTTCTTTGTAAAACTCCCGGTAACAAGCCCGCTTCCGTTAAAATTTGGAACCCATTGCAGGTACCAAAGACAGGTTTGCCTTCATTTGCTAAACGAATGACATCTGACATGATCGCTGAAAAACGAGCAATTGCACCGCATCTCAAATAGTCACCATAGGAAAATCCTCCTGGGAGCAAAACACCGTCAAAACCGGCTAAGCTTTCTGCATCATGGCGCACATATTCTGCTTCTGCACCCATGATATCTTTGATTGCCCACATCAAATCAACATCACAATTTGATCCAGGAAAGACGATCACTGCAAATTTCATAGGGCTGCTTCCTCCATTTGAACCATTTCATAACGGTAGGTTTCCATATTGACGTTTGCTAAAAGTTTGTCACAGATCGCTTCAATCTCCTCTGCTACTGCTGCTTGTGTTTGCTTGTTGGAAGGTGTCACTTTGATTTCAAAGTATTTCCCGATGCGAATATCACTGACATCTTGATACCCTAAGCGATGAACAGCTCCTTTGACGGCTTCTCCTTGAGGGTCCAAAACAGATTCCTTATAAGTGACGTAAACTTTGACTAAATACATGTTGAATTCTCCTTTTCTAAACGATTTAAAACTTCTTCATAAACAGGAACGATGTCCCCTAAATCACGACGATAGACATCTTTATCAAGATGTTCATTTGTACCCATATCCCATAAGCGGCAAGTATCTGGTGAGATCTCATCAGCCAGGAGCAACTCGCCCTTCTTGGTTTTGCCGATCTCAATTTTAAAATCGATCAATCGAATGTTTATACTTGCAAAGATTTCCAGTAACGCAGCGTTGACTTGTAGCGCCAGTTTTTTGATCTGGTCCAGTTCCTCTTTTGTGGCAAGACCCAGATAGAACACATGATCATCATTGATAAACGGATCATCTAAGCGATCCTCTTTGTAGTAAAACTCCACGATCGGCTTTGGCAGTTTGGTTCCTTCTTCGATGCCCAAGCGCTTTGAAAAACTACCAGCAGCCGTGTTGCGAACAACGACTTCTAAAGGAATCATGGTGACAGCTCGAATTAATTGTTCGTGTTTAGACACTAATTGAAGAAAGTGACTTGGCACATTTTTATCCGCTAAGCGCTGAAAAAGATGCGCAGTGATCTGATTGTTTAGGGCACCCTTCCCTGCGACTGCATCTTTCTTTAAACCGTTCAGCGCAGTTGCTTGGTCCAGATAAAGGACTCTCAACACATCTTCTTCGTTGGTTTTAAACAATTTCTTGGCTTTTCCTTCATAAAGAAGCACTTCTGATTCCATAATCCACCTCAGTTAAGTATTATTTTTCACATAGCGATGACACACATCTTTATTTGCTTATTATTCTAACAACGCTGAAAAAGCGGGTCAACGATTATCTGTACATTTACATATTAATAAACACGAATGTTCGCCTTTTAACCAGTTGATTGAAAGCAGATTCCTCTTTAGAAGCAGCGAAGAATTTATAAAGCGTTTACAATATTCTTTTTTCATGCTATATTTAGGTCGTATTGTAGCTACATTCAAGGAGGAGTACTATATGTGGTCGCTAAAGAATCGTGCTGAACTTTTTTTAGCTCATTTATCAGACAAAGAAAAACAACAGCTCCATAACGAATTATTGGCCGTGCAGCAAATCCTTTCCATCAACCAACAAACAAGTTTCTATGTATTCAGTCCCTTCAAAAAAGGGGCACGTCCTCACTATGCGGAAGAACAAAAAAGAGTCTTACAATTTCAAAATGGCCGCAATGACGAATTGATCATTCACCAGATTCATCGTCAAAGCTTATTTAAACATACGTATTCTTTCCGTATTTATTTTAACTTAGAAGAAATGGATTTTTCTTTCTTGGATGATCTTCTGCATCTTTTGAAGGAACAAAGCCTAGCCCCTACCTTTAACTTAAGTCCCGCTGCGAATTAGCTAGTGATCACTAAATAAAAAAAAGATAAAAAAAACAAAAGCCCGAAATTTTACGGGCTTTTTTTGTTATACTGTTTTCAGACAAAAGAAAGGACACGATTATGCTATTTACAAAAGAGTCATTTGATGTTTTTGCTTTAGAAACATTAGAAGAAAGAATGGAAAAAATCCGTTCAGAGATCCAGCCGATTTTCCAAACCATCGGCGAGGCAGCGATCCCATTATTTGAAGAAAGTTGTCACGAACCTTTTTATTTGCATATTGCTCAGCATCGGCGTAGAACCGTCTACCCTCCTGCCGAAACGTGGGCGGGGATCGGCCCTAACAAGCGTGGTTATAAAATGGATGCCCACTTTCAAATTGGGATCAATCAAGCGTATGTTTTTGTTTGGCTCAGTGTGATCGATCAACCGAAAAATCAAGCAACGATCGCGGAATCTTGGCTGGCTCAAAAAGAATTATTTGATCAATTGCCAGCAGACTTTACGCTATCTCCTGATCATACCAAATACGATCACTTCCCTATCGCTATGTGGCCAACCTACTTAGAACGATTACAGAAAGTCAAAAAAAGTGAACTTCAGATTGGTAAGATCTTTCCAAAAGAAATGATCGAAGACGTTGATATGGCGGATATTTTAGCAGTTTATCAAACGCTGTTGCCGCTTTATCACGCCCGTTTGTCGGCACTAAAGGAGGAACAATAATATGTCAGAAAACCGGCGCTCTCGCAACGAAAAACCAGCGAAAAAACCTAAGCGTTTCGTCTGGCTGGCACTCCCTGCCGCCTTATTAGTACTTGGTGGCGGTTATTATGGCTATACAGTCTATCAAAATCGACAAGAAGAAGCAGCAGCAAAAAAAGTCCTCAATTCCTTTATCGATGCTATATCTGATCAGAAGTACAGCGATTTATCTGCTTTACTGACCGAAGAAAGTTTGGAATCAAACGGCTTTACCGCAGACGAAGTCTCAGCAAAATACGAAGCGATTTTCACTGGTATCGGTGCCGAATCATTTAAAGCTTCAGGAATTGAGGTAACGCCCGATGATAAGGATTCCGATCAATTCAATTTCCAATACAACGGTTCCTTAACCACCTCCTTAGGTGAATTAACAGAGCTGTCTTATAGTGGCACGATTACTCTGAATGATGATCAAGCCAAGATCGATTGGTCGCCTCAATTGATTTTTCCGGGAATGGAAGGCCAAGACAAAATCAGTATCTCGGTAGATAATGCCACACGCGGAGAAATCCTCGACCGAAATAATGAACCGCTAGCAGAAAATGGCACGCTCTATCAACTAGGCGTCATTCCGGGGCAGCTGGGTACGGGAGACGAAAAAACCGCCAATATCAAAGCAATCGCGGAGCGTTTTGACCTAACAGAAGATGCGATCGATCAAGCATTGGCGCAATCGTGGGTCCAAGATGAGTTGTTCGTTCCCTTAAAGATTATCGAACCAACCGATGAAATGCCAACTGGAACAAGTTTAAAAGAAACGACGGGACGGACTTATCCTCTTGGAGAAGCCGCTGCCCAGTTGATTGGTTATCTAGGGAACGTGACTGCAGAAGATATCGAAAAGGATGAAACGCTAGCAAGCAACGGTCAAATTGGTCGTAGTGGTCTGGAAGCTGCCTTTGACAAAGAGTTGCGGGGCGAAAATGGCGGAAAAATCGCCATCACAGATGAAGACGGTGCTGAAAAATCGGTTCTTTTAGAAAAAGAACGGGCAGATGGTAAAGATATCCAACTGACCATTGACGCACAAGCCCAAAAGACAGCTTTTGACGCCTTACAAAATCAGGCGGGGTCCACGGTCGTCACAGAACCAAAAACCGGTGATCTGCTGGTATTAGCCAGCTCACCGAGTTATGATCCCAATAAAATGACCCAAGGGATCTCCCAAGAAGACTACGATGCGTATGAACAAAACGAAGACTTGCCTTTCATCAGCCGCTTTGCTACGGCCTATGCGCCAGGTTCGACCTTTAAGACCATCACGGCAGCGATTGGCTTAGAAAACGGTACGATCGACCCTACCCAAAGTATTGCGATCGATGGATTGAAGTGGCAAAAAGACAGCTCATGGGGGAACTATTTTGTCACCAGAGTCAGCGACGTAGCTTCTGTCAATCTAAAAGATGCACTGGTTTACTCTGATAACATCTATATGGCACAACAAACCTTAGCTATGGGTGAAGATGCTTTTCGTAACGGTTTGTCGAAATTGATTTTTGGTGAAACGTTGGATTTACCGATTGCGATGAATCCTGCTCAAATTTCCAATGAAGACTCCTTCAACTCAGAGATTTTACTGGCAGATACCGGATATGGACAAGGAGAACTTTTACTGAATCCCATTCAGCAAGCTGCTGCTTATTCGGTCTTTGCCAATCAAGGAAAACTGGTTTATCCTCGTTTATTGAAAGAGACAGAACAAAAGGACAAAGAAGTCTTTAAAGCAGAGACGATTGAGCAAATCAATCAAGATTTGACGGCGGTTGTCTCAGATGTCAACGGAACGGCACACTCTTTGGCAGCGCTGAACATTCCACTTGCTGCCAAAACAGGAACTGCTGAAATCAAAGAAAAGCAAGATGAAAAAGGCCAAGAAAACAGCTTCTTATTCGCCTTCGATTCGCAAGATCAAGGATTTCTAATGGTTTCCATGTTAGAAGATCGCCAGGATAACCAATCAGCAACTGGTTTAGCCCCTGATCTATTGACCTACTTAGCTGAACATTATTAAAAAAAAGCCGCAACCTTAAGACGGATGTCTCAAGGTTGCGGCTTTTTTTATTCGGCTAAACCGACACGTTCAAAAATCGTGTCGACTTGTTTTAAATGATGGTTGTAATCAAAGGCATCGTCCAAGTCGGCTTTGGTCAACACATCCGTGATCGCTGGATCTGCTTCTAACAATGGACGGAAATCCGTTTGATCATCCCAAGCTTGCGCTGTTTTTGGCTGAACCAAGTCATAGGCTTGCTCTCTGGTCATTCCGTGATCGATCAATTTCAACATCACTCGTTGGCTGTAGATCAATCCAAAGGTCGCATTCATATTGCGCTTCATATTCTCTGGGAAAACGGTCAGATTTTTGACGATATTGCCAAAGCGATTCAGCATGTAATCGATCAAAATCGTCGTATCCGGAATAATGATCCGTTCTGCCGATGAATGTGAGATATCCCGTTCATGCCAAAGGGAGACATTTTCATAAGCCGTCACCATATGACCGCGAACGACTCTTGCAAGTCCTGCCATATTTTCAGAACCGATTGGATTACGCTTATGGGGCATAGCAGAAGAACCTTTTTGTCCTTTGGCGAAGAATTCTTCGACTTCCCGCGTTTCTGATTTTTGTAGTCCACGGATCTCGGTGGCAAATTTCTCAATGCTGGTTGCGATCAATGCCATTGCTGAGAAATATTCTGCATGTAGGTCACGAGGCAATACTTGCGTGGAAATATCTTGCGCACGAATCCCTAGTTTTTCACAGACATACTCTTCGACAAACGGAGGGATATTTGCAAAGGTTCCAACGGCACCACTGATCTTGCCCGCTTCGACCCCTTTTGCAGCCCGCTCAAAACGTTCGACATTGCGTTTCATTTCTGAATACCACAAGGCTAATTTCAAGCCGAAGGTCGTTGGTTCCGCATGAACGCCATGGGTACGTCCCATCATCACGGTATGCTTGTATTCTTTGGCTTTTTCGCCAATGATCGTCACGAAACGGTTCAAATCTTCCCGAATCAAATCGTTGGCTTGTTTCATCAAGTAGCCATACGCCGTATCAACAACATCCGTCGACGTCAAGCCGTAGTGGACCCACTTACTTTCATCACCCAAAGATTCAGAGACTGCTCGGGTAAAAGCAACCACATCATGTCGCGTTTGCGCTTCGATCTCTAAGATACGGTCGATATCAAAGGATGCTTTTTCACGAATCAATGCAACATCCTCTTTCGGTATCTCACCTAATTCCGCCCAAGCTTCATCAGCTAAAATCTCGACTTCTAGCCACGCTTGGTAGCGATTTTGATCGGTCCAAATAGCACCCATTTCTGGTCTTGTATAACGCTCTAACATGTTTTTATCTCCTTTAATCCCAAATATTGGTTTGATAGATTTCTTCAGTGGTTTCTGCAATATCTTCCGTCAAAATAGTGATATGTCCCATTTTGCGACCGGTTTTTGCTTCATCTTTGCCATAGTAATGAAATTGCCAAGAAGGTTTTGTGGCAATCAACTCATAGGTTTCTGTCAATTCATCGCCTAAGACATTGACCATGACTGCAGGTGAAAGCAAAGAAACTTCCGGCAACGGCCAGCCACAGATGCCGCGGATATGAGCGTCAAACTGACTCATGGAGCAAGCTTCGATCGAATAGTGACCCGAATTATGCGGACGTGGCGCCAATTCATTGACATACAAGCCGCCGCTTTTGGTCAGGAACATCTCGATGGCTAAAACGCCTTGCAGATCCAATGCCTTCGCAATAATATGAGCGATCCGTTTGGCTTCTTCCGCGACTTCTGGATCAATGTGCGCAGGAGCGATCGTTTGATGCAAAATATTGTTGCGATGGATGTTTTCTACCACTGGGAAAGTGGTAAAAGTTTCTCCATTACCAGCAACTAAAATCGACAATTCTTTTTCAAAAGGAATCCATGCTTCTAATTCGCAAGTTCCTTCGCGAAGCAAATTCATGGAAGGCGCCAAATCAGCCGTACTGTAAAGCACGTGCTGTCCTTTTCCGTCATAGCCGCCTCTGGTGGTTTTTAATACACAAGGGTAACCAATGCTGTCGATGGCATCTTGGATGTCTGTCGGGCTGATGATGGTGGCATAAGGTGCAATCACGATATTGTTTGCCTCTAAAAAGGACTTCTCTAATAAACGATCTTGGGTGATTGCTAACAGATCGGTGCCTTGAGGGATATGGGAATAAGGCAAAATAGAGTTCAATGCTTCAACGCTGACATTTTCGAATTCATAGGTGATTACATCGGCACGTCGAGCCATTTCTTCTAAAGCAAACACATCATCATAAGCAGCAACAATATGCCAATCAGCGACTTGGGCTGTTGGACAATTGGCAGTAGGGTCTAAAACGCCAACCCGAAAGCCCATTTCTTTGGCACTCATTGCCATCATACGACCTAGCTGTCCTCCGCCAACGATTCCAATCGTTGCGTTGGGCATTAAAGGTTTAATCAAGTTGATCACTACTTTCCAATACGATTTCTTTTAATGTATTTCTTCGTTCGTCTAATTTCTCCGCTATCTCTAAATCATACATGGAAAGCATCTGGGCTGCAAGTAGTCCTGCGTTAGTTGCGCCAGCTTTTCCGATCGCCGTTGTTGCTACTGGTACACCACCTGGCATTTGCACGATCGATAAAAGGGAATCCAAACCATTTAACGCGCGGGATTGCACGGGTACACCAATGACCGGCAATGTTGTTTTAGCTGCCACCATTCCCGGCAAATGGGCTGCTCCCCCTGCTCCTGCAACAATGACTTTGATTCCTTCTGCACGGGCTGTTTCGGCAAATTCGAACATCAAATCTGGTGTACGATGTGCCGAAACGACTTTTTTCTGATAAGGTATCGCTAACTCATCTAAAATCAAGCAGCACTCCTTCATTGTTTCCCAATCTGATTGACTTCCCATAATCACTGCAACTGCTGGTTTCATTCGATTTTCCCTCCAACGATTTTTTACTAGTTTCTTCTGAATAAACCTCAGAAGTAATTTTTACGAAAATCCTTTTGTTAGCAACCTTTTGTCGCTGCGTCTGAGATATCCCGAAGCCACACGGCTCTGCTAACAATCACTTTCACCTCTAAATAGTAACGAGTAGCCCGTGCATTGTCAAAATATTTTCGAACTATCAACGAAATTTACTTCCCATTGTTCGTTTTTTTCTCAATGATCCGTATTCATCAAGTCAGATAACCGATAATAAGAAAAATAAAGGAACAATGCAAAAAATCCAGACGAATCCTCGTCTGGATCAAATCAACTTACTGTTGCAAGCTCAATTCCGTCACTTCGTCTGTTTCTTTCGGCAATCCATTGAAGAACAGATTCAAAACAATGGCAGTCAAACTACTCATGACGATCCCATTGCCTGTAAACATTTGAACAGTTTCAGGCATTTGACTGAATAAGGTGGGCATCATATTGAACCCTAAACCAAAACCGATCGATACTGCAATCACTAACAAGTTCTTGTCATTCATAAAATCAACTTTGCTCAGCATTCGCATCCCTTGGACAGCGACCATGCCAAACATCACTAACATACCGCCCCCCAGTACTGCTTCTGGAATGATTTGCGCAATGGCACCGACTTTTGGAAATAACCCTAATACGATCAAAAAGATAGCTGAAAAGAAAATCGGGCGTCGCGTCTTAATACCTGAAAGTTGAACCAACCCTACGTTTTGTGAAAACCCAGTATAAGGAAACGTATTGAAAATCCCACCAAGAATCACTGCCAAGCCTTCCGCACGATAGCCGCGCTTTAAGTCATTGCCTGTGATCGGTCTCTCAGTGATGTCTCCCAATGCAAAATAAACGCCGGTTGATTCTACCAAGCTAACAATAGAAATAATGATCATCAAGACGATCGACCACAGATCAAAGGTTGGTAAACCGAAATAAAAAGGCTGAGGCAAATGAAAGACAGGCGCATGGGCAATGGCAGAAAGATCCACCAATCCTAAGAGCGCTGCTAGAATAGTCCCACCGATCAAACCGATCAAAACGGCAATCGAGCGAATAAAGCCTTTGCCAAACACCTGCACGCCAATGATCAAGGCAATCGTCACAAAACCTAACAATAAATTCGTGGGATCACCAAAGTTAGCAGCTGCGGCATCCCCTCCACCGATTTTAGTGATGGCGACTGGAATCAAGGTCAAGCCAATGACGGTAATCACCGTTCCCGTCACCAATGGGGGAAACAAGACTTTGATTTTCGAAAAAATGCCAGCGATTAGAACAATGAAAATCCCAGCGGCAATGATCGCTCCGTAAATCGCACTGATCCCCGATTTGGTGCCGATCAAAATCAATGGGGAGACAGCTTGGATGGCACAGCCTAAAACGACTGGTAGGCCGATCCCGAAAAAGCGGGTAACGACTAGTTGCAAAAGCGTAGCGATTCCGCACATGAAAATATCGATCGAGATCAAATACGTCATTTGTGCTTCATTGAAGCCCAGACCAGTTCCAATCAACAAAGGAACGGCAACAGCTCCTGCATACATCGCTAGCAAATGCTGCAAGCCTAAAACTGCTGAACGGCTATTCGTTTCTTTCATTAGGCATCTCCTTCTAAAAAGCTGACTTGTCCCTCAGACAATGAGGCGATCCGTGCTAGTGAAACAACAGGAATCCCCATTTCTTCAAGTAATTGTCGACCACTTTGGAATGATTTTTCAATCACGATACCGATACCGACGACGTTCGCTCCTGCTTGTTGACACAGTTCAATCAACCCTTTTGCTGCTTGTCCGTTTGCTAAAAAATCATCAATAATCAAGACCGTATCATCTGAAGATAAGAATTTCTTTGAAATCGACACTTGGCTGGTCACTTGCTTGGTAAAGGAATAGACAGATGCAGTCAGTAGCTCTTCATCCATCGTCAGACTCTTTGCTTTACGGGCAAAGATCATTGGTACTTGTAACTGTTCTGCAGTATAGAGTGCTGGTGCGATCCCTGAAGCTTCGATGGTCACTACTTTTGTGATGCCACTTCCTTGAAACCGTTGCGCAAAGACTGTACCGATTTCTTTCATCAACTCATAATCCACTTGGTGGGTCAAAAATTGGTCCACTTTAAGAACCCCTTCGCCCAGCACATTTCCGTGTGTTTTGATACGCTCAACTAATTTTTCCATCCTAGCTCTCCTCGTTCCTTTCTATTCCATCCTGAAAAAAAAAGACACTCTTTTTGCCAAAGCAAAAAAAGTGTCTAACAGGCACGATTTTTACTTATAGTCCGATATTTACGGTATCGGGTAGAGACTGTCGACCATATTTCGACGATATACAAGTAATTTTTAAATGATAGATTCGATTATGCCTGTCTTTGATTAAAAACACAAGCATGGAATGCCCTTTATAAATAAAAATATTCTCATTTGTGGATCATTTCCTACTCTGGCTTCTCCATATCACGATAGTGCTCCATCTTTTTACTGAAAAGCTCCCCATTGGAAGGTGGCGTGTAGGTGATGGCATTTGCGCCTGCTTCGATCGTTTCTACGATGCTTTCATCGGTTGGTCCACCGGTTGCAATGATCGGCAGCTTCGGATATTTTTTACGGAAGAAAGCCACGGTATCTGCTGTGTCCTTGCCAGCACTGATATTGATGACCTTCACACCAGCTTCAAGCTTGGCATCAATTTCGGTATACTTACTCGTTACGGTACTGATAACGGGAATATCTACAACTTTACAGACTTGCTCCACAGTTTTCAGTGGCGTCGGTCCGTTTAAAACGACTCCGATCGATCCTTGGGCTTCAGCAAACATGCTCATATAAGACGAGCGAAATCCTTGGGTCAAGCCCCCGCCGACACCAGAAAACACTGGAATGTCTGCTGCTTCGATGATTGCTTTCGTAATTGCTGGGTGTGGTGTAAAGGGATAAACCGCAATCACAGCATCCGCATTTGTATTACGGATGATCGCAATATCCGTAGTGAAAATAATGGAGCGGATTTGTTTGCCAAATATTTGAATACCGCTAGCCTCTCGAATAACTTTAGGCACTTTCACGATATCTTTGCGTAAATCAGTGGTGATTTTTGGCATATATTTTTCTTCCATAAGCAGCCAACTCTCTTTTCTTATTGATCAAATCGATTCAATTGGTAGGTTTCAATGACTTGAATGATTTTGCTGGCATAATCTGGATCCGTTGCATACCCTGCATCTTGTAAGGCTTGTGCGGCACTGCGGTAGTCGTTTGCTGTCAAGACATTTACATAAAGTGCAGGATTCCAATCCACACCATTTACAAATAACATCGTATGATCATCCATTGATTCTTCCCAAGTGTCATAGACACGAAAATCTCCCTGAATCGTGACCCATTCTCCATTATAAAACTCTTGGGTATCTAATGTCACCTTTTTTGAATGACCAAACGACTTGATGCCAAATAAATTATTGTATTCGCTGGCTAGAGAACTCTGACCCCAATCTGATTCAAGGATCGCCTGCCCGATTATGATACTTGGTAAAATCCCATAGCCCTTTTGCAATTCTTGTGCGTAAGGAGCGATGCGATCAATAAATTCTTCGTGAGACAGTGCTTCCGTGTTTGTTTCCTCCTCTTTTGGAAGAGGGTCTGCCAAACTATTCAAGGAAAAAATAAAGGCAATCCCAATTAAGAATAGCCCTAGAAAAACTAGCGGGAAGCGGGTCTTCTGTTTTTTTCGTCTTGCACTCATTTTTTCACTTCCTTTGTCTGACTAAACGCATTCTTGGCGAATAAATTGCCTCCATTCAGCAACAACTCATCTTGTGGACGATCACTACTTTTCTGGCTTTTAGCAAGAGAATCTTCATAGATCCAGTTTTCTTCCAAAGGATTTTCCAATTCATAGTATGACAGTTCTGCTTCTTTTCCAGCGATGTGTTCTTTTGCTTCTTCGAGAAACTCTTCAAAGGTCAACGCATGTTCCTCAATGTATGTCGCCACTTCGACTCCTACATATCTTAGATGCCATGGCTCATAATCGATTTGGGTTATATCATGTTTTCCTTTCGGATAACGGATGATAAACCCATACTCCCTTGCATGAGCTTGTAACCATTTTCCCCCATCAGTATCACCGAACCCCTCATTGAGCAGTTCACCTGTATGATTTTGATACCAGTCCTGATCGACAACATCAACAGCAAGCCCAGTATGGTGTTCGCTATACCCGGGTTCAGTAAAGGTCAGTTTCGTGATACGAATTGCTTCTTCTTTTGTATGACCTTGACTCATTAGGGTGTTGACATTGGCATTGAATATCTCCTCTTGATACGCTACTGAACGGTAGGCAGAGACCATCGCCAAAGGATGTCCCGCAGCTTTTGCAGCGTCTGCCAGCTTTTCATATGCTGATACGATGCGTTGATCGACGAGATAGCCATTCGACAACTTCCCCAAATCTTTTTGGGCAATTTCCTTTTCGATTTTATTGCTTGGTCCTACCAAAACCCATGACCAATCATCCAATGAAACGGTTGGGAAATTCTCTTCGTTCACTTCATCACTAACAGCTGCCTGCTCTTGGGCATCTTCTGCGCTTCCCATAGAAGCTTGACTGCTGGATTCTGATGTTGCGCTCGTCACCGTTTGATCGGTAGAACGAGCGATGTTTCCATTCTTAGTTGGGGTGACTGCGGTCACCCGGTTCACTTGAATGGTTAAAAGAACCAAGAACAAGAAGCCCGCCGCCGCAGCCATTCCATAATACTTTTTCAAAAAACCCCTACCTTTAATTATAAGTTTCTTCCAAATTCTCTTTGACCCACTCTAACAGTTCGATTTTTTCATTGCGAATTTGCTGTTGAACAATAGCTGGCAAACGGAAGTTTAATATATCATCATAACCCCATTCATCATACGTAATACTGACTCTCAAATCAAGGTATTGGGCTGTTTCTTCAGATTCTGTTAACAATTCGACTTTCGCTAAATCACTAGCTAACCACGTTCTGGCGATTTGCGTCTTCATTTTTTTGAACTCGACGACCGCTTGATTGCGTTTTTCTGGATAAATCACAGTCTGTCGAATGATTTTTTGGATCAGCATCCATTCATAATCCGAAAACAACAGCTTTACTTTCTGATTTTCAGCAGGTGACAGACTCATTGTGCCGTTTTTCCATGCTTCCCACTGTTCCTCGGTGATACCTAAATGCGTCTCATAAAACTGTTTTTCTGATGTGTATTGCTCAATGATCGTATTTAAAATAATGGCAATTGATACATTATGCATATGTTATCCCTCCTCTTCTATATTTTACTGAAAGTCTGTCATAATGGAAACTTTTTGCGATTGTTTTTGATTATTTTAAAGAATTGATTTCTTTTGTTATACTAAATACGAAGGAGATGATCAATGATGAAAAAATACCGTTGGGGAATGATTGGCCTTGGAGATATCGCAACGCAATTTGCTGCTGGCTTTTCTAATGAAGCAAGTGAACTGTATGGGGTCAGTGCCCGCAGTCTCGCTAAAGTCCAAGCCTTTGCCGAAAAATATGCTATTCCCCATGCTTATGAAAGCACAGATGCCATGTTGGAAGATCCACAGATCGACATTGTTTATATTGCTGTACCTAATGATCTTCATCATGAATTTATTATGAAAGCTCTAATGGCAGGAAAACATGTCCTCTGCGAAAAAGCCATCACCACCAGTGCCGATGAGCTGGCGGAAGAACTAGCTTTAGCCAAAGAAAAAAATCTAGTCTTAGAAGAAGCAATGACGATTTTCAATATGCCGGTTTACGCTCGGTTGAAAGAAGAGATCGATGCCGGACGCTTAGGAAAATTAAAAATGATCCAAGCGCCATTTGGCAGCTACAAAGATCCAGATCCAAGCAATCGTTTCTTTAATCCAGATTTAGGCGGCGGTGCTTTGTTGGATATTGGTACGTATGCTGTTTCATTTGCCCGCTTTTTCATGACGGATACACCAGAAGTGACGTTTAGCAGCATGAAACCATTCTCTACAGGGGTGGATGAACAATCAGTCACGATCCTGCAAAATCCAGCCGATGAAATGGCTAGTGTCACGCTGACTTTCCAAGCGAAAATGCCTAAAACCGGTATCGTCGCTTTCGAAGAAGGATACATTACCGTAGATGAATATCCTCGTGCAGACAAAGCCGTGATTCATTTCCGGGATGGAACAAATGAACTGATTGAAGATGGTGACAGCAGTCAAGCCCTTAATTATGAAATTGCCAATATGATCAAAGCCATCGATGGCGAAATCAAAGGATCGATCCACTTGACCACTGATGTCATTGATGTTTTGGATCAAATGCAAGCTTTTTGGGAACAGCAGTAAAATGAAAAGACTCCTTTGCGGGAGTCTTTTTTAACGTTCCATAGTTTCAATCTGTTCAGAAAAGTCGGCTTTGATTTCAATAAAACTTTTAAAAGTTTGCAGAAACTGAAACAACTGAGCGCGATTTTCAAACTCTGCTCTTGTTTGGGGCAATGGCTTTTGTCGATAATCTTCATAAAGCGCAGCGATTTTTGCCAAGATTTCTTTGCCATTGTTGTTTTCATGAAAGGACTCAGCGGTAAAGGATAGTAGCTCTTGAAACGCATTTGTATAGGCTTCTTCTACCCAAAATAATTGTAAAAGATCAACCATTTCCAAGAGTAAGCGGGCTTGGCTTTGCCGCATAGTAAAGTACTCTTCATAATAGGAGCCTTCTCCTCGCCATTGATTTTCGCTATGAACCATCGCTTGCTGCTTGCCCTGTTTGATCTCTCCTAACAGTGCTTGACAGACATGGGGAAGCGTCGCTTTCTCTTTTTCTGTTAACGCGATCGACATGTCTTTTAAAAGACTTTTAAACGTTTCTTCCACCAACTGCTGTTTTTCTTTCAATGCCCGTTCGCCGTCTGGCATATACAAGTTAAATAAAAGCGCAAAACCAATGCCAATACTCATCAATAAAAAGGCATTCCCTATCAGTGGCCAAGCAAACGAACGTTCCATCATATAATGGGTCACCAAGACCGAATTGACCACGATCCCATCGGTTAATTTGAAAGAGACTGCCGTCGGAATAAATAGGAAGAGAAAAAGAACAAAGCCCAGCGGACCAAAGCCTAAAAGATGGAAGCTGACAAAAGCTAAGAGCGTCGCGATCGCCAAGGAGACCAAACGACCGATCCCTGTAAACAGCGAGGTTTTCTTTGTATTCCCTACACTCAAAATTGCGATGATCCCTGCTGCTGGTGCATACAATAGACCGATCTGCTGTGCCAGAAACATGGACAAACCCGCAGCAATTGCCGTCTTAACTGTTCTCAATCCGATTTTCATTTTTGTCACCTCCTTTGAAAAGTATACTAAATTGTGAGGAATAAGACTAGAATTTCTCAACCGCTTTGGGTATGATTAAGTAAAGGGGGCATTCTACCATGAAACTGGGGCGTTTTCGCTTAGGTATGCGAACGATAAAAACAGCCATCGCTGTCATGCTTTGTATCCTGCTCTTTCATTTCCTTGATCGCGGCCAGCCTTTGATTGCTGCCTTATCCGCTGTCTTTTCATTGCGGCAAGACCTGACCACAACGATCTCTTTTGGGAAATCACGGGTATTAGGAAATACGATCGGTGGCGGTACAGCTATTTTTTACTTTTTGACCAAGCAATATTTTCAAAATGACTTTCTGATCGAATTGTTTGTCCTGCCCGCACTGGTCATCTTTGTCATCGTTTTTTCAGATGGCATCAATAACAATTCTGGCATTATCTCTGCCATTGCGACGATGCTTTTGATTACTTCCAGTGTCCCTCAAGGGGAATCGATCATCTTTGCATTGGACCGTGTACTTGATACTTTTATCGGCACCTTAGTAGCCTTGTCGATCAATTTCGTTATTCGACCGCCTGAGGAAGAGAAAAAGGATGAGATCCAAGAAGATCTGGTCGTTCTAAGGCAAAAAGAACTTGAACTAAAAGCCATGCTAGAAGAAGTCCAAGGGGAAATCTCTGAACAAGAAAAACAAGACAAATAAAAACAGCCTTTTTCCAGAATACTTCTGAAAAAAGGCTGTTTTTGTTACTCATTGGCTTTCAAGGCATCAATCATATTGACATGTTTCAACTTGAAATACATCGCGATCCCTACCACGCCTGAAAACAAGCAGGTCAATCCAGCGGCATACACATAGCTCATTGGTTCGACTGTCGGTGAAAACATGGCGATATCGACTTCAATGGTCTGTAGGACAAATTGATGCTGAAGCACCCCTAATAATAAACCAAATGCAATGCCGAAGATCGTCAGAAAGATATTTTCTCGAAAGACGTACATCGTCACTTCTCGATCATAAAAGCCCAATACTTTGATGGTCGACAACTCTCGAATGCGTTCCGCTATATTGATATTGTTTAAGTTGTACAATACGATAAAGGCTAATGCTCCTGCTGACGAGATCAAGATCCAAATAACGATGTTCAAGGTTGCTGTCGTGTCATCCAAGGCATCTGCTGAAGCTGAAAGAAAGGAAACATTGATGATATTGTCTTGTGCCATCAGGTCAGCTGCGATCGTTTCTTCTTCCGTTTTACTTAAGTGCTGATTGAATTTCAATAATTCACTGTTGTAAGAAGGCGTTTCCTGAAAGACTTTTTCGTACATTTCAGGTGTCAAATAAGCAAAATGACCCGTGTAGTTTTCTGCGATGGCAGCTACCTCTAGTTGAAATTCTTCGCCGCTTTCATTCGTTAACGTCAGGGTGTCCCCCACTGATAAACCAAACAACTTAGCAAGTTTTTCATTGATGATCGCACCATCTTTTCCAAGTTCGTAAGCTTCTCCTGAAACCCTATCATTTAAGTGGACAAATCTCGATAGAGCCGCAGGATCTTCTGGCACGGTTACGGTCACTTCTTGCTGCGTCACCCCCGGTTGAGCCAACGTCAGGCTTTCGGTATGCAAGAACAATCCTTCGTCAAAACCGTCGATTTCTTCTGCAGCAGCTTTTGTTTCATTCATTGCCTGGGAGTCCTCGTCATCAAAGGTGATCACTGCCTGATATTGCCAGATCTTCTCAAACTGTAAAGGAATGATATTGCTGATGGAATCTCTTAAGCCAAATCCAGTCAAGATCATGGACGTACATCCGGCGATCCCTAAGATGGTCATGAGCATTCTTGACTTGTAGCGAAACAAGTTTCGCATTGTAACTTTTTGAATAAAACTTAAGTGACGCCATATAACGGTGATTCTTTCTAAGAGAATTCGTTTCCCTGTTTTTGGCGCCTTTGGTCTTAGCAAGGATGCCGACGACTGTCTTAAATCAAAACGTAAAACCAGTAGCGCGATACCGATGGTACAAAGCAAGCTGACTCCCACAGCAATCAATGAAAGCCGCAAATACCATGGGGTGTCATACTCCGTGAGATTGTATAGCGGTCCATAAGCTTGAATGATGATTGCTGGAAAAAAGGAAAAGCCTACTGCTAGTCCCAATACAGCACCTGTGATGCCTGCTGCAGAGGAATATAGTAAGAACTTCTGGCCAATTTCCCAGTTACGATAGCCTAGTGCTTTCAACGTTCCGATCTCACTGCGTTTTTCATCGATCATCCGCGTCATAGTGGTTAGACTCACTAAGGCTGCGATCAAAAAGAAAATGACAGGAAAAATCGTGGCTAAAGACGAAACGCGTTCCGCATTGTCTTGATACTCTGAATAACCATGATTGGCATCCCGATTTGCTACACGATAAACTGCCGGTTTTAGCTCCAACAATTCTTGCTCTTTTTCCGCAACTTCTTTTTTGGCATCTTCAAGTTTTTCGCGTTCTTTGGGCGCTCTTTCTTTAAATTCAGCAAGCTTTTCTTGAAGGGTTGCTTCGTTTTCTTGGTATTCCAGCCAGCCCTTATCTAGCAAAGACCGACCATTGGCTTGCTCAGAAGCTAAAGTCTCCCGAGCAACACTCAGCTGCGATTCTCCTTGAGTGATCTGGGTCTGCGCCTGTGCCAATTCTTGGCGTCCGGCACTTTTTTGGCCCCAACCAGCGTTGACTTGCTGCTGTGCCTGCTGAAGTTGCGCTTCTTGGTCATTGATCGTAGCCAATTGCCCGAGTAATTGGGCACGTTGTTGCTCACCTTCGGTAATGAGTGGATTTAATGCATCTTCAGCTGCCGTCAGCATAGTAGCAATCATCGTTTCATCGATTTCCTCCAGGTCAGGAATCGGACCAATGACATCTGTCGGCAGGTTCAACTGTGCCAGAGCGGCCGTTACTTGTGCATAGACGGTAGGCAGCTGGGCCATTTGCTCCTCTGCAGAAAGTTGACCCACACTTTTGATTTGATCCATGCCTTGGTATGCCAGAGCAAGTTGCTCCTCCACTTGTTGGACGCCATTTTGTAGTTCGGTTTTTTGTGCCGAAATAGGCGCTAATTGGTCTTGGGCCGATTTTACTTGGGCTTCTTGCTGAAGCAACGCTTGTTCGCTTTGATCTAGCAATCGTTGGGTTTCCGCCAATGCTTGCTTGCCCTCAGCTATTTTTTGTGCTTCACTAGTCAACTGCTCTTGGGCAGCTTGAATTTTTGTCTGGAAGGCTGCTTCTTGTTCCGTCAGTTCCCGGTGCGCCTGTGCTAATTTTTCTTGTGCGTCGTCGAGTTCCCTTTGTGCTTCTTGCAGAGCCTTTTCTCCGTCGCGGATCTGTTCTTTGGCTTCGTCAATGGCTGGTTGCGCTTCATCGATCAGCTCTTGCCTGCGTCCTTGCGCCCGAGGAGCCAACTTTTTCTCAACTTCATCACTTATTTGATCTCTTTTCGTCTGATACGCTTCTGAATAGCTTTCCATTTGAGATAAGTCATCAAAGCGAACTAAAATTCGAGCGTACGCACTTTCTTTAAAATCCTCCTCAGGAATCACCGCAAAGTAATCCACAGTCCCATTACCAACGGTACTGTTCCCCCGATGAAAGTTCTCAATATATTCAGGACTATTGACAAAGCCCACGATCGTGAAGGTATGGGTTTTTAATTGATTTTCGCCACTTTCTGGTAACTCAAAGGATTCATCTAATTCGAAACTACCACTATTTTGCGCCGCTTGATCTAAGGCGATTTCCCCTGATTTTTGTGGCAATCGACCAGAAGTCACCTCATATTGATTGACAGGTCGTTCAGTTGAAAGAGAGAAGACACGAATCACAGCACGATGATTTTCGGCATTGATATCGGCGATCTGCTCCGTCTCAACCGCCTTAACACCATGCATTTCCTCAATGATTTGGCGATCCGTATCCGACAACCCCAAAGTTGAAGCTATCGTGAGGTCGGCTAATTGTTGGCGAGAAAAGTAATCTTCAGCAGCTTGTTTCATATTAGGGCCGGTGGCGCTGATCCCGACAAAAAAAGCGACTCCTAAAAAGATAATGCCTAAAATGGACAGAAACCGCCCGGGTGCTTGTCTAATTTCACGTAAACTGGAACGTAATAATGTTTTTTTCATAGGCATTTACCAAGAAATAGAGGCAATTGGAATTGGATGAGTATTTTTTTCCATCTTGCGAACCTTTGCGTCATTGATATGGATCACGCGATCCGCCATGGGAGCCAATGCACTGTTATGTGTAATGATCAAAACGGTCGTCCCGGTCTCGCGAGCTGTTTTTTCTAAAATAGCCAAAATCTGTTTTCCTGTTTCATAGTCAAGTGCCCCAGTTGGTTCATCACAAAGCAGCAGTTTGGGCTTCTTGGCTATGGCACGAGCGATCGTGACCCTTTGCTGTTCACCGCCAGACAATTGTGCAGGAAAGTGATCCAAGCGATCACCTAATCCAACTTGGGTCAAAATCTCAGCTGCATCAAGTGCTTCGGGTACGATTTGTGCCGATAGTTCCACATTTTCTCTAGCCGTCAAATTCGGCACCAAATTATAAAATTGAAAGACAAATCCGACGTCTTTGCGACGATAGGTCGTTAGTTGTTTAGCATCAAAGCCAGCAATATCCGTTCCATCGACAATCACTTGGCCGCTGTCGCATTGATCCATCCCGCCTAGTATGTTCAATACGGTGGATTTACCGGCACCACTAGGTCCAAGGATCAGCGCGATCTCGCCTTTCTCTACGGAAAAAGAAACGCCATCATTGGCAGCAATCACCGTATCGCCCATTGTGTATTTCTTCACTTCTTTCACTACATCAATATAACTCATTTTATTCCTCCAAGAATTCCAGCGCCGCATGCGCTTTCTCGCTTATCAGTGTATCACATTTTTTCCCTTGAAAGAAACCGCAAAAAAGCAGCACAAGGTCGTGCTGCTAAAAACAAGTCATTTATTTAAAGTGATCCAGATTGGCAAAAGCAAAACAAATCATTTTGTGTGGTCCGCAATTCTTTGTTGCGTTTCTTGCCAAAGTTTCTGTGCTTGTTGCTGCTCCTTCGGGATCTCGGTTGGGACTGCTTGACGATCAACAAAGTAGTGGCCACTGATCCCTGCAACGTCTGGACTTAGAGCTAAGTAAATCGCTGTATCTGCCCCTTCTTCGGCTGTTTTAAAAAAAGGCGTCAACATTTTATAAATAGATTGACCAAATCCTGTTTGTCGACTGACCCCTAAGCTGGTCGCCACAGCTCCCGGATGCAAGGAATTAGCAGTAACGGTCGTATTGCGTAGCTGAAACGCAAGCGCATCTGTAAATAAAATCAGGGCTTTTTTTGAGCGGCCATATTCCCGCCAAGGGAAAAAATCCGGTACATCGAAAAAGCGCTGATCCTTTTTCTTTACAAATTTGTAGGCGCCGGATGCCACATTGACGATCCTGCCGGCATCGGCACGCTTCAATAGAGGTAGTAACTGGCGGGTCAGTTCAAAGTGACCCACGTAATTCACTCCCAGCATTTGCTCGAATCCATCGGCCGTTCGCTCCTTTTTTAAATTGACGATGCCCGCATTATTGATCAGTACATCCAATTTCTCAAAGCGGGCATTGATTTCAGCGGCTGACTTGCGTACGCTAGCCAACGACCCCAGATCACCGATCACTAGATCGATCGCTGAATTTCCTGTCTCTTCCTTCAAACGTTGCTGTGCTGCCTGTCCTCGTTCGGCAGAACGGCAATACAAAATCACATGCATCCCTGCTTTTGCTAACTGTTTGGCTGTTGCAAAGCCCATGCCGGCATTGGCGCCGGTTACTAAAATCGTCTTCAAATCCCAATCATCTCCTTCATAGGATGTCGTTTTCTTTCATCATAACTGAAAACAAAAAAATCTGCTTAAAAAACAGATCAAGAGAAGCTCTCTTCTTGTTTCTTTAAGCAGATTGTTTCATTTTACGCTTGGTAGCGGCAGACACCATCTAAATAGGTGGCTGTTACATTCATTTCTTGATCCAAAACGATAAAGTCAGCTGGGCGACCTTCTTTGATCATGCCGCAAGCATGGTCAATTTTGCAACTAATTGCTGGAATCAAGCTGGCCATCATAACCGCTTCTTGAGGGGTAGCGATTCCCCAGTCTACTACATTTTTCACAGCTTCTTTTAGTTTCAAAATGCTGCCGGCAAGATTGCCAGTTTCCAACCGAGCCGTTCCATCTTTCACCACTACTGGAAATTCACCTAAAATGTAATCACCGTCTGGCATGCCGCCAGCCATCATACAGTCAGTGATCAAGGCAACATGGTCGTGACCAGCTTTTTCCATCAAAATCTCAGCTGCTTGAGGATGCACATGGTGGCCATCACAAATCAACTCTGAAAAAACTTCTTTTAATGAAAGTAGGGCACCAACCATTCCAGGCTCGCGATGGTTTAATCCGCGCATTCCGTTGAAGGCATGAACAAAAACGCTAGCCCCCGCTTCAACTGCTGTTTGCGCTTCTTGTAATGTACCGTTACTATGGCCTAGAGCAACCACTACGCCTTCTTCCGTCACTTGCGAAACAAATTCCTTCACACCTTCGCGCTCAGGAGCCAAGGCGATTTTCTTGATAATTCCACCAGAAGCTTCTTGCCATTCATGGAAGGTATCGATATCAGGATCACCAAAATAAATCGGATTTTGTGCACCTTTGTGTTCCTCAGTAAAGAATGGGCCTTCAAAATAAATTCCTTGGATTTTTGCTCCTGTAACTTCGTCTTTGACTTTCCCAACGGTTTCTGCTACATCACGCAACCGTTCTTTGCTTGATGTTAAGGTTGTTGGTAAGAAAGATGTCACACCGCAAGACAAAAGACCTTCTGACATGGCTTTGATGCCCTCTGCATCGTTGTCCATCACATCATGGTTCATAAACCCGTGGATATGAGTATCCACAAGACCTGGTGCTACCCATTTGCCTGAATAATCTTCTACATCCGCATCAGCAGGGACTTCATCGACGATCGCGCCGAATTTTCCCTCCTTGACCTCCAAGTAACCAGGGCCATGAACCGCTGATTTCAGAAAGAATTTGTCTGCGTAAATATATTTATTCATCTTGATCGCTCCTCTATTTCTTTTCTTCCTTAAAAGTACTCTTATTTGCAGCAGAAGTCAAGAAAGGTCTACACCACTTTATCAGATTGGCGAATATCCATGACGGCACGATACAGTTGAAAACTTTTTTCAGCCGCTTTTTCTTCTTTTAGTCTTTGAAGCAATTGTCCTTTTAGTTCAAACAATTCTTCTAGAAAATACAAGCTATTTTTCTCTCTCGCTAGGGCAATGCCTTCGTTCGTTACTTTTAGTGCGAGACAGTCTTCCTGTTGTTCCTTCAGAAAGACCGCATAATTGTAATAAATTTTGGTCAACGCCGTAGATAGACGTTCCGGTGGCAAAGCATGCATGGCATCATAAGCTTTTTCTAGATAAAAGCGTGCTTCACCCAATTGCAGCAAGTCACTGTAGACGCGCCCCATGCAACTAAGAATGCGAATTTCCATCACGGAAACATTGGTTTTATCCTGTTGATAGGAATAGGCCAATCCTTTTTTTAATGCCTCGAGGGCGGTATCATAGTTTTGATCGAGAAAATAATCGCAACTTCCTAAGTAGTAGTAATACATTTGCATATCCGAATCTAAATACAGATACTCTTTGATTGCCTTGTCTTCCATTTTTTCCCGCATTTCTCGAAACTGTTTATGGACAAAATGCGATTCGATTTCCGCAAAAATTTGATTGGTTTTGTTGATCTCTTCCGAATGAAGCATCATCACTTGATCCAAGGTGACACCTAAACGTTGACAGATTTGATACATCACCCAGACATTGGGCAGCTCTTCATTGTTTTCAATACGGCTTAAAACACTTTGCGAACAAATATCTTCCGCTAACATCTTCTGTGTCATCTTTCGTTTTAGACGAATAGTACGGATGATTTGACCAAAAGATTCTTCTTTTTTCTTCATGATCGTCCTCCATGGGAAATTCTTATAAGAACCGAACGTTTCTTGTCAAAAATGCGAATTCGCATTTTTAATTTTCTTTATTTTAGCACATAATGACAAAAAGGAAAGCAATTTCAAGAATGTCTTGTTATTTTTCCACAATTTCAAATGAGGTGTTAAGATGACGATCGACAGTACGATCTTTTTTACATGGGAAGGCAAAAAATACCAAGGGATCATCGAACGGGAATATGAAAATTCAGTCCTCGTTCAAGTGACCGATCCTAGTGCTGAAATGCTGGATAAATTTACCAATCGAATGATTGTCAGCAAAAAAATTTGTCAACCAGTTGCCGAATAAAAACATAAGCACCGCTCCCTCACGGTTGTTGAAGGAGCGGTGCTTTTTTATATTCTTATTTCTGACGATAGGACGCCAAAAATTCTGTCATTTTTTCAGCAGTCGTTTTTAAGTCTTCCATATTAGGAAGATAAACGATTCGGAAATGATCTGGCTGTTGCCAGTTGAACCCACCGCCGTGAACCAGCAAGATGTGGTGCTCGTGTAAAAAGTCTAAAACAAATTGTTCATCATTGGTGATATTAAAGCGTTGAATATCAATTTTAGGGAAAATATAAAAGGCGGCTTTCGGTTTCACCGCTGACAATCCCGGAATGTCATTGATTGCCTTGTAGATAAACTCTCTTTGTTCGTAGATACGACCACCTGGTAGTAGCAACTCATCGGAACTTTGATAGCCGCCAAGTGCGGTCTGGACGATTTGTTGCGATAAAACATTGGAACACAGCCGCATTGAAGACAACATATTCAAGCCTTCGATATAGTCTTTCACATTGGACTTGTCGCCACTGAGGACCATCCAGCCCACCCGGAAACCTGCCACTCGATGAGACTTAGACAAGCCACCTAACGTCACAACGAATCGATCTGGCGCTAATGTAGCAATCGGCACATGGACATAATCATCCATGACTAAACGGTCGTAGATCTCATCAGAAAAAATGATCAAGTCATGCTCACGGGCAACCTCGACGATTTGTTGCAAAACTTCTTTTGGATAAACGGCGCCGGTGGGATTATTTGGATTAATAATAACGATCGCCTTGGTTTTGCTGGTGACCTTAGCTTTGATGTCCTCGATATCAGGATTCCAATCTGCTTGCTCATCACAAATATAATGGACGGGCTTTCCGCCAGCTAACGAGATCGACGCTGTCCATAAGGGATAGTCAGGCATCGGCACTAACACTTCATCCCCATTGTTGCAAAGACCTTGCATGCACATCGTGATCAGCTCAGAAACGCCGTTACCGGTATAAATATCATTGATGGTCACATCAGGAAATTTCTGTAATTGATAATATTGTTCGATCGCTTTACGGGCCGAAAAAATCCCTTTCGAATCAGAATAGCCTTCCGATTCTCGCACGTTCATAATCAGGTCTCTAACGATCTCATTTGGGGCTTCGAACCCAAAAGGCGCTGGATTCCCCGTATTTAATTTCAAGATACTGATGCCTTCTTCTTGCATCCGATCGGCTTCTTCTAAAACTGGGCCGCGTACATCATAACTGACCCCTTCAAGTTTTGACGACTTCGAAAATTTCTTCATATTCCATTTCTCCTTTAACCATAGGTCAACGTCAGGTTATTGGTTCTCGTCGTTGATCTCTTTTCAGATTGAACCTATTATAGCAAAAAACTTTTACCTATGGCGAAATTTTTTTGCTTCTCCTTCATCTGTGCTTGTCCCGCTCTCATCTCGTAAATAGTGCGACAGTCAGTGATTTTCAGGAAAATACGTCAAATACAATTCATTTAGTGCCAAGTGCCCCACAGAAAAATCAGTGATCCCTGCAGCGATAAACCGTTGCGGCAGCTGAGGATCGCTGATTTCTACCAGATAGATCCGTCCTTGCAGATCGATGGTCACTGTCGTTAATTCTGGAAAAGCCACCAAAAAATCTGCCGAGTCCGTTTTTAAGTACAACGGTTCATTGACTAACGACTTGCGCCCAAAGTATTCGTGAATGATCTTGCCGTCTTTTAAAAACAAGACCCGATCCGCGTAGGAATCCAAATTCGTCAAAATATGCGAAGCAATCACGATCGCTTTCTTTTGCGCTCGCAAGGCTTTCAACACGTTGGAGATCAATTCGACATTGGTTGGATCCAAGCCATTCATGACTTCATCCATCAGCATATATGGCGTATCCGTCACGATCTGCATCGCAAAACAAAGACGTTGCCGCATCCCAAGTGAATAGGTGCCCACGGGGCGTTTGATATAGTCACTCATCCGCAAGCGCTCAATCGTTTCGTCCACTAAGTGTTCCTCTGAACGCCACATTCGCTGATACAGCTTGAGATGCTCGAAACCACTCAAATCATTGTACAAATCATTTTGGTCAGGAAAAAACGAAATTTGTTGATGCGCTGCCACTTCTGATTTTTTGGTCACATATACTTGACTGCCATTCAAAAATACTGCGCCTTCATTCGGCTGGATGAAATTCATCGCCACATTTAATAGCGTGGATTTCCCAGTACCGTTTGGGGCGACTAATCCGACGATCTCACCGGGAGAAAAGGCGATGGAAAGTTGATCCAATACATTTCTCGTATACGTGACCGTCACATTTTTCAGTTCTAACATATCGTTCCTCCTATGCCAAATGAAATTTTTTGCGTTGGATCGTCACGAAGAAACATATTTCGATCAGAAGCCAAACGCCTCCTAATAAAAGCAACCCTTTTTCCATCGTAAACCCTGCAGAACCAAAATAAAAACGTGTCCAGCCTGAAAGGACTTGTCCCACATTTTGATACAGATAGACATACAGCGTTTTATCAAGGTAAGCACTGAACCAACGTCTTTGGAAAATATAGGGTGAAAGCAAGCAAAAACCAGCCACAAGCAAATTAACCAGTTCTGAGCGAAACAGGGCACTGAACAACAAGATGCCGCGACAATAAATAAACTGCAAGAAAAGCGTCGCAAGAAAACATTGGCCTATAAAAAGACCGATGGCTTGTGTTTCAAAAGCGTTGAAATCGGTGATCGGGTAGCGGGCATCAAAGGTCGATGATAAAATCGTGACCGGCAGTTCCAGGGAACCAAAGCCGAATTGTATACCAGAACCCAACCAGAGAAAGAACATAGTCCCAAGTGTTGAAATTGCAGAACCGACCATCAATACTGCCGTTTTGCTCCAAAGAATCTCTTCTGCCGATAATGGCAGTGAAAGAAACAGGGATTTATGTCTTCGTTCTTTTGGTAAACAATCAATCGCAAAAAATAAAGAAACAGCAAGCAATAGAATCGGTAAATATCCAGTAAAACTTCGCTGCAATGCCTGTATCCCCGTTTTTTGCTCCATGACTGCTTGAGAGAGTTTCTTATTCGGCAACTGGCTGAAGGCTTCCATAAGCTTAGCGGTTGAAGCATAACCAAAGCGACCGTCATAGGCAGCGTAGTAATTTTGAAACGTATAATAATCCGGTGTATAAAAAACATTTCGTTCATCGGTAAACTGCAACGCCAATTGGTACCACGTACTTGTTCCTTGTGCATAAGCTTGCCAGTCTTCACCAGCTAGTGCATCTAAACGTTGTTTTTCCGCTTCGTTCCATGGGGTAAACATTTCAACTGCTAAGCTTGCCGACCAATGGTCAGAAGGATTGGCTGCTTGTTGATCAAGAAAATCTTGTCGCACAGTATAGCGTTGTTGCATTTCCGTTTCATCTACTCGTTCAATCGGGCGAAAGTCTCTTTGCCAAAAACTGTAAACGCCGCTGTAGATAAGAAGCAAGCAAAAAAGACCAATGGTTTTCTTGCTCTTTAAGAGTTGACGTAATTCAAAGAAAAAATAGTCTTTCATCCTTTGCCTCCTTTCAACAAGCGATTCTGTTTATCCGCAACGAGCATGATGCTTAAACAAAGGAAGATCCACACCACCGTGAGCAGCCAACTAACATAGACGCCCCAAGAAGTACCAGAACCCAAAGCAAAGGCGCCCGAATAAAATTTATCCATAGCAGCTAGATGAACTGGTAACAGTGGGATCTTTTGCAGCATCGGAATCAAGCCTAACCCATAAAAAAGCACTAGCAAAAAGAAAGAGACATATCGATTGGCTGCGATCATATTCATAACAAAACCTAAGCATTCGATCAAACCAATCAGCAAGGCAAAAGAAACCATACTATATAAAACGCTTTGCCAAAAAGGTACGGCGACCCAATCCCCACTGAGATAGACGGCTACTGGATACTGCCAATCCCCGAACTCCCCCAAAAGGCTCATTGAAAGAAAGACACCTAAGAAGAACACAACCAAAACGCCTAAATTTGTAATCCCTTTGACCACAATTTTACTTAACATCCGAATCGGAAAAATCTGCGGGTACGAGCGAATCAAAGAGAAGTGTTCTCTTTCTTCTATCAAATTGTCACTGGCAAAAAAAGCCCAAAAGAAGAACCCAAAATTCAGCAAAAGCGTTATTGCCAAAGCGACAGCGGTCTGGGTATTGGCAGCCGTGAGGACCGGCTCTTTTTCTTGCTCGGCTAAGGCTTGATAGACCGTTCGCTCTTGTTCGATCGTCCACATAGGCGGTAAAAAGGCTTTGTCCTCAACTTCAGACGCCCAAATCTGCTTTTTTAGTTCTGCAATTTGAATACTCGTTTGATTAAATCGTTCGTATTCCTCCATAATCAAGTTGGATAACTGCCGTGAGGTCAATGTATTATTTTCAAGCAAAAGTTGATACACCTCTTGCTCATCAGGCGAGCCCGACTGATTGGCTTGGTAGCGATCAACAAGCCGTGAGGCTTCGGCTTTTTCTGCAGTGATCGTGGCGGGCAAGTTGATGGGTTCCATTAGTTTCAAATAAACGGAAAAACAGCAGCCTAAACTAAAGGCACCCATGAGTAGGAAGATAAATATTCTTTGTTTCGCAGATTTGGCTAATTGGTTTCTAAAGTAATTCATTTGCTCTCCTCTCAAAAAATCATTCATTCTTTTAGCATACCGTTTATGACAAAAATTGCAATCCATTGTCTGAATATTCTTTTAAATAGCTCTAGGAAAAGTTATTGACAAACCTGTCAAAAATCAGGTAAGATATTTTTTAGACGCGGTGTGACAGAACTACTTCAGCCTGCGTTACCTTCTATAGTATCTGCGGAAATGACGGAATGGCAGACGTGCAAGATTGAGGGTCTTGTGAGCAATCGCTCGTGTGGGTTCAAATCCCATTTTCCGCATCCTTACAGCTTCCCCATTGTGGGAAGCTGTTTTTTGTTTGCACAAAAAATTCCCCCCTGGCGATCCTTCAATGAATTCTCTCGATCGCTTGATCTTGAGCAACTACTCCTAAAAAGTTAATAGTAACCCTCCTTTCCCTAAACACAAAAATCACAATAAAAATTCTTTTATCATTGCATATGAATCTATTTTTAATATAAAATGAATAATATAACAGGTATTAATGAAAGCTAGTTCGATGTTCCGTTTTTTCTTATTAGCGTATCAGAAATAGTTACTTGAATGAACGAGTGATGGAAAATCTTTTCAGCATTTTTTCCATTTACCTATCCTCCTCCTTTCCCCCGATGAACAAACCTCTTCCGACCGTTTTCTCAGTTACTTTCGATAGAAAGAAGGAGCCTAATGAAAAAAAGAATACTGATCACCCTATTGTCATTCGTTATTCTGCTTATCGGCTGCGCGAAGGCAGATGAAGAACTGTCAGAGACCGTTGCGCTTGGCATCGAAGCACGACTGGAATATACAAACCAGTCTGGAACGGGCTGGGCCTATTATCAACCTGCGACCTTAGAATTGCTGATTGCCGGCAGCCATGCCGAACTGGCTATTTTGGAAGAACTTGATTCTTCCGACGAAGATCTTCAGCAATTGATCAGCCACACGGTTGATTTGATGGCAACCGCTGAACGAGCGCTAGTGGAGCGTCGGATCGATGTCCCTGCTTGGTTTGCTGCCCGCATTGGTTATAGCCAGGCTCTGGTTGCGATTCATGAACGGAGCCCTATCATTCTCAGTAATCAAGACAACCTCAACAGTCTACTGGAGGTAGCAAACGAAACGATTCCTGAAGCCGACCCACGGGAAAAGCTGGGGCTTTTAGCAGACGATATCGAACAGCTTCAACAGCTCACAGAAGATACGCTTACTCTTCATCGCAGGATCGAACTTGACGATGGACTCACTGCCACTGTTTACCACACAAGGGAAACGAATGTTGACGTATTGGTTTTTGCGAAGTCCGATGAGGAGTACGCATCTGGGTTTACTGTTCTTAATCGGGAAACTGCCGACGAGCAAAAAGCTGCCTTCTATGAAACGATTTTACGAGCGCTGGTCATAAATATTCCTCGTGAATCCTTGATGTTTATGAATCGATTCGATCAATCTTCTGATGAACATCAGTTGGCGGTGATGACCTATGGCTTTGATCATGACATTGACCAAGACATGGTCGCTACCGTTTATCAGCAGCTTCAATAAGCTAGCGCCAAACGCAAAGCCAGCAAAACAATGATGAACAAACTCAGACCGAGAGCAAGAAATCTTCAGAACAAAGACGAGGGATAGCCCGTGCCAAAGCCTATACTAGACGAATGACTTTTCCCGTACTCGCATGATACGACAACTAGAATTTGAGGGCGTTTCCCATGATGATGCGCAATGGGCAGTGGACCACCTCACTATCGACTGGAACGAACAAGCGTTGCAAAAAGCAAACAGCTACCGTCTCAAGATGAATCTACCTCATGCCAATATCCGTCGTTTATTGGCTTCAGAAGTCTTTTCAGCAGAACAAATCGACTCTGCGATGACAACCATGGATAATTACAAACTAACAAAAAAAGGAGCATCGCGATGCCCTTATGTTGCCCCTTATATTGTTGCTATTTTTTATACCCAAGAAAAGTCTCGATTTGATGCGTTCATTCGAACAAAAAAGTGAAGTTTACCAGAGACTCACGAGAAGGAGAAAAATGAAAAAACAAGTTTTGCTGCCCTTATTGCTGCTATTATGCCTGATTTCAGGATGTGGGACGAGAAATTCAGCAAGTCCTGAGGAACTTTCTGAGCGCATTGGTGCCGCTTTAGATGCCGGTTGGGAACATACCTATCATGCAGAAAATCTTACTTATGAGTTAAGTATTGAAAATCTCGAACTGATGATTCGAGGCAAAGAAGCAGAATTGGCCTTTCTAGACCAGGTCAATAGCAACTCAAAACACAAGGCGGCATTCATTGAAAACACGGAAACAATGATCGCACTCGCTCAAGAAGCGATCGAAGCTCGCTATCTGGATATGCCGCGTTGGGTTACCGCTCGCAATGGCCGGATCGAAGCCTTACTTGCCATCCATGAGGAAAGCCCGATCATCGTCAGTAGACGAGCAAAATTGCAAGAATTATTCAACGAATACGAAGAGGATTTGGCACTAGTGACAGTTGGGGCAAACAATCCACTTGACGATGAAGAAACGATCAATGAAGATTCACGAGAAAAGCTTGGTTTGACGCCTGATACACTTGAACACTTACACCAACAAAGCGAAGACCAAGAAATCGAGTGGCAGACCGCTATTGATTTGGCGAACGGTGTGACCATGAATGTCTTTTCAACAAAACATGAGCCAGTGGAGATTCTCACATTTACGAATGCTGGCGAGACCTATCCTTCCGCAATCACTTTGTTTAATGGCCAAACGACGGAAATCGTTCCCGAGATAATGACTCCTTACGAAGCCGTTTCCGCTTATTTTAACGAAATAGCCGCTGCTGTTTATGAAACGATTCCATCTGGCTATCTATTTCTGGTTGAATCACTATGGCTTGAACTGGAAAACGACAATCGTTTTCACTTCAGAACCTACGTGTTTGATAACGAAGTGACCGAGGAAACGATATTAGCAGGGTTTCATCGCGCCCCGACTGTAGCAGCAAGCTATGAGCGCGAAAACAATGCGACAGAACGAGAACTGGAAGCCTTTTTCCTCGTTAGAGCGCAAGGAAATCGTCGCTTTTATTCAAAACAAGAGATGGCAGAACTGTTAGAAACAGAAGGTTTTACTGCGGAGGAAACACAATGGGCATTGGAAACCCTCGATGTAGACTGGTATCGTCATGCTTTAGGACGCGCCAATCAATCCCGTCGGGTGTTAGGGATCCGCCAAAGAAATATGGCTGCTCATCTTGAAGGGAACGGCTTCTTACCTGATGAGATCGAATTTGCGATTGAAAACATGGAAAATTAGTATGTAGTGGACGAATCCCAATTCTCCATTTTGTCTTAGCGTAAACAAAAAACCGACCAATCTTCCTGTTTAAGATTGGCCGGTTTCTTTATTTTTTGGTTTTGATTGGTACCATGGTTTTGCGACGATGCTGCTTCATTATTGCTTGAAGACCATAGACCCCAACTCCGATAATTCCAGCAAAAGCCGAAAAAGCAATAAAAATCACAGGAGACGCCCCACTTTCTATTAATTGTTTCCCTTGGACAAAGAAAAATAAGCCCATACTGATCAATAATGCTAGAAATAGTGACTGTCCCGCCCCGTTTTTTTTCATGCTTGCTCTCCTTTTACTTGATTATAGGTTATTCTCTCATTTCAAGAATGAAAAAACCTCCATCTTAAGGCTGATTCTTTCTTTCAATGATCAGATTGATCCCATTCGGATCAGTCAAATGCAAGCGGCTTTCTGTTTCTAACCCATAAGAAACGCCACTTGCCTTGAGATGACTTCGTAATGTAGAAAAAGCCAAAGCTGGCAAAACGATCGTAAAGTACGCTAAGCCTAGATCCTTTTCTTCCATAGCTGGAACATTTCTTCCCATCCAAATATTCGATCCGATATGGTGATGATACGCACCAGCAGCAAAAAACTTTGCTTGGCTACCAAAATCTGAAGTCAAACGCATGCCTAAAACTTGAGTGTAGAATTCTTCTGTTTTTACCAAGTCCGCCACTTTCAAATGGACATGCCCTACCATAGTGCCAACTGGAAAGGTCGTTTGAGATCGGTCAGCGGCTCCCAGCACGCCTTGTGCGTCCATTTCGACAGTAACGCCTACGATCTCACCGTCTGCTCGAATATCCCATTCACTCTTTGGTTTGTCACGATACACTTCGATCCCGTTTCCTTCTGGATCGGTCAGGTATAACGCTTCACTATACCCATGGTCGCTGGCACCATCGAGGGGGGCTTTGGCCTCCAAATAATGAATCAGCATATTTCCTAGGTCTTTACGGCTAGGCAAAAGAAATGCCGTATGGAAAAGGCCTGTTTTCCGTGTCAAAGGCAACGGATCGCTTACCTTCTCTAGAACTAAAAGCTCTTGCGCTCCCACGCCTAATCGCGCGTGATCTACACTTTGTTCCAATAAAGTCAGACCGATCACGTCCGAATAAAACTGGCTCATTTTTTCTATGTTTGCTACTTTTAAAACGACTTTACCAATTGCGGCAGTTGCATCGATTTGATAAGTTGATTGAATCATGGTCATCGCTATTTCCTCTTTTCTAAACAGTTAAGTTCACTTGTTACTTTAAGTATAACACTAACTTTTAGTAAGTAAACAAATCTGCTTGTTTAGCGACGGAGCAATCGACTGCTCGTTGCTTCATAAATCGTGTCTTCAACAGTCCCAAGCAATGAAGAACCAATTAGTTTTGCATTGCTTCAATCAAGGAAATCGCTGACTGCATCGCTTCTTCGGTCGTCCCTTCTAACACAACATAACAATACGGCTTGTATTCAGCGGTGATGGCCAATAGTTGTTGATAATCAACCCTTCCTTCTCCCAATGGCACTACCTTGATTTTACCATCGATTACTTGATAATCTTTCAAGTGCAAGCAAACGATGGCATCGCCAAAGCGGGAAAAAGCTTCCCTCGTCAAAGCGACTTGCTCTTGATAGTTCTTCGCCGTAATCAGATTGGTTGGATCAAAGATGATCCCTAAATAGTCAGAGGGTACCCGTTCCAGCAATTCTTCGATTCGGTCGATCGATGATAGTGGATGATTTAAGCCCGCTTCAATTCCTAGCATCACTTGATGTCTCTTAGCCACTTGGACCAAACGCTTGATCACCTGAACCAAATCATCGAAAACGACGTCACTAAAATTTTCCTCGGTATACCCCATATTTGGCAAAACCGAACCAGTTTCACTTGCGACCATAGCTGCATCAAAATATTTGGCATGTGCGAGATAGGTCTCGAATCTGGATAAAATCGCTTCCCGTTCTTCCAGATCAGGATGGATCAGATTACAATAACAACTTAATAAAGCGACCTGAACGTGAGATTGACCAAAAACTCGTTTGAAAAAGCGGCCTAAACCAGGGCTTAATTGCTCTGGCTCTGCCCATTGCGGGAAGGATTTATTTAATGCAAATTGAATGTTATGAATGTTTTGGGCGGCAATTTTTTGCGCTAATTCTTCTGGGGACCCATAATTCTTTACATCATGCCCCCGAACAGTTAGTTGAAACATAGCTTCTCCTTTCTTCACTGCTTTTGAAGCAAAAAGAAGACCAAGCAGCGAATCACTTCAACTGGTCTTGGTCTTCAAATCATTCAGCAGTAGCGGCTCCTCACTTCATCTATTGCTTCTCAATAGATGATCAGAACCTTTTGTGGCCTTTATTGTTGTGAACGATAGTCTTCCGTGAACTCGTCAATGATTTGCTGTCCACCATTTCTTAAGAAGGTTTCGATCGCTGTATCAAACCCATCGATCTCGATTTCCCCAGTCATATATTGGTAGTAAGCGTCTGAGATTCCTTCAATCAAGCTTGACCATGAACGATCATAGGTTTCAGAGGTCAGCGATTGTGCAGGATTGATCACCGCAAACTCTTCATTTTCGCGAATCTTTTCATTGGCTAAGTTGACATATGGGTTGCTTGAAGGGAAAACTGTTACTAATTCTGATGGACGAGACGAAGAAAATGGTTGTACTTCTTGTTGCCACTTCGTATCATCTAAACGGACATAAACACCCTCATCATCAATTTCATAATGAACACCTTCGATCCCTTGCGTCATCAACGTAAACGGCTCTTCGTCCATCAAATCATTGATAAATTTCAAAACAACACGTAAGTCTTCTTCGGTTTCAACATTGTTTTTCGGAATGGCTAACCAGCCGCCCATTCCACCATTGGTATCAGAAAGGATACGACGTTCCACATTTTCATGGACGATATCATTGATCAAGACCCATTCCATATGCTCTTCATCAGTACCAGCTGCATCATCAATGTAGTTACGTACTTCTTGCAGACCACTCAATACGATCCCACCACGACCTTGAACGATATAGTTCTTCTGGTCATTTTTCGCCATTACCGCAAAATCAGAATTCATCCAGCCGTTATCATAGATATTACGGAACCATTCCATTGCTTCTTTGTATTCTGGTTGCATAAAGGATGGCATCACTTCATCATCATCCGTGATCGTAAACCAATTGTCTGCGCCAAAGTAACCAGAAAGTGAACGGAAACCAACGTTAAAGGACTCATCACGCTCTACGAAACCAACCGTATCATCTACACCGTTGCCATCTGGATCACCTTCCGTAAAGGCCTGAGCGACAGCCGCTAATTCTTCTAATGTCGATGGCACGTCCAAGCCTAAATTATCCAACCAATCTTTTCTGACAAGGACGCCATAACGAGCGATCGGTTTTAAAAACGGAACACCATAGATATGACCATCGATCCGCGAGGACTCTAAGCGATCCTCAGAAATTTCTGCCAAATTTGGAAACTCTTCTAAATACGGTTCCACATCCCAGAACATCCCGGACGCTAGCGAGCTACGGACGGTCGTGTTATTGATTTCTGTCAGACTAACGATATCTGCTAAAGAATTTGATGCTAATGCTGCATTCAAGCGTTCTGTTTTTGATGCGTCCGGCACCCAAGTGAAATCGATCTCGATCCCTGTATATTCTTCTAATTTTTGCGTCACATCCCCAGACGGAGGCGAAGCGGTATGCAACATCGCCATCCAAGAAATGCTTGATTTTGTTTCACCTTCTGTACCTTCAGATGAACCTCCGCCATCGCCGCAGCCTGCTAAAAACAGTCCGGCACATAATAATAAACTTGCAACTTTCAACTTTTTCATTTGTTAACCTTCTTTCTCTATTTTTAGGGAGCCATCATCGCGCTGATCTTTCCCTTGATACGTAAAATATTCAAAATCGGCATAGCTTCCGGCAAAGTGATCTAAATCATGCGCACTGATTCCTATGAAATTCCCCGTAAAACCACCAGACAAGAACTGAATGTTTTGCTTTTTAAAGGGATGCCACGCTTGTGATTGCCGATAGAACCATTGGGCTTCTAGATAAGAACAGACTACTTTCAATCTGATCGGCTCACTTGCAGCAGCGAGGGGCAATTTATCTGGGAACAAGTGAAATTCTCCTTCACAACAGCGCAGCAACCGAAGGACCTTGCCTGCTTCTTCATCATAGGTCACATAGAAAAACAAATAGTTTTCTTCGTTTAAGAAAAGCGACAATCCAGCCATCTGGTTAAACGATTGGGGTTGATATTCCATCACTGTTTCAGCTTCAAAACAAAAGTCTTGTTGGCGAATCGCTAATAAGTGCTTATGAAAGTTCGATTGCATCGATTCTCCACCGATCAATCGCAAATACCCTGGTCGCTCAGTCAGATTGCACCACTGTTCATTGGGCAGCAATCGTCTACCGTTCCATGCTTTTTGCAACGATCCTTGAAAATCATCAACAAAAACAGCAGGTGATGTCTCTTGCTTCTGAACCTCGCTAGCGAGCCTGATGGTTTGATCTGGGATCGTATCATCATTGCTAAGACGCAGCCATCCTTCGTGATCCCAATAGACGGTTTGGAGTGCCGTCTCTCGTCCAAGGATCGCTGCCCCTGCTACTGGCCGAGTCATCAAATAGCTCATGACCCATTCTCCTGATGGCGCAATCGTCAAACTGCCATGACCTGTACATTGAAAAGGGGAATCTTGGCGCTGATAGGCACGCATCATGGGAAAATGCGGATCTACTTCATAAGGTCCAGTGATGGTCTTACTACGACAAACCGTTACCGCATGACCTGCACCCGTTCCTCCTTCTGCCGTCAGTAAGTAATAAAACTCATTGTGGTAATAAAGATGCGGTGCTTCGGTCTTCGCCAGCTGGGTTCCAGAGAAAATTGGCACTCTGTCACCGATCAAGCGGCCTTGTGCTTCAGAGTATTCTTGGAGCACGATCCCCACCGATTTATTTGGCGTATCCTTACGATAATCCCAAAGCGCATTCAATAACCAGATACGCCCCTCTTGATCATGAAACAAGGAAGGATCAAAGCCACTACCATTTAAATAAATGGGCTCGCTCCATGGCCCATAAATCGTAGGAGCCGTCATGAGATAGTTTCGACAGTCTTTGAAGGGACGTGTCGTGTTGCGAACATTTGTATAGACACAATAGTATTGTCCGTTCTCGTAACTGATTTGCGGTGCCCAAATGCTGCCATTTGCTGCGTTGCCTAATAAATCCACTTGATTCGTCAGAATATCTGTTTCATGGGACCAATTGACTAGATCTTGAGAACAGTAGACCCGAATTCCTGGCAACCATTCAAAGGAAGAAACCGCTAAATAATAAGTATCCTTGACTTTTAAAATACTCGGATCAGGATGAAACCCTCTTAAAATCGGATTATTGATCATTGCCTTCATGCAACCCCTCCTTGTTTGCTGACTGTGTCCATTGTTTTTTTCTTGTGTCGGTCATCACGATGGAGAAAACAAAAACCCGCCGCTAAAAAGAAACAAAAGGCAATCGGAAAAGCGATCATTTGACTACCAATCAATGTCACGACACCAGTCAAAAAATAAAGAACACACGCTTGTTTTCGATAATTACGATAGCGAACAAGCATCGTCGCCACTGAAACCAATATCAGGAGTGCCAACAGCGTGAAGACAAACCAAGCACCGAGTGTTTGAAATTGCGCCAATGCTGCTTCTGCCGTCATTTGCTTCAGTACAGTAGGAAAAGCACTTTGAAAGATCTCTTCGAACTGCTGGACAGTCATTTGATTGATCGTCAAGGAAAAGCCGCCCATAAACACCAGAGCGAGAACCATCCCGATCCAGCCAGACCATTTTGCCTTGCTCATTTTTCTATCACTCCTTCGATAGTCACCCATTCAGTACGTTGGGGACTTCTTTGGTAACAACACATTCGCTCCGTGAACGCGACCGTTTGGTGGCTTGCTGCTTTTCCCCAATCAGACCAGCCGCAAGGAACGAGCTGTTGATCAAAGCAGCAGGATAAAAAGGTGACTTTGGCGTCATTACGCCAAGGGCGGCCTAAATAATAGACTTTGTCCCCTGTCACCCGACACCGATCGAAGGTTAACCCGCTTGCTTGTTTGCTAGTTGAGGCAGCAGTAATGTAGTTCGTTTGTAGTGTATTTTTACAATGCAAGCGACACTCTTCAAAGATGGCGGAACCACCGCCAAAAATAAAATCGACTGTTCCACTGATCCTGCAATGCAAAAACAAACTCTGTTGTTGGTCAAAGATTGTTTTTCGCCAAGGACTGTTCATTGGTTCGCCCTCTTTGGTATATTTTGGCAATGGTCCCAGGCACAAGGTATCTTGAAAAGCATCGAGATGACAGTGTTCGAAGCGAATGTCATCCCCTTCGATATAGACAGCAACTGCTTGCCCGACTGCTTGCCCATACCCTGCGTCATTGATGATGGTCAGGTTTTTTACAAAGACTTCTCGGCTATTGATAAAGAGCGTCGCTGTTTGAAAGGTTCCTCTTTTTTGCCCATTCTCATCGGTTTGCTCGGCAGCCAAGTGGTAGCATAAGAACGTGTTGGGTTCTGCGATCAACGTAAGCTGGTTTTTATAGATTTTCACCTGTTCCTGGTACACGCCAGAGGCGATCGTGATCTCACAAGGTGCGTTTAAGGCTTCAGCAGCCAGCACAGCTGCTTGGATACTCGTAAAATCACCCTTTTGCGGGTCTTTACTAACCTTTAGCTTGATAGGAGGTGCTGTTTTAGAAATTCGATCCACTGCGCTCTCATCTCCTTGGTTTCTTCATGACCACCTGGCAAGCTGCGCGCCTGCCAATGCTCCTTGTAGCCCATTGCTTCATAATGCTGCCCGACCTGCAGATCCAAACGAGCGACGCCGCTTGAGGGGCAGCCACGATCTTTTTTGCCAACCAAACTCAAACGCGGGCGTGGTGCAATCTGTTTTTGGATCGCCGCAGTCGTAAAGTCTTTCAACACATTAGGAACATAATAGTAAAACCCATGTTTGCTTAGACGGTCCTCTTCGATCAATGCTTGATAGTCCACTTGTGCTGCCATGTCCACCACCATTGATATCCGTTCATCAAGCGCTGCCAACCACCAACTCATCAAGCCGCCCATGGAAAGTCCCAATGTGGCGATAGCGGAATGTTTCACTTCTTTGCGGGAAGCAAGATACGTCAAAAACTGTTGATTGTCATAGATTCGCTGCCCCCATAACGTTTTGCCTTGCAAGAGAAATCGCTTGTAGCTATCATTTTCACCATTTTTTCGTTCGCCAAAGCCCCACATGTCGATCACCCCAACAGCGACGCCCAGCTTCATAAATGCAGCGAATAGGCTTTCCTTTTGCATATAAGGCGGACTTTGCCGAAGTTCTTCTTTCCCTATCGTGAAGTCACCGCCATGAGAATGATTGAACAAAACGAGTGGAACAGGTTGCTGAGAGCTAGGATAAGCAAAGTAAGCAGGGACATCTTCTTCTTGATTTAATCGTAGAATTAAATGTTCCAAGGTATAATTATGCACCTGCTCTTTTGTTTGCTGAACCACTTGTGGTGCAACTTTCATATCAGGACCTAGCAGCTGAAGTAACTGAGGATCCCTCACAAAAAATCTCCTTGAAATGCCAGAGGCTGACGATTCTCAAATGACTGTGTGACGGTGATTTCCCGACTATTCTCGATATGGAACGCTTCAGTTACGCCTTCCAAATTGATACGATCAAACTGAATATTCCGTCCACAGCCAATATAAAAGCCTTGTTTTGTCATCTCTTCGATACCTGTCATCATTGCAGGCTTTCCTGGAATTGGGTGTTCAGCCATAGAGATGGCAATATCTTGGAAAGTGATATCTGAAATAAATTGTTCAGCCAAGCCATAAACAAACCCAGCGGCCGCATGGACATTCCGAGCCGAGATATTTGCAAAATGGATTCTCCGGAAATGAGGGGTTTCCTCGGTGATTGGGTACGGATTTTTATCCCAAACATACTTCTCTTTGCCTTTCGGTCCACAGAAATAGTAAAGATTTAAAGTGAATGGACAGATGACATTATCCATCACAATGTTATTCACTCGAATATCTTCGATCGTTCCGCCACGTCCACGACGGGATTTCAAACGAATCCCACGATCGGTATCTTGAAAAATACAATTACTGATGGTGACATTACGAATATCGCCGCTCATCTCACTCCCTAGAACGACTGCCCCATGCCCATGAAGCATATGGCAATTTACGATCGTGATATTCTCACAAGCGACCCGTTCTTTAGTGTCCTCCGTTCCTGATTTGATGGCGATGCAATCATCGCCAACATCGATATGACAGTTACTGATGCGGACATTTTTACAAGATTCAGGATCGATCCCATCCGTATTTGGCGAATCCGCTGGATTTTTGATGCGAAGATTATCGATCGTTAGATCTTGGCAAAGAATCGGATTGACGGTCCAACTTGGTGAATTGACAAGACGGATATCTTTCAACGTAATTTGCTGGCAAGAGTCAAAACTGATTAATTTTGGTCGTGGATAAGCAAGCTCTTCACGGTTTTGCCGAAAGGTCTTCCACCATCTTTGCCCTTGTCCATCAAGCATTCCTAATCCTGTGACAGCGATATTTTCCGCATTCTCGGCATATAAACAAGAGGCATAAACTTCCCGTTTGACCCCTTCCCAGCGAGACACGACGACGGGATAGTCTTTGGGATCATCAGAAAATACTAAGGTCGCCCCCAATAGTAGGTGCAGTTCAATGTTACTTTTTAAAAAGAGCGCACCTGTCGGATAGCGTCCTGCAGAAAAAGTGATTCTGCCTCCTCCTTGTTGATGCAATTCATCAATTTTTTCTTGAATCGCTTCTGTCAACAGACCTTCTTTTCCTTGTAAATCAGCTGTAGTTAATTGGATATTCATTTCTTGCTTCCTTCCTCCGTTAGTGGTTGCAGCAGTAAACTCGCTTGTAAAAAGGCACCGTATCCTTTGAAATCATTCGTGATAACGGGTTCACTGATATAGTAAACAAACGTACCATCCCGATTATCTGGTCCACCAAGACCAGCAACTTCACAGTTTCTGATCAAATTCAACCAGCCTTCTTTTGTTAAAAAGACAAACTCATCCAGCAATCCTTGATAGGTTTCTTTGGCAAACACTTGCCATTTTTGATCGATGATCCCTGCTTTGACTGCTTTCGCTGTTGCGTAACAAATCATTGAAGAAGCGGATGCTTCTAAATAATTCCCACGCTCACTGCCTTTATCTAAGACTTGATACCACACTTTTTTCTGGGGATCTCTTACTTTAGCAAGAGCTTCTAGACAGGAGACAAACATTTTTTCTAATGGATTCTTCTGCTCTGACTTCCCTAATAGCACCATCGTATCTGCGAGAGCCATCATGAACCATCCCATTGACCGTCCCCAGAAATTTTTTGAACAACCGGTCTCAGGATCTGCCCACGGCTGGACTTTTTGTTCATCCCACGCGTGATACAAAAGACCCGTTTTTGGATCTAGGGTATGCGTAAAGCATAAGGTGAATTGCTTGATGACATCTGCCAATGCTTCTGCTTTCTCAAATGTCAGTGCGTATTCTGTTAGAAATGGGGCCCCCATATATAAGCCATCTAACCACATTTGATATGGATAGATTTTTTTATGCCAGAACCCGCCTTCGCTTGTTCTTGGCATCTGCTGTAATTGTTGATACAGCGTGTCCAAGGCGATCTTGTATTTTGAAGCACCTGTTTCTTTGTATAGTAAGAATAAACATTTGCCATTATTGATGTAATCAATATTCATCGCATCCATCTGATAGTTTTTGATACGACCGTTTTCGTCAATATAAAAATCCATCGTGTTTTGGATATAGTCGAAATAACGTTTGTCACCAGTCTGTTCATAGGCTTCTTTCACGCCTTGTAAAACGACCCCGATGTCATAGGACCATTTTCCGTGATAAATTTTTTCTTTGCATAAGTAGTCATAGCGCTCAAATAACGTGTTCAAAGCAATTTCCGAATAGTTCTTCATGTACGATACTTCCTTTTATTGTAGTCTCCTCAATTCATAGAGCTATTTCAATAAATCCGTTTTATTGGCTGTATTTCATGAGGGTTCAGCTTGTTTTACTATTTCCAGGTGTTCTCTAGTGACCGTTTTGTTTGCGGACCAGTAAAAGTCTTTGAGCCGTTTTCTTTAGATAATGACCTCATCTCCTTTGCTGGCAACGGTTTGCTCCGTAGTCGATGCCGCTTTTGAAACCACCTGATCTGTTTCAATTGGGTGGATATCTTGAAGAATTTTTTTACCAGCAAGGGCAAAAACACCACCAACTAAGCTACTCCCCATCAAAAAGAGACCGATCAAGAAATAACTGCCCAGGACTAAATAGCCAAGGATCAAAATCGTCCAACTAATGATCGAATAATGCAGATAGCCTAAACCTAACAAGGCACTCCCCCGCAGGATCTCAAGCACGGTCACAAAGTTGGTGGCTGCCATGACGGTATACACGTGCATGAATAAAAAGAGGAACGCAATCAAAAAGAGGACATTCGCCACTTGGATAAACCATGGAAATGGCGCAAATATATTGGTGATCACGATTGCTGCGATAATCAAAAACAACCAACTGACCAGCACCGATTGCCGGAACCGTTCTTTACTATAGTAGAAAAAACTTTTGATCAAAGGCGGTCGTTCATGAAGACGAAGCCAGCGATCATAATATTTCATCATGGCATACGACGCAGGGCCAATGCCAAAGAGGATGCCTCCCAGGAGAGTCACACTTAGCCAAAGAAAGTGAAGGGCGATCAGCGTCAAAAATGCGAGTAATCCTTCGTTGATTTTCGTGATCTTTTCGATCGTCATGTGATCCCTTCTTTCTTAATAAATCCCGTCTTCGCCAATTTTTTTCGCCAAACGATTCGCAAAGATAACGAGGATCAAGCCAACAAGTCCTTTAAACAGCCCAACAGCTGTCGAGTAACTCAATTGACCATTTTGAATCCCGGCGGTATAGACAAAGGTATCAAAGATTTGGGCAACTTCACGGTTCATTGAGTTCATCAACAAGAACATATGCTCAAAGCCCATATCTAAGATCGAACCGATCTTTAAAATCAATAAGGTTACGATCGTTGGACGAATACAAGGCAATGTGATATGCCACATTTTTCGTAGCTTGCCAGCCCCATCCATATCCGCCGCTTCATAAAGCTGTTCATCAACATTGGTAATAGCGGCTAGATAAACGATCGTCCCCCAACCGGCACCTTTCCAAAGATCTTGGAAAATGTACATTGGACGCAACCACGTGCGACTTGTTAGAAACGGGATACGTTCGCCACCAAGACTTTCGATCATGTTATTGATCACACCACCTTCTGTCGTTAATAAAACATAGAAGATGGAAACAACGATGACCCACGACATAAAATGAGGCAAATAAATGATGGTTTGAATCCCTTTTTTCAAACGGCGATTGTTTACTTCATTTAGCATAAGTGCCAATACTATAGGAAAAGGGAAGGAAATCGTGATATTTAAGAAGAACATGATCAATGTATTGCGCATCAACATCACGAAGGTATCTTCAGTAAAGAGCCGAATAAAATGAGTGAAGCCAACAAAGGGGCTTCCTAGGATCCCCAAGAATGGTTGGTAGTCTTGAAAAGCGATGACTAACCCGCCCATCGGTATGTAACGGAATATAAGAAAATATAAAATCCCCGGCAATACCATAATATAGAGGGCACGATTTTTTCTGATTTGCGCCCATTTTTTCTTTTTTAGCCGCAGCCGCTGTTCTTCTTCATTTAGTGGTGAGAAGTAATTATCAACTTTTGTTTCCATACTTGTTCCTCCGAATTTTTTTGATTTGATAGTCCCATGGTAGCGTGAAAAAAAGATAACGTATATAATCATTTTCTCAGCTTTGAAAAGGCATACATTTTTTAGGATTATCTCGCAGTCGAATTGGATAATCCTTTATTTATCAACGTTTGTCATGATTGTGATTTTTTTAACATGTAAAAGTGATTATATACGTTGTCCCCGCCTCATGATACGTTGGAAGTACCTATTTAAGTAAAAAAAGATGGAGGTTTTTTCTATGCAACAAACCCTGAAAAAAACGAACCGCCCGAAAAGTGAACGGGTCGTTCAAGGATTTATTATTGGCTTTCTACTACTCTTCACCTTAACGTGTCTCTTACCTTTTCTAAACATTCTCGGAAGCTCCTTTGCTTCTTCTTCTGAGATCGCGACACGAACATTTATCATTATCCCTCGTGAATTTAGCTTAAATGCTTACCGGTATATTCTCTCGACACCCACGATTTTTACGAGTATTGGTGTTTCCCTTTTTGTGACCATCGTCGGAACAGTTCTTTCAATGATCTTGACCTCTTTTATGGCCTATGCTCTTTCAAGAAAATATTTGCATGGACGCGGCATCTTCAACTTTATTGTCGTATTTACCATGTTGTTTAGCGGTGGGATGATCCCAAGTTTTATTTTGGTACAAAGCCTCGGCTTGATCGATTCTCTCTGGGCACTGATCTTACCGAGTGCGATCAGTGCATATAATATGATCATTATGAGAAACTTTTTCCAAGGAATTCCTGATAGTTTAGAAGAATCAGCAAAAATGGATGGTTGCTCTGATTGGGGCGTCTTTTTCCGGATCATCTTACCCCTTTCCTTACCATCGATTGCGACGATCTCTTTGTTCTACGCTGTTAGTTATTGGAATACTTATCAATCAGCGATTTTGTACATCAATGATTCAGCGAAATGGCCGATCCAAGTGCTCCTTCGACAAATCGTGATCGTCTCCAGCGGGATGAACGCCGATGCCGCGAGTGTCGATGTTGTCCCCCCAGCACAATCCGTAAAAATGGCCGTGATCGTCGTTGCGACGCTGCCAATGTTGATCGCCTATCCATTTGTTCAGAAGTATTTCGTGAAAGGGGCAATGGTTGGTTCCGTCAAAGGGTAACCAACAGGCAGCCAAGAAAAACGCGCTTTTTGATCGTTAATCAAAAAGCGCGTTTTTCTTTTACTCTTTGGAACGTTTGCGATACTCTCCGGGCGTCATCTGTTCTTTCTTTTTGAAAAAGCGAATGAAGTTTTGAGAGTTGGTATATTGAAGGTTGGCTGCGATTTCCTTGATCGTCATATCCGTTTCCCGCAACCATTTTTTGGCGATTTGCAACCGATAGTTTTGTAAGTAATCGGCAAAATTGATGGATAATTCCTTTTTAAACACATTACTTAAGTAATTGGCATTATAATGCAGCTGTTCAGCAATGCTATCTAAGGAAAGATCCTGATCGTATTGTTGGTGTACGATCAAGACCATCTTTTCAGACAAGGAGCGAATTTCTCGATCTGTTTTGGCTTGTGTCGTTTCAACGATAGGTAAAACTAACTCTTGATAGATGCTTTGCTCAACTTTGACTAAGCTGGTTTGGTTGAGCACGGATTGATAAACTTTACGACTATTTTGCAAGCTGGTATGATCTGCTCCTAAGAGTTGCCCTAGCTGAACGATACTGTTGATCAACTTAAACAAGGCGCTTTCAATCGTCAACGGATTTTTATTTTCATGGATGATTTCTCGTACAACTTCCGTGTAACTCGCTTTGATGGTCGCTAGCTCCCCACTACGCATCGCATCCAAAAAGGTACTTTCTGCTTCTCTAGGGTATTGAACGATCGCGTTATTGTCCAATTGTGCCGCAATGTCGTCAAAAAAGATAATGACTTCTTCCCCTAAATTCATTCGATAGTGCAAGGCTTCTTTGGCGTTATCAACCGCTAGTTTGGTTTCTACGAGGCGGTCGTAGGATTGTGAGACCCCACAACTTATTTTAATTCTTAAATAGTCTTTTGCCGCTTGATGGATCTTTTGACAATAGGTCAATACTTGTTTTTGATCAATCGTTTTCGGAAGTTTTAAAATCGTTCCTTGGGTTTCTTGACTAGAGATGATTGGCTGAAAACGCAAATTCGCCGGAATGATCTCAGAAACGAGATTCTCAATGGCAAGCAAGAAAATATCACTGGTCGCTGTTTCTCGCCCACACAAATCATCGATTTGAATCAGTAATACGGCAAAGTGTTCCGTTTCGGATACTTCATACCCAAATTGTGACAGTTTTAAGTGAATATCTGCTTCTGAGATACAGCCGCGAAACAAGTTTAATAAAAACAAGGATTCTAACTCGGGCTTTTGGTGTTCAACTTTAACAGCAAGATCATGGTTTTGATGCAAGACTTGGTCGATATCGGAAATCAATTGATTGACTTCTAATTTTTGACCTTGTTTTTTGGGCTTTAAAAGCTCTCCGATCCGATTGATGGGTGAAGTAGCCACGATCGCAATGCGATAAGATACTAATAAAAACAGGAAAATCAATAGACTACCAATCACGATCAAACCGCTTCTTAACTCACGAATTGCTTGCGAAACACTGGCTGGCGCCAGACGGATCACATGATACCACTGATTGTAATCCGATTGTGTGACCACATACTTGTTGTTTTCTTTGTCAGTGAAGATGCCATCGCCGTGGGCAGCTGCGATCATTGTTTCGTGTAAGTCAGAATCGATCACTTCACCATTATCGAAAAGCAGTTGTCCATCCGCATGAAAAATATTCAAAAACGAATCGTCATGATCTGTCACCAACTGCGCAATGGTATGGTCTTGGATTTCAGCAATCCCCAAAGCAGTGGTTTCCTGTCGAAACACAGGCAGCGTCATCACCATTTTTAAATAACCGTCTTCTGGTAACCAATACAAGTAGCGTTGGTTATCGATCAGCGCTTGAAAAGCAGCGAATTCAGTATCATCGATCTGTTTTAAGGAGCCTTCTTCGATTTTCCAATGCTGATTCAAATTCACCAATTGGTAGCTGGCGTTTTCGATCCCCATCACACCAATGTAAGCCAGTTGCGAATTGATCTCGCGCACTTGTCGATAATTCGTCACGGAAAACGGCTGTTCCATCGTATCGGAAAAGCTTTGAGTACTGCTATATGTAGAAAAGGCATACTCCACCATCTGAATTTTTTGATCCAGATTTTCTTTGACTTGGTTGACCAAATTATGTTGACTTTGCAAAAAGGTTTCTTGAATGTTTTGATACGTTCGATGATAAATGACTCCACTAAAGCCGATAATTAAAGCGCTACCAATCAAAGAGACCCAAATGAAAATTTTATAGAACAAGTTGGACGTTTGATGGTAGCTTAAAAAGAATTTCATAGACTCCCTCCCATTACCTAACTATCTCCTTTTATACTAGCACATCCCAGAAAAAGTTCCTATGTTATTTTGAAAAATGTTTCACGTGTGCATCCTTGGTGTATTGACATTCTCGTGGGAACAAGCTATGCTTGAATCAAGCAAAAAGGAAGAAGGTTTTCTATGGTCACGATCAAAGATATCGCCAAAGTCGCTGGTGTTTCACATACAACTGTTTCTCGTGCGTTAAACGATAGCCCATTAATTAAGCCAGAAACAAAAAAGAAGATCGCAGCCATCGCTGAATCTTTACACTATGTGCCCAATGTCAATGCCAAAAGTCTGGTGAATCAAAAATCCTATATCATTGGTCTTTATTTTTCCCATCTATCCATTGGTACTTCCGATAGCTTTTTAGTCGAAGTGATCAAAGGAATCAGTGATACCCTACCATCCGAATATACTTTGGCGGTTCATGAATTATTGCAATCCGATACATTTGATGAAGAGCCGAATCGTTTAGATGGAGCGATCGTGATGAGTCAAAGTGATCGGGATGACGGCTTTATTGCTGCTCTTTCAAAGAAAAACATTCCCATCGTCGTTTTGAATCGTCAATTGCAGGATGCAACCTTGATGAATGTCACTAGTAATGATGCCCAAGGGGTCTATCAAATGATCACCTATGTGCTTGAACAAGGCTTTCGAAAGATCGCCATGATTGAAGGGATCGCTTCCTTTGGTTCCGCTAGAGAGCGTCGTAAAGGATTTATGAAAGCGATTCAAGAAAAGCAGCTTGTCTGCCCGAAAGAATACTTCGTAGCTGGCGACTACTCTTTGGAAAGTGGTCAGCTGGGTGCCCAGCAACTACTCGCTTTACCTGAACCACCTGAAGTGATTTTTTGCGCCAATGATGATATGGCGATCGGTGCGATCAATGCCTGTCATCAAGCAGGACGAAAGATCCCAGAGGAGATCGGTATCATCGGTTTTGATGATAGTTCTTTTTCTCCCTATACGTATCCCCCATTAACAACGATCCGCAAACCAGTTTATGAAATGAGTCAATTGGCAGCAACTCTGCTGTTGCAAGCATTTGCCAATCAAGTAGTTGAGAAACAACATTTCTTTGATACCTCGTTAATCATTCGTCAATCGCTGTAAGCCTCTTGTTTTCAAGAGTGCTTACGCAAAAATGTTAACGTGTGCATAACTATTTTTTAAGGAGGATTCTATGAAAAAAATTACCGAACAAACCCGTCAAACTTATCCAGCCCGAGTAATTCAATTCGGGGAAGGCAATTTTATGCGGGGCTTTTTTAACTGGCAGCTGCAGCAAATGAACAAGCAAGGACTTTTTAACGGCAGTGCCGTTGTGGTACAGCCGATCGATCACGGCTTGAAAGAGCTGTTGGCACAACAAGAAAATCTCTACACCGTTATCTTAGAAGGACTTGTCGATGGCGCTTTATCTCAAACATTTGAAGTTGTCTCCACTATCGATCAAGTGTTAAATCCTTATCAGCAATGGGAAGACTATCTTGCTTTAGCCGAAGATGAGCAACTCGAGATCATCGTTTCTAATACGACGGAAGCAGGTATTGCGTTTCACCCAGAGGATTCCTTGCACGATACCCCTCCCCACAGTTTTCCTGCAAAACTGACCGCCCTTTTGTATCGTCGTTTTCAACGACAAAAACCGGGATTTTTGATCATTCCTTGCGAATTGATCGATCGGAATGGGGAAAAATTAAAAGAGATCGTCTTACAATATGCCGCATTATGGTCTTTGAAGTCAGACTTCGTCAACTGGTTAGAAAAAGAAAACACCTTCTGCTGTAGCTTAGTCGATCGGATCGTTCCAGGATATCCTCGCGACAAAGTGGCACAATACCAAGAGATTCTTGGCTATGAGGATGCCGTAATGGTCACTGCAGAACCCTTTATGTTATGGGTGATCGAAGGAAGCGGCGTAGCTGAAAAGCTCCCCTTGCAAGAAGCTGGGTTGAATGTAATCGTGACAGAAGATATGACCCCTTACCGTGAACAAAAAGTACATTTATTAAATGGTCCTCATACGGCGATGGTTCCACTTGGTCTTTTAGCTGGTTTAGAAACCGTTGAAGAAGTAATGAACGACCGTGATTTTGCAGCCTTTTTGGATGGTCTTTTTCAAGAAGAGTTGATTCCAATGCTTGATTTGCCTAAAGCGCAGCTTACAGCTTATGCGGAACAAATCAAAGAGCGCTTCAGAAATCCTTATGTGAAGCATCAGCTGCAATCGATCGCTTTAAACAGTGTTTCAAAATTCCGTGCGCGTCTTCAACCAGTCTTAACTCGTTATGTCCAACAAAACCAGCAGGTACCAAAACGAATCACTGCTGCATTGGCAGGGTTACTGACTTTCTATCTCACACGACCCTTTCAAGATGATGAGCTAGTGACAACCATATTTCAGCAAGTGAAACAATTACCAGCAGAAGAACAGATCGCCGCTCTATTAAAAAATGAGCAACTTTGGCATGCAGACCTGAGCTTCATGACAGAGACGATCAATGAAATGTGCACATGTCTAAAACAAGACGGACCACGCCAGTTACTTGCGTCGATTGACACCCCTGAGCCAAGTTTGAAATAAAGGAGAATCTTTATGTCCACCACATTAACAGAAACACCCGCGCAACTATTGAAATTGCACCCTAAAGACAATGTCGCAGTCGCATTAAAACCACTAGCTGCTAAAACGACTCTTCCATTTGAAGGCCAAACGATCACCCTTTTTGAGGATATTCCGCAAGGACACAAAATCGCCCTCAAAGACCTAGCACAATCACAAGACGTGATCAAATACGGCTATCCCATTGGACATCTCTTAGCTGACGTTAAAACCGGCCAATGGTTGCATACCCACAATGTCAAAACCAACCTTTCTGGTACCTTGGCATACACCTATGCCCCCGATTTGCATCCCGTCCGTTATCCAAAAAGGGCTGCGACGTTCCAAGGGTACCGTCGGGCGAATGGCAAAGTTGGGATTCGGAATGATTTACTGATCGTACCAACAGTTGGTTGCATCAATGGCATCGCAGAGATCATTGTTGAAAACTTCAAGAAGAATCATCCAGATCTTGGCACGTTTGATCATATTACGATCCTTAAACATCCCTACGGCTGCTCCCAGTTAGGCCAAGATCATCAAAACACCCGTCAAATTTTAATTGATGCGGTGCATCATCCAAATGCCGGTGGCGTCTTGGTCTTTGGCTTAGGTTGTGAGAACAACACCGTTCCCGAGTTTAAGAAAAACCTTGGTGACTACGATCCAAAGCGCGTCAAATTTATGGTTGCACAGGAAAGCGACGATGAAATTGCGGTTGGCGAAAGCTTATTAGAAGAATTACTGGAAGCAGCAAAAGAGGATCAACGAGAAGCCGTTCCCTTGAGTGAGCTAAAGATCGGGTTAAAATGTGGGGGGTCCGACGGGTTTTCTGGGATCACCGCCAACCCTTTGTTGGGGGCATTTTCTGACTTTTTAGTTTCTCAAGGTGGCAGTACGGTCTTAACGGAAGTACCCGAAATGTTTGGCGCTGAACAAGTCTTGATGGCGCGTGCACAAGATGAAGCAACCTTTGAAAAAATCCTCCATTTAATCAATGACTTTAAAGATTATTTTCTTGCTTACGGTGAGCCGGTCTATGAAAATCCTTCTCCTGGCAATAAGGCAGGCGGCATCACTACGCTAGAAGATAAGTCATTAGGCTGTACCCAAAAATCTGGGACTTCCGCTGTCGTCGATGTCTTAAAATATGGGGAGAAACTCCGTAAGCCAGGCTTGAGCCTGCTGGAAGGTCCAGGAAACGACCTTGTTGCCGCTTCTGCACTGGCTTCTGCCGATTGCCAACTCGTCTTATTTACCACGGGTCGCGGCACGCCATTTGGTGCCTATGTGCCGACCATGAAAGTTGCCACGAATCAAGAGATTTATCATAAGAAACCCCACTGGATGGATTTCAACGCCGGTCGCTTGTTGGAAGAGCCGATGGAGGTCGTGCTGGAAGACTTTATTCAAGCGATCATCGATACTGCCAGTGGAAAACCGACGCGTAATGAAGCCAACAACGTTCGTGAGATCGCCATCTTTAAAAATGGCGTGACACTTTAATCAAAGAAAAGAGGTTCGACATGTTTTTAAATGAAAACTACTTATTGCCAAATGAAATTGCTCAAACCCTTTACCATGAATATGCCAAAGAACTGCCGATCATTGATTACCACTGCCACTTAGACCCGAAAGAAATCTATGAGGATCGTCCCTTTAAAACTATCACCGAGGCTTGGCTAAGTGGTGATCATTACAAATGGCGCTTGATGCGCGCTTGTGGCGTACCAGAAGAAGCGATCACCGGCAATGCCAGTGATTATGAAAAGTTTTTGGCATGGTGTCAAACAGTGCCAAAATTGGTGGGAAATCCCCTTTACAGTTGGACTCATTTAGAATTAAAACGATTTTTTGCGATCGATCTTCCCGTTACTGAAGAAAATGCCGAAACCTTGTGGACGCTCTGCAACGAAAAATTGCAGCAAAAAGACTTTACTCGAAGAGCTTTGATTGCTCGCAGTAAAGTCGAGATCGTTTGCACCACAGATGATCCAGTCGATGATCTTCACTATCATCACCAATTAAGCCAAACAGAACAACGTTTTCGTGTCTTGCCGACCTTTCGACCTGACAAAGCGTTACAAATCGACCATCCGAATTTTCTTGCCTATGTTACCAAACTCGAAAAGCGTTTCGAAAAAGCGATCACTACCTACGATGCTTTCTTGAGAGCCTTGCGGGACCGTGTAACCTACTTTCACCAGCATCACTGCCGCTTGTCTGACCATGCGCTGGATACTTTAGTGTATGCTGCAGACGAACAGTTATCCCTTGAAGCAATTTTTGCCAAAGCATTAGCTGGAGAATCTTTGGAGCAAAATGAAGTCTCGTTCTTCAAAACCAATGTTCTAGTTGAACTGATGAAGCTGTATCACGAATATGGTTGGACGATGCAACTGCATGTCCATGCGTACCGTAACTGCAACCAACGAATGTTTGAGCGCTTGGGACCAGATACTGGCTACGATGGCATCAATGATCAACCACTGACTCAAAACTTGCAGAAATTATTGAACGCTGCTGATGCGCAAGACCATTTGCCTCAAACGATTCTCTACTCCTTAAATCCCAATGACTATGATGCACTCGTCGCTTTGATGGGGTGCTTCCAGCAAGAAGGCAATAATAAATTGCAGTTAGGATCTGGTTGGTGGTATAACGACACCCGCGCAGGCATGCGTCACCAATTGACGAAATTCGCAGACGGCAGTGTGATCTTTAACTTTGTCGGCATGCTGACGGATTCAAGAAGCTTTTTGTCTTACACCCGTCATGAATATTTCCGACGCGTCTTTTGTGAATGGCTTGCTGAGATCGTTGTACGTGGTGAAGCACCTGCTGATCTTCGTCAGCTAAAACCATTAGTAGAAAATGTCTGTTATCAAAACGCCAACAACTACTTCAAATTTTAGGAGAAAGACAATGGAAAAAATCGTCATCGTCGGGGATTCCACCGCATCGATCAAAGAGCCTAGCGCTCGTCCAGAAACGGGCTGGGGTGAAAAGATCTCACGCTATCTCCCCCAGCATCAAATCGTCAACTTGGCAAAAAATGGGCGTTCCTCCAAAAGCTTCATTGAAGAAGGACGCTTGTTGCAGGCAAAAAAAGAACTACATGCTGGTGATTATCTCTTGATTCAATTTGGACACAACGATCAAAAAACAGATAGTCGTGGTACGACACCTGTAGAATATCAGCATAATTTAGCAACCTTCGTGCAAACGGCACGCCAGCAGCAAGCGACACCGATCCTATTGACCTCGATCACCCGTTTGCATTACGTGGACCAACAGCAACTTGATCCTTTGGCAGTCGGTCCTTACCCAGAAGCAATGCGTGCTTTGGCTACCTCCTTGGATGTGGTCTGTCTGGATCTTTTTGCCGCAACACAACGGTTCTTTTCAGCACTGGAACCACAACAGGCGAAAACCTATTTTCTTCATTTAGAAAAAAACCAGCACCCCAATTATCCAGCCGGCATTACGGATAACACGCATTTGAATGACCAAGGTGCTACAGCCGTCGCCAAATTAGTTGCCAAATGTTTGACAAATGCTCCATTACCGCTTGCACAACAAGTTCTTTTAGATTGAAACTCATTGTTCGTGTTGAAACTTCCCTTAACATAAATACACTACCTGATTTTAAAAAGAGCAACTCAAGCAAAACGCTGCGAAGAGCATTTCCCTTCACAGCGTTTTGCTTTTCCTTCTTTTTAAAAGATTTGTTTGCAGTTCCTTTGCTTCAACCCATTAATCGCCAAGCTACCTTTTAAAGACCTACATTTTTTGGGTGTTGTACCATAAAAATGGGAACGATTGCAATCGTCCCCATCCTTACTATTGATTGTTTTATTCAGGTTGTTTCCCGATATACGCCAAGATACCGCCGTCTACATATAAGACATGGCCATTGACAAAGTTTGATGCCTCAGAAGCTAAGAAAACCGTTGGTCCTGCTAAATCTTCTGGCTCACCCCAACGGGCAGCAGGTGTTTTTGCTACGATAAATTGATCAAATGGGTGACGAGAACCGTCTGGTTGGATCTCTCGTAATGGTGCGGTTTGCGGTGTTGCAATATAACCAGGTCCGATCCCATTACATTGAATGTTAGCTGAACCAAATTCAGCACAAATGTTTTTCGTCAACATTTTCAAGCCGCCTTTAGCCGCTGCATAACCAGCCACTGTTTCTCTTCCCAATTCACTCATCATTGAGCAAATGTTGATGATTTTTCCATGTCCTTTTTTGATCATTGACGGTAAGACTGCTTTTGAAACGATAAATGGAGCGTTCAAGTCCACGTCAACGACTTGACGGAAGTCTTCAGCAGACATCTCCAACATCGGGATTCGTTTGATGATCCCAGCATTATTGACTAAGATATCGATCACGCCAACTTCTTCTTCGATCTGCTTGACCATTTCGTTGACTGCTTTTTCATCCGTTACATCACAGACATAGCCGTGGGCTTCAATCCCTGCTTCACGATAGTTTGCTAATCCTTTATCCACTGATTCTTGATCCAAGTTGTTAAAAACGATCGTTGCTCCTGCTGCTGCTAGTGAACGAGCGATCGTAAAACCGATCCCATAGACAGCGCCTGTCACTAAGGCGATCTTACCATCTAAACGAAATTGATCCATTGAAAAATCCATAATTGATAAACCCTCTTTCTTTTTATTTTAAGTCGTCCATAGCCACCATATCCATATCGGTATAGGTGATGTTTTCGCCACACATTGCCCAGATAAAGGAGTAGTTACTGGTTCCAACACCCGAATGGATCGACCAGCTTGGAGAAATAACGGCTTGTTCTTCACTAACCACTAAATGCTTCGTTTCATCTGGTTTGCCCATCATATGGAATACTTTTGTATCTTCATTAGCAAAATCAAAATACACATATGCTTCCATCCGACGTTCATGAGTATGGCTGGGCATCGTATTCCAAGCACTGCCTGGTTCTAAGATCGTGTACCCCATTTGTAATTGACAGCTTTCGCAAACATTTGGGTGAATGTATTGATAAATTTTCCGTTCATTTAAGGTCAAGCCCTCACCAGTCTCCATTGGTGTGACTTGATCGATACTGATTTTTACATTTGGGTATTTCTTATGTGCTGGCACGCAAGATAGATAGAATTTCGCTGGATTTGCTGGATCATCTGAGTGGAACAAGACTTGTTTGGTTTCCTTGCCGATATAGTAACCGTCTTGTTTCTTCATTGGTTCTTTTTGGCCATCGATCGTGATCGCACCGGGTCCTCCAATATTGATGACGCCTAATTCACGGCGTTCTAAGAAGTATTCCACCCCTAATTCGCTGCTTAATTGCACTTCTAACGCTTCTTCTGTCGGTGTCACTCCGCCAAAGATCATGCGATCATTGTGGGTATAGGTCAGCATGATTTGTCCTGGTGTGAAAATTTTCTCTACCAAAAATTCTCTGCGTAATTCCTCGGTACTATAGTGACGAATATCAAGTGGACTATGGGTATAGCGTGTTTCCATGTGTTGCATGTTTTATTCCTCCTACCGGATAATTTTTCCTGAACCTGTTGCAATAAATTCTTGTATCTCATTGGCGCTAAACTGATTACAGTCGCCATGGATCGTATGTTTCAAAGCAGATGCTGCAGTGGCAAAATCAATGATTTCTTGGTCTTGTTTCTTCGTGACAAGACCATGTAGGATACCAGCTGAAAAGGCATCGCCGCCGCCGACGCGATCAACGATGGGATTGATCTCATGGGTAGCAGAAACGACATAATTGCCGTTGTGCCATAGGCTTCCTGTCAATTGATTGTGACTTGCTGAGAGCACCTGACGACTAGTTGAATAAAAGAGCTGGATATTTGGGTATTTCCGATGCATTTCTTGATAATAGTAGTCATCTTCGACTTCCTCTGTTGGAGCTGATACATCCATAAAGACTTGGGCATCTAACTGTCCTGCCGAGCAATAATCGACATAGGGGAGCACTTCTTGCAAAAAGACGCGTGCTTCAGCGGTCGTCCACAGCTTTCCACGATAATTGATATCGAAACTGATTTTACAACCAGCTGCTTTCGCTTCTTTGATCAACGTCAGCAAAAGTGTCTGCCAAGTCGTTGAAAGAGCGGGCGTGATCCCTGAAAGGTGAACAATATCAACCCCATCAAAAAGGTCAGATTGCCACTCATTTTCTTTCATTTGAGCAAAGCTAGAGCCTGCGCGATCATAAACCACTCGCGCTGCTCGTTCCCCGATACCGGTTTCAATATAGTAAGTACCTAGTCGGGAACCGCCACGAAGCACGTGGCGACAATCGACGCCATAGCTTCGTAAATGATGAAAAACGGCATCTCCTAAAGCATTTTCCGGCACTTTAGTAGCAAAAGAAACGCGATGACCAAAATTCGCTAAGGAGATCGCAACATTGGCTTCTCCACCGCCATAATGGGCAGCAAACATCGAACTATGGGCGATTCGGTCGCCTAACGTTGTCGATAGACGCAACATGATTTCTCCTAGTGTCAGAATGTTTGCCATCTTACTTTCCTCGAATCTCTTTTAATTTTGCCGCATATTGTTTCGCTACTTCTGTTACTTTGTCAAAATCCCCACTTGCTGCTGGCGCTAACAAATTGCCCCCTACACCAACGGCTACGACACCCGCCGCAAACCATTCTTGCATGTTGTCTAAGCTGACACCACCGGTCGGCATAATGTTTAATTGTGGCAATGGCGCTTTGAAGGCCGAGATGATACTTGGTCCATACGCACTACCCGGGAATAGTTTAATGATATCTGCGCCTGCTTTTAAGGCGTCCTTCATTTCTAAAATGGTCATGCAACCAGGCAGATACGGGATTTGATATAAATTACATAATTCAGCTGTTTCTTGATCAAAGGTTGGGCTTACCACATATTCTGCTCCTGCCATGATCGCTAAGCGAGCGGTCACTGCATCAAGAACGGTCCCCGCACCAACGACTACCTCTGGATTATCTTTGAAGGTTGTTACCAATTCAGCGATTACATCCGCCGCTTGAGGCACTGTAAAAGTCAACTCAATGCCGGTGATCCCCCCTGCAACGATCGCTTTACTTGCTTGTAGTGCTTCTTCTTTTGAAGCGCCACGCACAACAGCGATCACACCGCTTTCTTTTAGTTTCATTAAATTCGCTACTTTTTTCATTGAGACCCTCCATTTATTTCCTATTTGGAAAATGGTATTTATTATAAAGAAACTTACACGTTTATTATACCGTTCTTGTTTTTATTTGCAAGGGCTTTCCATTAAAAAGTTTATAATGCTTGTTCAATTTGTTGTTTTGTCGCAATAATCGCATCGATCAATGTCATTTTGTATTCTGGGGTCAAGCGGTATTTCGGTAGGCTGATAGAAAACGCCCCAACGATCTCCTGATCTTTTATCAGTGAGGCGCCGATGCAATAGATTTCTTGTTCCATTTCTTCATCATCAAACGCTACTTGGTTTTCTTTTGCCTGTTCCAATTCTTTCTTCAACTTCAACTGATTTGTAATGGTATTTTCGGTATAAGCGGTTAAAGGCGTTGCTGCCAAGTACTCCTCTACTTGAGGGGTATCAAACTCCGCTAAAACGGCTTTCCCCATGGCAGAGCTATACAACGGTCTTGTGATCCCTACTTTTGAAGACATGCGAATCGTTTGATTCTGAGGCTCCAATTTATTGACATAAAGAATCTCATTGGCAGTCAAGACCCCTAAGTGGATCGTTTCATCCGCCGTTTTCTGCAATGCTTCCAAGTATGGCAAGCTGATTTCCACTAAATCAAGCTCTTGAATGTTTTGATTGGCATACTTGATCAGTTTAGACCCTAAGCGATAATTCTTCTCTTTGTCGCGTTTGACATAGCCGATCATTTGCAGCGTTTCCAATATTTTCAAAGCTGTGGATGGGGTCAGTTTCGTTGCTTCTGAAATTTCTTGCAATGGTTTACTGGGCGCTTCTGCGAGATAATCTAAAATGGTTGCTGCTTTTAGTAGTACGGTTCCATATGGTTTTTGTGTCATCATTTCTCCACCTTTATTTTCTATATAAGAAATTATAATATCTTTTTAGGAAATGCACAATCTTTTTTCCTATATATCAGCAAGACGCGATTCCTATTTTACTTTCTGTCGTTATTCATTGTATGATGAAGACAAGACAAAGGAGTGCCGAACAATGGACTTAAATGTATTGATCAAAGGAAAAAAATTGACTGACAATGAGCTGCAAATTCTTGATTATTTGCTTGCAAATACCGCTGCGATCGATGGACTACCCTTAAGAGAAATCGCTAAAGCGATCTACACTTCCCCAGCAACCATCGTGCGGCTTGCGCAAAAATTAGGTTTTTCTGGCTATCTAGAGCTACTTTACTTCTTAAAGAATCGCTTGAAAAATCAGACGATCACTGAAGCCGCCATCGATTACCAAATTGACGCTGCCAGTATTGCAGATACGATCGACGCGATCAAAGAAATCTATGGACAAAATAAGGACAAGTTTATTACGATTTATGCAACAGGTTTTTCGGGGATCGTGGCAGAATACCTCCACAAAAAAATGCTGGTCAACGGCATCAAAACCTTATTAGTCAGTGCTTCTGACTCAGGTGGGATCATTAGTAACAACATCGAGAACATCAGTATGTTGATCACCATTTCTAAATCTGGCGAAACACAAAAAGTGCTGGAAAAGATGGCATTAGCCAATGAACATCACATACCAACTGTTTTATTTTGCGGGAACGGTGATCATCGCGCCAATCAACTAGCGACCTTTTCCTTTGAAGTGACAGATGAACGTCCCTACGACACCCAAAACATCCAGTACACTAGCTTCTTTGGTAAACTGCTCTTATTGATGGAATATATCGTCGACGCTTTTACCCGTGTTGAAAAAGAAAACCAGCAACCCTAGTGGATTGCTGGTTTTTGCTTATGCTTGAAAGTACGTTGTTGCCAGTTCTTGATAAAGCGCTTGGTTCTGCGGATCAGGTACAAATTTTTCAGCTGGCTGATCTTGCCGCACAACAGAGCTTTTATATAAATCATACAAGCCGAATATTGGCTCATTTTCATCGGAAAGATAACAGGTCAGTCCCAACACATCCGCGGTCATTTGACCTAAAAGTTTTGTTTGAAAGAAACCACCACTTACAGTGACTGCCCCTTCCAACTGCGCCATTTGCTTTAATAAATCGATGTTCATCAGCATGCCTTCGATGACTGCCCGTAACATATCTGAGCGATTGTGTTTCAGAGTCAAGCCAGAAAAGCCGCCTGTGATCTCATTCGTCCAAAAGGGTGCCCGCTCTCCGTTTAAATAGGGGAAAAAACGTAAGCCGTTGCTGCCGATCGGTGATTCCTCCATGACTTGCGGCAGATAATGATAAAACCCATCAGGATCTTTTGATAAGGTCTCTTTTGCCCAAGCAAGGACACAGCCACCATTATTCGAAGGTGCCCCTACGACATAGAGGTCATCTTGCAGATAGTAGCAAAAATTTTGTTTTTGGCGATCAAAGACGGTGGTCTCACTTACTTTACGAACCGCCGCACTGGTTCCGATCGTCAAGCTATTGCGGATCCCTGTAGAAATATAGCCAGCATATGCTGCTAAACACCCATCGCTAGCCCCACACATCACTTCTACCTCAGGCTTCAAGCCACACCGCTGCGCCATCTCCTCGGTAATCAAAAAACGATCAGTCGGTGCACATAAAGGCGCTAACTGGGCTTTTGAAAGGGATAAATAGTTAAGAATCTTTTGACTCCATTGCTTTTCTTTCAAAGAAAAAAGACCGGTCGCTGATGCGGTACTATAATCGATCCGTGCTTGTCCGGTAAACAACGCCATTGCTAGTTCTTTTAAGCCAAACCATTTCGTATCTTTGGAATATGAACCATTTGTTTGGAAATAAGCCAGTTTCGCAAAGGGAGACATTGCATGGATCGGTGTCCCTGTCTCTTCATAAAACGTTGCCGCCAGATCCGTTTGACGAAAGGCCGTCATCGTTTGACTCGCTTGATTGTCTGACCAAATGTAAATCTCTTCAGCTGTCTCACCAGCCACTGGCATCAAACTGTGCATGGCGGTACTGAACCCGATCACTGTGATTGCCGCTTTTAATTGAGCGGGAATCGTTGTGACACCACTGATTAATTGGCTACTGATCTGGGTCGCTGATTGGGTCTGTTTTAACCCGTGGCTATGGGTTTTGATTGGTAATGACTGTGAGTAAATGATTTTCCGATCTTCAATGACCCCAAATTTTATGGCTGTTGTGCCGATATCAATCCCTAAAAACATCGCATTGCTCCCTCTCATCTGATTCAATTAGCTTTATTCTACCATAGTTAGTGGCATATTCTAGCATACCTGTCTGATCGTTTTGTTGAGAAGACGTTTAGTGATGATTTTCTTCAGAGAATTATCCTTCCACAGCAAAAATAAAAAAAGAAAGATTCTTGGAGAATCTTCCTCTTTCCAGTTAGCCAATCAGCAAATGTTTCGCAAATGTGAAACAAATCAAGACAATCCTGGCCAGTAATCACCATTTTCCGAGACCAAATCATCGAGTAACTCTTTGGCTACTTTTGCGCTAGGAATCGTTTTGGAAAGGCTTAACGCTTGCCACATTTTTTGATAGCTCTTTTCCACATATGCTTCGACCACTAATTTTTCCACAGTCACCTGTTGGAACATGAGCGCTTGTTGGAAGGCAGGAATTTTCCCTTGAGCGAGGGCTTCTGGTCCATCAGAACCCACGATGCATGGCACTTCCACCATGGCATCATCTGGGAAGTTCGCAATCGCGCCGTTGTTTTCCACAATCATCACCATTCGCTCATGCGTATTAAAAGCGATGGCGCGTGCCAAATCAACGATAAAGGTTGCATGGGCATCAATCTCAAAAGCGATCCCTTCAGCAGATCCTTGTGCCGTGATCTTTTTGGCATGATCGAACACTCGTTTTTCCCGTCCTTCCATCACTTCATTGGAACGCGTATACTCTGGATGTTCTTTCATGTGGTCGTAGACGTAATCTGGGTATAAATAATATTTCAAGTACGTATTTGGCAGATATTCTGGTGTGAGCGCCAAGAGGTCTTTGGCTTTTTTGTGGGTGTCTTGCCAACTTGGGTCTGTATGTTGGGTATCCACTTCGATCTGTGTCAAATAGCCGTGTTCTGCCACGTAGTCCCGAATGGTTTGAATGTACTCCGTGCCTTCTTTGTCTTTGACGCTGGTCCACCAGCCAAAATGATTCAAGCCAAAGTAGCGAACTTCTAACTCTTCTGGCTGCTTGCCAATGATTTGCGACATCCGACGCAACGTGCCCACGGGCATGTCACAGATATTCAGAACTTTTGATTTAGGACGCAAGACTCGACATGCTTCAGCTACGATTGCAGCTGGATTGGAATAATTCAGCATCCAACAATCGGGGGAATACTTTTCCATGTAATCAATGATCTCCAGCATACCAGTGATGCTGCGCATCCCATAAGCGATCCCTCCTGGTCCACAGGTTTCTTGGCCAAAGACGCCATGACGCAAGGGGACTTTTTCATCTTTTTCCCGCATATCATACTTTCCTACTCGGATATGCGCCATACAGAAATCGACATCGCTGAAGGCTTCCTCAGGATCCGTCGTAAACGAAAATTCGATTTGCGGTGCTTGTTCTTTTAATAAGATCGCTAGGGCTTCACCAAGGATCGCTTGGCGTGCTTCATCATTGTCGTATAGTTTCAGCTTTCTTAAAGGAAAGCGTTCTTGATTGTCAAGCAGCATCATAACGATTCCCGGGGTAAAGGTACTGCCGCCCCCTGCGATCACTACTGAAAAATTTTTCATCATTCAATCTCTCCTTCTCTTCCAAGATAATTTTCTAATTCTTCCCGCACTTTCGGCACGGTCAACCCGTAAACGACATGGACATTTTCACCATTTTTGATCACGCCTTTGGCTTGTGTTTCGTCTTTTAGCAGCGCTTCATCCACGAGTTCAGGATCCTTTAGTTTTAAACGTAAGCGGGTATAGCAGTTGTCGATGGTTTTGATATTGTCATCGCCACCTAGCGCTTTGGTGATGATTGCTGAGATACTTGTTTCACTAGTTGGATTAGTGGCGGCTTGATCACTCGCCATGACCCCGACACCTGCTCCAGCAAGTTGTTTTTCTTTGTACTCTTTCTTCGAATACAGTTTGGTCTCTGTTCCATCTTCTTCACGCCCGACCGTTTTCAAGTTCAGTTTCGTGATCAAAAAGCGGAACAAGAAGTAATAAAGAAAGAAGAAGACGACCCCGACGATCAAGTATACCGGCCAGCGAGTCTTCTCGATCCCTAAGGGCAAGTTGTACAAAAGAAAGTCGATGAAGCCATTCGGTCCAATGGCACGAGAACCAAAGAGATTTAACGCCACCATACTCAAGCCGCTAAGTGCAGAATGAATGACGAACAAAACAGGTGCCACGAACATAAAAGAAAATTCGATTGGTTCAGTCACACCTGCAATAAAGGAAGTAACGACAGCTGGAATCAAAATGGCTTTGACTTTGACTTTATTTTCTGGTTTTGCCGTTTGATACATCGCCAAACAAGCACCGATCAGTCCAAACATTTTTGAGATCCCACGAGCGTCCCAAATGACACTTTGCGATAATACGCGGACTGCTGGGTCCGCAATTTCCGCAAAATAAATATTCCGTGCCCCTTCAAAGACTTGACCGCCAACTTCTGCGACACCGCCTAATGAAGTATACAAAAACGGCGTATAGATCAAGTGATGCAAGCCAGTTGGAATCAATAAGCGTTCCAACATCCCGTACAAGAAGATGCCAAAGTTGCCCGTTTGTTGAATGATGCCGCCTAAACCGTCGATACCAGTTTGTATTACTGGCCATATAAACGTGGAAACGATGGCTAATAACACGACGACCGGAATCAAGACAATAAAGACGAAGCGCGCGCCGCCATAAACTTGAAAGGCATTGTTAAAGGTCGTATCGATAAAACGATTATGGATCAATGCTACGACGATCCCTAAAATGATACCCAGAAAGACCCCCATGTCCAACACTTGGATTCCTAAAACGATCGCTTGTCCTGAACCTTGAAGGGCATCGGCTGGAACCAACATCCCCCGAAGCTCCATGAATTTGTTCATGGCATTTAAGAAGACGAAATAACCTAACAACGCGGTAAATCCCGCTTCAGCCTTTTTCTTATTGGCTAACCCTAAAGCGATCCCGACACAAAAAATAATGCCTAAATTGGTTAAAATCGGTAATAAGGAAGCGGATAAGATACTACCAAAACCGGTGGTTATCGGATTATCCAAAAAGGGAAACTGCTCAAGCAAGCGGACATTCGTAAACACATTCCCAACGGCAATCAATATCCCTGCGATCGGCAAAATCAAAACGGGCACAAACATTGCCTTGGAGAATTTCTGCATCGCATCCATCACTTTTTCTTTCATTGAGGAAACTCCTTTGTAGTTGATTTGTAGGTTCATTATAGGAAACATTTGTTACTAATAGAATAGCAAACGTTTTCAATTCAATGCGTTTCAAAGATTGGAATGTGTTTCATCCTGTTTCCTTCCTTGCTAGTGGCGATTACCAGCAACAAAAAAAGAGTGAATCAAGATTGATCCACTCTTTTTAGATGCAACACTTTTTGATAGAAATACAAAGGCCCAGACAGACAAAACAGATAGAAGATACCTGGTGCTGATTGCCATGTGAAGAAATAGCCGATCGCTGCTAGGACTAAGATTCCGATCCCTTTATGGTAGTGCATCATCGTAAAGAAAAAACTACTACGAAAAAGGTCAAACAGGTTTTGCCGATCTTGCATTTTTGATTGCATCACATACAGGTTAATGTTGTAGGACAACAAAAAAGTAAGAAAAATGATGGTCAAAAAAGAGAAAAACAAGGAATTCGTCAACGCAGCAGAACGCCACAAGCTGAGTCCGCATAATAATGAGAAGAGATTGAAGACCCCTAGTGGCAGGGTCTTCAATAACGCGCTTTTGCTATTTTTCAAAAAAGGGCTTAGCAGTTTTGCTTCAGGATGTTCGTAAGCATCGACCACCGCTCGCATAGCTGCTGGAAACGTGACGATCGGAAACGATACCACCAAAAACAAGAGATTCAATACCAGCATACGAAAAACGATTTCGCAAAGACGATAAAAACGACTCTCTAAAGCAAACATCACACACACACCTTTATTTTAATTTTTCAATATTTTCAGCGATTTTCTCATTTCGATAATCAACGATTGCTGACCAACCATTGTTTTCTCGTTCTTGTAAGTAGTCTTCCCAAATCTGACGTCCCGCTTCTTCCGAGTCTGCCTGAATAAAGTTGACCAACGCTTGCACTCTTGCTGTGTTGATGGAAGTGAGATTTCTTGCTTCAGAACCGGTGCGAGGATCAATGTCTTCGATCTCAAAACGCGGCGCCAATTTGTCTTGCGACCATTCCACCATCTGCCGAATCGATGTTGCTGGTTTTTGTCCCATTTGAATGGCGTAATTGTCATTGCCAACAAACCAATAAGAACCTAAACCAATTTCCTTGTCAAAACGAGCTATGTCCGAATTTCTTAAGGCTTCTGTTTCTTCTGAGTATTCAACCACGCCATCTACGAGATTGTATGTTTCCCCTTCGATACCAAAGGTAGTGACCATCGTGCCATACTCACTTGCTAAATAGGTCAAAAGTTCCATGGCTTTTTGGGGTTCTTTTGTCGACGTCGTGATAAATGTTTGTGTCCATCCACCAATATTTCCGCCAGTAAAAGTGGAATCATCGCCATTCGAATTTTTTGGACCATCGACGACAATATAAGTTTGCTCAGGATTACGGGCATTATTATCGGACATAAACTCATTGAGTCCCTTCGTATTCGTATGCAGGTAAGCAAAATAACGCCCTTGTCCTAGTTTTTCTTTCATCGTGTTGTCATTGTCTGAAAACTGGTCATTGGTGATGTATCCTTCATTGTACGCTTTTCTAAAAGTCTCGATCCACGTGATATACTCCTCATCAGCGTCACGATCATTGAATTGACCATCTACACTTGGTGAGATACTGAGAAAGTCTTGCAAAGTACCACCATAGGCGCCATCCCCGCCATTGGAAATATCTAATGCAGTCGAAGCAAATGGGACTAGAGCCGCACCATCATCTGCTGTCGGAAATGCTTCTTTTGCCTGTTTTAACGCATCTAAAAATCCTTCTGGCGTCGACATATCGGGTTCCCCTAATGCTTCATAAATATCTTTGCGGACAATGAAAACTTGGTCTCCTACTACATTGCCGTCCTCATAATCTTGTGCAGTCGTGGAAAAGCTTGGGTATCCATAAATGTTGCCATCTTCTAAAGTAAACCATTGAACAGATTCCGGTTTCGCTGCATGTTCTAAGAAGTAAGGGTCATATTTTTCTGCCAAAAGATTTAATGGCAAGGCAAATTTTGTCGCTTCATTTGCAGCAGACAGGTTTTTATCGAAGGTCATGATATCTGGAAGATCGCCACCAGCTAGCATCGTATTAAGGTTCTCGTCATTTCCTGAAATAAATTCGACATTGATATTCATATCTTCTTTGATTTTTCGCGTCACAGTATCTTTGCCCCAACCCGGCTGAGCATACCAATCAAAATTGACATACCATTTCAAAGTAGCTTCATGGTCGGTGTCCTTTTGCCAGCTAGGCGTGTCTTTATCTGCTTCAAAGCGGGCTTCTGGCAGATCTTCTACGACGGCGGCCCCTTTGGACTCATTATTGGAATTGCCGCAGGCTCCTAATACTATGGTTGACGTAAGTGCGAGACCGATCCCTAAAAATAATTTGCTTGCTTTCATTTTTTTCTCTCCTTTTGTCTATTCTTTTACTGATCCAAGAGTCATCCCTTGAATAAAGTACTTTTGTAAAAATGGATAGATCACGACGACAGGAACCGTCGTGACGACCATGGTTGCTAATTGCAATGACTGTGAAGTCGTATTTCTGACCACATTGGTTCCGGTCGCCACTGCGGGCGATAGATTTTCCGAAACGATCCGAAATAGCAGCATTTGTAAAGGATATAAGCTGCGATCATCAACGTAGATATTAGCCGTCATATAATCGTTCCACTGAAAGACCCCGTGGAATAATGCGATGGTTGCCAAAACTGGAAGGGACAATGGCAAAATGATTTTCACGAAAATAATAAAAGGATTGGCGCCATCCATCATGGCAGATTCTTCCAGCGAAAATGGAATGCTCCGGAAAAAATTCATCAGAATCACCATGTCGTAAAAAGAAAATAAGACAGGTATGATGTAGACCCAAAAATTATTTAACAAGCCCAGTTCCTTAAATAAGAGAAATGTGGGTATCATCCCTCCAGAAACGAACATCGTTAAAATCCCCATGTTCATATAAATTTTCCGTCCCATTAGGTTTCTACGACTCATCCCGTAGGCGACCATCGCCGTCAGTGCCGTATGCAACACAACACCAATCACAGTTTTTGCAACTGAGATGACAAAGGCTTTATAGATCGCAGAATCTTCAAAAACGGTGTAGTAACTTTCTAGTGAAAATTTCCGGGGCCAAAAGTAGATCCCCCCTCTTGCGGCATCGGTCGCATCATTGAAAGATAAAGCGACGATATTCCACAAAGGCAAAGCAATGATGGCTAAAAAGAACACCATAAAAATCACATTGGCAACATTGAAGATTTTCTCATCTTTTGAAAATGTTTGCTTCATACTTTCCCTCCTCTAAAAAACTGATTCATCACTGATTTTTTTGGTCAAAAGATGACTTCCTACCACGAGGATCAAAGAAACAACCGACACAAACAGGCCAACGGCGGTCGCATAGGAGAAGTCTCCTTGTTGTATCCCCATTTTATAGACGAATGAATTAATGACTTCACTGGACTGATAATTGACAGGATTTTGTAAGACGAGTGTTTGATCAAGGTTTGAACCCAATAACCCACCAACGGATAAAACAAACGTCAATGCGATAATATGGCGGATTGAAGGGATCGTGATCCGCGTGATCTGCTGAAATTTCGTGGCACCATCCATTCTCGCTGCTTCATAAAGAGCTGGATTGATCCCTGTCATAGCAGCAATGTATAAAATCGTATTCCAGCCAACTTCTTTCCAAATATCGGAAATGACTGCGATGGCCCAATATTTTTCTGGGTCAGTCAAGAAACGGATCGGTTCATCGATCACCCCAACACCTAGCAACAAATTATTGACCAATCCCGTATCAGATAACCACGTAATAAACATGCCACCTAAGATGACCCAAGACAGAAAATGGGGCAAATAAGAGACCGTTTGAACGACCTTCTTTAAACGAACATGAACGATTTCATTGATCAATACCGCTAAGCCAATCGCCGCTGGAAAACCAATCAGCAGTTTAAAAAAGCTGATGCCTAGTGTATTACTCATCACCGTCCAAAACATTGAATCACTAAAAAACTCTTGAAAATACTGGGTACCAACCCACTCCGCATTTGCGATCGAATCAAGAACCGAGTAATCTTTAAACGCGATGACGATCCCATATAGTGGGATAAAATTAAAAATGATCATCAAGAGAATACCTGGCCAAACCATCGCTTGATAAAAACTTTGGCTTCTTAATTTTTGCAAAAATGACCTTTTCTGTGGGGTTGCTTTTAGCATGACACCTTTTGATTCCATTTTTCCACCCTTTCTAAAACGCTTACTTTTTCACCCAAAGGAAATACATGCTTTCCTTTATTGGTTCATCAATTGATAGACCGCACCAATCATACCAGCATCATTTTTTAATTTTGCTCGTTGAATCGGTGCAATCGTGCGACCTTCTAAATAACCAATACTTTCATGGCGAGCTTTTAGCTGACTCATGGTCTCTTCAAGCCTTGTCATGAAACCATCATTTTCACTGATTCCACCACCGATCAAAATCAGCTCGGGATCAAATGTACTGATCAAATTCAGTAAGCCCACTGATAAATCTTGGAAGAACTGTGCAATCACTTGATTCGCTACTACTTCTCCTTGTTCTCCTCGCTGGAAAATCTCGATTGCATCTAGGGGCAGATCACTTCGCCCTAGTTGCTGGAGTGCCAGTTGGTATTGATGGCAAAGCCCTCCCACGATGGCAGCTCGTTGGTTCAAGGAAACTGACTCTAGATTTCCCTGTTCAGGCAATGAGTCGATCAGCATCCACCCAAATTCCCCCGCCATACCATGACTGCCGCGATAGAGCCGATTGTTGACGATGATCCCGCCCCCAATGCCTGTTCCCACAACGAGACAAAGATAGTTTTCACAGGTCTGTGCGTGCCCCAACCATTTTTCAGCAATCGCCGCCGCATTGGCATCATTTTCAACAATGACCGGCAGCTTAACACGTCCCTCTAATTCTAGCTTCAAGTTGATTCCATACAGGGATTTGATTGATCCTGCCGTGACCATCGTGCCATCTTTTTGGATAATGCCTGGTGCGCTAATACCGACACCTTCGATCACTGCATCTTGCTGCAGCGATTTGATCAATGCTTCGATAGACTGCAAAAAATTTTCTTTTTCATGAATCGTTGGCATCTGTCCTTTCTTTACAATTTCACCAGTTCTCAAGATCACACCATATTTGATAGCCGTTCCTCCAACATCAATTCCAATAAACATCGCTTCACCCTCATTATTCATTTACTTGTTTTGTCGACTGATTAATACTCAATTCTCCTGGTAAAACGTAGGAGATACCAAATGCGTTTTCCTCAATCAATTCTACTAAATGTTTTACTGCCGTGATCCCTTGCTGTTGGATCGGATTTTTCACTGTCGTCAAGCGAGGAGTAAAATAGTCTAAAAGATCAATACCATCAAAACCAATCACGCTGAAATCATCAGGCACCCGCCACTTGGTTTCGTGGATCGCCTTGACTGTTCCGATCGCACTAAGATCATTCCCTGCCAAAAATGCTGTGGGCAAGTCTTTTTGCTCTAACAAAAACTGCTGCACGCTGGCTCTCGTCCGTTCTTCTTCAAAGAATCCCTGCAATTGATAATCCGAGCGCCAAGAGATGCCGGCTTCTTTTAATGCTTCGCAATACCCTCTTAAGCGTTCATCACTATCATAAACACCAGCAATCCCACTGATAAAAACGATTTTTTTATGTCCTAGTGACAAGAGATACTTAGTAGCAGCTTTTCCTTTTTCGAAGGAATCAAATACCACACTACCAAAGTTCTTCTCTTGAATGTTTCGATCGATAAAGACGGCTTTGATTTGTTCTCTTTCCATCGCTGCCAAATCCTGCTCTGTTAAAAAATCTTCAAATCCAATAATGCCATCAACCATCCCCCCTAAAATACTATTGAGAACCACTCGTTTATCCGTGGATAAGAAGACGTTGACTGCATACCCATGCGTTTCTGCCTCTCTGGCAATCGCTTCAACTAATACGCTAAAGTAAGGTCCTTTAATGCTAGTGGTGTAAAAACCAAGCATCTTGGTTTTTGTGTTTTTCAATTGTTTGCCCATTAAATTGGGGACATAATGCAAACGTTGCGCGGCAGCCAGCACTCGTTCTTTCGTTGCTGGTCGAACAACATTGACACCGTTCAGTGCTTTAGAAACAGTCGCAATTGATACGTTTGCCTCCTTTGCCACTTCCCGAATCGTGATTCGATTTGTCAAATGATTCTCCCCTCCTGAACGATTCCTCTCAAAAATAAAAACGTTTTTATTTTGCTAAAAAAATCAACGACCACTCTAAGATTGGTCATCCGATAAACCAACTATATATAAAAACGTTTTCACCCACAATGGTTCTAGAACTAGTTGGCGCATGTACCAGCACCTTGAAACCTGTGCCATCATGGTACAAGTTGTACCTACAAAAAAAAGCCTCGAAAGGCTTTTAAATCGTGAGCGTACCAATCAACTTCGCTGAGGCAGCAGCAAAGCCAAGGTATAAAGAAATCGTACCAGGATCACTTTTTGTCGAGAAATCGGAATGAACATAAGCAAAATCCTCTGGTGTAACATAGAAGGAATGCTGCGTTTCTTTAGCAGCAGCAAGATTGATTTTTTGCCATTGCTTTAATTCTCTCATCGGTCGTGCCACTTCAGTAACATCGTCTCTGCTATACAATTGAAGTGTTGTGGTATGAGGACTATCTCCCTCATTTTTCAGCGTACAAATGATCTCAAATGGTTTATTTTTTTCATCAGGGTGAACGATTTGTGTCTTGCTAATCTTGCATTGTCCATAACCTATTCCTGCGCCAAAAGAAAAGAGAGAATCGTTTTTTTCATCCATATAGCGCGAAATATATTTTTGATCACTATTCTCTTCTGTCAATGGCCGACCTGTAGAGAGTTGAGCATAGGTCATCGGCAACTGTCCTTCTGCTCGAGGAAAACTCATAGCTAAACGTCCTTGCGGTTCAGACTCGCCCATCAACAAATCTGCCAACGCATTTCCGCCTTCTGATCCAGGGAACCAAGCAATCATGATGGCTTGACAAAGAGGCTCGATGGCGGACAAAACCAGTGGTCTGCCACAGAAAAGAATCGTTGCGATCTTAGGATTGACCTGACTAACTGCTGCAACTAATGCTTCTTGATTTCTTGATAGAGAAAGTTTGGTCAAACTTGCCGCTTCCCCCGCTTCCTCACTGGTTTCCCCCAGAGCCAACAAAACGACTTCAGATTGTTCTGCTAATCTACACGCTTCCTCAATATAGGCTGCCGTCAAAACTTTCCCATCAGGATAAGGCAAGATAGTGAGGTCAATCTCTTTTTGAGAAAGACCTTTGGCTAATGAAACTGCCTCTTCCTGTTTGCCGATCCACGACCAAGCCCCTAAAAGATCCTTTGAATCTGCTTTTGGACCGATCAGCGCCACTTTTTGTTTTTTCTGTAAAGGCAATAATGCTTGATTTTTCAAAAGGACTGTTGTTTTCTTTGCTGCTTCTCGTGAAAGAAGACGGGTTTCTTTTAGGAGTCTAGGGGCTAAGTTTTCCGGTGTTAACCCTCTATAAGGGTCTTCAAACAGGCCTAGCTTGTTCTTTAAATGTAACACATGAAAAACCGCCTTATTCAACTGCTCATTCATAGCAGGATCTGCATCAATGATTTGTTCTAGTGCATTTAAATAGCAATCACTCATCATATCCATTTCGACACCTGCAGTAAAGGCTTTTTTCGCTGCTTCCGTTCGATCAGCAGCCACACGATGGGCCATCAATTCAGCCACAGCTGCCCAATCTGAGATGATCAAGCCATCGAACCCAAGCTTTTCTCGTAATACATCCTGCAGCAATGGTTGATTAGCTGTAGCTGGCACACCATGGATCGTGTTAAAAGAAGTCATGACCAATTCTGCACCAGCTTCAATTGCTGCCTGAAAAGCGGGCAGATAATTTTGGTAAAGCTCAAGATCAGACAAATCGACCGTATGATAATCCCGCCCACCTTCTGCAGCGCCATAGCCGACAAAGTGTTTGACACAAGCAGCAATTCGCTGTTTATTTTCTGCAAGGGAAGCAGTTCCTTGATACCCTCGTACATAAGCAGCCGTCAGCACCGCAGATAAGGTCGGATCTTCTCCATTACTCTCTAAAACCCTTCCCCAGCGCGGATCTTTGACATGATCCGCCATTGGTGAAAACGTGACATGGATACCCGCTTCTGCCGCTTCCTTTGCCGAGGCTTTTGCGACTTCTTCCACTAATTGCGCATCAAAGGAGGATGCCAAAGCAAGAGGAATTGGGAAAATCGTTTCATATCCATGGATAACGTCTGCCATAAAAATAAGGGGAATTTTTAACCGACTTTTCTCTAGGTAAGACGTTTGGATCGTGTAGACTTGTTCAGCAGTATGGGTTCCCAACACTGAACCAATCGTCCCTAATTGTTCTTCGCTCATTTGCCATTGCTGCATCGGGCCGGTGATTTCTCCTCCTTGTGCAAAAAAATCTGGCGTTAGTTGAACCAATTGGCCCACTTTTTCAGCTACGGTCATTCGGTCAATCAGTTTTTTTAGTTTTACGGTTTCCACTATTCTTCTCTCCAATCATTAGGCTCGCTTCTTTTGCTTGTCGAAATTGCCTGATTTGCGCCTTCTCGACAGAAGCAAGATGGTGTCTATTCCTTTCATTTAGTATAATTAAAAACGCTTTCAAAAATAGATTGTTTTTATACTTTGGTGCAACTCTTCGTAGAAAGGAAAAATCATCATCATGGTACAAGGTGTACCACAAATATGTATAGCACCAAATCTGCTGATACATTCGCCATTATCTCGTCCACGTTTCTAATAAAAAAACAAACAGCCGGATCATCCCAACAAAGGAACTTCCTTTTGATGGAATGAAGCTGTTTGTTGATTTATGATTAAACATACAAAAAATCCGTTCCCTATTCTTCTGCTGTTAAAGAAAACTGACGAACCGTCTCCGACAACGCTTCCACTAAGAAAAGGCAAGGAATTTGTGTCGTCAAATCTTCATATTTGTTGATGCGTTTTACATCAACCGAATAGTCCAAGACGTAATCGGACATCCGTCCCAAGGTGCTGTTGGCATCACTGGTGATCGCTACCGTGGTGAAGTCAGGATTGTTACGAAAGCCATTGACCACTTCAATGATCTCAGTGGTCGTTCCAGTAATTGAAAGGACAACGATCATATTGTCTGAAGTATGTTTCAGCTTCGCAAAGATTGGATAGGTATTATCCACCAAAGCATAACTATTAAATCCGATCGTAGCAAAACGGCGAGCAGCATATTCACACATTGAACCTGACGCACCGATGCCATAAAATATAATATTCTCACATACCAGCATTCTTTCAGCGATTCGCCGGATTTTTCCTTCGATGTCTCGCGGGAAGCGTTCCGGATCCAAAACGGTCATACTGCTAAAAAAACTGACCGCCTCTAACTCAGGTGCTTTGAACTGGGTACGAAATTCTGTAAAGCTCTCATACCCTAATTTACGGATAAAGCGCATAACCGAAGAAGCTGAGGTGTGGGATTCAAGCGCGATCTCACGGACCCGCATATAGGGAATCTTATCACTTTGGCTCGACATATAATGATAAATCGCACGATCGGTCTCTGATAACTCATTGAAATCGATTTTTCCAAAAAAAGACATAGTAAACGCTCCTATTTTATCATTCTCCTATCAATGTACCACAAGCTAGCAAAAACATCACAACTGTTTCACAAGAAATAATTCCATCGGTTGTTCAAATCCGGGAGAATTCAAAAGCAAACCGCCGGCATCTTGATACCCTAATTTTCGATAGAAATGCTGGGCATTTTCATCGACTTGTGTGGACGTCATACAAAGAGCATGCCCTGCTACTTTTTGCTGTTGTTCCCAGTGATCGACCAAACGCTTCCCAAATCCCCTACCTTGATGGGATTCGGCGATTACTAGCATCGTACAAAAAGGAATCGTATCCCAGAAAAAATTATAGCGTAACAACCCAATTGGCTGTCCATTATCGATCAAGACATAAGCCGTTTGTTCAGCTACCTTTTTGAAGAATCGTTCCTTTGGCAAATGGGTATCCAATGAAAGCCAGAAGTCTTCATCTGTTGCTACCGCCAGTCGAATCGCAATCATGATTTTTACTCCTTTTCTTTGTTATTCTGCATTTTATCTCTGAGGAAGCCGTTTGTTTTAGTCGCTTACCTTCCCTCGGTAGTCCGAAAGCAAGGTAAGAAAGGCATCGCCATATTTATCCAATTTGTTTTGCCCGACACCTTTGATTTGTAAAAATTCGATTGGTGTTTTTGGTTGCACTTCTGCTAATTCTCGCAGGGTCTTATCAGAAAAGACGACATACGGTGGCAAGTTTTGTTCTTGTGCGAGATTCAATCGTAAGGTGCGCAGTTGATCGAACAGTTCATCATCAACCACTAACTGTTTGACTTTGGTTTGTTTTCGATAAACTTTCGCTTTTCCAAGCAATACATCGATACCGGCATTTGTCACACTTAACAAAGGGTATTGCCCTTCGGACGGCAAAAGGTACCCGGAGGCTGTCAAGTAATCGATCAGCTGAGTGACTTCCTTTTGGGACCAATCTTTCATTAATCCATAAGTCGGTAATTTTTCAAAGCCCCACTGTTTGACTTTTTGATCGCCTGAGCCAGTCAGCACTTTCCCCACCAAGGCTTTCCCGAAGCGTTCGCCCATTCGTTTCACACATGACAACACTTTTTGTGTATCCACGGTGATATCCACTTGTTCTCTTTCATCGAGACAATTGCTGCAACGACCGCAATCGGGTCCATCTTCTCCGAAATAACGCAAAATATAGCGTTGCAAACACAGCTGAGTATGTCCGTATTGGCTCATCTCCCGCAACTTCAAGTATTCGTTTTGGCGATAAAGAATATCTGATTCGGATTGATCGATAAAAAATTGCTGAATCTGCATGTCTTGCGGAGCATAAAGCAAGATCGCATCACTGGGTTCGCCGTCTCGTCCGGCACGCCCGGCTTCTTGATAATAAGACTCCAAATTTCCAGGTATCTGGGCATGGATCACAAAGCGGACGTTGCTTTTGTTGATTCCCATCCCGAATGCATTGGTCGCTACCATCACTTGCAGGCGGTCATAAAGAAATTCTTCTTGGAAAAAGGAGCGCTCTTCTTCTGAAAGTCCGCCATGGTAATACCCGACAGAAACATGTTCATGTTTCAACAGCTGATAGATCCGTTCCACTTCTTTGCGGGTGCTGGCATAAATGATACCTGATTGTCCTTGGTTCATTTTCAAATACGTCGTAATGTAGGTATCTTTTTGATCTTTGACAACTTGAAAAGCCAAATTTTCCCGAGCAAACCCGGTCTTGACTTGATTTTCAGCAGGAATTGAAAGTAAGTTTTCAATGTCTTCGGCAACTTTAGGTGTAGCTGTCGCCGTAAGGGCAACAATCGTTGGCTTTTGCTCCCAGTTTTCGATCGTTTCGGCGAGTCGCAGATAGCTCGGGCGAAAATCATGGCCCCATTGGGAAATGCAGTGGGCTTCATCAACGGCCAATAAAGCGATCGGCATCTGCCGCAATGAGTAGCGGAAAGATTCTGAGTCTAAGCGTTCTGGCGAAACATACAGCAGTTTGATCCGCCCTTGGCGTGCTTCTTGCAAGCGCTGGTTGATCTGTGCCCCTGTCAAGGAAGAATTGATATAAGCTGCTGGGATCCCCATATCAACGAGGCTATCTACTTGGTCTTTCATTAATGAAATCAAAGGGGAGATGACCAAGGTCACTCCATCCAACAAAAGCGCTGGCAACTGATAACAAATCGATTTCCCTCCACCAGTAGGCATGATCCCCAAAACATTTTGTTGTGTTAAAATAGATTGAATAATCGTCTCTTGACCTTCACGAAACTGTGAATAGCCAAAATGTTCTTTTAAGACTGTTTGAATAGTTTGCATAATACCCTCTTTTCCATTTCCTTATTATACGCAATTAAGTACGCAAAGAAAACGGCATTAAGAGAACTTTCGCTTTTTATTCGCTTTTCAATGAAATCAACCAAAGGAGTCTTCTACTATGAAAAAAGTTATGATTATCGGCGGTGGGATCATCGGTTTGACCCTCGCCAATTATCTTGATAAAACCAAATTTGACGTGACTGTCATTGATTCCCTCATCGGTCAAGCAACATCTGCCAGCGCTGGCATCATTTCCCCTTGGCTATCCAAACGCCGCAATAAAAAATGGTACCAGTTAGCACAAGACGGCGCCGCTTTCTTCCCGCAATTGGTACGGGATTTTGCTTTAGATGAATCCATCTATGCCCCCTGTGGCACTTTGGTGGTGCGACCAGAAAAGGCGCTTCAAGAACTGGCAGAATTAGCTGAAAATCGACGTAAAGCGGCACCAGAAATCGGCGAAATCGACTTATTGACGGGCCCACAAACCAAAGAGGCATTGCCGTTACTAAAAGAAATGCCCTCTTTACGAATCACAGGCGGTGGCCGCTTAGATGGTCAGGCTTATCTTGCCCACTTAAAAGCAAACGCTCAGCAGCAGCAAGTGACTTTTATTGAAGAAAAAGCTGAGGTCGTCAGAAACGACAACCATTGGCAAATCAAAACCAAGGATCAGTTTCTTGAAACCGAGATTCTTTGCCTGACAGCTGGACCGGGATTGCTAGACTTATTATCACCTTTAGGTTATCAGGTCGATATCCGTCCACAAAAAGGCCAGTTGCTTTCCTTTGCCACCAACCTGCCGACAAACAGTTGGCCGGTCGCCATGCTAGAGGGTGAAGGTGACTTGATTCCCTTCTCTAATGGTCAAATTTTACTAGGAGCCACCCATGAAAACGATGCAGGTTGGGATTTAACGCCTACGGAAGCTGCCAAACAGCAATTGATGACAGGAATCGGTGCTTTTCTTGAAGACCCCGAAGCACTCTTTGCAACGCCAATGACTATGCGGGTCGGCACACGTGCTTACACCTCTGATTTTGCACCTTTCTTTGGGGAAGTGCCCGATGAAGCAAATTTGTTCGCCGCCAGTGGACTTGGTTCTTCTGGGTTAACGACCGGGCCTTATATTGGTTATCTGCTAGCCAATCGGATTAATAATACGCACACTCAACCAACAGATTTCTCAAGTTACACCAAACCGATGACAGAATATATCAAGAAACGACTTTGACAGGAAACTGCTAAAAAACCACCAGAATCGTTACGGTCTGGTGGTTTTGTTGTTTGATTCTTATAAAATTACGGACAATTTCTAGCTACTAGCTAAACATATTCTCCAGTTTCCCAATAATCGAGTAAGACTTCATTGATAATCTCACGATCCAGTGGTTCTCGCATATCATCATCAAAGGCATCTTCGATCGGGACATCGCCAACAGCTTTGATACAAACCGGAACGACGGGATCTGGGTGATCTTCTGCGGTCAACACTTTTTCAATTTTAATTTTATGCGTCCAATCTGCCCCCATATCATAAATGTAGGTCATGGACTTACAGTATTGAAAATCTTGGTCAATACCGGACGCATCGGTTGGAACGGAATTGCCTAAGCCGATCGATTTCGAACCGGCAATAAACAAGTACAAATGTTGATTCATCCACTCAAAGGCAATCTGGATCAACATATGCAACTGCTCATAGGTCACTCCTGCAGGAATGATCAAACGACGCCAAATTGGCGGACGGTATCCTTCTAAATCAATACGGACTTGATAGGCGACCGGCGTATCCGCCGTGTCATCAAAAGCCGTATGTTTCGTTGGAAACGGGACGATTTTTGGCGAGATTGTAGCAATACGCGGGTCATCAATGGGCAATAGTTCATGTTCTTCAGGATCGGTGTCTTGAATCATCGCTAACATCGCTTCTTTCTTTTCAGCTGACCAAAACTGGGGTTTGGACATCCGTGCGAAAAAGATAGGTTGTTTTTCAGCCAATACAAAGGCGATTTCTTGGTATTGTGATTTGGTGATATGCTTTTCTTTATACATGCAGTAATAAAAGTCTTCAATGGCTGTTTTGGCAAACGGAAGAAAATTTAAACTGTACGGTACTTCTTGAGGCAGCATTTCGGTATACACCGATTCGACAAAGACTTTGTCTTTTAATTTAGTCATGCCACCATCTGTTTCCGCGCAAAAGATCAAGTAAAAAACAGGATCTAAGTAGTGTTCAAGATCGTCGTCACTAACCACACTTGGTCCGCCATACAAATCAACGTGATCCATCATGCGGTCAATCACTTTCGCTAATTTCTTCAATGTTTTTTCCAAAAAAATTCTCGCTCCTTCCTATCAAGTTTACTTTGACGAAAAGAGCGAGGATTGTCAATCTTTTTTTTAATGGGAGAGCATTTCCTGTGCAATTTCTAATCCGCTCATCCCTGTTGGATAATAGGTCGGCCAATGTTCCATTTCCTCTAGTAACGCTTCATGACTCTCGTTACCAAAGTAGATATGGAAATGATGGGATGCGCCAGGAGCGATCATATGGTCACTAAATTGGATATATTTGAATGCCGCATCTTCATCGGTGCTTTCAAATAAGAAGCGCACACCACGATTGCCAGCTGAGTAGTTCAAGATCTCTTTGCCAGAATACACATAATTTGCTTCTTTCTCGGTACCATCATCGAAAATAAATGTCATTGTGTTGTCTGTGATCTTGATCTGAGCAACATCTGTTTGATAACCAGTCGTGTAATATTCTTTGTATTCGTCAGCCGTCATTTTCTTGTCCATTTTTGCTTTATAATCAAACACTTGGTCCAGTGTTCCGTCTTGTAAAAATGGATAAACGGATTGCCAATCTCCTGCCCAGTCAGATAAAGCACGATCTTGTACGTCGGCATCCTCAAAATAGCCGTTATAAACTGTTTTTTCTTTTTCAGCTTCAGCCATTTCTTTGTCATTTGCAACATCGGTGGTTTTTCTCAAAGCATCACGGTTTTGTTCCATAATCGAAATGTAGTCTTGCCCGTTGTCCATCTGTTCTTGGGTCAACCCTTCTAATGGATTCAAAACAGCCAATTCGACGCCTGCTTCTGACGCTAACGTTCGGGCAATGCTGTCTTTGGCGTTTTCTTCAAAATAGATCGTTTGAATGCCTGTTTCTTGGACGAACTCTTTTAGTTCTGCGATTCGTGAAGCGGAAGGCTCTTCACTTGGTGAAAGACCTGAGATCGGCACTTGCGTTAGCCCATACTCCAAAGCTAAATAACCAAAAGCAGCGTGTTGGGTCACGAAATGATTTTGCGCTGGATTGCTGAACGCTTCTTCATATGATTCATGGAGGTCTTGTAACTGTGCCAAATAATTCGCCGCATTTTCAGCAAAGGCTGCCGCTTTCGCTGGATAAGCCTCACTCAGCTGGTCACGGATCGCCTCTACTTGTTTCATGGCTAAGCTTGGGGCTAACCAGACATGGGGATCTAATTCATGAGAATGACCATCATCGCCATGATCATGGTCATGATCGTGGTCGTGATCATCGTCACCGGGTAACAGGACCATTCCTTCGGTGGCTTTGACCACTGTCACGTCTCCATCATTTAATGTGGCTTCAATCGAAGGAACCCACATTTCCATATTTTCATTGTTGTAGACAAAGATATCCGCATCTTGGATCTTTGCCATGTCCTTTGCAGAAGGTTCATAATCGTGGGAATCAGTTCCCGCGGGCATCAATAATTCAACCTTCCCTTCATCCCCTACAACTTGACGAGTAAAATCATACATCGGATAAAACGTAGCCATGACCTGAATTTGTTCATTCTCAGAGGAGGCGTTTCCTGATTGCTCGGTCGCATCAGATCCTCCTTGTCCACAAGCAGCCAAAGTCAGGGCCACAGCAGATAACATAGTTATTTTAAAAAACTTCTTCATTTTTGAAAATACACTCCTTTTTATTTTCCTCTTTTTCTTCCCTTTGGAAAAACGCTGATAAATCAATTACGATTTACAAAAACAAAACGTAACGTTTACGCTTTACCATCGGTTTTATACTTTACACAACTATTTGAATCCTGTCAACTTCTTTTTTAGATGTTTTTTTATATGTAAAAACCTTCATATGTACCACTGCTGATATCACGGAAGGATCGCTAAGTAACTCCTTTGATTCGTAGGAATCGAGCGATTTGCAAAAGTCACTATCTATTGTCCTTTGTCGCCTCCTATGCTACACTCGAGGGGTAATTGAATAGAAGATTATCCACTAGGGGCGCTTTATGCTGAGATAGACTTATGTCTGGTCCCTTAGAACCTGATTTGGTTAGTACCAACGTAGGGAAGTGGCAGCGCATGATTTTTCGCGTTCCCATTTTTTCTGTCTACGTGTGGATAGAAAAAGGAGGAACGCTTTTTTTGTAGACAGAAAAACCATCGAGAGGAGAAGAGAAAAATGGCAAATAAACCAATCGCCTGTGCAAAAGATGGAATCGATATCACGGGGTGCCGGGTGAGCTTGTACCCAATGAAAGACCATTTCGCGCAACAAATTTTAACAAGTATCGAAAAAACGAATACGAGTGCTGTTTGGCAGCAAACCGACCTGTTTAGCACCCTTTTTCGTGGGGAAGCGCCCAGTGTCCTAGACGCAGCAGCAGCGCTATTTATCAACGCCTACGAATCCAAGACACACCTCGTGGGTGAGTTTACCTTTTCCAAGGGCTGCCCCGGGGACACTGCAGGGGACACGTTTTTGAATGGCGAACAGGTGCAACCCAATAAAGGAAAGAACCTTGCGAATGGTGACTTTTTGGTTGATTGCAAATATTCGTTTTATGTATTTGGCGAAAATCATTATATGGAAGAAATCGCCACGATCGTCCAGCTGGCAGAAACTCATGGCTTGAGCCCTCGTTCCGCTCACTATGTGACGATGCTGACGGGATCAGCAAGTCAACTCTTTGCTTATTTTGAAGCCGCATTAGCTTATGCCCATGACCATCTTCCCCACTATGTTCTGGAAGCGACGGTTTCAGTCAATAGCCCTTCAAAAAAGGAGGCGATGCCACATGACTAAGTGGGCGTTGAAAGATGTCATCATGGTAGGAATTGCTTCGCTGATTTTTGGCGTGATCTATCTTGGGGCTGTCCATTTCGGATTGCTATTAGGGACACTTCTAACCCCCTTTGGTTTATCTGTCTTAGCCAATGAGTTTATCTTTGGTGTTTGGTTCATGTCGGCAGCTTTTGCCGGATATGTGCTACGTAAGCCGGGGGCAGCTACGATCACTGAAATGATTGCGGCTCTTTTAGAAGTGTTTATGGGGAATTTTTATGGACCTATTATTTTTATTAGTGGTTTTGTACAAGGGATTGGAACCGAGGCCGGCTTTGCATTAGGCCGCTACCGCCGCTATGGCTGGTTTCCTTTAGTTACTGGAGCCGTGGGCGCCACGATCACGAGTTTTCTTTGGGGAATTCTTCGATCAAATTTCGTTGACTTGCAATGGCAGTTGCTGTTGGCGATCTTTCTTATTCGCTTGCTTTCTTCGTTGTTCTTTTCAGCCTTTTTGGTGAAGATCGTCTGTGACCATCTGGCACGAATGGGAGTCCTCAACAGTTACCCTATCGCTAACGATCAAACGATCACCGTCCAACGGGAAATCGTATGAGTCTGTTAGTAAAAAACGGCTGTTTTTTTGTGGATCAAAAGCGATTTGAATTGACTCTGTCTTTGGCCCCTGGTGAAACAAAGGGAATTTATGGTGCTTCAGGATCAGGGAAAAGCACCCTTTTCTATCTTTTAGCAGGACTCAACGAGAAAGGTTTTGAGGGAGGAACATATACGATTGACGGCCAAACGATGAGCCAACTCTCCATCGGGGAAAGAAGCACGTCCGTCAGCTTATTGTTTCAAAATCCTGATATGCAGTTTTGTATGGCAACACCTCGAGAAGAGCTGCTTTTCTGTTTAGAGAATCAATGTATTCCCCAAAAAGACATGCCAAACAAAGTGGCTGACGCTTTGGCATTTTGCGAGATCACTCATCTTGCAGATCAACCTTTCACGACCTTGTCTGGGGGTGAAAAACAGTTAGCCGCATTGGCTTGCTGTTTGATCCTAGAAAGCCAATACTTGCTTTTGGATGAGCCCTTTGCGAATTTGGATGCGGACACCAGCAAAAAAGTCATCCGAAAACTGCAGCACATTCAACAAAAGAAAGCCATTGGTATTTTATTGATCGACCATCAAATCAAAGAGACTGCTAACTGGGTCGATGAGTGGCTATTGATTGAAGAAGATTTCAGAACGATCGATCAAGCAGCGATCCGTGACCTTGATCAACACATCCGAAAGACACTGCCGCTTGCAAAAATCAAGTCGTCTTCTAACAAAAAACGCCTATCTTTTCAGCAATTCCGATTACCGATCCGCAACCATGAGATTGTTTTTCCCAATTTTGCATTTGATGGAGGCACGCTGATTGGGATCACTGGACGCAGCGGCAGCGGCAAATCTTCGTTTTTAAAAGCTATTTTGCAGCAGCATGCCTACAAAGGGGATATTCTCTTGGCAGGTCAACCAATCAAGAAGCATCCGTCACCTTTTCGCTCCATCAGTTGGATCATGCAAAATCCGCAAGACCAATTTTTGGCTGCCACCGTTGCCCAAGAGCTTAGCCAAGGTAGCACGCCGACCGAGAGCGAAAAGCTACTAGCAAAATTGCGCCTGCAAAATAAGAGCACTCAGTCACCTTTTCGACTGAGTCAAGGACAGCAACGGCGCTTGGCTGTTGCCTCTTTACTGCAACGCCCGGTCGACCTGCTGCTCGTGGACGAACCGACCTATGGTCAAGATATCAAACAAGCTTGGCAGATCATGCAGCTATTAGCCGAAAAAGCAACCACTGGCACGTTAGTTTTGATCGTTAGCCATGATATCTTGTTATTGCAACAGTTCTGCTCCCAAATCATTGATTTTAATCTTTATGAAAAGGAGGATGCTGATGCGCACGCTAAATCCAACAGTCAAATTATTCGCCATTTTAGGGCTCGCCTTACTGGTTTCTTTTCAAAATAATTTCAGATTAAACCTGCTACTTTCGGTCCTGTTCTTTGGTATTACTGTAAACGAACGCTCCTTGAAAAAAAGTCTTTTGCTCTTTTCTGCATTGACACTGGCAGCTACAGGGGTCTTTTTCACTGGACTCCTTTATTACCAAGGCAATCAAGGCGGTCCCTCCTCTACAGCAGCTATTCGCTATGGTCTTGATATGGCAAGCCGTATCTATTGCTTTGGCATTCTAGGAAGCTCCTTCAGTGTATCCACCACGATCAATGAATTGATTTATTCACTGCAGCAACAGCTGCGTCTGCCTGCCGTTTTTGCCTACGGTCTACTGGCTGCGTTTCAAATTGCTCCCATTATTCCAGCAGAGTATCAGAATATCCGTAATAGCATGCGTTCCAGAGGAATCTCGGTCAATCCGTTTTCATTTAAAATGCTGATCCCTTTATTGGTCAAATCGATTCGTTGGTCTGAATTATTGGCGACTGCCATGCTTTCAAGAGGTTTTGACAGCGAAGCCAAGCGAACTTACGCAAATACCTTTCACGTCACTTTCATGGATGCACTATTTCTATCCTTATGCCTGGTAATGGGACTGGGGGGGACACTCATCCTATAATCGATAAAGAGAGAAAAAGACAAAGAAACCCTGACGTTTCTTTGTCTTTTTATATATATTAAGAAGTGATCGTCTTTTTTACTGAACCAGATTTTATTTGATAAAATGTGACGAACAAGGTCGTTGCTAAAATATACAAGGCGAAAAGCAGATACATGTTTTTAAACAGCTGGATCGTCGTTTGATTCAGCCAAGCCCCAACTTTTGGGATATAAAAAATCGGCTGGCCAATCACTTGGCTTTTTTGAATTTCTTTTGGCTCCATCTGGTTTTGATTGTCACCAATGGTGTACAGTACTGATTGGTTTTCCGCAACCGCAACGATTCGCCGGGTCCGCATTTGTCTACCTTGATCGACATAATACGTTACTTCGTTGCCAACCACTAAATTATCTTCTGAAGCATTTTTAACAAAAAGTAGCGTTCCTTTAGAGTATGTCGGTTCCATTGCATCACTCGTAACAATAGCCATTGTGAAACCAAATGCATGCGGTATTACAACAGTTAAGACAGATAGCAGCATGAACATCAGAACAAAAAGTGAGAGCATGATACTTTGTTTTGGAAAAAGCTTCATTCTTTCCTCTCCTTCTAAGCTTCAGTTTATTTAATGATTCTATAACATAATTCTTTTTTTTTCAAATATTTAAAAACGATTCATTGAATTTTTATACGCAACTCTGTCTATTATTATTTGACTTTATTTAATCATATATATTATGCTAAAGGCGATTAAAAAACAGAGGAGAAAAAATATGCCTTTTTTAAATAACAAATTGTTTTTAAAACGTTGGATCCCCTTCATCCTTCTGGTTCTATTTTTACTGGGAAGTATCGTCTTTTTTCTCGTTCTTTTTTTATTCCCAACTTCTGATATCCATGCAGTGGAGAAAAAGGAAGATTGGATTTTCTATGCTGAGGACAATCCCGAATCAACTTTTATTAGTCGTTATGTGAAACATTTACCTAGTGTGAAAGCCAATGATCATTTTGTGATGAAGCGAAAAATGACCAATGATTATAAATACCCTACGATGTTGCTAATTGGCGACCACCAACACATGACCGTCTATCTCGATGATCAAGAAATTTACACCAACGAGGAGCCAAATGATCCATTGACTCTCAATCATCCAGGTAAAACACTGGCCTTTATTACCTTACCTGAGGATTACGTTGGTAAGACATTAAAAATATACGTAACTAGCCCTTTTGACATCTATTCCGGCTTTCCCGCCGAAGTCTTTTTTGGACCTGCAAATGCACTGATCGGCTATGTCTTCAGTCTGTCAATTTTAAATATCTATATCCTCTTATTTACAGGATTTATTTGTATCATCAACTTGTTTTATGTCATCGTTTCTTTTATCAATCAACGAAAGCTTAAATTGTCTTCTATCCTATTCAGTGGTTTTGCTTTAACTGCAGGTTTGGAAGCAGGCTTTAGCGATATGCTTGGTGGACTACTGTTTCCTCCAATCGTGAATTCTGCGATGTTAAATATTCTTTCTATCATTACGCCAATGTTTCTGATTGGGTTTTACTGTACAAACATGCACTTTGTTCGTAAGTATTACCAGAAATGGTTATATTTTCATTACTCCTTCGGTCTCTTTGCGATCCTTTTCGCTCTTTTTCAAACAAAAAGTTTACCCACTATCATGAATTACATGTTTTTACTGAATATCACCAGCACCTTTGTTACTTCTTTTGCGGCGATTTATGAAGCATTGAAAAAAAATCCATTTTTTGTCATTTGTGCACCTTGGATCGTCGTTGCGGCTATCGGTCATTGTTTCTTGTATATTCAGGATATTTTAGTTTTGCCACAATCTGATGTCAATTGGCGTTCGATCATCTTTTTCTTACTAATTATCATCTTTACTTGTTACGGCTTTCTTGAACTCTTTTTTTCCAGCGAAGGCAAAAACAAGCGAATCGATACGGCAGATATCAAACTCCGTCTTTATGAGAAACAACAAGCGAATAACCCAGAACAATCATTAAAAATGCAACAAGTTTTGCAAGCCATCAAAAAAAGAACTCATACAGTCAAGGACATGTTGGAAGATCAACAATTGGCAGCGGCGTACGAAGGTCTTTGTGAGATCGAAGAACAGATCAAACAACAGCTAACACGTCCATCCGTTGAAAAAGAATCACTCACAACGATGCTGATTACTAATTATCAACACACAGCTACTCAAAAAAGAATCACCTTTGCCTGTGATGGCATCATAGAACCACTGGAACAATTGGAGGAAAATGATCGTCTATCCTTGATCGCTCATTGCCTAGAGTACGCCATCCGATACACTTGTGCGGTCACTGATCCTCAAAAGCGAAGACTCGCGTTGAGGGTGAATGACACGAACGGCCAGTTGCATATCGACTGCCGAATGCCGCTTCTCTCAAATGAAGAAGCAGAAAAACTACAGAACAATGAAACCAAACGACAGGCGATGCAGGCTGACAGGCAAATGCTCGAACAACTTTGTTTAGCCTACCAAGGAAGTATCCGGATCGAAGAAACTGACGGGCTACACCTCTTGCATTTGACACTTAGGGCGAAGATAGATCCGCTGTCTTTCGACTGACCGTCTTGCTACATTAGTCTTAAAGGAGCGATTTTAAGAAAAAGCGAAAAAACTCTTGCTTTTTTCGCTTTTTCGCTTTAGCATGATAAAGAACAGCAACAAGCATTGGAATAGTAGTTTTATAATGGTCTTAGAGAGTCGATGGCAGCTGAAAAATCGACACCCACTGATAAAATGAACCTACCCAATGGCAATGACCGCAAAACGGTCGGTGGAAAGGCCTTATCCTTTACGAGTTGGATTATCCCGATAGATAATCAACAAAGGTGGTACCGCGAAATCCAAGCATTTCGTCCTTTTTTAGGACGAGATGCTTTTTTATTTTTTTAAGGAGGAAAAAGAATGACACAAAAAAATGATTTTACAGAATGGTATATTCAAACGATTCAAAAAGCCGAATTGATGGCTTACTCCCCAGTGAAAGGCTCCATTATTTTCCGTCCTGACGGCTTCGAACTTTGGGAGCACATCCAAGAAGAGTTCAATCGATTCTTGAAAAAAGAGGGCATTCGCAATGCGTACTTCCCAATGCTGATTCCGCAAAATTTCTTTATGAAAGAAGCCGATCATATTGAAGGGTTTGCGCCTGAATTGCCATGGGTCACAGAAGTCGGCAATGAAAAATTGGAAGAACCTTTGGCCTTGCGACCAACCTCAGAAACCATGATTGGCTCTGCCTTTTCTGATTGGATCAACTCCTACCGTGACCTGCCTTATGAAATCAATCAATGGGCAAACGTCTTTCGTTGGGAAAAGAAAACATTGCCTTTCTTGCGTACCTCAGAGTTTTTATGGCAAGAAGGTCATACCGCTCATGAAAATGAAGAAGATGCACGTCAACGCACCATGAAAGTCTTAGATGAATATGCCCGCCTTTGCGAAGAATTCCTAGCGATCCCTGTTTATCGCGGACAAAAAACCCCTTCTGAGCGTTTTGCTGGAGCAGTTGATACTTATTCAATCGAAGCGATGATGAAAGACGGTAAAGCAGTCCAAGCAGGAACCAGCCACTACATGGGGACAAAATTTGCTGAAGCATTTGATATTACGTATTTAACGAAAGAAAACAAGCATACCCATGCCCACACAACCTCTTGGGGTGTCTCTACCCGCTTGTTGGGTGCCTTGATCATGACCCATGGCGATGAAAATGGTTTAGTTTTCCCACCAACCATTGCACCAACCCAAGTTGTGTTGTTACCAGTCGGTCCTTGGAAAAAGAATCCAGCCATCTTAGAAAAATTAGAAGAACTGTATGCCAACTTTAAAGCCAAGGGCATTCGTGTTCGTTTGGATGATTCTGATAACTCACCTGGCTATAAGTTCAACGAATGGGAACTAAAAGGCGCTTGCTTGCGAATCGAATGTGGCCCAAGAGATTTAGAAGCTGGCAAAGTGATGGTCAAAGTCCGCGACCTGGCTGACAAGCAAACGGTGGCGCTTGAGGACTTAGAAGCCTTCGTTGATCAAGAACTGCAAGCAATGACCCCACGCTTATTGCAAGCGGCGAAGGAACGGAACAAAGAAAATGAGTACACCAACATCGATACATTAGATGAACTAAAAGCACATATCGAAACGTGCAAACAAGAAGAAAAAGTCACTGGCTTTGTCTTGATCGGTTGGGACGGCTCGGAAGAAACGGAAGCGAAAATCAAAGAAGAAACCGGCTTTACTACCCGGAACATTCCGTTTGAAGCACCAATTGAAAAAACAGTCGATATCGTCAGCGGCAAACCTGCCAAGCATACCGTTTGGATCGCCCGCGCATACTAATAGAAAAACGAAGCAGCCAGAATTGAAAAGGCTGCTTCGTTTTTTGATTAATAAATCAATGAAAGAAAATCTTCAGGCGTGATGTTGCCAAAATATTTTTTGACATCAATGTTGGCAATGACTTGTGCCAAATCTTCTTTCGCATAGCGAGTACCGATCAGGGCTTCTTCTACATCCGCAATGTCCCCTAAGCCGAAAAAGTCACCAAAGATTTTGGCATCCGTAATTTTTCCTTCTGCCACATTCAAACGAACTTCGATGGATCCGATTGGAAAGCGATGACGGCGTTCAATATCAAAGGCTGGAGATTTACCGTAATTCCAATCCCAGTTGCGATAATACTTATCGGAAATCTCATTGATCTTGACCCAATCTTCTTCTGTTAATTCATAAGTTTTGACTTCTTCAACGGAATCGACACCAAAAATCTTCAATAAGATTTCTTGACGGAACTCTTCAGTCGTCATGTCTTGCTTCTCTTTTGGCAAGAATGGTTTGATGTTGGTTACTCTTGAGCGGATCGATTTGATACCTTTTGATTCGATTTTGTCTTTGCGGACTTTCAATGCGTTGACCACTTCATTGATGTCACTGTCAAACATGATCGTGCCATGAGCAAACATCCGACCATTCGTTGCGTACATCGCATTCCCAGAAAACTTCATGTCATTGATCACAAGGTCGTTGCGGCCTTTTAGTTGCGCTCCTTCAACCCCCATCTCATGCAAGGCTTGGACGATTGGTTTCGTCAGCTTTTCAAAATCTCTGAAAGAATTGCCATCGTCAGGCATAATAAAACTAAAATTCAAGTTTCCGAAATCATGATAGACTGCACCGCCGCCGCTGAAGCGACGAACGACATGAATCCCATGTTCATCCACATATTCCTTATTGATCTCTTCGATCGTATTTTGATTGCGTCCAATGATAATCGATGGTTCATTAATGTAGAAAAGTAAGATGGGTTCATCTACTTTCATTTCTTGAAGAAGAAAAATCTCGATGGCTAAATTGATGCGTGGGTCGTTCAGTTCATTTGGTACAAAAAGCATACTATTCGTTCCTCCTAATTAGATGATTTCTACTATTTTTTGAACAGCCGCCAACTCAACAGGGATCCCATTAGCAGCTAGTGCAGCCTCTTCTCGTAACTGTTCTAAGTCACCATGTTGCGGCAAATGCGTCAACATTAATTTTTTCACCTGCGCTGCATGGGCAATCTCCCCTGCTTCTTGCGAAGTAAAATGAGCCTTGTGCCGCTCATTGCCCGCAAAAAGATAGGTATCTGCCAAAAACAGGTCAGCCCCTTCAGCAAACGGAACAAAAGATTCTAAATAGCCAGAGTCTCCAGTAAAAACAAAGACCTTGCCGGTGTTTTTCTCAACAAATCGCATGGCATAGCAAGTGACTGGATGGATCGTCTTCATAAAGGTAATGGTGAACGGGCCTAATTCCAATGATTCCGTTTGGAGGTAATCAATTCCTTGAGTCACTCCGGGCATCGTCAAGCTTTCAAAATGAACCGTATCCTCCCCATGGCCATAGATCGGCAAAACCTGACGTTCTTCGCTTCCAGGATATAATTGCCAATAGTATTGCAATACCCCTAAATCCGCAATATGATCGTGATGGTAATGCGTCAAAATCACTGCATCTAAGTCTAAGGGATCAAGGATTTTTTCTAGTTGGACCAAGGTGGTACTTCCCGCATCAAGCAGCAAATGAAAGCCTTCTGACTCAACTAAATAGCCAGTAGTCCCTTCACCGTTATACGGATAGGCACCTAAACAACCTAAGACAGTTATTTTCACTTGTGTTTCCTCCTCTTTGGCTCAAGCTGATTTTCTACTTCTTTAATGCTATCACATCTCTGCTGATTTGACTAAAATCTGACCATTTTTTTTGCGAAAAGGATCAAGAAAATGAGAAAAAAACGACGTCTATTGATGAATCCTTTGAATGAGTGTTCTACTCTATCCTTAAGGAACCATTCCAATGGTACGTCGTCTTTTTTTTGCTTATCTGATCAGCGCTCGTTGTTCATTGATCAATTCTTCATAGAATGCTGCGTTCACCGCATACGCATAGGCGTTTGCCCACAACATCCCAATCATAAGCGCCAAGAAACCCAGAATAAACCAGCCAATCAATGATAATTGCAGCCAAATGTATTGGCCCAGATGTGGTCGCAAGAGAGCAAAGGCTACTTTGATAGACTGAAGAACCCCTAATTCCGGCTGATCATAGCGTAGATAGATTGCTAATTGGATCACACCAGTAACGACTTGCGACAAAAAGAAGAACAAGATGATGGAGAGAATCGTCCCAACCACAAAAGCGATCGAACCGTTAAACATCGATACATCAATAGAAATTCCCCGATTAAAATTGAATACCAAGCCCAAATATTGATTAAGGCCTGATAAGACAAATTGCGGCAAGAAAATCGCAAAACTTAAAAGATAGTTTAAGAAGGTACTCACCAAATTTAACAGCAAAAACGGCACATAGAATCGTTTATCAAATACGAGAAAAATATCCGCCACTTTGATCCCTTTACCACGAACCAGATAGAGTGCCATAATACTCAATGCTACTGAAAAAGTAAAGAAGACAAAATTGTCCAAAATAAAATCAAGCCAATTTCCTGCGTTGTTTGTCCCTACGGAAGAGCCTAAACTACTGAACAGTGAATTGACGACCGCTTGTACGGCAACCGTCGCTAAAATACTTAAGACGAACGTTCCCCAGAATCCGCGCAAGGAGTTTTTAGCCGTCTCTCGAATCATTGTATTTGATCTCATAGACTCACCTTAATAACTACGCAATGCTTTAACGGTCTTATCGTCTAAGCGGCGAACCACTTCCGTTACAAGCTTGACTGTATTGAAGTAGTCATCCTCATGAATGACAGAAGTATGAGAATGCAGGTAACGAACTGGCACAGTAATAGCGATCGACGGAACCCCATCACGAGTCAAATGCATTTGACCAGCATCGGTTCCCCCACCAGTGATCACGGTATATTGGAAAGGAATTTCCATCTCTTCGGCGACATCGATCACAAAATTCAATAATTTCTTGTGAGGAATCATGGAAGCATCGAAAATCAAGACTTGTGGGCCTTTGCCTAACACAGAATCCGCTTCTTTTGGTGTCATTCCAGGTGTGTCCCCAGCGGTACCAGTATCTAGGGCGATAGCGATATCAGGATTCACTAAGTGAGTGCTTGTTCGTGCCCCTCTTAGGCCAACTTCTTCCATCACGTCGCTGCCGGCAAACAAGCAGTTTGGATGTCCTTCGGCTGCCAAGGTTTCTAATACCCGTAGTGATACCGCCGTACCAATTCGATTGTCCCATGCTTTGGCTAGCAAAAATTTGCTGTCGTTCATCCGTTTGTATTGGATATAGGGGGTGATCATATCTCCAGGACGGATCCCCCAGCCTTTGGCTTCTTCTTCACTTGAAGCGCCGATATCGATGAACATATCTTTGATATCGTAAGGTTTGTTTCGAGTCTCTGGACTCAAGACATGGGGTGGTTTTGAGCCGACGACACCGTGGATCAATTTGCCATCATTGGTTTTGATCTCGACTTGCTGTGCCAGCATCACTTGCCCCCACCAGCCACCAAGGGTTTGAAATTCAATAAAGCCTTTTTCCGTAATTTTCGTTACCATAAAGCCGACTTCATCCATATGTCCCGAAATAAAAATTTTCGGACCGCCGCCATCACCAACATGTTTCGCAATGACACTTCCTAACCCATCAAAAAAGATATCTTCAGCAAAGTCTTTGGCATATTCTTTAAAGACTTCACGCACTTCCTCCTCATTCCCAGGAACCCCACGCGCAGTCGTTAGGTCTATTAAAAGCTGTTCTTCTTTTTTCTCCATCTTGCTTCCTCCTTTGTCTCATTGATTATGATTATACCATTCTCTTAATCTGGTGCCAGAGGGAAATACAAAAAGATTGGTTAAACGAAAAAAACGATCCTAGTTTCCTAGAATCGTTTTATCGTATAAAGAGATCAAGTTTCAATAATCCGCAGACACAGCTTAACGGTAATCAAATAGGCAAATAGATAGACAACTGCTGCTACTCCTGCAAACAAATGAGCGACCCAATACCCGGGACTGTCGATGATCTGTGTGAAGGTATTGATAGCAAATACCGCATGCAAAATCGCTAATAAGGTGCCGGGCATAAAAATCCAAATGTTTTGCCAGTACACCAACTTGCGCACTTCGTTACGGGTGTAGCCTAATTTTGTCAATAGTCGGTAATTGTGCTTTTCTCGCTCCGTGTTAGAAAATTGTCGAACGATCAAACTACTAGACGTGGTGATCAAAACGATCACCCCAACAAACAGCGATACGAACAAAATGATTCCTGCTTGTCGCCGCACCCCCCGCATTGTTGTAAAGCGATTGGCTAACGTTAGCCGATAAGCGGTCGTCTGACCACTATCATTGCTTGAATCCCGTGCGGTCTCTGGATAAAAGCGTACGTTTTTTTGATCGTCGCTAAATTCATAGGTCAAAGGATGCGCCCACTCGATCGGCAATTCTTCATCCAACAACTGTGTCAGCGCGTCTGTTTGCACCTTTTCGGTTTGCAAATAAGCAATGCTATAGGTGAATCCCTCGATTTGTTGGTACGCATCATCTTGAATGACAAGGACATTTGGCAAAGAATAGCGCAAGGCATAATCTCCAAAGTAGTCCTGCTGTGCTTGAATAAGTTTAAACTCATGTTGACTGCCAACTTTGACTTCATCCCGATACGTGATAAATGAACGAGTCACGTCGTACTGACTATCAAAAAGTACCGCTTGCTTGTCTGTACTCAGTCGAATTTCAGGAGCATTTGGAACTAGTTTTCGTAGACGCTGATAATCAGAAAGTGCCACCAGATTCACCATCATATTTTCTACACTTTCATCTTGCAACTCTCCTAGGTAGCGAGTCTGCACCGTCATATTGGTCATTTTGTAAGGAATCGTTTGCTCCGCTGTAATTGGCATACCCGACTTTTCTAAAAGGGTACGCAAGGTCCCCGCCTGCTCTCCTGACACTTGAAAAGAGGTTGGGTAGATACGGTTTGTTGCTTGGTAATTTAATGAGATGACCCCCATTGTTCCCCCAATCAGTGAGATCGCGATCGCGGTAATGATCGTCAAAAGGGCATAGCTTTTCCACGTCCTTTGCAAGTATGCACGCACGTTATTGTAAGCAATCAATTTTGCCCCTTTAATGAGGTGTTTTTTGGGTTTGCTCAAAAAATACAACAGTGCCGGCAACGTACAATCAAAAAAGAGATAGGTTGCCGTTACACAGCAAAATAGAATCAGTAATGGGATCCATAGAATCGCTGAAAAGTCTTGCGTATACGTGATATAGTTGGTCCATGTTTCCCGCAGGGTTAATGACAGATAGTACCCTACTCCAAGTAGAATCAGACCTAGAACCCCCATTAAGGAACGAAACGGAGTCATTTTCATTTTTTTGATCGGTAAGCGGTATTCGGTCTTGATCAATTCACTCATTGGGGTACGCCAAACAAAAAGGATCACTTGAATACTCAAAATGATCATCGCCGCGATAAAAACAAAGACCGTCGAAAAAATCGATTGTGGGGAATTAAAGAAATGACTGGTTAAATTCAGGCCCATTGCCCGAATCAAAATCATTGAAAAGAATTTCGAAAAAATAATTCCCATAAAAATACCGGTTACTAAAGAGAAAAAATTCAGTAGAAACGTTTCCCGCAGCAGCAACCAAGCAAGACGACCTTGTCGTAACCCCAAAAGCTGATAGACACTGATTTCCTTTTGTCGCTGGCTAAGAAAAAAATGATTGGCACTCAGCATAAAAAACAAGACAACAAATGCTACCACACTGCTGCCGAATCCTAATACCCCTTCGATCCGAATATCTTGCTGAACTCTTTGATTCAAGAGACGATCGTTCATCAAAGCATTAAATGAATAGAAAATCATCACGGCAGTCATCATACAGATAAAATACACCATATAATTGCGAAACTGCCGCAAAAAACTCCGCCAGCCGATTTTAAACAACATGGCGCGGACCGCCTCCAATCGTTGCCTGCATATCGATGATTTTTTCGAAAAATTCCTGACGACTGCCTTTTTTGACAACTTCTGCAAAGAAGACGCCATCGCGGATGAATAAAATGCGATTGCAGTAGCTGGCGGTGAAAGGATCATGCGTGACCATCAAGATCGTTGTTTTCTCTTGTTGATTGATTTGTGCCAAATACCGTAACAATTCTGTCGCCGCTTTTGAATCAAGCGCTCCGGTGGGTTCATCAGCAAAAAGGACCGCCGGACGACTGATGATTGCGCGAGCAGCAGCAACCCTTTGTTTTTGCCCTACAGACAATTCTTCTGGGTAACGATCCAATAAGTGTTCGATCCCTAACAAATTGGCCGTCTCCTCGATACGTACTTGGGTTTCCTTCACGGGCAAGCGATCAATGGCTAACGGAAGCAAGATATTGTCTCTGGCTGTCAATGTCTCTAAAAGATTAAAATCTTGAAAGATGAAGCCAATCTGCTGACGCCGAAAATCGCTGAGGGCTTTTTCCGACATTCGGGTAATGTCTTTGCCATCGATATAGATCGAGCCTAAGCTAGGTCGCATGATGGAAGACAACAGATTCATCAAGGTCGTTTTCCCAGCACCGCTTGGTCCCATAACCCCAACAAATTCTCCTTGATCCACTGCAAAAGAAAGGTTATCTAATACTTTGGTTTGATTGAATCGAGTGCCGTAACTTTTGGTCAGATGCTTCACATCAATCATATTTTTCACATAGAACCCTCCTTAAAAAAAATTCTCTCCTTATGGTAGCATACTTTTCATTGAATCGTTCTGCTTAAAAACAGAGAAAAAATAAATTTAAAAAAGTTTTTTATTCATTATGTGAAACATGGAACAACCAAATCCTTAATCTTATCAGTTTTCTCAGAAAACACCCCAATGAATATACACCATATATTGTGTATATCCAATTTACTATCCCTTATTCACCACTATATATAGTTGCTCATTTCTATAATATGTTTTATTATATTGAGGAAGATAAGGAGTGGTAGAAATGATGAACATTAAGAGAAATCCTGAGCAAGGGTTGGAAAGACAGTCCGCTTTGCGTCAGTTAAAAATCGTAAAACGTGATGGACGGCTTGTCGATTTTGATGATCAAAAAATTTACGATGCGTTAGTGAAAGCCCTAAGAAAAGTCAACGGCGAGCTTTCTCCCATCGACCACGAAAAAATCACCGAGATCGTTGACAGTGTCGATCACGAGATCGCGGAACGTTTTCGTACAAATGTAAAAATCTATGAGATTCAAAATATCGTCGAGCATATCTTGTTAGCAAAAAACGAGTATGCCTTGGCTGAAGAATATATCAACTATCGGACCCATCGTGATTTCGAGCGCAGCAAAGCAACAGACATCAACTTTACGATCAACAAATTGATGAATAAAGATCAATCGGTCGTCAATGAAAATGCCAATAAAGATAGCAATGTGTTCAACACACAACGTGATTTGACCGCCGGGATCGTAGGAAAATCGATCGGTTTGAAAATGCTGCCTCCTCACGTGGCAAATGCCCATCAAAAAGGCGACATTCATTACCATGACTTGGATTATCATCCTTACACACCAATGACCAACTGCTGCCTGATCGATTTTAAAGGCATGCTAAATAATGGGTTTAAAATTGGGAACGCCGAAGTGGAGTCGCCAAAATCGATCCAAACGGCCACCGCTCAAATCTCCCAAATCATTGCAAACGTAGCATCGAGTCAATACGGCGGCTGTTCTGCTGATCGAACAGATGAATTATTGGCTCCTTTTGCTGAGTTGAATTATCAAAAGCATCTAAAAGATGCCGAAGAATGGATCGAGACACCCGAACGTCGGGAAGCGTACGCGAAGAGCAAAACGCGCAAAGATATCTATGATGCAATGCAAAGTCTAGAATACGAAATCAATACGTTATTCACCTCGAACGGACAAACGCCGTTTACTTCCCTTGGCTTTGGTTTAGGAACCAACTGGTTCGAACGGGAAATTCAACGAGCGATTCTCCAAATTCGCATCAACGGGTTAGGCAGTGAAAAGCGCACCGCTATTTTCCCAAAATTGATTTTTAGTATTCGCCGCGGGGTCAACTTGGCCCCTACCGATCCAAATTACGATATCAAAGAACTGGCATTAGAATGTGCCACTAAACGGATGTACCCGGATATTTTGAATTATGATAAATTGGTTGAATTGACCGGTAGCTTTAAAGTGCCGATGGGCTGTCGTTCTTTCTTGCAAGGCTGGAAAAACGAACGTGGTGAAGAAATCAATGTCGGTCGGATGAATCTAGGTGTCGTGACATTGAATATTCCACGAATCGCCTTAGAAGCAAATGGCGATCAAGAAAAATTCTGGTCGCTGCTGGAGGACCGTCTGCAAATCGTTAAAGATGCCCTTGTCTATCGCGTAGAACGCTGTAAAGAAGCGAGTCCCGCCAATGCGCCGATCCTTTATATGTATGGGGCTTTCGGTGAACGTTTGGATCGCAAAGACAATGTCAACGAATTATTCAAAAATAAACGGGCCACTGTTTCACTTGGCTACATTGGTTTATACGAAGCTGCTTCTGCTTTTTATGGCGGAACTTGGGAACAAGACCCAGAAGCAAAAGCCTTTACGATGGCGATCGTGAAAGAATTGAAAGCTCATGCGGATGCCTGGGGCGATGAATACGGTTATCATTTCAGCGTGTACTCGACGCCAAGTGAAAGCCTGACTGATCGTTTCTGTCGCTTAGATACCGAAAAATTCGGTGAAGTTGAAAACATTACCGACAAAGAATATTATACGAACAGCTTCCACTATGATGTGCGGAAAAATCCGACACCATTTGAGAAACTTGATTTTGAAAAGGACTATCCAAAATACTGTTCTGGTGGCTTTATTCATTACTGCGAGTACCCAGTCTTGCAGCAAAATCCAAAAGCGTTAGAAGCGGTTTGGGATTACGCATATGATCGGGTCGCTTACCTTGGAACAAATACCCCTATCGATCACTGTTACGAGTGCGGATATGAAGGAGACTTTAATCCAACCGAACGAGGCTTTGAATGTCCACAATGTGGCAATCACGATCCAAAAAGTTGTGATGTTGTCAAAAGAACCTGTGGGTATCTTGGAAATCCTCAAGCTCGTCCAATGGTCAACGGTCGTCACAAAGAAATCTCTGCTCGGGTCAAACATTTGCAAGAATAATCATAAAAGGAGTGTTAGATTTCCTCTACACTCCTTTTATCGAAGACCAACCCCTGTAATTCACAATAGAAAGAAGTTTTCTTATGAGAAATCCTAAGCCCCAAGAATGGAAAGCAAACGAGTACAGTCAAAATTATATTGCTGATTACAAAGCCTTCAACTTTGTGGATGGTGAAGGCATTCGAAATAGTTTGTATGTGAGCGGCTGTCTGTTTGCTTGTGAAGGCTGTTTCAACAAAGCCGTCCAAAACTTTCGCTATGGGACACCTTTTACGCAAGAACTAGAGGATCGAATCATTGAAGATCTGCGACATGAGTATGTTCAAGGACTGACGCTCCTAGGCGGCGAACCTTTCTTAAACACGACAGTCTGTCTGAAAGTCGTTGATCGCGTTCGTGCTGAGTTCGGGCACAGCAAAGATATTTGGAGCTGGTCCGGCTACACCTATGAAGAATTGCTTTTGGAAACACCTGATAAACTGGAACTCTTATCCAAAATCGATATTTTGGTGGACGGCCGCTTTGAACTCAGTAAGCGAAACCTAAACTTGCAATTTCGTGGCAGCAGCAATCAACGAATCATTGATCTTGCTGCATCCCAGGAACAAGGAAAAGCGGTTATCTGGGCAAAGTGCAAAGATGCGGAAGCAAGCTACGAACAAATCAAAAAACAAATTTAACGATCAAAACACCGTGCATCTTTCAAAAAAGATACTGCACGGTGTTTTTTATTGCTATATTCAGCCAGTAAAGCTACTTTTTAAAGGTACTTACTCGCTTCACGAACCGTCAAAGGCGCCAGACTTGTTTGATAGCGCAGGAGAAAATCTTGAACCCACTGAGGATTTGTCTTGGCATAATCTCGCAAGGTCCAGCCAATGGCTTTGTTGATAAAAAATTCAGAACTACCCAAATTGTTGACAAGGATCTCTTCTAGCAATGGTTGATCCATCTGTTCTTTTTGCAACAGTTGGTGGAGAATCGCCACGCGCCGTAGCCAAAGATTATCGTCAAGACTCCAACGAAGCATCTCAACCTTTAACGCTGGCAATCGGCGAACAAGTTTTCTGACGACCTCACTCAGTGCGTCCACGCTGTCCCACCAAGCTTTCGTTATGACCAACTGTTCAATTTTTGCTAGATCAACGGTTATTAAAAAGGGCTCCATCGCAACTAAATAATCAATCCCAAAGTACTGGTGTTCTCGATAGTTACTTTGCCAACAATGATCGATAAAATCCCAATCGACCGTTTTCGTTTGTTTTGCTGCTTTAAAGGCTGTTTTTTCTTGCTGGCGGCGCAACGGCGCAGGAATGCCCAGAAAATCAAACTGATGCCGCATGCAGGCGGCCATTTTTTCACTTCGCTCCTGATCAGCCAACCCCACCATCGTGCCATATACTTGATAGAGTGTCATTTTGCTCCTCCTCTTTTACCTACTGCTCGTCAGATAGTTGCCATAAGGGCAGTACGATATTTTCATAGGTCAGTGGATCAAGATTTGTGACGGTGATCCCCAAAAGACGGATGCCTTTTTCCAAACCTAAAATTTCTTCCCAGATCAGACTTGCTTCGGAAAATAGCTGTTCTTTTTTATGAACATAGGTTGGCAAGGTCACTCGCTTGGTGATCGTAGAGTAATCACTGTAACGGACTTTTAACACGACTGTTTTGCCATGTTTTTGTGTGCGCTTCAGTGATCTTTCGACTTCTTCTGCGATAGCCCGTAATTGGCTCAAAACTTGTTCTTCACTAGTTAATGGATTGCCGTATGTATGCTCTTTTCCAACTGATTTTCGTTCTCTGGTCACACTGACTGGTGAATCATGGATTCCTCTAACTTTCCGATACAAGGAATACCCCATTTTGCCAAATTCGCGGATCAACGCCATCTCACTCCAAGCGTATAGATCTGCTCCTGTAAAAATGCCTAACTCATGCATCCTGGGGACAGTTTTCTTCCCGATCCCATGAAATTTATCGATGGGTAGTTGGTGTAAAAAGGCCACTGCCTCATCCGGCATCACCACCGTTAATCCTCGTGGTTTATGATAATCGGAAGATAGTTTTGCCAAGAATTTGTTGTAACTGACACCCGCCGAACAGGTCAAATGAGTCTCTTGCCAAATGTCTCGTTGAATCAAACGAGCGATCTTGATCGCGGAAGGACAATTGATTTTGTTAACTGTCACATCTAGATACGCTTCATCGATAGAAACTGGTTCGATGATGTCGGTGTATCGGTGAAAAATTTCTCTGACTTGCTGGGACACTTCACGATACTTTTGATGATTCCCCGGTTTAAAAATCGCTTGCGGACAAAGCTCGTAGGCTTTTTGCGCACTCATTGCCGAATGGATACCATATTGTCGCGCCAAATAATTCGCTGTCGTGACCACTCCTCGTCCGCCAGTATCACTTGGGTGACGGGCAATCACGAGGGGATGCTTGGCCAGCTCAGGATCATCCCGTTCTTCCACCGAAGCAAAAAAAGCATCCATATCAATATGAATAATTTTGCGGCTCGTATCATTTTTTAAGGGAAATTGCAGTTCCGACATCGTTGCTCACCTCACTTCTCATTATAAACGAACAGAGGTTCCCTATCAAGCAAGGAATCAAGCGAAGCACGCAAAAAGGACCAATTTTCATTGGTCCTTCCCTCTACGTTTACTGCTTTTGCTGCAAGGTTCATAGTCTAAGAATTTCTGTTATAAGGCGGCTTCCCCTCGTTCATTGGTGCGAATCCGAATCGCTTCTTCCAACGGGTAGACGAATATTTTGCCATCACCGACTTCATCTGTTCGACAGATCGATAAAATCAACTCAATCACATCGTTAACTTTTTCATCTGCTAAAACGAAACGGACATTTACTTTTGGTAAAAGAGTCGTGATCACTTCTTGGCCACGAATAAACTCTTTTAGGCCTTTTTGATTGCCACATCCGAGGACTTGACTGACCGTCATCCCGCTGATCAGATCCGATTGATCCAATGCGGCTTTTAGCTCCTCTAATTTTTCTTGGCGAATAATCGCTTCAACTTTTTTCATGACTGCTCCTCCACTCTTAAGAATCTAACCCCATAAAGGTAGGATAGGCCGTTTCATCATGTTCAATCCGATCCATCCCCACCGCTTCTTCTTGCTGAGAGACCCGAATCGGTATCACCCATTTGATCAAGGTGATAATGACAAAGGATAGGATACCGGCAAACAAAATCGTGAACACGATACTTTCGGCTTGTGCGATAAAAAGATCAATACCGCCATAAAGCAATCCTGAATGTCCACCAACAGCTGGATCAGCAAAAATCCCGGTCATCAAACCACCGAAGATTCCGCCTACCCCATGACAACCAAAGGCATCCAATGCATCATCTAAGCCTAATCGATGTTTGATGACAGAAATAAAGAAGTAACAAAATGGACTGACTAAAGCGCCAATGATAAAGGAAGACCAAAGGGAGACAAACCCCGCCCCTGGAGTAATCGCAACTAAGCCCACCACTGCTCCGGTACAAGCACCGACGATCGTCGGTTTGCCCACGACGATTTTTTCAATCAACATCCAAGACAGCATCGCACTGGCTGCTGCCGTATTCGTGGTCATCAAGGCGTGGATCGCTAGGCCATCAGCTGCTAGAGCAGAGCCGGCATTAAAGCCAAACCAACCGAACCATAGCAATCCCGCTCCTAGAACAACGAATGGAATATTATGAGGTCGATATTCCGTTTGATGAAATTCTCGTCGTTTGCCGACAACGATCGCTAAGACTAACCCACTGATTCCTGAGCTGATATGAACGACATTGCCTCCTGCAAAGTCGATCGAGCCGATCGCATCTAAGAAGCCGCCGCCCCACACCATATGCGCCATTGGAAAATACACGAAAACCAGCCAGAAGCCAATAAATAGGAAAATAGCAGAGAACCGCATTCTTCCAACAACTGATCCAGTGATGATCGCCGTTGTGATCAAAGCAAACATCATTTGAAAGGCAGCAAATAACCCTTCAGGAATTCCCTCTCCTTCTGACATCGAAACATGATTGAAAAAGACTTTGTCTAAATTGCCAATAAATGATCCTGTCCCGCTAAAGGATAATGTATACCCTAGAGCGACCCAGAGGACGGACGCCAAGCCCATCGTACAAATCACCATCATCATGGTATTGAGGATGTTTTTGCGTCGTTCCAATCCTCCATAAAAAAATGCCAATGCTGGAGTCATTAGAAAAACCATACCGCTACAAATTAAAATAAATGCAATATTCCCTGTATCCATTTTATACGCCTCCCTTTCTATATGTTAGCTATCCTAACACCATATTTTCGAATAATCTAGATTTTTCTGAGAAAAACATGAATTTTCTGAAAATAGCTGACTTTATATGTTAGATAATGTCACATAAGTAGGCGTTTGATACAAAAAAATACCGAGAGAAGTCTCGGTATGATTACTCTTCTATTTGGTGATAGGCTTGATAGACAAGCTGTTTCTTTACTTGATTACGCTTAGCCACTTCTTTGATCGCTTCTTTTGAGGACAATTCGGTCTCTTGCATCAAGGCAGCCACTTGTTCTGCGTAACTTCCTTCATAAACAATTTCTTGTATTTCAGAAGACCCTTCCACCAACAGACAGCATTCTCCTTTGATTGACTGCTGTTCTAGATAGTCAGTCAGTTCTGAAAAAGTTCCGCGCAAATATTCTTCGTGGATTTTCGTCAATTCACGGCAGATGACTGCCTGCCGTTCACCAAATACCTCCCGCATCGTTTCAATCGTCGCAGCGATTCGATAGGGTGATTCATAGAAAATCATCGTTGCTTTCTGGGTCGCTAATTCACTCAAGGCTTGTTTTTGTTCTTTTTTCTTACGAGGTAAAAAGCCATAAAAGAGGTTTGGTTGCGGTGATAAACCAGAAGCGATCAGCGCGGTCAAACCAGCCGTAGGTCCTGGAAGCGCAATCACCGCGATTCCTTCAGCTAGACAGGCCTTGACTAATTCATGCCCCGGATCACTGATGGAGGGCATACCAGCATCGCTGCATTGGGCAATGGTCTTGCCCATCTGCAGCTGTTCTACCAACTGCGGAACTCGCTCTTTATAATTGTGTTCATGTAAGCTTTTTTGCGGTGTTGTGATCTCAAAATGATTCAACAATTTCTGAGTATTACGAGTATCTTCACTTGCGATCAGGTCCGCTTCTTTTAAAATTTTGACACACCGGACCGTCATATCTTCCAAGTTTCCGATCGGCGTCGGAACAAGATACAATTTTCCAGTGTCTTGTTTATAACTTTGCTGCTTTTGCATGTACTGCTCCTTTCGAAAAAAAGACCAGTGGAAACTGATCTTTTTTCTAACGAACCTATTAGACTGTCAGTCAGTTATTTGCCGCTTTCACGATAGATCACTTCTAGACAAAATGCACAAGGTTCGTCATGTTCTCTGCGAGAACCGTATAAGTCATAACAAACATGAAATCCTTCTTCGTAAATCTTTTCTAAATTCATCCGTGATTTAGAAAGTTCCTGCTTGACCGATTCAGCAGGTGCATCTGCCACTTGGTTCAACTCACGGATGTGTTCACGTAAGCGTTGATTTTCCAATTCTAATGTCGTATTTTTTTCGACGATTTCTTGCAAAGACTGCTTCATTTCCGCTAGATTATTTAAGGAATTTTGCAACTCCGATTCTAACTGATTCAATCCGTCATATATTGATCGTTTGTCCATGCTCATTATGGTCACCTACTTATTTTGTCACTAGCTCTTCATAATCATATTCGATTGGTGTTTGCCGATCATGCAAACGGACTTTGATCACCCGGCTTAACAGATCCAGCCCAACGACACGTCCTTTGCCATCTGGCGTTTCAACTTCCTTGCCGCGATCCGGCAATTCTTTTTTTGCCCGCTCATACTCTTCACTTTCGTACTTAAGACAACACATCAAGCGACCGCATAATCCTGAGATTTTCGTAGGATTCAAAGAAAGTCCTTGATCTTTAGCCATCTTAATGGATACGGGAATAAAATCTCCTAGAAACGTCGCACAGCACAGTTTTCGCCCGCAAGGACCCACTCCCCCTAGTGCTTTGGCTTCATCTCTGACGCCGATTTGGCGCAGTTCGATCCGGGTATGAAATTCACTTGCCAAGTCTTTGACTAATTCACGAAAATCAACACGGCTTTCTGCGGTAAACGAGAAAATCAGCTTTGTTCGCTCAAAAGTATAGGCTACTCGAATCAATTTCATCGGCAGCTGGTGCGCCCGGATTTTTTCTTTTCCGATTTTTAAGGCTTCATCTGCCGCTTGTTGATTGGCTGCCGCTTGTTCCAAATCTTTCTTCGTCGCCCGACGTAGAATCGGTTTGACTATCTGAGGCAGATCGCTTTCGTCCATTTTTCTGCTTTTGGTAACCACCGTAGCAAGACATTTGGCATCTTGTGATTCCACGATGACTTGGTCATTTATGGTATAGGTCTGTTTTTTCGGTGCGTAAAAATAAATCTGGCCTACGTCATGGTAACGCACTCCGACAACTTCGATCATCTCTGGTCTCCTTTTCCGGCTGCTGCATATTATCCATAGATGATTTTCACGGAAAATTGTTCTGCCACACCTTGGAAAGACACATTGGCTTGCAGCTTTTTTTGTGCTTGCAATGCGGCTTCAATGGCACGATTGATCTCTTTTCCCCATAAACCTTGCGCCAACAATCGATCCCGCTCCTCTTGAAAGTAAAATAACAAGAGCAAAAAGATTTCTGATTGCTGATTTTTTTCTTTTGCTAGACCCAATAATTTTTTCTGAACAAAAATAAATGCTTGCGGGTCTTTCTTCAAAAGGTAATTCACCCAACGCTTAACAGCATCCTTAGTTTCATTAAACCATTCATCTTGCGAGATTTCAACTGCTTTATGATAACTATTGGTCAAGTGGCTTAGAAGTCGGCTTGTCTCTTTAGAAAGTCCCTCTTCTTGTAACTTTTCTTGCAGTTTTTCTTTTGACAAAGGAGAGAAATGAATGATCTGACAGCGAGACTGGATGGTTGGCAAAATACGACCAAGGCTCTCCGTTTCTAAGATTGCCAAAAAGTTTCCCACCGGTTCTTCCAAAAACTTTAATAAACTGTTGGCAGCGCTGTTGTTCATTTTATCTGCTTGAGACAAAATAAAAATCTTTAAACGGCTCTCAAAACCGCTTTTTGAGAATTCTTCTTGTAGTTGCCGAATCTGATCAACTTTGATCATCTGTCCATCTGGTTCTATTTGGATAACGTCCGGATGCTCTCCTTGAGCAATCCGCACACAGTTACTGCATTTCCCGCAAGGTGCTTCTTCTTGCACGTCGGTACAAAAAAGGCGTTTTGCGAGCCATAGACTTAACTCATGCTTGCCAGTCCCCTTGTCCCCTTCAAAAAGATAAGCATGAGCAATGCGCCCATGCTTGATACTTTTTTTTAGTTGGGCAAAAACAAGAGGCTGATATTCTTGTAGAAATAACTCCTCCATGAAATGCTCCTTTTTTAATATTGATGGAATCCGTCAACTGGCAGTACGAATACGGTGGCGCCACCAACTTCGACTTCGACTGGATAAGGAACTTGACCATCTAAGGATATATCTAGAGACATCGGTGTCGAGACATACTGCTTTCTTGATTGACAGGTTTTTTTGATCAATTCTAACGCATCTTGCACACGATCATCTTCAATACCAATGATAAAGGTACTATTACCAGCCTTTAAAAACCCACCTGTTGATGACAATTTTGTTGCACGGATATTGGCATCAATAAACTCATTTGCCAAACGATTACTGTCTTTGTCTTGTACGATTGCCATAATTAATTTCATGGGACCATCTCCTTTGTGTTATCCAGCATACCTTAGATTGATTTGAAGTAAGCAGGATACGATTCAACGATTGCTGAATAGCTGGATTCAACAACTTCTTGTAACCCCATTCTAGCATCAATCTTATGAATGCGTACAGGATTTTCTTCCGCCAGCTTTAGATACGCATGACGGACGCGTTGATGAAACTCCAATCCTTCCGAATCAAGACGGTCATATTGATGGGCACGGTTTTCCTGAATGCGTCGCAAACCAGTATCTGAGTCGACATCTAGGTACAACGTAAAATCAGGGGTCGTTCCCTCCGTCGCAAACTCGTTGATCCGGGCGATTTCAGGAATCCCGATCCGCCGGCCAGCTCCTTGATAAGCCAACGAACTGTCGACAAAACGGTCACAGATCACGATGTGCCCGGCATTCAATGCCGGCAGGACAACCTCAATCAAGTGTTGGCGACGAGCTGCTGCGTAAAGCAAGGCTTCTGTCCGCTCATCCATTTCCTCATTTCGAGGATCTAATATAATTTTACGTATCTTTTCAGCAATCTTGACTCCGCCAGGTTCTCTTGTCTTGACGATCTTTCTTGTTGCTTCGAGCTGTAATCGAGGATACAACTCTTCGATCACACTGGTCTTACCAGCGCCATCAGGTCCTTCGATGGTTATAAACAATCCATTCACCCTAATTGCCTCCAATATCTATTATAATTCTCGGCGACCTTCTACTGCTTTAAGCAAGGTCACTTCATCCGCGTACTCAATATCGCTGCCCACAGATAACCCATGAGCCAAACGCGTGACTTTAATACCAGCAGGCTTAATCAAACGCGACATATACATCGCCGTTGCTTCACCTTCCGTGGTCGCATTGGTCGCAATTATCACTTCTTTGACCTGATCATCGTGCAGCCGCTGTATTAGCGATGCAATGTTGATATCTTCTGGTCCGGTTCCCTCCATTGGGGATAGCACACCGTGAAGCACATGATAAAGTCCATGATACTCGCGGACTTTTTCTAACGCCATCACATCTTTAGGCTCTTCCACCACTAAAATCGTTTCTTTGTCTCTTGTGGGATCACTGCAGATCTCACAAGGATCTTCTTCCGTTATATTTCCACAGATACTACAAAAGTGCAAATCTCGTTTGACACTAAGCAGTGATTTGGCAAACTCATTCACGACTTCTTCTTTCATATCAATCGTATAAAACGCCAAACGTGTTGCGGTTTTTTGGCCGATTCCCGGCAGTTTCATGTAACTGTCGATCAATCGGGCGATCGGTTCAGGATATTGCACCGTCATTTCTCCTTTTATAGACCCGGAATGTTTCGTGTATATTTGCCCATTGTTTGTTCCGATTCTTTTTCAATTTTCTTTAAACCATCGTTTACTGCTAGGATGATCATATCTTGCAGCATTTCCACGTCGTCTGCATCAACGATCGCTTCATTGATAGCAATGTCTTGTAACGTCTTATCGCCAGTAAAGGTCGCTTTGACATAGCCATTTGTCGATTCGCCGATAAATTGTTTGCTGTTCAGCGCTTCTTGTTCTTTCATCATTTCTTTTTGCATTTTTTGCATTTGTTTCATCATGCCTTGCATATTTCCCATGCCTTGCATCATTATCCATCACTCCATTTTCATTAATTTTCTTCAATGCTGGTTAATTCACCAAATAACTCTTGCGCTTTGGTTACTAAGTCATCATTTTCTGGTTCGACAGAGACCACTTCGGTATCCTCTTGCTCTACTTCAATTTCCGACTCTTCCGTTGCTTGACCGCCAGCCAAAAACTCTTGTCTTAGCGCCGGCCAACTTTCTTTTGTAATAAAGACAGCCTGCGGCGCGTAGTCTTTGATCATACGGGACAATTGATTATGGATCATCAATTGAAACTCTTGGTCGTTACTTGCTCGTTGGCATAAGATCTCATAGTCAAAAGCGATCACGACGCCCGATTCGCTGGCAGCTTTTGCTTCACTGGAGTGCAGCATCGCTCTTTGCGTCACGGAAAGAGACATTAAAAGATCGTCCCAGACATTACGAACATTTGCCAAGTCTTTCTTCGTGGCACTTTTCAGTACTTGGAACACGCGTTCCTTTGGTAAACGGAACGTAGTGGTCGCCTTGGTTTTCTTCACTGGCGCGTTGGTCTCAGCAACGGCACCCGCTGGTCGATTCTCTTGCAGTCGTTGTACTTCTGCTTGAAGCTTTTGCAGTGCTTGACGCAACTGCGCCACTTCTTGACTATTGTCAGCTGAATTGCTAGCAACAGCAGCACTTTCTGGATCATTGGCTAATTTGACCACAGCCACTTCCAAATAAATCGTAGGATTGTTGGTAAATCGTACTTCATTTTGCGTATCGTTTAAGACCGTGATCCAGTGATAGATCTTTGCTGGCGGGGTATTTTTTGCCAGTGTTTGAAACGCTTCCGTCAACTGCAGCGACTTTTCAGATAGCAGCTGCGGCGCTTGTTGATACATCAGCAAGTCTCGACAATAAACCAACAAGTTTTCCAATAAGCGGCGAGCTTCTTTACCAGAGGCTAATAACTCCCGCAAGGTCGCTAACGCATCGGCAACTTCTTTTTCCCCACAAGCCTGCATCAGACGGTCCATCATTTCATAGGACAAGCTGCCCGTCACTTCTAAAGCATCTTGGGTCGTTACGGTTCCATCACTAAAAGCGATCGCCTGGTCGGTAATACTCAAGGCATCCCGCATCCCGCCTTCTGCGGCTCGCGCAATGATCTGTAAAGCTTCTGCTTCGTAATTGATCTCACTAGTAGTAAGGACCGTTTCCAAATGACCCACGATGTCTTGCGTATTGATCCGTTTGAAATCAAAGCGTTGGGTACGAGAAATGATCGTTGCTGGAATCTTATGGGGCTCTGTTGTTGCCAAAATAAAGACAACATTTTTCCTTGGTTCTTCCAATGTTTTTAGTAACGCGTTGAAGGCCCCTGTCGACAGCATGTGCACTTCATCGATGATATAAACTTTGTATTCAGCTTGGGTCGGTGCATAGTTCGCACGATCACGAATAAAGCGAATTTCTTCTACACCGTTGTTGCTTGCCGCATCGATTTCGATCACGTCTTCTTGCGTCCCTGCTGTGATTGAGCGACACATGTCGCACTCATTGCAAGGCTCACCGTTGACCTGGTTTGGACAATTGATGGCTTTGGCAAAAATTTTCGCTGCACTTGTTTTCCCGGTTCCTCGAGGACCCGTAAACAAATAGGCATGCGAGATCTGGTTTTGATCGATTGCATTTTTTAAGGTTTGGGTAATTGCTTTTTGTCCGACAACATCATCAAAACGCTGAGAACGCCAAACACGATATAATGCTTGATAGGCCATAGTTTTCCACACTCATTTCAAAATTCGCTACCTTCTATTATACGTAATATCAGCTAAAAAAACCACCGTTTGCGTGGTGGAATCTCAAAAGAAATGGAAATTTAATTCGAAGAGCCATTCCGCGCGCTTTCACTCACTATATCCTTTTGTTCCTCCCTATTTTCAATAAAAAGACCATTCCTCTTCTCCAACTTTAGACTGATAACGTATATCTCTCCTCCTATGGTATAATGAATCTATGTTCATCTATTGTGATGAAAACAATTTAAAGGAGGACTGAAAATGGGTATTATCAAAGCGGCAACAAGCACAATTGGCGGCGGATTAGCAGATCAATGGCTAGAGGTGATCGAGCCTGACAATATGAGTGATTCGACAGTAATGACAAAAGGTGTCAAAGTGCGGCGTAATGACAAACGCGGTGCCAACAGAAAAGGCACGGAAGATGTCATCACTGATGGCTCAGTGATCCATGTCTATCCGAATATGATGATGTTATTGGTTGATGGCGGGCGAATCATCGATTATACCGCCGAAGAAGGCTACTATACAGTGAAAAACGAATTAGCGCCTTCGATGTTGAATGGTTCATTGAAAGATGCGATTTCTGAAACCTTCGACCGCTTTAAGTTTGGTGGCGTTACACCGCAAAAACAACAAGTTTTTTATATCAATCTACAAGAAATCAAAGGAATTCGCTTCGGTACTTCATCGCCTTTGAATTATTTTGACAACTTTTATAACGCAGAACTTTTCTTGCGGGCGCACGGAAACTATTCCTTACGAATTACCGATCCAATTTTGTTCTATACGAATGCGATCCCCAAAAACAAAAGTCAAGTCGATATTAACGACATCAATGAGCAGTACTTAGCTGAATTCTTGACCGCCCTACAAACAGCGATCAACAAAATGTCAGCAGATGGCGAACGAATTTCTTACGTTCCATCTAAGAGTATGGAATTAAGCAAATATATGGGAACGGTTCTTGATGACAGCTGGCGAGAACTCCGAGGAATGGAAATCGTTTCGGTTGCTGTCGCAAGCATCTCTTATACGGATGATTCCGTAAAACTGATCAACATGCGGAACCAAGGGGCAATGTTAGGCGACCCTTCGATTCGTGAAGGCTATGTTCAAGGTTCGGTTGCTCGTGGTATGGAATCTGCCGGTAGCAATGCCGCTGGGGCTACGACTGGGTTTGTTGGCATGGGCATGGGGATGAACGCTGGTGGCGGTTATTTGAACCAAGCGTCACAAAACAACCAACAGCAAATGCAGCAACAGGCTTCCGCACAAACCAACGCAGATCATTGGGACTGTCCACAATGCGGCACCTCTAATACTGGTAAATTCTGCAGCAATTGCGGGACGCCAAAACCAACGAGCGATGGACCAAGCCTAAAAATGAAATGCAGCGATTGTGGTGAAGTGATCGATTTAGCCAACGGTATTCCAAAATTCTGTCCGAATTGCGGCAAACCTTTCAAAGGTGTCCCAGTAGACTAATTGAGGAGGATTGCTGATGGATGTTATCACACATAAGTGCCCCAATTGTGGGGGCGCTTTAACCTTTGATCCTGGCGATCAAAAATTTCATTGTCCATTTTGTCTGAGTATTTTTACTGAAGACGAAGTCACTGCCTTTGAAGAAAAGCAAAAAGAAGCGCAGATGGCCGATACTCCTGTCTTAGATCCTTCTGCAGCGACCGAGACCGAACCGTCCCTTCAAGAAGAAGTTAGAGAGCAAGCCGATGCACAAGCTGGGCAGATGGACCTTTTCACCTGCCCCAGCTGCGGTGCTGAAATCGTGACGGATGCGACTACAGCCGCAACTTATTGCTACTTTTGCCATAATCCGGTCGTTTTATCTGGTCGGCTTTCGGGAGAATTTTTGCCAAACAAAGTCCTTCCCTTTGCGATCGAAAAAGAAGAAGCAACCAAAAAGTTTTTAGAATGGGCACAAAAGAAAAAATTCGTCCCACGGGATTTCTTCGACCAAGCACAAGTAGAGAAATTGACTGGCGTATACTTCCCTTATTGGGTCGTTGATGCCGAGATGAACGGATCCCTCTCAGGAATGGGTACCTCCTTGCGAATTTGGCGAGTGGGTGACATTGAATATACCGAGCATAAACAATACGACGTCTTGCGACGAGGCAAAATCAAGGTGAACGAATTACTCAAGCATGCGCTGTCAAAAAACGTCCAACAAAAAATGGTAACTGGCGTTCAACCGTTTCCCCTTGAAAAAGCCGTTGCGTTTCGCAGTCAGTATTTAGCCGGCTTCCAAGCAGAAAAAAGAGACATTGAGTACATCGATCTTTCCGACGAAGTCAAAAACGAATTATCGGGTTATGCTGAAAACCTGCTAGCAGGCACCGTCAATGGCTATACTAGTTTTAAACGCAACAATCGATCCATCAATCTAACAAAAGAAGAAAACAACTACGTTTTGCTTCCTGTATGGCTAGTGACCTATCGAGCCGATGATGAAAACAAGAGTGCCTTTTATTATGCGATGAATGGGCAAACCGGAAAAGTCAGCGGTGTTTTACCGATCAGTTACAAACGCTTGGGAATCGTCAGTGGCGCCATTTTCGCGGCAACGACCATCCTCGCGTTGATTGGAGCGTATTTCTTATGAAAAAACTATCTTATTTGTTGCTTCTGCTAGTTGGCTTTTTCTTAACCACCCTGCCCGCCTTCGCAGCCGAAGAGACAGTCGCAGACCACGCTGGACTCTTTACCGAACAAGAGATCCAGAAGTTGAACGAAGAAGCAGAAGCGCTGAATGCAAAGATCAAAGGCGAAGTTTTTATTCAAACAACGAACAGCAATACGGGAGATATCGAGTTGTACACTGATCGATATCTTTCAAGACGGATCGGCAACGACAACAACGGTTCGGCATTGGTGATCGATATGGCGCAACGGGAATTTCACGTTTCGACTTCCGGAAATATGATCGATTATCTTACCGATTCACGTCTAGATAAGCTACTTGATGCGGTATTTGACCAGATGGCAGAGGGAAATTATTATCAAGCTGCATTGGTCTATCTGCAAAAAGCAGAAAGTTTTGTGGAAGCGGGTGTTCCTGCCGATCACTATCGCATCGATCGTGATACCGGAAAAATTACTTATTACAAAGTGATAACGCCACTAGAAATTGCTATTTGCTTAGCGATCGCGGCAGTGATCAGTATCGCCTTTTTCATCATTGTTAAATCCCGTTATCAATTAAAAATGGGCGGCTACAAATTTAACTATCTAGAAAAATCAAGTATTGATCTAACCCAAAAAGAAGATCGCTTAGTCAACTCCTTTGTCACAACCAGACGCATCCCCCGTCCTTCGAATAATGGTGGAGGCGGCGGTGGTTTTTCTGGCGGCGGTGGCGGCAGTACGACTCACTCTTCCGGTGGCGGTACATTCGGTGGCGGCGGACGCAGCTTTTGATTTTTCAAGAGTTCCTTTAATCAGGAACTCTTTTTTTGTTGACATTTTTCATAAAAACATCTACCATTTAGGAAAATATAGGAAATGAGTTGATTTTATGTTTGAAATTATTAGAAACAATAAACTTTTTATCAGTTTGAGTAGTTTGCTAGTTTTTTTGACTGTCCTGACAAACCTCGCTTTCCCTTTGCTTCTACAAGAAGATCACGCACTGCGCTTTGATCATCTCGTCGGCTTATTAGCGTTCATATTAAGCATTACTTATTGCGCGCAATTCTTATTGATTGTGATGAAAGAGCGCTATGCAGCTTCGATGAATGTGCGCCATCTCTTAGAATTGTTAAAAAAAATGAAAAGGAAGAGTTATGTTGAGCTCTCTGAAAAGGAGCCCACTTATCTATTAAACCGCATCTTTGGCGTTGTTGATTCCTTATACTTGTTTATTTGCGGTAGTTTTAGCGAAGCTATTCGCTGCTTTTTCTTATTGCTGATCCCACTTTTTTTGTGTTTCCAATTGCATTATTTACTGGGTTTCATTTTACTATTGCTATTTCCCATCAATGTTTTTGGGTTTCGATGGATCAATCAACAGTTGAGTATTAAGATGAAAAATATGCAAGAAGCATTTGCTCTCAGCAATAAGGAAATGTTAACAACATTGTCCCATATTGATACAATGAAGCAATGGAGTGACGCTGTTCTTGAGCAGCTGTTTTCCTCTCAATTGTCATCGATGTATCAAACATTAGCAAACACCAATACATTTGCCCAAACGACTAGTTTAGTCCTTAATGCGATCAATCAGATCGCCCAGATCGGCATCTATTTGTTTATGATTCAAGGAATATTACAAGATGAACTGCCAACCTCTGCGTTGATTTTGATTGGCGTACTATTACCCATTTACTTTTCTGCGTTAAGTGGTTTAACGAAAATCAATCTTGATACCGCTACTCTGAGGACCAATCAACGTTTTGTTAACGAAGAATTGGCTGCTCCCGATGACTGCTGGAACCAAACGAGTGAAGCTACTCTGAGTCTTACTTTCGACCACCCTGTCGTATCAATTGGCAACCACAGCTTTTCCTTTCTCATTGAAGAAACCTTGAAGCCTGGTGAACATATTTACTTGGCTGGCGCTTCAGGAAAAGGAAAATCAACGTTTTTAAAGGCAATTGCTGGCCTTTATCCATCAGAAGGAATTTCGCTTTCAACGAAGAGTACACGCATCAAGCCAAGAAACCCTGAAACAGATAAAACCATCTACCTTGCTCAAGACCCTACGATTCTCTCTCGGACAATTGAAGAAAATCTTGTATGGGGAAGAAAAATGACGGAAGAAGAAAAAACAATTATCGAAACCTCTGGTATTTTAGCGCCTATTTTTCAACAGCGCTCACGGACTAGCAGGCTTACGGAAAATGGTGCCGACTTGTCTGGAGGAGAAAAGCAAAGAATCGCTCTAGCTCGCATCTTATTAAGTGATGCCGAAATCATTCTTTTAGACGAAGCTACCAGCAGCCTTGATGATGAAGCTGCCGAAAAGATTATGAAGTGTTTAAAAAAACATGCAGAAAAACGCATTATCATCTATACTAGTCATAAGAAAGAGGAGCAACGCTTTTGTGATCGTACAATCGCTTTGTAGGAGGAACCGATGAAAGATTATTATACCGTTGAAGAAGTCGCTGAAAAACTGGGCGTAACGACTCGAACCATCCGAAATTATCAAAAGACCAACCAACTTAAAGGGACAAAAATTGGCGGGCAGTGGCGCTTTTCTTACAAAGATGTGGCTTCGTTGATGGGCGAACCATTTGAAGATCCCCTGCTTTCTTTTGCTTCAATACGTTCAGAAAAACAGATACCCGAAAGCTTACTTGCCATTGATTTCTTTATTGAATCAGAGGAATTGCTACAACAGCAAAAAAAAATCGTTATTGATGAATTCAATGCACTTTACTCAGGGGAAAGTCGGCGTTTTTACTTTGAAAAAATCAACCCAACGATGGCACGATTTACATTGGTCGGACCCTTGAAATATGTAACAACCTTTGGACAGTGGATCGAAACAATCCTTTCTCCCCCAAAGTAATCATCTGAGCACCTGCTTTGAATTTAAAAGAAGAGACCCAATTAGGAGAATGTCTAATCAGGTCTCTTCTTTCTTTATTGGAAGGCTTGTTGCACTCAGATGATTTCCTTAAACACAGAGAAATCAATATTTCCGCCGGAGACCAATGCCACAGTTTTCTTTCCTCGAAGCAAATGATCGATCTGTCCACTTAAAATCGCCGCCGTACTTAATGCACCGGCACCTTCTGCAATGACTTTTTCCTTCAAAGCCAAGTAATGGATTGCTTGTTCGATGTCGGATTCTTCAACTAAGACTGTTTCATCGATACGGGTCTTTAAAACATCATAGGTCAGCTCCCCTGCCAAAGCGACATCACAGCCGTCGGCGATCGTTCGGCTACGGCGATTGGCTACTAGCTTTTGCTGCCAAAGTGAGGCGATCATGCCATAAACGCCATAGGATTGAACGCCGATGATCTTGACTTCTGGACGAAGTTCTTTTAAGGCTAAAGCGATCCCAGCGATCAACCCACCACCGCCGATGGGAATTATGACATTATCAACATCCGGAAGATCCTCCAACAGTTCGATTGCAATCGTTCCTTGCCCCTCCATTACTGCACGATCATCAAAAGGAGAGACAAATACTTCGCCACTGTCTTTCATGGCCTCTAGTGTCAGTTGTTTGGTTTCATCAAACGTCTCTCCTGCTAAAACGACTTGTGCGCCATAGCTTCTTGTCGCCTCTATTTTTGTTTTGGCAGCCGTCAATGGCATAAAGATTCGGACATTGATCCCCAGTAACGATCCGGCGAGGGCAACACCTTGTGCATGATTTCCTGCAGAACAGGCAATGACACCGCGAAGTTTTTCTGCATCAGTCAATGAAGCGAGTTTGTTATACGCCCCACGCGCTTTAAAGGAGCCGGTGCGCTGTAGATTTTCTAATTTCAAAAATATCGTGCCCTCTTTTTCTTTACCTAAAATATTACTTGGTGCAAGTGGTGTATGGATCATGATTGGTTTCAATCGTCGATACGCAGCAGCGATCCCTAGACTGTCCGTCAACACTTCCTCAATCACAAACGTTCCCCCTTTTTTGTTTTTTTATACTCTCATTGAAGCACAGAACTTGTAGAAAAACAATCTGGGGAACTCGTACAAGCAAAGATCACTTCCCCTTTCTTTACACGTCAATGTCACCAAATATTCTTACAGAAGAATTTTCAGAAAATAATGACATTTCTTTTCTGAAGTGCTATACTTAGAAAAATTAAAAGAGGGTGTGAACGAATGACAATCGATTGGTCAAATTTAGGGTTTTCTTATATCAAAACGCCATGGCGTTTTTTGGCAACATGGAAAGACGGTTCTTGGAATGAAGGCGAACTTACCGAGGATAATTATCTGCATATCCACGAGGGATCAACCGCTCTTCATTATGGACAGCAATGTTTTGAAGGACTAAAAGCCTACCGAAGAAAAGATGGCGGCATCAATTTGTTCCGTCCAGACGAAAATAGCAAACGGATGAACCGCAGTGCCTATCGTCTGCGCATGCCAGAGGTTCCTGAGAACTTCTTCTTAGATGCGGTAAAACAAGTTGTAAAAGCAAATCAGGAATATGTTCCGCCTTATGGCAGCGGCGCCACCTTGTATATTCGTCCGCTATTGATTGGCGTCGGAGAAAACATCGGTGTTAGTCCAGCACCAGAGTACATTTTTACGGTTTTTTGTATGCCTGTCGGTCCTTACTTTAAGGGCGGATTGACACCGACGAATTTCATTGTTTCTGATTATGATCGCGCGGCACCAAATGGTACTGGTGCAGCCAAAGTTGGCGGAAATTATGCAGCGAGTTTATTGCCTGGATACGAAGCCCATCAACGGAAATTTTCCGACTGCATCTATCTTGATCCAGAAACACATACCAAAATCGAAGAAGTCGGTTCTGCCAACTTTTTCGGGATCACGGCTGACAATGAATTTGTGACACCAAAATCTCCTTCTATTTTGCCAAGTATCACAAAATATTCATTGCTGCATCTAGCGCAACATTCATTAGGATTGACCCCGGTTGAAGGTGATGTTTATCTCAATGAGCTGGATCGTTTTGTCGAAGCGGGTGCCTGCGGAACAGCTGCTGTTATTTCTCCGATAGGCGGGATCCAAAACGGTGAGGATTTCCATGTGTTCTATAGCGAAACGGAAGTTGGTCCACAAACCAAAGCATTGTATGACCAATTGACCGGCATTCAATTCGGAGACATTGCCGCACCAACTGGTTGGATCTTTGACGTCCCATTGGGTTAAGCGAACCGTGTATATCCTCTTCAGCTGAACGATCCGTTGTGATCGTTCGGTTTTTCTCTTTCTATCAATCAATTTATCATCACTACATCAGAATTGATTGCCACAACTCTTTTGACTTGTTACAATCATAGCAAAGGGAGGCGTAATGATGGGCAAACGACTCGGCTATTCTTTGCTAGCAACAGCATTGTATTTAGTGGTTTCCAATATCGGTAATCTCGTTTTTGGTATAAACCGCAGTTTTAGCTGGACCACAACATTGTGGGAAGCATTTTTCTTTTTTATTTTTGTGTTCTTATTCCAACAATTTAGAAAAAAATAAGCAGTGATCCTCGCTAGTAAGAAACGGGGGTCGCTGCTTATTCCTTTTGCAGGGATTTCAGGCTCTATAATTTATGGGACTGATGAATCAGAATTGATTCTTCAGCCCCATTTTCATTTTAGGTATTAAAAAACATATCGTTCTCTAGTATGATTAAATCACCACAAAATAAACAACTGAGAGGACGATATGCTATATGAATGATTCTATCAAAAAAATGCTGAGAATAACAGAGAAAGATTTGATGATTACAGAGGTCTCTTACGAGACCCTTCAGAAGAAAAAGACATTGGTCGTCGATGCTGTTCTCTCGCCTAATCCTCGTGCTTGTAGAAGTTGTGGTTCTACTGTGGTAGATGGAAACGGGAAATCAATTATAGTGAAAAATGGGAAGAAGGAAACGATTGTCCGTTTTGAGCAATACAATCATATGCCTTTGGTTATGCGCCTAAAAAAGCAGCGCTATACCTGTAAAAACTGTCGCACCCATTGGACTGCTCAAAGTTATTTTGTCCAACCCAGACATTCAATCGCAAATCATGTGAGATATAAAATTGCTTCTTTACTGACTGAAAAAGTATCTTTATCTTTTATTGCGAAAAGCTGTCAGGTATCTTTGACCACCGTTATTCGTACATTAAAAGAGTTTAAAAGCTATTTACCAAAACAATCTAAGAAGATTCTCCCAAGAGTATTGATGGTTGATGAATTTCGTTCGCATGCTTCCATAGAAGATAAAATGAGCTTTATTTGCGCAGATGGTGAAACAGGAAAATTAATCGATGTTTTGCCTACGCGTAAATTACCTCGATTAACAAGCTATTTCTTAGGGTGTACCAATCCAGAAGAAGTAGAATTTTTGGTGACAGACATGAACGCCGCCTACTTCCAGCTCACCAAACGTGTTCTGCCAAAAGCGAAAATAGTGATTGATCGGTTTCATATTGTCAAACACATGAATCAAGCGTTCAATGAGTTGCGTATCCGTGAAATGAATGAACTTCGTAAAGCAGGACAGAAAAGCCAGGCAGAAAAACTGAAAAAGAATTGGCGCTTTTTGCTAAAAAATCGTGCAAACATCAACCATTATGAATACAAAACATGGAAAAGTTTCCGAGCACCAAAATACCCATTTCTTACTGAAGCAATGATGATTGATCGATTGCTTGAGTTTTCTACGCCCCTGAAGGAGGCGTATCCCTTTTTTCATGAATTAGTTGAAGCCTTTCGAGACAAAGACCCTGACTTATTTTTCTCCTTATTGACAGAACTTCCTGAAACGTTAGATGACAGCTTTCGGGAAAAGCTTCAAAACCTTCTTACCCATGAAGAAGGCATCACCAACGCAATGATCTATCCTTATTCCAATGGAAAAATAGAAGCGAAGAATACCCACATAAAGACAATGAAACGAGTATCCTACGGATTTAAATCATTCGAGAACATGAGAATTAGAATCTTTTTGATCAATCAATTAATCAAAGTGAGATAACAAAAAATCTGAGCCAGAATGTGGTTCATTCTGACCCAGATTTGATTTTGCACAACTCATCAGTCCTTATTGACAAAGAGCCGGATTTCATTTATAAAAAAAAGCGCCAAACCCTTCATACAAAAGGATTTGACACTAAGAAAAATTATTTAACTGTTACTGAAGCGCCAACTTCTTCTAAAGCTGCTTTCAATGCTTCAGCTTCGTCTTTAGAGATGCCTTCTTTAACTGCTGAAGGAGCTCCGTCAACGACTGCTTTCGCTTCTTTCAAGCCTAAGCCAGTTGCTTCACGAACTGCTTTGATAACTTTAACTTTTTGATCGCCAGCTGCAGTCAATTCTACAGTGAATTCAGTTTGTTCTTCAGCAGCACCAGCATCGCCAGCTCCACCAGCTACAGCTACAGGAGCTGCAGCAGATACGCCAAATTCTTCTTCGATAGCTTTAATTAAATCGTTTAATTCTAAGATTGTCGCGCCTTTTAGCTCTTCGACAATGTTTTCAATGTTCAATGCCATTTTGTTTTCCTCCATTTAAGTAAGTAGTTTAGTTTTTTAATACTGAAAAATCATGCGGCAATTATGCTGCATCTTCTTCTTTTTCTGCCACTGCTTTGACAGCGTAAGCCACGTTGCGGATAGGTGCTTGTAGCACAGATAGCAACATAGAAAGAAGTCCTTCGCGGTTTGGCAATTTCGCCAATGCAGTAATTTCTTCCAATGAAGAAACTTTGCCTTCGATGATACCGCCTTTGATTTCTAAAGCTTTTGCGTCTTTTGCGAAATCGTTAATGATTTTTGCAGGTGCAACAACGTCTTCGTTACTGAATGCTACGGCAGTAGGACCAGTGAATACTTCACCTAAACCTTCTAGACCAGCTTTTTCAGCAGCACGAGAAAGAATTGAGTTTTTGATAACTTTCATCTCAACGTTTGCATCACGCAATTGTTTACGTAAGCGAGTTACTTCATCAACAGTTAGTCCACGGTAGTCAACAACGACTACAGATGCGGCTGCAGAGAATTTTTCACTCACTTCATCAACGATCGCGGATTTTTTAGCGATAGCTGCTTCACTCATTTATATTTCACCTCCTGATTTTGATGGAAGAGTTTCTTCGAAACGAACGGTTCCTTTGTCTTAAAAAAAGACAATAAAAAACTCTATGCCACCGTAGACATAGAGGGACTATTGAAGGTTCTCAATAAACGTCCTCGGTAGGAAATTAAGGCAAATGCCACCTACTGTCTTCGGTACAGTTAAACTTTTAACCTTGACTACCTTACCATAGATAAGGCAGTCAAGTCAATAAAAGTTTTAAATTTTTGTATTAAATTAGAAAGAAGCTTGTTCTACATGGATCCCAGGTCCAAATGTTGTTGTAACTGAGATATTTTTCATGTATTGACCTTTTGCTGCTGAAGGTTTAGCTTTCAACAATGTTTCATGGATCGTTTTGAAGTTTTCGATCAATTTGTCATCTTCAAAAGAAACTTTTCCGATTGGTACGTGGATGTTTCCAGCTTTGTCAACACGGTAAGTAACTTTACCAGCTTTTACTTCGTTAACTGCTTTTGTTACGTCCATTGTTACTGTACCAGTTTTAGGGTTAGGCATCAAACCTTTAGGGCCTAATACACGACCTAATTTACCAACAGTAGCCATCATGTCAGGCGTTGCAACAACAACGTCAAAGTCGAACCAGCCACCTTGGATTTTTTGAACCATATCGTCGTCACCAACGAAATCAGCACCAGCTGCTTCTGCTTCTTTGGCTTTATCGCCTTTAGCAAAAACTAAAACTGTTTGTGTTTTACCAGTACCGTTTGGTAATACAACCGCGCCACGGATTTGTTGATCCGCTTTTTTAGGGTCTACGTTTAATTTGTAAGCAACTTCAACCGTTGCGTCGAATTTTGCAATATTTGTTTCTTTTGCCAAAGCTACTGCTTCTTCAACTGAATAAGCTTTTGTAGCATCAACTTTTTTCAATGCTTCTTGCATTTTTTTGCTTTTTTTAGCCATTTTGTTTCCTCCTTGATGTGGTTATAACGGTAGAACCTCCCACGTGTCCCATATTTTTCAATATGAAGCCGACTGAGAAGCTACTTCCTTAGGGCTGTAATTATTCTACAGTGATCCCCATGCTTCGTGCAGTTCCTTCAACCATGCGCATTGCTGCTTCAACATCAGCTGCGTTTAGGTCTTCCATTTTCAATTCAGCGATTTCTTTTACTTGATCGCGTGAAACTTTTGCAACTTTTGTTTTGTTTGGTTCGCCTGAACCTTTTTCAACGTTTGCTGCTTTTTTCAACAATACTGCTGCTGGTGGTGTTTTTGTAACGAAAGTAAATGAACGGTCTTCGTATACAGAGATCACTACTGGAATGATCAAACCTGCTTGATCAGCTGTACGAGCATTGAATTCTTTAGTGAATCCCATGATGTTGATACCCGCTTGACCTAGCGCAGGACCTACCGGCGGAGCTGGTGTTGCTTTACCTGCAGGAATTTGCAATTTAACGATTTTTTCTACTTTTTTTGCCACGAGACATACCTCCTTGAGTCCGTGATGTGGTTAATTGGAGATCCAAATTTCTCCTCCCACTTTGGTGATTCATGTGCACACACAAAAAACGTGTGACGAAAGCACACTGGAATATTATAGCATCTTTAAGGAATAATTCAAGGTTTTTCAGCTGTTTTTTTCGAAAAAATACTCACCAGCGCTTTTCGTTATTCCTTCGCTAAAAAAATAAATAAAAATCCCTTGCTTTTGGTCTGCTTTTTTCATTCTCTCATTTTTTTATGCTACACTACTACTGGAATTCTTCCCTATTCGTTTACTACTATTCGAGGTGAAAAAAATGGAACAATTAAAATACCGCAGTGTATTTGATATAATCGGACCCATCATGGTGGGTCCCAGCAGTTCTCATACAGCCGGTGCTGCCCGGATTGGAAAAATCGTTCGCAGTATTTTTGGCGAACAGCCAGACAGTGTAGATATCCTGTTGTATGAATCGTTTGCCAAAACCTATCGCGGTCATGGAACCGATATTGCGTTAGTTGGCGGTCTCTTAGGCATGGAGCCAGATGACGCTCGCCTAGCAGACTCTTTAAAAATCGCTTATGAGAAAGGGATCGAAGTCTTATTCGTCCCTAAAAAAGAAAAAGCGGAACATCCAAATATGGTCAAGATGATTTTGACAAAAGGTAGCCACAAACTATCCGTCACTGGTATTTCGATTGGTGGTGGCAATATTCAAATCTCAGAGCTTAACGGCTTCAAAATTTCTCTGACACTGGGTACGCCAACTTATGTGATCGTCCATCAAGATGTTCCAGGAATGATTGCGAAAGTAACCAATTTACTATCAGAGGCTCAAATCAATATCGGTACGATGACCGTAACAAGAGAAGCTGTCGGTGATAAAGCCATCATGATCATCGAAGTCGATCAGCGTAATGATCAGCTGGCGCAACAAATCAAAGTTTTGCCGCACGTTTACAGCGCTGCGTATTTTGATTAAAGGAGATAGGAACATGTTCTATACAATAGATGAATTAGTAACAGAGAGTAAAAATTATCCTTCCGTTGCAGAGATGATGATTGCGATCGAAGCAGAAAATACTGGCCGAAGTCGCGAACAGATCCTTGCAATCATGGAAAAGAATTTAGTTGTTATGGAACAATCAGTCGCTGAAGGTGTCTCTGGTGTTAAATCGGTGACGGGATTGACCGGTGGCGATGCGACACGGATGAACGACTACCTTGCTGCCGGTGATTTTTTAAGCGGAGAAACCATTCTACAAGCGGTCCAAAATGCCATTGCAGTCAATGAAGTCAATGCGAAAATGGGCTTGATTTGCGCCACTCCGACTGCCGGTAGTGCGGGTGTTGTTTCTGGTGTCTTGATGGCCGTGCGTGAGCGTTTGGCACTGACTCGAGCGCAACAAGTCGACTTTTTGTTTACAGCCGGCGCCTTTGGTCTGGTGATTGCCAACAATGCCTCGATTTCCGGTGCCGAAGGCGGTTGTCAAGCGGAGATCGGTTCTGCTAGCGCAATGGCTGCGGCGGCTTTGGTTTGTGCAAAAGGTGGTACCCCTCACCAAGCGGCTCAAGCGGTGGCGATCACCTTAAAAAATATGATGGGCTTGATTTGTGACCCTGTCGCGGGCTTAGTCGAAGTCCCCTGCGTGAAGCGCAATGCCCTGGGATCTTCCCAAGCCTTTATCTCTGCCGACATGGCACTGGCAGGAATCGAAAGTGTCATCCCACCAGATGAAGTGGTCTTAGCGATGTATCAAGTCGGTCGGCAAATGCCTAGCATTTTCAAGGAAACGGCTGAAGGCGGTCTAGCCATGACACCGACTGCCCAACGCTTGCAGGCAGAAATCTTAGAAGCCAATCGTTGATTTTTTTAGAAATGAACACCAATAAAAACCAACCAAGAACAACCAATCGTTGCTTGTTCTTGGTTGGTTTTCATTTTCTCATGATTTCCAGCGATGAAAAGACAAGAAACACCATTTGTTAAACAAGTAACAAATGACATTGGCGGTTTTTCTACTCCCACTCGCCGACCCTATAGTGTTTCTTTTGGGCAACGGGTTTTAATACCTTCACAGGCTCGGAAAATTTAGGTTTTCCTTCTGTTTGATCTAATGGGACTAATGGCTGTTCACTTTCTTGTACTTTCGAGACTGTTTGTGTTTTTTCTTTCTGGGTAGCTGGTACCTGATCGGCTGATTTTTGCCAAAGCTGTTTGCTGAGATCCAACAAGGGAATGATCATCATGGCGACTAACCCGCCAGAAAAACCATTATTATACAAATTCAAGCCACCATGTAAGAAATCAATATTCAGTACCATAGAGGCGTGGACAAAGCCAACCACCAAGCCCCCTTTCCAGCCATAGGCATTCGTTACTGCACAGAGCATCATCCCAAAAATCGCTGACGTGACTGTGACCGTCTCGTTGATAGTATACACACTCAATAGGTTGGCGATCGTCACTCCTGCCAATAAAGGGAGTGAGTTAAAGACATGAGAGCCACAAGCAGAAAAGCCGATGACACAAAAGATCGCACCGATAACTGGTCCATTTAAAACCGCACCAATACTGACTACGTAAGCCACTAACAAGAATGTCATTAACCCCATATTGATCATGGTATTGTAAACGCCGGTATCCCTTAAAATATCGCGCTCGATTTTGCCACTATGAGACCAAATCGCTCGCATATTCAATCGTTTTTTCTTAATCGCCATCAGCAAACCATAGCCGACGAATATCCCTCCTAAAACCAGCATCATAAAAATCAATCGCGGTTGCTGTTCTTGAGATACTAATGTTCTTAGCTCGATCGTTAAGCCAAACATTCGGCAGATGGCAGCGACCAGTGTACATAGCATCCCTGAAGTAAATCCCGCACTGTATAGACTGACACTTTGAAACAGCGCTTGAAAGTACAGTGCCATGGGAACCATCAAAAAACCGGTAAAAATTCCAATGACATACCCCATCACTAAACTAAAATAAGGTGGTAATGAATCATTGAAAGCAAAATAGCTGACGATCGGAGAAACCGACGATCCGTACAAGGCAATCAATAGAAATTTTTTCAATGGTTCATTCATAAAGTAAGAATACAGGCGGACGCCTAAAAATATCGGGATAAAATTCAGTAAATTTTTCCCAAAAAAACCATACCCAGTCACCATAAAGATAGCGGACACCGCGCCGCCTGTGATCGGCACCCGATAATGATAACAAATCGAGATCGATACAAACGTCATCAAACTGCTGTTTAATAAAGCCGTCCCTACAGAAGTCATAGCAATATAATCTGTCACAAGATGACTTTCCGAAAATAAAATCAACTTGAGCTCTTCGACTGCCACCCTTGGATCGAAAAACAACATGGCAAAGAAAAACAGTAGCAAATTAAAAAGAAACAACAAGCTATACCCATTATGTACAGAAATCATCCCTTTAGTATGGGGATGAAAATCATTGTGAAACTTTACTCTAAAAAAAGTAACTAATTTTGACATAGGACCCCTTCCTCTTATAAAGCGCTTACTCATTTTGAGAAAAAAAGTGGGCCAACGAATTGGTCCACTTTATTCTCATTACTGTTATTTTACCGTAAATGAGCCGTTCATGCTAGTCTATCCAGCAGTTAAATTTTATCTACTTGCTCAAAATCAAGTTCTGTACTGGTTTCACGACCGAACATATCGATGTTCACTTTTAGTTTTTGTTTCTCTTCATCGATTTCTGCTACTTGACCTTCTAAACCAGAGAACGCACCTTCGATGATCTTGACGGTTTCGCCGATTTCCACTTCTAACTCAACTGTTCGGGTGCTCATACCAATCGAACGCAAAATCGAATTGATTTCTTCTTGTAATAAAGGCGCCGGCTTGCTTCCTGCACCATGAGAGCCAACGAAACCAGTCACACCTGGTGTATTCCGAACCACGTACCAAGATTCATCCGTCATGACCATCTCAACTAGCACATAACCAGGAAAGGTTTTATGAACGATTTCTTTGGTTTTGCCATTTTTTTCTTCTGTTTCCACTTCTTCGGGAACAACGACACGGAAAATATAATCACCCATCCCCATGCTTTGTGCACGTGACTCTAGGTTTGCTTTTACTTTGTTCTCGTAACCTGAATACGTATGTAGAACATACCAATTTTTTTCAAAAGATTCCATTTTTTTCGGACTCCCCATCTTTTTGTAAAATAAAAAAACCTCAGCTGCACCGAAGTTTTTCCTCAAAGCGATTATAGCATGATTTGCGATAAATGACTAGCGCTATCAGTAAGAAGTCTTACTTTAGGATCCAATTGAAGACTGTTTGAATCAGTGTGTCCATCACAAAGAACATCAATGCAAAAATTATGGTTGTTTGAATCACCACAAAGGTATCTTTACGTAATTGCTTTTTCGATGGCCAAGAAACGTTTTTCATTTCTTCAACAACATTTTTCAAAAATTTCATTTGATTCCCTCCTTACTTCGTTTCACGATGCAACGTATATTGATTACAATACTTGCAAAATTTGTTGATTTCAAGGCGTTCGCCTTTTTTACCTTCACTGACTGATTTTGAATAGTTGCGGGATCCGCAGACAGAACAAGCCAAAGCAGCTTTTTTTGTTGCCATCTTAGTGTCCTCCCCCTTTTTATAAAGTTTTCCAACACTAAAAATACCATTTATTTAAGATTGTGTCAATTTTTGATTTTCTGTCGTATAAATATAGTTTCTGCTGATTTTGTGGTATGATAATGGTGTTAAATGGGTATTTGGGAGGGAAAATTATGTTATTAAAAACAATGGTTTACAAAAAACGCGATTTAACAACGGTAAAGGAAACAGCTACCTTAGAAGAAGCGCTGGCAATTTTAGAAGAGTCTGGTTATCGTTGTGTGCCTATCCTAGATGAATCAGGAAAGATTTTTAGAGGAAATATTTATAAAATGCACATCTATCGCCATAAAGCAAACGGCGGTGACATGACTTTACCCGTCACCTATCTGCTAAAAAATGCGACGAAGTTCATCTATGTCAACTCTTCATTTTTTAAGGTTTTCTTTACAATCAAAGAATTGCCTTATATTGCGGTATTAGATGAAAACAATCAATTTTACGGCATCTTGACCCACAGCTCCTTATTGAATATGTTGTCACAATCATGGAGCGTTGAGCAAGGAAGCTATGTGTTGACGATCGCATCAACAGGTCAACAAGGCGACTTAGCGGTTATCTCAAAAATAATCGCAAAATACAGCAGTATCGCCAGCTGTATCACACTGGATATCGGCAAAGACGAATTTATTCGTCGTACGATGATCACTTTACCAGCAAACACATCAAAAGAATTATGCGACAAGATCGTTACGCAACTAGAAGCGAAAAACTTCAAAGTTGTAGAAATCGAAGACTTAAAAGCAGAATAAAACAAAAGATCATTCCTTCATTTCTTAGGAATGATCTTTTTCTTGTTTTTTGAGAACCATCAAAGCAAAAAACAAGTTTTCTTTAAACGCGTTTATCAAAACGAACAGCACGATTGATAATATACATCACAGGTGCCGTAATCGTCATTACAATAAATTCACTCAATGCCGTTGTTGCAAATGTTGGCCAGAAAGGCAATGCTAAGGTGATATTTAGCATAATCGCAATCAGGAACATGCTTAATGAAAAAACAATGGTGTTAAATGCTAGTCTTAAGAAAACATTTGGAATCTTCTTCTGAACCAGCGCAGTCGCTCCTAAAGCCAAAAAGCTTCCGACCCCACCGAATACGACATCCAAGACCCCCATTCCAAAGAACAAGTTATACACAACAACCCCGCCGACGACACCCCACATCAATTTTCTGTTGAAAACGACTAAGTGATTCAATCCTTCAGATATCCTGAATTGAATCGCTCCTGAGGCAACTGGTGCGACTAGAACCGTTACAGCTATATAAAGTGCCATGATGATCCCATTCGCTGCGACGACACGCAAACGTTGATTGGTTAGATTTGTTGATTTTTCCATATGATCCCTACTTTCTCCGAGTTTTGATTACGCGGGATGGTTGATGAACCGCGGTGCGCTTCGCACAAGTACTTATTATACACATTAATAGCCATATATCAATGTTAAACTGGCCATTTAATCATCAAATCATCTCGAATTCACCTGACAAAAATTTATGCAGATGAAATTGCTCCCTCTATTCCTTCATTCGTTGATTCAAAGAAACACTTCGCAGCTTTCATTTTCTAGCCCAATTCGACGATCAATGAGTCATCCATCGTCAGATTTCCTAATGGTTGGTGATTCAATCTTTACCCTTGAAAGAGATGGCAAAAATATTATTTTTACGCCTACCGAAGAAATAAACGATGAAGATAGTGGCTTTATGTTGGAACCTCGCTAAATGAAGACGGATCTCATGATGGAAGGTTAATAAGATCCGCCTGATCTACGCACAGTAATGATCTTGAATACGTAAAACAGCCCTTTTCATTAATGGAAAGGGATGTTTAGAATGAATCAGACGATTCAGTTACTTTTTGATCAAAAATAGCTTTCTTCTCGTTGCCTCGTAACTTTTTTGGTAAAGCAATTTCTCATAGATGTTTACTCAGCGAATGCCTGCCACGCCTCTATTTAGCAGGCCGATAACCCGCTTTGTAGGCTTCCACCTCTGTCTTGAACATCCGAATTGGACTGGTCGTTTTATTATAGTATTGACTCCCCGGTATATGATAAATCTTTTGTTTGGAGCCTTTGATCAGCCCTTTGCCCCGTTTGTCTACATATTTTTTCAGTCCATCTCGAAATGCATCATTCGTCGTTCCAGGTGCTTTCCCACCTTTTTTCACCAGTTTGACTTGGATTGCTTCCAGTTGAAAGCCAAAACCAGACGTTCCTGAAGACTGCCCGTTTTTCGCCCACCCCATCCAGCCAAATTGTTGTGCATTGACTCGATAATAGACATCGTAATACTTAGCGATCTCACCGGTGAGTTTGATTTGGATCGCCTCCAACCGTTGCCCTTTTCCACTTGTACCAGACAGAGTCCCATTTTTTCTAAACGATTTTTCCCATCCTTGTTTCTGAATGGAGGTTTTATATTCAATATTCCCTTTGTATTTTTCATTAGTAATTTTTATCTTGATTGCTTCGAGTCGCTTTGCTTTCCCTGTGGTCCCTGACGTCTGACCATTTGTTTTCCATGATTGCCACCCTTGAGACTGGACATTTGTTTGATAGCTCACACTTGGTGAAGATGTAGCAAAAACTGTCATCGGAAAAACAACGAAGCCAAGCAAGAACACCAATAGTATAGAAACTTTTTTCATTTTAACCCCTCCTTATTTTTGATTATGCCAATAATATTATTAAAAAACAATCTATTTATAAACAAAAAGTATTTTTTTATCATTTCAACTCACTTAGAAAATGAACTGCTGGGTAAAGCGTAAAATCAACACTTCTAGAGGGCGTTCCAATTATTGTATTATTTCTAACTCGAAATTGAAAAATGCTTAGCATCAAACTAGCTATTCAACTACTGATAAAAGGTGCATCTTGACTTACGAAGAAAAATCAGTGTTCGTTTTTCTGAGAATCGAAACGAATGACCGCCTGCAATGTGGTATAATCTAATTCGTTGAAATTTATTTTGGAAGGATGTCATGATTGAACTTATTTGGATTGACCTTTGGCTTAAGAAATGTAAAAACGGGAATCAGTGTATTCCTCTGTATTTTGATCAGTTTTCTTTTGAATCGAGAAACCTACGTCGTATCGACGATCACAGCTGTTTTCACATTAAGAGAAGATCATGAAAACACCGTCAAATACGGGAAACATCGGATTGCCGGTAACAGCTTCGGCGCAATCGCTTCTGTATTTTGTATTGCGATATTTAACTTTTTCGGACATTCGTCCTTTATACAAATGATTGCGATCCCTTTAGTGATCATGTTGATGATCGCTTTACTGGTCAAATTTGATTATTCCGAGGGAACAGTTGGTGCTTGTGCCACACTATTGACGATTTTATTTATGATTCCTCAAACTGAATCTTACTTGTATGCTTTTAATCGGATCGTTGATAGTTTTATCGGCATGACGATTGCGATATTGGTGAATCGCTTTTTTCCATTTCCGAATAAAAGTACCGCAGGGACGAAGACGACAACAAATGAGAGTGACTCATTTTAAAAATGGAAAAGAAAAAAACCATCTCAAAACAGCTTTGAGATGGTTTTTTTAAGAATGGATCAGTTACTGAAAAGAACTTGTTGGTCTTCAATTAATGGATAAGAAATCGGTGCATTACCTTCCAAATCTTCTTTATTCATATCAACTGCAACGATTTGACTATTTTCATACGTACGATAGTAATAGATTCCTTTATCTGTATTGCAGCAAGACGTATATATCGTGTACTCATAGCGCTCATTGCCTATGTCACAAAGTCCTTTTTGTTGCTCAACCGAACCTAAAATATGGAAGAACTGACTAATGCTTTCGGATTCAGATTCTCCAGAAACGGAATTCAATCGGGTAAAAGCTACTTTGACAAAGCGAGACATCGAAGAAAGATCTCCTGGCAGCCCTAAGCCTCCCATTCCACGACTATATTCATCAAAATCCAGCTTGTCAGAAAAATGAGTTTCCGGAGTTTTCGATGATAACACACGGTAGTTATTCAAATTGAACAATTGATAGTCAAATGGCGGATTATTTGTCAAAACTCCCACCGGATTTTCATGAATATGAAGGCCATCACTCATACTTTCCACAACGATGGCACTTTTTTTATCAGCAATCATCCAATGCAAAGGCGATAAAGGCAAATCTTCACTAAAATTGATCCGAACGAGATTGACATTAGCTAATAACCCTTTTACCTCTTCGACAGTAGCGCATTGCCCTAAGAGCCATGGGATGAACTCAAAAGGCGTAACATTCTCTTTTCCTTCTTGAAACTCATTATAGAAAGCATTTTCTGGAAAATTCAAACCAGCGATACCTAAGCCTTTTTCGTTGACCGCATCATAATACAGTGGGTATTCAGCGACTCCAGCAGCAATCCCAATCATTGCGTAATGGTGATCTATTTCACTTACTTTGCGAAATTTGAATGGATAATTTCTCGGAGTAATGGTCACTACTTCTTTATAAGAAACATCATAATCAAAATTTCTGCCAAAATAATGATCTTTCGTTACATAAGTTAACGCAGTACACATAATACTTCCTCCTAAAATAAGTTTTTTACACTACTAATTTACTCCTATCGCTTTTTTTTAACAAGGAAAAAGCAATAAACAATAATAAAAATACAATTAAATGATTTAAAATCATTTTAATATACTGTATATAAGGCAATTTCAATCTAGTATTCTTTAGTTAGCCTACCTTCTCGCAAATTCACTTTGATTACAAATCCTTTAGAAGAGCCGTTCAAAAGCGGCGATGATCATAATCTCCACCCTTTTTCCTTTACCTTTCATTAAACTATTTAAATTTCTCTAAAAGGCAACGACAAAACAATGTAAGCGATTGCTCAATATAAAAAATGTGCTATACTATAAGTGTAAGGAGCAAGGGTTCCCAGTAAAGCAGACGAAGCAGGTTCTGCAAGAAAAGAATTGTTGTCAACTTAGAATAAAAGACAAAGGATGTGGGAATTTGAGTTACTCCTTACTAATTGAATAGGATTCGGCGATGGGCATCGTTACCTGAGGATCAAAGTGGACATAAGAACCTTTGAAAACCCAGAAAGCACAATCGTCGAATCTATTTTTTTGCTCTTTTTTCAGGCATCGTCTCCCCGCCTTCTTTCGAAACATGCTATAATTAAACGCATTGAACGAAAAAACGATATGGAGCTATTCATAAAATGAACTATTATTATCACTTCCTCGTAAACCCTGCCTCAGGCAGTGGAAGGGGGAAAAAAGCGGCGGAGCGTGTGCAAAAAATCGTAAACAAGCATCGTTTCCCCCATCAACTCTATTTAACAAAATCGCCCGGCGACGAACGAAACATCACCCGAAAACTCTTAAAAGAACGCCTTTTGCCTTGGGACGATGTTTATTTAGAAAATGGCGAAATGCTATATCCATTGCTGGTCGTTATCGGGGGAGATGGAACGCTGCACCAAGTAGTATCAGAGTTACAACTTGAACAACAACAAATCCCCGTTGCTTACATCCCCGCTGGCTCAGGAAACGATTTTGCGCGAAGTATCGAGTTGCCGCGGGAACCGGAAAAAGCATTTTGGAAAATTGCGGGTACTACTAAGCCCCAAGAATTGGCCATTATCCACTATGATGAGCAGATCCAGGAGGAAAGCGGCATTGCGCTTAACAATGTCGGTATTGGCCTTGATGCGGCAATCGTCTACACCACCAATCACTCTGTGGCAAAAAGTAGTCTGAATAAGTTTAACCTCGGCTCCTTTTCCTATATCGCTGCAATTATTCGGGTTTTGTTTCGCCAAAAAGGCTTCCCGATCTTAGTTGAGTGTAATGGGCAACAATTCAGTTATAAGAAAGCTTTTCTATGCACTACGACCAACCATCCTTACTTTGGCGGCGGTGTTGCGATCGCCCCAACCGCTTCGGTCAAAGAGAAAAAGTTTGATTTTGTTCTTGTCGAGCGTGTATCGATTTTTAAGATTTTCTGGCTGATCGGTTTACTGATGCGAAAGAAACACATGAATTCACGTTACTTTCACCATCTTTCCACGTCGAAGCTGAGAATTATCTCTACCGTGCCCCAACATGGACAAGAAGACGGTGAGGAAATGGGCCAACGTCCCTTTGATATTACTTTTACAACAGCTAGTCAATTATTTTGGTGCCCATAAAGAAAACGATACAAATCGCTGCTGATTTGTATCGTTTTTCTATGCGTTAGATTATTAATTTTTCGCCGAGTTGTATTGCCAACGACGGCTTTTTTCTCTTCCCAAAATAAATTGGATCATTGAAAATACTGCTGCAAATGTTACCAAGACAAAGCCATTGAACCAGAAGGATTCATTGAACCTTTGATTATACGTGAGGGTCTCACTGATCAAGGTATTGTTTTGAACAAACCAATAGGTTGGCGTGAATGCCGCGATTTTATTGACGATATCCGGCAGAAAGTTCGCGGACACAAAGACCCCACCGATAAAACAGCTTCCGGTTATAAAGATATTGCTGATACCGCCGATCGCTTCTGAATTTTTCACAAGAGAGGTGACACAAGCCGAGAAGCTGATGACAGGTAGTAAAAACAAAAACGTGTTCAAAATGTGGTACCAAGCTGCTGTATCCCAGGATGTGCGAATCACTAGTAACACCATCAGTAATAAAAAGCCGAAGGTTAAAAGCAGCGAGTAACTGATTAAGCTTAACAGGATTTTCCGCTGTAGCATCCGCTTTGGAAGAGGCGCACTCTGGTTTCGCTTGCTGATTTCTTGGCGGTTAAAGGTCAGATTGATCACACCAAACCCGCTAAATATTGATAGAAAGAGGCCATATGACAATAAGTTAAAGGTCATGCCTGTTAACATTTTTTTCATTCGTTGACTATATTCTGTACTGAGCTCAACTTGCCCTGTGACGGCTAGCGCTGTTTGTGTTTCTTCTATCGCCTCACTGACTGTTTTGCCTTCTTCTTGAAAAAGTAAAAGCGTCTGTAAGAACGTGTTCACTTGCTGGGTGACAATGGTTTTAGAAAAAGCATCTGGCCGGCTTTGAATCTCGATCGTTGGCATCTGGCCAGCCTCCACTTGTTTGGAGAAATCAGCTGGCAAATGCAAGACAATGTTTACACGATTAAAATAAAGGGCATCGTCAATTTCTTTTTGTGAGGTCCCCTCTAAAGCAACCAAGGTTTGCTTTTCCTTCAAGTACTCCCGAAGACCATCAACGACTGGCGACTCCTCCTCACTGATCAAAGCAATGTTGGCTTCTTGTAAAGAGGTGTTTTCGACGTCGATGCTTTGCGCATAAAAGAACGTGACACCAACTGTGATCAATACTCCAATTAGTAAGTTCGACTTATTTGCCTTCAGCAAAGTCCAAATCGTTTTATAAAGCGTCATAGCGCACCCTTCTTTCGATCCAAGCATTTCCAATTGACAAAAGGACGATAAAGCCAGTCAACCAGAAAAGATTGGTATAAAAGCTACTCAAATCTGTATAGTAATACAATTGATAAAGACTTTCACTGATCAAATTGACGGGATTTACTTGCCCCAGTATCGGCACATGTAGATCAAGCCAATACTTGATTTGTTCCGAGCCCATCATCCCAGCAAAAAAGCTCATTGCCATTGTAACGGAGACCAAAATGCCATCTTTTTGCACCAAATTCATTTTTGGCGTCAGATTTCCAATCAATGTCCCTAGCAAAATCGCACACAATGATCCTAATGCGGCAACCAGCAGTAACCATTGCCAACGATCACCAAAGTCTACTTGATAGACAAAACGAAACACCGCTAAAATAATGTAGACTTCTACTAACACAATCGTAAAACTCGCCGCCAAATTCGCACTTGAAACCAATGTCCGTTTTCTTGGTATCAAGGAAAGCCGAATACCATTCGCGGATTGATTGGCTTGCTGATCCTGGACATTACGGACACCCCACATCGTCCCATAGAGGATCGCCATCCCGATCAAGGTAAAGAAATAAAAACTTTTGACACTCATGTCACGATCTGCATTCACTTCTTGAAAAGTCGCCTCCTGTTCAAATGCGGCCATAATAGGTGCAAGATCAAGCGTTTCAAGTTCTGCTGCTTTACTAGAAATGATCGCTGTACGTTGTAAAAATTGATCCATTACATTTTTCATCAACGTCTGACTCATGCCCGCTTGGCCCACATGCAGAGAAATGGTTTTGTCGTCAATCAGGAAATATCCAGCTAATTCACCGGCAGTCAGCTTTTCAACTGCCTCTGTTTCTTGTAATTCCTCGAGTGCAAATAATGGTTTTTCATTGATTTCCACTTGTTCAAGGACGGTGGAAAAATTTTCCGTAAGCGCTGTTTGGTCCCCGGTTTTTACGATCCCCGTCGTGATTGTCTCTAAATTTCCCGCTTGATCGATCTCCCCAAAGGCCGCCATAAACATTAGGCCTAAGAGAATGGGAAACGCCAACGTCCAAAACAGCATCGATTTATTTCGCAACAACACCTTTGTGCGGTATTTGTAAAAATGCCAAAACATGGTTTCCCCCTCCTCAGTCTCTCAATTCCTTGCCCGTGATCTCTAAAAAGACATCATTTAAGGTCGCTTCTTTGGTTGCAATTTTTCCGTAACTGATTTTCTCTGTTTGTAAGAGTGTCAAAATGGGTAACAAGACCGCATTGAGTTCCGTTGTTGTTACTTGGAGCTGTCCGTCTTTGTAAACGATTCCGTTAGCAGTATTGGTGTTCTGAATCGCTACCAACACGTGGTCAGGCAATAAGGGGATGTCGATGGTCAAACGATCTGCCGTGCGTACCATGTCTTTCAGAGATTCCTTAGTCCCTTTGGCAATCACCTGTCCCTGATCCATAATCACGATCTGGTCACACAGAATTTCCACTTCTTCCATGTAATGGGTCGTGTAAACGATCGTTGCTCCTTGGCGATTTAGCTCTTTGATGCTTTCCAAAATTTTATTACGACTTTGGGGATCGACAGCTACTGTTGGTTCATCCAAAAAAATCAAACGTGGTTTATGTGCGATCCCGCAGGCGATATTCAACCGCCGTTTCAAGCCACCGCTCAGCTCTCCTGGATGAAAGGTCACGAAATTTTCCAAACCCACTAATTGAATCACTTCTTCGATCAATCCTTGTCGTTTCTCTTTGTCAGCAACATATAACCCGCAAAAATAATCGATATTTTCTTGCACACTAAGTTCTTCAAAGACGGCAACATCTTGAGGAACGACCCCGATCATTGCTTTAACGGCATAATTTTCAGGCGTCATGATTGATCCAAAAAGTTTGATGGTGCCTTTGTCATAGTTTAACAAAGAGAGCATACAGTTGATGGCGGTCGATTTCCCGCTGCCGTTTGGTCCCAATAATCCTAAAACCTCTCCTTCTTGTACTTGCAGATCAAAATGATTCAATGCCACAAAATCACCATAGCGTTTAACTAATTTATCAATTTCGATAATCACGATGAAAAACTCCTTCCAAATTTCTTGTTAATCTGACTATAATAAACTTCAAGGAAAGAAACTAGTGACGATTGGCTAAACTAAGCATGACATTTGTCACAATGAAGGAGTTTATCATGTCTAAATCTCGACTACTCAGCGAAGCTGGCTTTCTACTCGCCGTCTCATTACTTTTATTGGTAAATCAAGGTTTTGTTGCTGTGCAGGTCATCTATCTACTGATCGCCGTTATATTTACTGGCGTCAGTTATTTACTGCCTAGAATAGCAAACTGGTTTTTTCAAGTTATTCTGTTGCTTCTATGTACGTTTTGGCCAGAGCTTGCCCTCTTTCTGCCTGCATTGATGCGGGTGATCGCTCCGGAAGATAGTAAAGATGATGTTCTATTTTTATTAGGATTTTTATTGATCGCAACGGTTGTCCATCATTCTCTCACGGAGCTCGCTTTTGTCATCCTTTTGTTGCTCTTTGCTTTTTACTTACGCAAAAAAGATCAGCGAATGTCTGATCTTGAGAAAAAGTACATCGCTTCAAAAGATACCCATTGGGAAAAGCAGCAACAGTTATCGCAGCAAAACAAAGCGCTAGCCCTATCACAAGAAACAAAGTTAGCCTTGCAAATTGCCGAAGAACGAAATCGAATTGCTCGCGATATCCATGACAATGTCGGCCATCTACTGTCGAGTGCCATTTTACAGATTGGCGCGCTTGAAATGATCAATCAAGAGCCAAAACTAAATGACCCCCTAGCAAATTTAAGTGCTACCGTTCATACAGGGATGGATCGCATTCGACAAAGTGTTCACGATCTCCACGAGACATCGATTTCTTTCCAGCAATCCTTAGAGTTTCTAATTGCTGATTTTCCATCACCTGTCACGATTGAAGGAAACCTATTTGAAGGGTTGAATGAAGCACAGCAAAACTGTTTCCTAATGGTCATCAAAGAAGCCTTAACCAACAGTATCAAACATAGTTATGCGAAAACCCTCGTGTTGCATTTTCGAACGCTGCCTGCATTTTTTCGCTTGCAAATCACGAATGATGGCGTCCGCACACCTCAAAATCCAGACACTGGAATCGGTCTGAAAACGATGCGTCAACGGGTCCAAGAACAACAAGGTCAAGTTCATATTTTACAAGAAAACCAACGCTTTCAGTTGACGATCATTTTACCAAAGGAGGAACACCAATGATTACTGTAGTTATTATTGACGATGATCCGTTTGTGACCACATCTTTGCAAACCATTTTAGAAAACACAGAAGAGATTCGTGTATTAGGAATCGGCCATTGTGCCAAAGACGCACTGGAATTATATGAAACCTATCATCCTGACGTTTTGCTGACGGACATCCGCATGCCGGAACAAACGGGGATCGATGCTGCCAAAGAAATATTGGCTAAATTTCCCCAAGCGATCCTTTTGCTATTGACTACCTTCAAAGATGAAGAATACATTCGCGAAGCCTTTTCCATCGGTGTGAAAGGTTATTTGATCAAGCAGAATTTACAAGCGATCATCCCTTCTGTCAAAGCCGCTTATAATGGCCAAGTTGTCTTCGGGAATGAAATCGTTGAGACCTTCACGCAGCTAATGAAGAACGAACCATCAATTAACAATCAAGCTTCTTTTAGCGAACGTGAATTTGCGATCATCAAAGAAGTAGCCGCTGGAAAAAACAATAAAGAAATTGCCGATGCTTTGTACTTGAGTGATGGTACTGTCCGTAATTACATCAGTCAATTACTGGAAAAACTGGAATTGCGGGATCGCACGCAATTAGCAATCTATTTTTATCAGCATTTACAGTAAGTCTCATCGATTGCAAAAAAAAAGCCTGAAGAATGCGAAGCTGCATTCTTCAGGTTTTTTGTTTTCTATTCGATTATCCGACTGTCGTAGTTTTTAGTTGACAAGCTATGGATTTCCGGGACTGCCGGGATTCGTTGGATTGTTCGGTGTGTTAGGCGGGAAAATCGGCGCCTTTTCTAACGTTTTTTCTAACCCTGATTCATCCCGCTCGCCTCGTTCTGCATCGGGACTTTCATCTAGTTTAAATTCTTTTTCCATCTCATCTAATTTCTTAAAGTCGTTGCCAGATTCTTTTGCTAATTTTGCTAATTTATCTTCGGTTTCTTTCGCCATAACGTAACGCCTCCTTTTGATTTTAGCTTAGCATAAGAAGCTAAAAAACCAAAAGAAAGCGCTCACTAAGTTACCTTTTTTAGTATTTTCTCATCTTTCAATCAGCCGTTTTTTGCGGGCATAAAGTCGTATGGAGAACAGTCCTTCATGCCAATCATTGGATCCACTAAATGCTTTTTGACCATCGTTAAGGTCAATACACCATCGTTCGACGTTTCTTCGATGAGTGCTTCTTCCCCCATAGTCCCTTCACTTAGGTCTTTTCCCCCTGACAGAGGCTTTGCCGTTTCTGTCTGATTTGATGCCGGCGGCTCAGGCTCGGCAAAAGCAAACAAATTAAGCCCACTATCCGAGGTCTTTTCTGCAACTTGCTGATTCGCAGCAGCTTCCGCACTGGATTGGTCCTGTAACTTCGTCGATGACGTTTTTACTTTCCTGTTTTCAGAGGAATCATCATAAAACGGATCATCCGCTTCTTCAAATTGGGCCAATTTTGCTCGTTGCAGCGGCGTCATTTTTTCCGTGCCATTGATACGTTCTTTTAATGTCGTTAAGCGAGTAGCAGATTCGTGACTGACACAAGTTTGATAGGCTTGCGGTTCACCAAGTAAAATCAGCATTTCTTTGCTGCGGGTTACAGCAGTATAAAGCAGATTGCGTTGCAGCATACGTTGGTATTGATGAACCATCGGCAAAATAACCATTTGAAATTCACTACCTTGAGATTTATGGATCGAACAACAGTAGGATAATGTGATCTTATTCCATTCATTCCGCTTATAGGTCACTTCATTGGCATCAAACTGAATGACCAGTTCGTCAACCTTGTCTTCCGACTGTTTGGCTAGAGTGATCCCAACGATTTGGCCCATATCGCCATTAAACACGTTATCTTCTGGTGAGTTTACCAACTGCAAAACCTTATCACCGATACGATACACCGTATCATTGAAAGTCACCTCTTTTTTTGTCCCATCATTGGGGTTAAAAATCTCTTGCATCATTTTATTCAGAGCATCGATCCCGGCTGCCCCACGATACATCGGTGCCAACACTTGAATATCTTGCGGCGTGTAGCCTTTGTCTTTTGCCCGTTTCACTATCAGAGCGATCAACGGTTCGATTTTGTAAGCATCACACGCAAAGAAGGAGCGATCTTTTTGGTTTTGTGTAAAATCAGCAGGCAGCTGCCCATTTTTGATGGCATGAGCCAGTGGAATGATGCTTGATCCATCTCCTTGGCGATAGATTTCTGTCAATTCTTGTTTCGGGATCGCATCGATCGCTAGCAAATCATGAAGGACTTGTCCTGGTCCCACAGAAGGAAGCTGATCTTTATCCCCCACAAAAATCACTTGCATGTTTGTAGGGATCGACTTAAAGAGCGTATTCGCCAACCATGTATCGACCATAGACATCTCATCGACGATCAATAAGCCGCCTTCTAATTCTTTCGGGCTAATCGATGGCGCTTTTTCACGTCCGTTCAAGCCTAACAAACGATGGATCGTCCCGCTTGGCAAACCTGTCGTTTCATTCATCCGTTTGGCGGCTCGACCAGTCGGTGCTGCCAAGAGAATCGGAAAGGTTTCTTCACTGTATTTTGATGGCTCTAAGTCCAGATCATTCAACTCAGCAAACAATTGTACGATCCCATTGATCACCGTCGTTTTCCCGGTACCCGGACCACCTGTCAAAATAAACAATGGCGAACGAATGGCTTCTTTGATCGCTTCTTCTTGCGAAGACCCATAGGTGATACCTAAATGCTTCTCAATTTTTCGCAGCGTTTTGCTGATTGTTTTCTCAGGATAGACGATTTCTTTTTTGCGGGAAAGCAAGCGTTCGATGGAACTAGCGATTCCCCATTCAGAAAAGTACAGACTGTTTTCGTACAAACGAGTTTCTTCTTGCTGGATTTTTCCTTCTTCCACTAATTGAATGATCGTTGATGCCAGGTCGTCTGGCGCAATCTCAATAGGACGACTCGTTTCTAATAAACGCAGTGTCTGCTCTAACAAGTCTTGGGCATGGATAAAGGTATTGCCTGTCTGCAAGGATTGCGCAAAGATCTGATGCAAGACCGCCGCTCGAAACCGTTGCGGCGACGAAGCTTCGATCCCTAGCTGCTCAGCGATGCCATCTGCGCGTTTAAAGCCAATGCCTTCAATGTCTTCCACCAACTGGTAAGGATTTTCTTCGATAATTGATAATGCTTCATTTTTGTAGGCTTGATAGATTGCAAAAGAAAGCTGACTACCAAAACCATAGCGGCTCAAGCCAACGATCACTTGATCCATCCCATGATTTTGCCGTACAGTATCTAAAATCATTTTTTGCTTACTTTCATTCAATCCTGGAATCTGATCCAACAATGTTGGTTCTTCCAGCATCCGGTCGATCGCTTCTTCTCCTAAAAGGTCAACGATTTTTTCAGCGGTCTTCTTGCCGATCCCCGGAAATTTTTCTCCAGAAAGATAGGCGATCAACCCTTGTTCAGAGGTCGGTTGTTCTTGTTGATAGCTTTCGGCCTTCAACTGGACACCGTACTTGGGATGATTGACCAGCTCACCAAAAAACCGATACTTTTCCTCTTCTTGGATTTCGCCGAAACTACCAGTAACGACGATCTCCGAGTCTTTGTAGTCGGCATTATTCTCAGTGACTTTAACTAATAGTACTTTATAAAAATTGCTGGGATTCTGGAAAAAGATGGCGGCAACATGGCCGACAAAAAACGTTCTTTCTGGAATCATGGTGCCGCTCCTTTCATGGTTTACAACAAAGCGTCTAATCCTGCTTGATTGCTTAAAAAGCTTGCTTCATTCCAAAGTTTTAGTTCAAAAGGCAATACTTTTTGTTCATTCGTCTCTAATAAGCTAACGCTGTTATTGACTAATCCACCTTGCTCTCTTAATTCGGCTAATGGTTTGCCTGCAAGCCACTGGATAGCAGCCGTAAAGGATGCCCCATGACCGACGAACAATAATGGGCCTTCATGCTGCATCACCGCATCCATGACGACGGTCTCGATCCGGCTCAATGTTTCTTGGATCGGCTCACCTTTAAAGGCACTTGGATCGTAACGATCCAAGTGATTACGCAGATCAGTCAGTTGTTGGGGATACTTCTCATGCATTTCATCGATGGACTGACCTTCCAATTCACCGAGTCCGATTTCTCGCAGATTCTCATTATAAATGATTTCAACTGGGTGTTGGAGTCTTGCTTGGATCTCTTGGGCAGTCACTTTTGCTCGCAAAGATGTACTTGAGTAAATCTTCTCAAAAGGAATAGCTGCCAGATAATCACCGAGTAATTTGATTTCGTCATAACTTTCTGGCAATAACGGCGAATCCCCCAGCATTCCTTGAAAGCGGCGTGCTTGGTTCCACTCTGTTTTTCCGTGACGGGTAAAGTATAATTGCATCGAAAAAGCCTCGCTTCTTAGTCTAATTTGTCGTTCTCATAATGATGCGTCAATTCCAATTCTGGGAAGCCTTGCTGTCGCAAAACTTCATAAATGATCAAAGCAGCCGTATTTGATAGGTTAAGGGAACGAACATGCTCATCATTCATTGGGATCCGCAAACATTTTTCGGCATGCTCACGCATAAAACTTTCTGGAAGCCCCGTCGTTTCTTTCCCGAAAATGAAGAACTGATCATCATCTGCGGTGTAATCGACGTCAGAATACACGCGATTGGCAAATTTCGAAATCAGATACAACGGACGCTCCCCTAAAAAGTCCATAAAAGCAGCTAAATCTTTATGATAGGTAATATTGACATCATGCCAATAATCAAGCCCAGCTCGTTTTAATTGCTTGTCATCCGTTGAAAAGCCTAAAGGCTCGATTAAGTGTAAATGAGTATTTGTTGCTGCGCACGTCCGTGCAATATTTCCCGTATTGGCCGGGATCTGAGGTTCAAAAAGAACGATGTGATTCATAGATAAAAACTCCTTTCGCTCGGATACTACCGATCGGTTCTCGCTTTCCTTTGTGTCTCTGTATCTTGCGTTTTACAATTGATTCTCAATAGCTTCTTCAATAACTTCTATAGTACCATATTTTGGCACGCTTGTTTTTTAGAAACGACCTTTTTTGTGTAGAATTTTGGGCATAAAAAAAACGTACCAACTCGGTGTCGATCACTGCGAGTCGTTACGTTAGTGAAGCTCTTTTCACTAACTTTTATCAGAACAGGAACCTGATAAAAACCAATGAAAAATGACTTGAGAACAATATATCACTCCCATGGCATGATTGCAAGAGTAAATAACAAAAAAGTTCAAAATATTTTCAGGAAATTTTCGCAATCAACACCTCAACATCAACAGTGATCTGTCTCAAAGGAGCTTGCCGGAGCTTTTCTTTGCGTTCCTCCGAAGCCCCCCACTCTAACGGGGACATGGCAAGTAAATCTTGGCGATTTTCTTCAGGGATCGTAAAAACATGTGTCACTCTTTGACGGGAAGCGTCAGGGTAATGTTCAAGAAATTTAGTGACGACCCGTTCATTTGAGTATTGCTGTTTCGCTTCATCATTCGGATAAAAAGCAGCCCGCAATTCTTTTAAATAATCCGCCGCAGGGACGACTTTGATCAACTGTCCACCCTTTTTCAAAATACGATTGAACTCCCCATAATTTGACGGCGAAAATAGATTGAAAATCGTATCAAAGCTCGCTTCAGCAAACGGCAAGTTGGTCAGATCCGCCACACACCAAAAAGCCGGTACGTTTTGATTGGTTGCTAGATAAACTCCGTCTTTGGCGATATCAAAGCCGACAGCCGCCTGGGTCTTTTCATTGACCAGCTGAGCCAGAAAACTGCCTTCGCCGCAGCCGACATCTAAAAGATGCTTAGCATCCCCCAAAACTGCTTTGATGCATTCAATGACTGGTGCATACATGCCGCTAGCGATCATACGTTGACGCGGCAGAAACAGTGCTTGATCATAATCTGCTTTGACTTGATGATCCAAAAAGAAAAGTGTGCCTTTCTTTGATAAGTCAAATCGATGACGATTTGGACAAACCAAGCCATTTTCGGTCGGGAAAAATGCTTGGCGGCACAATGGACATTCAAATAAGTGATAATGGGCGTTTAAAAAAAGGCGCCCGCGATCGATTTTTTTTAACATTCAACTTCCCTCATCTCTGCTCTACTTTAGCATATTCTTGTGGTAGAATGCTAGTGGATAGAATAACAAATCAACTGAACAACCATCTATTGGAGGTAAATCATGTTAAAAGAATTTTGTGCAGAAAATTATACCAATATTCCCTTAGCAATCGCCCGAGGGGCAAAGCGGATTGAACTCTGTGATAATTTAGCGGTCGGCGGAACAACGCCAAGTACTGGTGTGCAAGAAGAAGTTTTGCAATATGCTGGTGAAAAAGGAATTCCCGTTATGACGATCATCCGACCTCGAGGCGGTGATTTTGTTTACAATGACACTGAGTTGAAAATCATGCACACTGACTTGATCGAAGCAAAAAAGCTAGGAACAGACGGCGTTGTTCTAGGTTGCTTAACTCCTAGCGGCTGGTTAGACGAAGAAGCATTGGAGCTATTGTTAGAAACCGCAGAAGGCTTGCAGGTTACTTTTCACATGGCCTTCGACGCGATTCCTGTAGCGCGCCAATTTAAAGCGATCGATTGGTTAGCTGAGCATGGCGTACAGCGGATTTTGACCCATGGTGGTGCTGCAGGGACTCCGATTGAAGACAACTTCGATCATCTGAAAGAATTGATCGCCTATGCTGGTGAGCGTTTAACGATTTTACCTGGCGGTGGCATTTCCTTTGAAAATGCCCAACATGTTGCTGATACATTAAGTGTAAAAGAAGTTCATGGGACCAGAATCGTCGACCTTAATGATTTCTTTGCGTGACACAAAAGAATCACGCAAAGAAATCCCCACAAACGATGAGAACGCATCGTTTGTGGGGATTCTTTTAGATGGCTTGCAACAAGTCGTATTGTGATTGATACAAATGGTGATACAAGCCTTTTTGTGCCATTAGCTGATCATGGTTACCAGATTCAGCGATCGTCCCCCCTGCCACGTAAAAGATTCGATCAGAATTTTTGATCGTGGACAGTCGGTGAGCGATGATAAATGAGGTTCTGCCTTCTAACAGCTTCAACAATCCTTCCTGCAGCAATTCTTCTGTCTTCGTATCGATACTAGAAGTAGCCTCATCTAAGATCAAGATTTTTGGATCAGCCAACAACGCTCGGGCAAAGGAAATCAGTTGCCGTTGCCCCGCAGATAAAGTACTTCCTCGTTCTTCGACGACGGTTTGATAGCCGTCTTTCAACTCCGTGATAAAGTCGTGAGCACGGACGATCTTCGCTGCTTCAATGATCTCTTCTTCTGTCGCATCTAATTTTCCATAGCGAATATTTTCTATGATCGTTCCTGAGAAAATAAAGGTATCTTGGAGCATGACCCCCATCTGTGAGCGCAGGGATTCCAGCGTCACGTCACGAACATCCATCCCATCCACTTTGACACTGCCTTCATTGACATCATAAAAGCGGCTCAGCAAGTTGATGATCGTGGTCTTTCCTGCACCGGTAGGACCAACCAAAGCAATGCTTTCCCCGGGTTCGATGTGGAAATTGACATCAGAAAGAATGTTTTTGCCTTCTTCGTATCGGAAGGTCACGTGTTCAAAATCAACGGTCCCTTTCATCGTCGGCAATACTTTTGCATCTGGTTTGTCTTCGATATCTGGGACTTCATCCATCGTTTCAAAAATCCGTTCAAGATAGGCTGTTGCTGTAATCAAAGAATTATAAAAATTCCCGATATTGATGACTGGATTCCAGAAATTATTGATATAACTGATAAAAGCGATCAGAGTACCTGTGCTGACATCGACACCGATTTGGCGAATGCCGACAAAATAAATCAAACAAGTCGTAATGACTGAAATGTTTTGCACCCCAGGCCACATGAGAAACTGAATTTTGACAGCTTTCATCCAGGAAGTCCGATAATCATTGCTGACTTCTTGGAAAATCTCTGCATTTTCTTCTTCCCGTGCGAAGGATTGGGTGATCTTGATGCCGGCAATACTTTCATGAATGTAGGCATTTAAATTGGACTGTTTATTACTCAACACCTGATAAGCTTTGCGCTGGTTATTTTTGATTACCATCACCATGATGAACAAGATTGGCAGCAACGCAAGGGAATACAGGGTCAATTTGAAGTCGATCGCAAACATAAAAATCAAGGTGATGATGACGTTGAAAACATCGGAAATCAAATTGATTAGTCCATTACTCAACAGGTCACTCAGTGTATTGATGTAGTTTACAATGCGGATCAAGATCTTGCCATGGGGCCTTGTATCGAAATAAGAAAACGGCAGCCGCTGCAAATGTTCAAAAATATCAAAGCGCATATCCTTCAATACGTCTTGACCAATATTCGTGATATGGTAGATACGGTAACGCATGCAGACGCCGATAACGATCAAGGTCACTAGAAAGGCAGCTCCTAGAAGCAGCAATTGGTTGACATTTTTCTCAGGAATCGATGAATCGATCGCGATCTTTGTAAACACGGGCGCCAACATTCCTGCTAAGTTTGCCAGAATGATCGTAAATAGTACTTTCGCAATACTTCTTTTATAAGGAACGACATATTGTGACAAGCGTTTGAAATCCTTCCAGCTAAACTCCTGGTCTAATTCCTCATCCACATCAAATTTATTTCTCGCCATCGTCTTCACCTCCTGACAAGCCTAATTGTTTTTGATACACTTCGTAGTATTTGCCCCGCAGACTGACAAGTTCTTCATGGGTCCCTTGTTCAACGACTCGTCCTTTTTCCATCATCAGAATCTGATCGGCTTCTCGAACAGAGGAGATCCGATGCGCAATGATAAACGTCGTTTTCTCTCCTGTTAATTTTGTCAGCTCCTGTTGGATCTTCGATTCTGTCTCCATATCGACGGCAGACGTCGTATCATCCAAAATCAAGATCGATGGATCTTTGGCTAAGGCCCGTGCTAGGGAGATCCGTTGTTTTTGTCCGCCAGAAAGCCCCACACCTCGCTCGCCCACGATCGTTTCATAGCCTTGAGGCATCCGAGAAATAAAGGTATCTGCATCAGCGACTACCGCCATTTGCCGAATAAAGCCTTCATCAGCTAAAGGATTTCCAAAAGCAATGTTGTCGGAGATGGTATTGGAAAACAAGAAAACATCTTGCATCACCATTGAAATGTTTTCCCGCATTTGGCGCACGGGATACTCTTTGGCGTTTTTTCCATCAATCAATACTTCCCCTTCAGTCGGATCATAAAAGCGTCCAACCAAATTCACTAACGTCGTTTTCCCTGAACCGGTTTCCCCTAAGATCCCTAACGTTTGGCCAGGGCCAATTTTGAAGTTGATGTTTTCCAACACATTTTGATTCGGATCATCCGAAAAGTGGAAGGAAACATCTTTGAACTCTACAAATCCTTTGATTGGCTCTAATTTTTCTTGTTGATGAACAGGAATTTTCGATTCTTGCGCCAACATTTGCCGAATTTTGATACAGGCTGCGGAAAATCGCTGAACGTCGTTAATCAACCAACCACTCATACGCATAGGATTATTCAACATCCAAAGATAGCCATTAAACGCAACAAGATCCCCTAATGTCATCTCGCCGTTGATAACGAAGATCCCACCCAAAATCAAGGCAATGACTGACAAACTTCCTGCTAAGCCATCAAGCCATGGCAGATAGGTACGGGATACTTTGGCAGATGCCATATTGCGGGTCTTAAAATCTTCGTTGTAGGAGCGAAATTTTTCAATCTCAAAATTTTCACGAGCAAAAGCTTTCACTACTCGATTGCCGCCGATATTTTCTTCCACCATTGAATTCAAGCGCGAAAAGCTCTCACGAATGTCAAAAAACAACGGGTGTGCTTTCTTAGACATGCGATTGGTCAACAGAAATATGATCGGTGTGACAGCCACCAGCGCCAACATCAATTTCCAATCAATAAAGCTCATAACCACCACCGCTGAAAAGAACCACAAGATACATTCAGCGATATTGTAGGTCACCCAAGAAACAAAGTGGCGAATGGCATCGGTATCACCAGTCATCCGTGCCATAATATCTCCCACACGAGTGTGATTGAAAAAGTCGAAATCCAATTCTTGCAGCTTCTGATACAAATCTTCCCGTAAATCGTATAGCGTATTTTGCCCGACCCGTTCAAATAAAATTTGATAACTGTAGCGGACAATGGTACGAATGACGGTCGTTGCGATCATGATCAACAATAATGGAATCAATAAGTGCGTTTTTTGCTGATTGATGACATCATCGATCACCATTCCTCCCAAGTACGGGTTAACAATGATCAGCGCTGCATTGATCACTAAAAACAGGACTGCCAATATGATTTTTCCCCGGTTCTTTTTGGCATAGCGCCAGATCCATTGTGTATTACTCATCTAATTCCCCCTCTCGTTGTTAAGCTTAGCGTTTTGAAAAGCGATTTGAATGGTTTTTCTTACTCATTTTGATGTAAAATATTAGTAAGAAGTACCATTCCCTTTTTTTACAGGAAATAAGCACCCAATTGGAGTGAATCAGCCATGAATTTAGTTAACCCTCGCACGTTTAATCCAGAAATCATCTATCTCTTTGACCCATGGACACAATCAGAAAGTCATGGAGAAATGCACCATCATGACTTTTTAGAAATCAGCGTCTTATTAGAAGGAGAAAGTACCTATTATTTTGAAAAAGAACCAGCGAAAAAAATCCGTGCTGGCAGCGTCATGCTTTTCAATCCTGGCGTCGATCACTGCGAATTGCAGCCTAAGGGCACTCGCTCCCATCAGCTGCATATTGGTTTAAAAAATATTTCTTTGGAAGGGTTTAAACGGAATTTTTTCCCGAACAAACACCCCTTGTTGGAGCTAGGCAAATACCATCATCAAGTTTTGGAAAAAGCCTGGCAGTTGGTGAGAGAAAGCAGTGAAGAGCGGGATGAGTTTCAATTGATGCAAAAGGCTGTTTTGATGGAGATGCTCGTCTACATTTTACGTGGACTAAATGAAGACCATATCAATGTCGTGCCTTACCTTTCCAAAAGCCAACGACGACAACAACAGATCGTCAACTATACGGTCTATTACTTGGAAAATCATTACAAAGAAGAAATCACGTTGGAGAAGCTCGCACAGGATCAATTTCTCAGCCCGACGTACCTTTCAAAGATTTTTAAAGAGGCGACGGGTGTCAGTCCCATCAACTACTTGATTGAGATTCGCTTAAAGCGTGCCAAAGACATGTTAAAAAATGAAAACCTCACGATCAAAGAAGTCGCCTCTGCTGTGGGCTATCAGGATGCTTATCACTTTAGCAAGTCTTTTAAAAAACTTTATGGTGTCTCTCCTTCTGGGGTATTGCCAAAACCAAAAAATTAAAGAGCAAGCCGATGATCTTCCTTTGAAGGAAAAATCATCGGCTTGCTCTTTTTTCATTGAATAAAATAGTTCATAAAAAGACTGGCAATGTTGAAGTAGATCAAAACACTGGTCAAATCGCTAAGGGTCGTGATAAACGGACCACTTGCCACTGCTGGATCAAAACCCAGCTTGTCCATCAGCATCGGGATCAAACTTCCCGCTAAGTTGGCTACTGTGATGGCACACATCATCGCCATCCCAATCACAAACCCTAGAATCGGATTTTGTTTCCAGACAGCTACGATAGCAAAAATCGTCAACCCCGTGATGGCACCTGTGAACAGTCCTGTCAGCACTTCACCGACCACCGTCTTCATAAAGCTGTTTTCTTTGTCGTCATTGATCGCCAGACGACGAACGGCTACGGCTAAGGATTGGGTACCAGCATTACCGGCGGTCCCAGTGATCAGTGAGATAAAAACAGCGAGAATACTTGCTTCGCTGACCAACTCTTCATAGTGACTGATCAGACTGGCGGTGGCCATTCCGAGAAAGAGTAAGGTGATAAGCCAAGGCAAGCGTCTCGAAGACGCTTTGATCGGGTTCTCACTGACTTCTTCCACATTGACCCCTGCCAAACCAGAGTAGTCACTGGCTGCTTCATCATCGATAACGTCGATGATATCATCGACGGTCACGATCCCTAATAGGTGATCGTCATAATCAGTGACTGGCAATGCGAGAAAGTCATAATCTCGGAAGGTCTGAGCGACATCCTCTTGGTCATCTCCAACATGAACCGACATCACCCGCTCGTTCAAAATATCAGCGATCATGGTATCTTCATCATTGATGATCAAGTCTCTTAAAGAAATAACGCCCACAAGCTTATTATCGGTATCCACGACGTAAATATAGTAAATCGTCTCGGCAACATCTGCGGCATTTTTTAAGACATACATCGCTGAACGAACCGTTTGGTTGGCAACAATGGAAACAAACTCGGTAGTCATCAGCGATCCAGCAGTTTCATCTTCATAGTGCAGCAGCTCTTTGATTTCGCTAGCAGCTTCAGCGGTCATCAAACTCAAATATTTTGCTGTTTGTTTTTTATCCAGAGTATTCAGCAGGTCAACCGCATTATCGGTATACATTTGCGCCAACATATCAGCCGCATAGGCAGGACGCATCTCTGAAAGATAGTCCACCATGTGTTCATCATCTTCTTCAATGACGTCAAACATGTCTGCCAATTCTTTCGGGGAAAGATACGTATAGACGATTTGTCGATCGGCTGCTTCTAGAGATTGGTAGAACTGACCCTGCTCGTAGATATGCAGATCCAAGAACGCCTCACGAAATCCCTGGATATCATTGTCTTTTAATGCTTGATTCAGTTGATCAAACCGTTCAGTTAATTCTTGATTTTCATCCAATCTCTTCACCTCATTTGTTATTGCCTATCCATGGCTGAGCAAACAGCGGCCATGTCTGCTGGTAAGGGCAGCTTAAAAGCCAACGGTTCATTCGTAAAGGGATGCTGAAATTGCAGCTGACAGCAGTGTAAAGCTTGTCGTTTGATCCCAAGAGCCATTGTACCGCCATACATCTCGTCTCCTAATAAGGGACAACCGATTGCAGAAAAATGGACCCTTATTTGATGTGTCCTGCCTGTGTGTAACTGAATATCAACTAAAGCGCAATCTGAATTGCGTTGTTTTAGCCAATACTCCGTCCGTGCTTCTTTTCCTTCGTCACTGACCTTGCGTTTCAATAGTGACGTCAGGTCCCTAGCAATCGGCAGCTCAATCTCACCATGGGCAGAAAGTGCGGGCAGTTCACCAGCAACGAGGGCTTGATATTTTTTTACGACCTGCTTCTTTCGCAACTGGCTATCCAGCTTCGCATGGGCAAACCCATGTTTTGCAAAAAGCATCAGTCCTGATGTGTCACGGTCTAACCGCGTGACTACATGAATCACTTGATCTTCATAGTGCTGCGCTTGATAGTAGGCCTTGACGCGATTGGCCATCGTGCCAGTCGGATGATATTGCGCAGGGATCGATGAGATGCCTGCTGGCTTATTCACGACTAACAGATGGGCATCTTCATACACGATCTCAATCGGTGTCGGGTCAGCCAGCATCGTCTCATGTTCCCCTTCAGGAGGAATTACAATAGTTACCCTATCATTTTGCGCCAAAGAAAACAAGACGTTTTGCTCGTGATCGTTGACAAATATCTTTCCGCCTTGAAATTTGATTTTTGCTAATAGTCCTTTGGACACCCCTTGTTCCTTCAAAAAGTATTTGACTTGCTGTCCTTGTCCAGTATAGTGATACGTAAATTCCATGGGTTTATTCTTCTCCAATAAAGGAATCTTTGACCCGATTCCAAAAATGCATATGCCGATAAGACGCAAAATGAATCCGTTCATCGGCAATACGGTAATAGATAGCATCGATTTCTTCTTGTTCGATGGTAAACTGATCGATCGTCACTAAATAGTCGGTACTTTGCTGCAGTTGTACTTTGACCCATTCATGGTGACCCACGACGATCGGCGAACCAAGGGTCCGAAAGACACGATTGTTCAACGAAGCAATCTCTGCCAATTGAAAGGCATTGATACTTGGGTGCAAGACTGCCCCACCAACACTCTTGTTATAAGCAGTGGAGCCGGTGGGCGTTGAGATCGATAAGCCATCGCCGCGAAACTTTTCAAAGAGGTCTTCTTTAATAGAAATATCGGCAACCATCGTTCGATTGCCGCGCTTGATCGTTGATTCATTCAATGCTAGGAAATGCTTGTCTGATTTTCCATTCGCATACGTGATACGGACATCTAATAACGGATAGCTGACGCTTTTTTGATGGTCATTGCATAATGACTCGACTAGTTCTTCCAATTCATAATCACGCCAGTCCGTGTAAAAGCCGAGATGACCCGTATGGACGCCTAAAAACTGTACTTGATCCAACTTATGATTGTACAAGTGAAAAGCAGAAAGGAGCGTGCCATCTCCCCCAACAGAAATCACTAATTCAGGATTGTCTTGATCGATCTTATTTTCTGACTGTTCTAAAAGCGTAGTTAAACGCTTTGTCACTTCTACCGACTTGCTTTCTTGATTATGGACGATTGCCACGCGGATACCTTTCATTCCGTTTCCCCCTTTGGCAACGGGTTCTGATCATGTCCGCCTCGCTTGCCTTTCCCATGTGAAAATAACCGTTGTGCCTCTTGGATCTCTTCACGGATATTGGACATTTCTTCATCTAGCTGATAGGCGGCTTCTGCCGACCGACGCAGTCGTTCACTGATTTCAGCGGGAAATTCCCCTTGGTATTTGTAGTTTAATGAATGTTCGATCGTTGCCCAAAAATTCATCGCTAGTGTCCGGATTTGAATCTCAGCTAAAATAATTTTTTCCCCGTCGATCAGTTGAACGGGATATTCGATCACTAGATGATACGAACGGTAGCCACTGGCTTTTTTATTGGTGATATAGTCCCGTTCAATGATCACTTTCATGTCTTTGCGTGTTCGTAAGAGTTCAACGACTTGGTGAATGTCTTCCACAAATTGACACATGATTCGTAATCCAGCGATATCAGACATCTCTTCTTCAAGCCGATCCAAAGCAATCCCACGCAATTTACTTTTCGTTAAAATGCTATCCACTGGCTTGACCCGCCCAGTGACAAATTCAATGGGAACATGCTTGTTTTGTTCCCTATATTGTTTTCGTATGCCTCTTAATTTTACTTTTAATTCTGAAACCGCCTGTTCATAAGGCGCTAAGAATTCTTCCCAATCTCGAATCATTCTTCTCCCTCGATTCTGTTCATAACATACCTCTTATTCTACCATACTCTTGGAATAAAACTGAATGAACAGAAGAGCAGAAACAAAAGATTTTTTGTCTCTCCCCCAACGTCTCAGCTTTTCTTTGTTTGGTTTCTTTGACGGAATAGCTGAAACAGCGTACACTATGGTTGCAACAGAAAGAGAGTGAGAAACGATGGGCGAACAAATAGAGATCGAATATAAAACGATGTTGACGGAAAAAGAATACCACCAGTTGCTTGCTTATTACAATTTGTCAGAAGAAGCATTTAAGATACAAACCAACTACTATTTTGATACGGCAGATCATAAGCTGCGGGAAAAGCACTTTGGCTTGCGTATTCGCACGACTGCTACCAATGCGGAATTAACGCTAAAAACCCCCATTGAGCACGGGTTATTAGAGACGACTGATCCTTTAACGAAAACGTCGGCAGCTGCATTGATTGCTTCAGAAAAAATTCTACCTACGGGTATCGTTGCTCAGCGCCTAAGAGCGGCAGGTATCGAGCCTGACACGTTACGTATGATCGCAGCATTAAAAACGAAACGGGCGGAATTTCCGATTGAAGAAGGATTGCTCGCGTTAGATGAAAGCTGGTATGGTCAACAGCATGATTATGAGTTGGAGTTAGAAGTCAACGAGCCGATTAAAGGGAAAGATGCCTTTCACTCCTTGTTACGTTTCTTTGGCGTTCCTTACCGACCAGCGAAAAACAAGATCATCCGAGCCGTTGAAGAAAAATCATAGTAAGCTGTCCTTTTGCTTACTTTTTTCGCGTTTTTTTGCTATATTTAATAAAACATACTTATTTTGTTTTTCAAGGTACAAAAGAATCTTAATTGGGGAGAGATTCAAATGATCGAACTGTTTTTATTTATTAATCCGATTGGGCCTATTTGTTATGATATCGAAAAAGAGATTCTCAATAAATTAAACACGAGCCGCAAAAAAGTCCATTTGCAGATTCTACCTTTCGTTAACTTGTTTTCCGTAGGTGTCTCAATGGACTATTTGTCCATGAATAAGGCGGATTTGGTCTTGCGAAATGAACAGACCAACCAAATCTATGCTGCATCACTGGACTATAAGGCAGCTCAGTTGCAAGGGAAAAAAATTGCTCGGGATTTCTTGTTGAAACTGCAACAACGGATAGGGATCGAAAATCAAGAATACAGCGATGCCTTAGTGAAAGGATTGTTTTCTGAAACGAATGGTGATTTAGAGATGTTCCTAGAAGACCGAGCCTCTGAGCTAGTGAAAAAGAACTTTGCCACCGATCAGCGTGTAGCCAAAGATATGGGCATCACGATCACACCCTCTGCTGTGGTGTATGATTTTTCAAGTGAAGAAGAATATGGGGTCCTTTTAGAAGGATCAGAGGAACTGAGAAGTCTTCCGCTCGTCTGTGGTACAGCAACAGAACTCGATACAATTTTGCAAAAAGCTCAGTCTTTGAAAGCACCAAAACTTTCCACTATTCATGAAATTGATCGCGGGTTGATTCTTTTATGAAACCCTATTCAATAGCGACGCTGCGCAGCGAGCCAAACGATGATCTTATGTTTGGCTCGCTGCGCAGCGTTTTTTATTGTGGACGAACAAAAAAACAAACCAATCCTTTACGGATTGGTTCGCTTTTCAATTATGCTTCAATTTCTTTGACAAGTTCTTCCAATTCATTCAAGCGTTGTTCAAATACTTTCATCGCGTCTTCAATATAATCTGCTTTTGTCATATCGACGCCCGCTTTTTTCATGACTTCGATTGGATAATCACTGCGTCCAGCTTTCAAATAGTTCAAATAGTTGGTTAAGGCATCTGGTTCACCTGCTAAGATTTTCTTCGCTAAAGCAGAAGCTGCCGAAAATCCGGTTGAATACTGGTAAACATAGTAATTGTAATAGAAATGCGGAATACGTGACCACTCAAGACGAATCTCAGGATCTTTTTCAACAGAAGGTCCGTAGTATTTTGCATTTAACTCGGCATAGTTCTCGCTTAAGAACTCACTGGTCAACGGCGTTCCTTTCGCATCTTCCACGTGCATGAAGTGTTCAAACTCGGCAAATTGCGTTTGACGGAAAATCGTGCCTTTGAAGCCATCGAGAAAATGATTCAAGACATAAGCTTTGACCCGCGGATCTGTTTCAGTCTGCAGCATATACTCTGTCAAAATATTTTCATTGGTGGTTGAAGCGATTTCCGCTAAAAAGATCGAATAATCCCCATAGGCATAAGGCTGGTTATTACGTGTAAAGTAACTATGCACACTGTGTCCCATTTCATGAACAAGAGTAAAGAGTTGATCCAATCGATCATTCCAGTTCATCAGGATATATGGCAGCGTATCATAGGCACCAGAAGAATACGCGCCACTGCGTTTGCCTTTGTTTTCAACGACATCGATCCACCGATTGCTGAAGGCTTCTTCAACCACCGCAAGGTATTCTTCACCTAATGGTTTTAACGCTTCTTTCGCTTTTTCGACCGCTTCTTCATAGGTATATCGAATGGGTGCTTCCCCTAAAATCGGTGTATAAACATCATACATATGCAACGTATCGACAGCCAACAGGCGTTTTCTTAATGCCATATAACGATGCAACAATGGCAGGTGCTGATTGACGACATCCACTAATGTATCGTAGACACTTTCAGGAATGTGGTTGGCACTCAAAGCGGCTTGCCGTGCCGAATCAAATTTGCGGGCTTTTGCTTTAAAGTTATGGGCTTTGATATTGGTGCTTAATGTTTGGGCAAAGGTATTGCGGAATTGCTCATAAACACCATAAAGACCTTTAAAGGCTGCTTCACGGACAGACCGATCCGTGCTTTCCATCAACTCACCGTATACACCATGAGATAACTGTACTTTTTCCCCGTTTTCATCTTCAACTACTGGAAAATCCAAATCAGCATTGTTTAAAACAGAAAAAATGTTACCAGGTGCCCCAAAAATTTCGCCAGCACCAGCTAATAACGCTTCTTGCTCCGCTGGCAAGACATGTGGACGCTCGTTGATGGTTTTTTCGATCATATGACGATAAACAGCTAGTTTCGGCTCTTGATCGAAATAGCCCCAAATCGTTTCATCAGACATCGTCAATAGCTCAGGATCAAACCAAGCAACGGCTTCACTTACTTGCGCAACCAAGTTACTTGCTTTTGCATACAATCCTTGATACGTCGTATTGGCAGTATCTTGGTCGTTTTTCAAATGACTGTATACATAGAGTTTCTCTAAACGACGAGAAAGCGCTAAAACAAATTCTAATGCGGATAAGAAGGCTTGCGGCCCATCGGCTAAAGTACCTTGGTAACGACTTGCTTCTTTGACTTGTGCTTGGATCTCTTGAAATTCTATGTCAAAAGCCGCATCATCGGCATAGATTTTCGTTAAGTCCCACGTTTTTTCGACTGGAATCGATTCACGTGCTGGTAATTGTTTTGTTTCTGACATTCCCTTCACTCCTTGTTCATTGGTTAAAAATATCTTATCATACTTTTCAGTGAAACCAAATCTTTGGCTTAAAAAGAAACCGAATTTTCTAAATATTGGCATTCTTGAAAGAGTCCGCGCAAAATTTCCCGTTGATCCAGTAACGGGAATTGCCATTGCCAATCCAGCTGCCGCAGCCGTGCTACCCATTGATCAAAACGAAGTGGACAGTCACTTAAATAAAGAAAGCGAAAAACCAATATTCGATGCTCAAATAAAATGCCAAAGCTGCTTTTACAATAGCACCACATAGGCAGCTGGGAGATATTGCCTTTTAACGGATACAATATTTCTTGGATCACACGGATTTTTGGCAGGTTCTTTCGCAGTTTTTGTATCAACCACACCTGATAGTTTGCAGCATGCCACTCAGGGGGACGGTGGTCGTTTGAGCTTTGTCCTTTGCACAAAGGGCGAAGTGTTTCTTTATGGTAAGGCGCCCCTTTTCGTGCATCGCTCTTTTTACTGCTGACTCCTTCTTGATAGTGCCAGTTGATTTGTTCTAACTTCATTAAGGATTGATTTTGCGTATCAATCAGCCACAAACAAAAACCAGTTGCCTGATAACTACAGCAGGCTTTTGCCAAAAGTGACCATTGGCGTTTCGGATGCAATTTCTCCCCTAAGATCCACCATGGTCGATAGCCGTTTGCTAAATACGTGCTGGTTCTTTCAAGAAATCGTGAAAACTTGAGGGAAGAACACTGTACTTCAATGGCGATATTCTTATAACAAAGGTCAGGACGCTGTTGGAGTTTAGGCAAAAAGGATTCGATCTCAATCCCTGTATCTTGAAACCATTCAAACAATAGTTGTTTGGCTTCCAAGTGTTCCTTCGTCTCCCCTTCGCTGTACGTCTGACAATCAGCAGTTGCTTGATGGGCAAAATGGGGCTGTCGTTTTGGTCCTTGCCGCAAAGTCACTTCTTGGTAACACCCTGGGCAATAAAAAGGGCCTGATGCTTTCTTTCTCCCTTTCGCTGCAATGACTTCTTTTCTTTGGTTCAATGCTTTGAGCATCTAACTCACCTCAATAAAAGATACGCCATTTTCATCAAACACAATTGAAAAAGCCAAGAACATTAGCAACATGTTCTTGGCTGGAAATGAATTTCATTCATTAATCATTCTTGAAGTAGAAACGAGTCAATTCAAGTGCATCGTTTTCCATGATCAATTGACCATATTCAGATAAAACCTCTGGCGTCACTGATGTCCGTTGGGCAAATTCCATCAAATAAGAAAGTGCATTTTCCACTTCGATATCAGTAACCTCTGCATCCATGAATCGAATTTCAATATAATAATGGTTACCCATTTGGTAAAGATTGGTTGCAACGGAATCCAAATATACTTCGGATGCCAATTGAATCATATCTTCGAATCGCAACAACTCGAATACAAAACGATTGCCGATGTCTTCTGCTTGCTCTGACTCTTGTAATTGAGCCGCCACATGCTTTTTCAACATGTCGGTAATGTCTTCATTCGCCTCATCGTTCATCTCATCAAAATTTTCCATTCCTTCTGGTGGAAGATTTTTGCTAATAAACAATTCTAACCCATCGCCTTTAGGCAAGACTTGGAAAGTTACAGCTTCACTGCCCTTAAATTCTTCGTCAATATCAACCTCTTCAAGAATACTGTAAAAGAAGTTTTCAATTTCATTGTGATTTCCTAGAAGGTCAAGAAAAGTGATGCCTCTCGCAGCTAAGTCTTCACTTTTGATCAATACACGAATGGTGTTCTCATTGATATGTTCCATTTCCATATTAGCTACACCTCACTTTTGCTACTCACTATAGGTTCATTGTATCGAAACCTGATAAAAAGTAAAGAGAAAACGAATATCCTCTTAAGAAAAACGTAAAAACTCAAAAAAAGACTCACTTTCAAAGAGAAAGCGAGTCGATGAAGTCAAATTTATAATCCTGCCATTAATTGCGCTTGTCTTAGTTCCAGTTGGCGAACATCCCGAGGTAAGAACCGACGAATTTCATCTTCGTTAAACCCAACTTGTAATCGTTTTTCATCAATCATGATCGGACGACGCAATAATCCTGGGTTTTCTTGAACAAGTGTCAATAAATCTTTTAGGGGCAGGTCATCTAGATCCATATTCAACTTTTGGAATACTTTGGATCTGGTGGAAATAATTTCTTCTGTGCCATCTTCTGTCATTTGTAGAATTGCCTTAAGCTCAGAAATATTTAACGGTTCTGAAAAAATATTTCTTTCAACAAAAGGGATTTCGTGCTCTTGTAACCACGCACGAGCTTTGCGACAAGATGTGCAACTTGGGGAAGTGTATAGTGTCAACAACGTGCATCTCTCCTTTTTAATTTTCAATCAAGCAAGTCCTGTTCCCTCGCTTGATTTCAATTATACAGGTTTAACTAAAAAAAATCTAGTCTAAATCTCATATTTTTTAATAAAACTCGAAAGTTATATTAAAAGCGAAACCTTTAAGGCAAAAGGTTTCATACAAAAAGTTTATTTCTAAATGAGAAAACTCAAATTTTTTTTTAATATTACTTCTTTTATACAACAGTGTGTCAAAGGTGTATCAAAAAGATGTCAGAATATTAAAATATTCTTTTAATAGAAGGCAACGTTTTTTAATTCCCCTTCGACAATTACAGATGTAATCAAAAAATGAGAGAAAAACCAAGGCCATCGCTCAATCGTTTTCAAAAGAACTTTTTCACGATCCTTCCTTTGCCGAGAAACGATCGCGCTACAATGAAAATGGATGTTATTTTTTTGTACGAGTAATCGCAACCGCTCTCTTTCTTCTTGGTTTTATTGTATCACATTCCTTTTTAATCAGAAAACCATAGAAGCATTTCTGTCATAATCTGCTATAAAACAGCAGCAGAAATGAACATCTGCTTATAAATGAAAAGGGTTTCTCACAAAAAACTCAGTAAAAAACGATCAATCCAAGAAGACAGCCAATTTGTTGCTTGGTCACTGACAAAGCATAATAGACTGTACTATTCTTGAACTGATCGTTTATCATGTCTTTCTTCTAAGCGAGTGTTGGTTCTCGGTCACGAGCGAATTGAGCATCATGCAATGCACGATAATGCCCTTTTCTCGCCATCAACTCTTCATGGGTTCCTTCTTCTAAGATCCCCTTCTCACTAACGACAATGATTCGTGTCGCATGTTTGATCGTCGCGAGGCGATGGGCAATGATCAAGGTTGTACGCCCATCTGCCAAAGAATTCAATGATTCTTGGATCACTTGTTCCGTTTCGGTATCTAACGCTGAAGTTGCTTCATCTAGAATCAAAATCGGTGGGTTTTTCAAGAACATCCGAGCAATCGCTACTCGCTGCTTTTGGCCACCAGATAATTTGACGCCTCGTTCACCGATGACCGTATCCAAGCCATCCGTCATTTGATCAATGACTTTTTCTAAGTGTGCCAATTTGACTGCCTTTAAAATCTCCTCTTCTGTTGCATCAAGTTTGCCATAAGCAATATTTTCTCGAATCGTTCCTGGGAAAAGAAAAACATCTTGCTGCACCGTACCAATCTGCTGACGTAAAGATGCCAAGGTCATCTCCTGAATATTGATGCCATCGATCGTAATGGCGCCTTCCGTGACTTCATAAAACCGCGGCAACAAGTTGCATAACGTTGTTTTCCCTGAACCACTTTGTCCAACGAAGGCGATCGTCTCACCCGCTTTGATCGACAAGTCGATGTGATTCAAGACTTTCGTCGCATCCGCATAGGAAAAAGAAACATCATGGTAGACGATGTCTCCTTTTAAGGAAGTTACTGCCCGTGCCCCTGGCTTGTCTTTGATCGTCGGTTCTTTATCCAACTCTTCGGTCAAGCGTTTGAAGCCAGCGATGCCTTTCGGATAGCTTTCGATCATCGTATTAACCTTCTCGATTGGTCTAACAAAGACATTTGACAATAAGATAAACCCTACGAACTGACCGTTCGTCAGTTCACCACGAATCACATAGTAGGCACCAAAGATCAGAGCAAACAAGTTGATCAACCGAATCAAGAAATAATTGTACGCTGAACTGATTGCCATTACCTTATAAAAAAGGATCTTAGACTGCCGATAAATCTCACTTAACCCGTCAAAGCGTTTATGTTCAAACGTTTCATTGGCAAATGATTGTGTCACTCGAATGCCACTGACAGATGCTTCCACTCCGGCGTTGAACTCACCGAGATTATCATAGATCTGTGTGTTGACTTTGGTCATTTTCTTATTGAAAAAAACCAAGGCGATCGTGATCAAGGGAATCAACGCAAATGTTGCCACAGCTAATTGAACATGCATATTTAACATCAATAGGAATGAACCGACCAAAGTCATGATGGTAATAAAAACATCTTCTGGACCATGGTGAGCGACTTCAGAAATCTCAAAGAGATCCGTAGTCAAACGACTGATCAGCTTGCCGGTCTTTTGATTATCATAATATTCAAAAGATTGCGTTTGCAGATGTCGAAATAACTCTTGACGCATATCAGTTTCAATATTGACCCCAAGTTTATGACCATAAAAAACCACGATATATTGCAACACAGTATTGATCACATAAAACAAGAACAAGCCTAAGCATGCCAACAGTATTAGGCGAAAGTTGTTCTGGGGCATGATCTTATCGATTACTTGGTTGACGGCAACTGGAAAGGCTAGTTCCAATAAACCAGCAAATACCGCACAAGTAAAGTCGAGTATAAATAGTGACCGATACGGTCGATAATAACGAAAAAACCTTTTTAACACATTTCCCCCTCCTCAATAGCTTTCATTATAAGCAACTCTCAGTAGAAATGCAAAATGAGAAACATGTGAAAATGGGTAAAATTCACTATAATTTTGAAAACCTATAAAGACGCGGATTTCTAAAAACAGTAAATAAAACCTTTATTTTACAGGGATTTCCCTCTTTTTTTTACAGGAATAATGGCTTATGATTGATTCGAAAACAAACTGAAAATTTTCACTAACTCTGAAAGGCGTGTCTTTTTTGATCACTAGTATTCTTTTTGATGTCGATGATACCTTATATGACCAGCAACAACCATTTCGCAATGCCGTAACCTCTTGTTTCCCACAAATAGCCCACAAAGATTTAACTGCTCTTTACTTACGGTTTCGGGTGCACAGTGATGAGCAGTTTGGACGGGTATTGGCAAATGAATGGACGCTAGATCATTTTCGCTATTTTCGACTGACGCATTCATTAACCGATTTAGGGTACTTACCTATTACAATGGAAGAAAGCTGTAAATTTCAGCTGTGTTATGAACAAGAACTAGATGCCATCACGCTGCATCCTGAAGTTGAGTCAACTTTGAACTATTTGTCCACATTGCCAGTCAAACTAGGAATTATTACCAATGGTCCCACTGACCACCAGCAAAAAAAATTGGATCAGTTACAACTGACTCGATGGATCAAACCAGAGCATATGATCATTTCACAAGCAACTGGTTATCAAAAGCCCCAACTAGAAATTTTCCAATTGGCAGAAACCGCCTTTGCTCTTGATCCAGAAACGACACTGTACGTTGGTGATAATTTTGATAATGACGTGGTTGGCTGTAAGAAAGCCGGTTGGCAAGCTTTGTGGTTCAATCATCGTCTCCGTCAGGCCCCTAATGGATTGGAAGACTTACCAGATGTGTCGATCACCGCTTTTTCACAGCTGCAAGACAGTATTGACACACTGATGCAAGTACCTGCTTACATGTATAACTAAAAAAAGATGGACCTTCGCTCCTGCGGCAGGTCCATCTTTTTGATTGGCTAACTTTCTTCGCCGATACTCAATATCAAGCGAATATCTTCTTCTGTCATTTGTTGAAGCTGTGTTTCATTGCCTTGGATCACTTTTTGGAAAAGCTCACGTTTTTCTTGTTGCAACGCATCCATTCGTTCTTCAATGGTTCCTTCAGCAATCATTCGCCAGACTTCGACAACATTTTTTTGACCGATCCGATGGGCTCGTCCAGCGGCTTGTTCTTCCACCGCCGGGTTCCACCACAAATCGTATAAGATCACGGTGTCTGCGCCGGTCAGATTCAGTCCTGTTCCTCCTGCTTTTAACGAGATCAAGAAGACGTCCTTTTCTCCACTATTGAAGGCATCGACCATCGTCAAACGATCTTGCGGCGGTGTGCTGCCTCGCAAGTAAAAGGACTCAAACCCTTCTTGTGCTAGCTCTTCTTCAATGATCGAAAGCATGCTAGTAAACTGAGAAAATAGCAGCACACGACGCCCATTTTCTTTGGCTGCTAAAAGTAAATCTTTGACCTGTTCAAGTTTCCCAGAAGACCCTTCATAATCCTCCACGAATAATCGTGGGTCACAACAGATTTGCCGCAGTCGAGTCAAACCAGCTAAGATACTGATTCGATTTTTACGGAAAGACGTAGAATCCATTTGCGCGATTTCTTCCCGCATTTGCCGCAAGTACGCCAAATAGATTTTCTTTTGTTCTTCTGTAAGGACACTGTAATAATTTGTCTCCAATTTTTGCGGCAAATCATGCAGCACGGATTTTTTGTCTCTTCGCAAAATAAAGGGTTTGATCATTTTCGCAATTTCTTGCGTGGACAGTTCCTTAAATTTCTGCTTGTTTGGGAAAAAGCCCGGCATGATCATTTGGAACAAAGACCACAACTCTTCCAAATTGTTCTCGATCGGTGTGCCACTGAGGGCGAACCGCTGCGGAACTTCCAAGGATCGCAAGGCCTGTGCCGTTTTGGTCGCACTGTTTTTGACCATTTGCGCTTCATCTAAAATCAAACAAGTCAGATCTAGTGCTTGATAGGCATCAATGTCTTGCCGCAAGCTTGCATAAGAAGTGATGCGGACGTCCGCTGGTTGCGCCATCTGCCCTTCGCGCTCTTCTTTCGTTCCGCTGATGACAGACGCGGAAATCGTCGGCGCAAAACGTTTGATTTCTTGCTGCCAGTTGAATGTTAGACTCGCCGGTGCCACGATCAATGCATTCAATTTTTGTTTCTCTTGTTTTTCTGAAAGTAAATAGCTGATCGTCTGAACGGTCTTCCCTAACCCCATTTCATCGGCAAGGATACCGCCAAATTGATAGTGGCTCAACATTTTTAACCAACGGAAGCCAACTTCTTGGTATTGCCGCAACTCAGCATGCAAGTTTTCTGGCAGCTGCGCCTCAAAGTTTTCTGGATGGATCAAGTCTTCCGTCATTTGCTGAAAACCGGCGCTAAAGCTGGCTTGATCAGCAAACTGCTCTTGCAGGAGCAGCCCTTGATTCAAAGGAACTTGGATCGCCCCATCCTTCGCTTCAAGTGAAAGACGCAATTTTTTCAGGGCAGCACTTGCTTCTTGAAACTCTTCCGATTCCAATGAAAGGACTTGCCCATTTTCAGTGGTATAAAATTGTGCAGACTGTAACAGGCTGCGCAAGACCTCATTGATCTCTGACTCTTGAATGCCGCTGACATCAAACTTGATATCCAACCAAGAACCATTTTCTTCGATAACGATTTCTGGTCGATGGTGTTGGGCGTCAAGGTAAAGTTCCCGCAGCTTCTTGCCGATACGGACTTCACCTAATTGCCTTAAAACAGGGATCTCCCTTGTAAAAAAGGTATAAAGTTGTTCCCCCGCAGGTAAGCTTTTTTGCCAATTTTTAGTGCTCGCTTGATAGCCAAAGGTTTCAATAATCGCTTCAATTCGTGCTTCTTGTTGAAAATCACGTAAAATCTCGGGATGATTTTCTGGCATATAGTGATGTTTTTCATCACTTGAAAAAACGACTTCTCCATAAGTGAAGTCTACTTGTAAATCGACTTGTCCTTTGATTTTCCGTAACGAAAAGACGGCTTTCAATTCAGACTCTTCGATTTCATTTTGAACTTCTGGTGCTACTTGGACACGCCCGATTTTTCGCAAATAAGGCAATACTTTCATAAAGAGATTCGCTAGTTCTTCTTTCGGATAGTCGATGACTGGCTGTTCAAATCGTTTAAACAACTGCTGCATCGTGACATAGATTTCCTTTTGTTCGACAGTCAGTTCATAAAAGGTTCCATCCAGCAGACCCCAATTATAATAGCTAAGTAAATGGTCAAAATCTTTCACGAATTCCAGCGGAAAATGATCCTCCTGTTTTGTGACTGAAAACGACAAAGGTTCACCGATTTGAAAATCGGCTTCATTGACTTTTGTTTCACCAATGGTTATTTGCGTATAGACTTCGTTTAACTGTAACAACAATTCTTTGCCGAACTCAACTGGTAGCAGCAAATACTTTTTGTCAAGTTTACCACTGATCTGAATGCCTGCTTGCCCGATTAACTGTTGCGTTTGCGCGATTCCTGCCAATCGATTCAACAAGGCTCGATTTTTCTCATCAAAGGCATCCGCAGATAGAAAGAAGGTCTGCTGCTTATTCGCTGCGTACTGCTTGTTTTCTTGGTACATCTGCAAAAATTTATAAATGTTTTTAACGACATAGGTGCGTGCGGTACCACGATGGCCGACTTTGAGGGAAATCCCTAAGATATCCATTTCTTGATGGTAAGGATTGGTGGCGATGGTATCTATCCGAAATTCAACCTGTAATGGTTGGCTCGTTTCTTTTTCGCTCCCTAAGCGGGCAAAGCCATTGGAAAACATCTCTGAAGCAGAAAAGGCTTTTTTGATGGGGGTTTGTTCATTGATTTTTCGTGCTTTTCCTTGTTTGCGTAAATAGAGTTCGACGGCCACCGTATGTTTGCAATAATGGTGCTCTTCCCAATAAGGACATTGGCAATAATCCACTTCTTTGGCAGTAGCATCCAAAGTAACTAAATACAATTCTGTTCCTAGTACTTCTGCGTGCCACACATTTTTCTCTTTATCCGGTGTGACAGACAAGACACGACCTTCATTAACGTAGGTTCTACCTCGCTCGATTACTTTTTCTGGAATACTCCACTTCATAAGAGCCCTCCTCTCCTTATTCTTTTATTCGGATCCGGCTTTGCCCGCTGCCGTTAGTCTCTACGAAAACTTGTTGCATGATTCTTGCCCGCAATTCTCGAACATGACTGATGATTCCAATCATGCGACCTTCATTTTCGATCATTTCTAATGCTTCCATCGCCATTTCCAATGATTCTTCATCAAGCGAGCCAAAGCCTTCATCGATGAAGAGTGCTTCGATCTCAATCCCGCCAGCTCGTTGCTGGATCACATCTGCCAAAGAGATCGCCAACGCTAAGGCTGCAATAAAGCTTTCGCCACCTGACAGCGTATGGGCTCTTCTGACTTGACCGGCATTATCGTCATAGATATCGATCTCTAATCCTGTTGAGCTCCGATAGCTCCCGACTTTATCTGCTAATTCAAATTGATAACGGCCGCGGGTCAAACGGGCCAAGCGTTCGTTGGCGACTTCTAAGATCTCCGTCAAAAATTGCTGTAGTACATACCGTTCCAAACTGGTTTTTTTGACGTTTTCACCATTGATGGTTTCTGCTAATTGCTGAAGTTGGCCTAATTGGGCAAGTTCTTCGACATTTTTCTGATAAATGACTTGCAACTCGTCAAACAACCGTTGATTGCCATTGACTTTCTCCTGTTTGCGGACTGTTTCTTGCTGCAATTCCTCCATCACAGTTTGCAACTGAAGATAGGCCGTTTCCAATTGGTTTAAATCTATCGTAGCTTGCTCTTTTAACTGCGCATCTAACAATGCTAGCCGCTGCTGAACAAACGCCGTTTCTTGCTCATAGGTTTTGATTTCTTCTGAGAGAACGGTTGTTTGAGGGGCTTGGGCAATCAAGTCCCGCATCGTTTCTTCAGTCATACCAGCTTCTTGGAGTCGCTGCGTCAGTCGTTGTTCTGCTTTTGTCTTAGCCGCTTGCTTTTCTTCACAAAATTGCTGCAGATTTTTCAGCTTCTCTGATAGGATCGCTTGTTGCTCGTTTATCTGCGCTTCTTGTCGGGCATCCGCCTCGATTTGTTGCGTATATTCCATTAGTAAACCATTGGTTTCTCCTAAATCAGCTTGTAATTGTTCATACGTTGCGCCGGCAAGTTGTTCCTGCAAAGAAGCCAATTTCCCCTCCGCAAGCTGGCGCGCTTCTTGAGCTTTTTTCACTTGCTCACTGACTTGCTGATAGGACTCATTGAATGTTGCTAGCTGCTCATTTACTGCCTGATGTTTCTTCTGCGCTTCTTCATAAGAAGCGGCTTTTTGTTGATTAAACGATTGCCGTTTCTTTAGTTCCGCTACCGTCGTTTCCTCGGTAATCGCCTCTTGGTTTTCTATCGGCTGCAAGGCAGCAAATGCCTGTTGAACTGCAGTCCAAGCGAATGCCACTTGCTTCTGCGCAGCAGCACTGGTGGCTTGCCATTCGCTGATTCGCAATGTGGCTTGCTCCTGCAGCGTTTGATTTGCCGATACTTGCTGTTGGATCTTCGTCAATTTTTCTTGTGTTTGCTCAAGTCTTTGCTCACTGGCAATGATGTCTTCGATGCGATAGGTCGTGTGCTCCTGTGTATTCGGATGATCCAAGGATCCGCAAACCGGACAGGGTTCATTTTCTTCCAGTAAAAGGCGAAGCCGAGCAATTTGCATTCGAGCATTTTGACTGGTCTCTTGTTTTAGCGTTTTTTGCAGCTCCAGCAAGGATGCTGTCAATTGCTGTTGTTCAAGGACTAACTCCGAATGAATTTGTTGCTGTTCCCCTGCTTTTTGCTCGGCTTCATGAAACAGCATTTTTGCCTGCTGCCATTTTTCTACCTGAGCCTGCGTTTCTACCAATTTCACCGCTTCTGCTTGAAACCCTCGCAAGGTATCGATTTCTTCTGCAAGATGCTGTGCTTGCGTTTTGGCACGTGCTTGCGCTTGATTTATTTTCGTTAACTCGATGGTCTGTTGTTGTGCGGCTTTTTCAAGCTGCGCCACTTCCTCTTGCTGGGCTTGTGTGCGCTGTGCTAGCGGGATCTGCTGCTGGATTCGTTGAACTTTTTGACTAGCAGCTTCCTGTTTTTTCTTGATGCCGTCAATCAACAATCGTTGGTCTTGCCAGCTTATTTGTTGCTGCTGAATTTCTTGCAGTTGCTGCTTTGTTTCGTTGATTTGCTGAGCAGCTTGCTGTGCTTCTTTCACTCGTTCTTCTTTTTGCTGCATGATTTCTTGATGTTCAAGCGCCCACACCAACTGGTTCAACTGGGCTTTTTTCTGAGCGATCTCGGTTTTTTTAGCATGCAACTCTCGGGCTTTTTCTTGTAGACCTTGCCTTTCGATCCGCGCATTTTCGATTTCTTTTGCACGGTAAAAAGCCTCTTGCGCAGCTTTCATTTCTTGCATTGTCTGGTCTTTTCTCTGCAATAACTGCTGAAGTTGAATCTGTTGTTTTTCTAAATCTTGCCCCCACAAAGTCAGACATTCCGCAACCGTTAAAACTTCCTGCTCTTCTTCCCATTCAAAACGCTCCATGATCTGCGAAGCGACTAGTTGCTGATGTTCAAGCTTTCTGCTTTGCGCTTTGACCTGCTCTTTTAGCCATTCATTAAATTGCTGGTACATTTCCGTACCAAATAGATTTCGCAAAACGCGTTCTTTCTCATTACTGCTAGCAATCAGAAAATTACGAAATTCTCCTTGCGGCAACATCATGATTTGAAAAAACTGTTTGGCATCCAGTTGCAGCAGATCCTTGATAAACGCATCAACCTCTGTCCGTTTACTGATCTGCTTTTTCTCTTTGCCATCTGCGTCAAAAATCGTCAATTGAACTTTTGCCGTTTGGTTGGTGACCCCGTCACCACGTTTTTTTGCTAACGTTTGTTCCGGTTTCCGTTGGATCTGGTAGGTAAAACGCTGATGTTCAAAAGTAAACGTGACGCTGGTCTCTTCGGTTGGTGAAGCAAACATCGAACGCATTTCTTTGCCTGAACGCAGATTCCCCGATGTTTCACCAAATAAGGCAAATGTCATTCCATCGAAAATCGTCGTTTTTCCTGCACCAGTTTTACCGCTGATCAAAAACAACCCGCCAGCTTGCAGCTGACTGAAATCCAATTTTTCATCGATGAATGGCCCAAAATTTTTCATTTGTAAAGACTTTGGTTGCATGACTATTCCCTCTTTTCCACGACAAATGCTTCATTTAACCCTTGTTCGATCCATTTGGTTTGTGAATCGAGCAATGAATCTCCTGTCATCTCTTGAAAGAAATGACTGATCAAAGTCTGTGGATCGGTTTCTCGTGTCGTTAATTGTCTTTTTTTTGTCTGTTCCCGTCCATTCAACCGTTCGACAGATAAAATAAACGGATAAATTTTTCGCAACTGATTCATCATATTTGGGATCACAGCACGATCCGTCAGCAGAAAATGCCAAAACGCCTCACGATCCAGATCACGGTAAAAAACCGGATCGATCAACTCCTCAAAGGACGCCGTCAGCTGCTGGATATCCCTTTTTGGTGTCAGCGGAATAAATTCATTGGTATCTTTTACGGTATCAACAAGATAGATCCCTTTTTGGTTCGTCCGTTCAGAAAGAGAAAATTTCAGCGGTGAGCCGCTGTAGCCGATTTTCGGATGTTTCAGAGCCGTATTGGCATGTAAATGGCCTAAAACCACCCGATCAAAAGGTGCAAAAGCGGTGGTCGGCACACTGTCCAATCCGCCAACTTGAATTTTCGTTTCAGAATCCGTTTGGCTAGCGCCCGCCACAAAAAAATGGGTCACTAACACTTGTTTTTTTGACGAATCAAAGTGCTTGGTCATCTCCTCAATCACTCTTTGGACACTATCTGAAATTTTCATTAACGGTTCGTCAAAAAATATCCGGGCCTCGATCGGTTCGAAATAAGGCAGTAAAAAGAATTGTGTATCGTCAAACTCAACCGATTGTAAACTTTGTTCGATGCTAGTGGACAGATAAAAACGTGTTTGTTGAAACCACTGACTGCCGGTTTCTAGCCGCGTTGGGCTATCATGGTTTCCTGAGATAGCCAATAATGGCAGTTCATTCGTTAAATTGATTTCAGCGATTTTTTCATTTAGTAATTTGACTGCATCAACAGCAGGAACAGAACGATCATAAAGGTCCCCCGCAATGACGATGGCATCGGCTTTTTCTTCTAAAGCGATCGCAATGATTTGATCGATAATTGCTCGCTGGTCCTCCAGCAGATCATAGCCATGTAGTTTTTTTCCGATGTGCCAATCAGCTGTATGTATAAAGCGCATTTCTTCACCTTCTTAAAAAATATCCTTCCAACCATTATACCACTTTCCCTGATCGTTAGACATCTCTCTGCCAGCGAAATTTCACTTACCACCCATTTTTGATAAAAAGAGCGAACGCCTGACATCATTATGTTGAAATGTTTTTTCAATTATAAATTTATATCTTGAAATATAATTACACTTCATTTACAATGAGTGTGAAATCGAATTCAACAATCGCTTTCATCACTATTCTAAAAGAAAGGAGAAACGCTATGCTTGCAATAGGACTAATGTCAGGAACCAGTTTGGATGGGATCGACGCTGCTTTAGTAAAAATCAATGGCTGCGGCACCGAAACAGACGTACAGCTGATGGAAATGGTCACACTACCCATTGGTGAAGAATTGAAGGAACGAATAAAAACCGCTTGTGATCCGGTGGAATCAAATGTTCCCCTCATCTGCCAATTAAATACTGAATTAGGATATCAATTTTTGAAAGCGTGTCAAATCCTCTGCCAAAAAGCTGGTATTGAAGAAAAAAGCATTGATTTTGTTGCCAGCCACGGACAAACGATCTGGCACTCCCCCGATTCTGATCCAGCGAAAAACAGCACCTTGCAAATTGGCGAACCTTCGATTATCGCTTATGGCTTACAAACGAAAGTCGTCGCCGATTTTCGAGTGATGGATATGGCTGCTGGCGGTCAAGGCGCCCCTCTTGTTCCTTATACAGATTATCTGCTCTATCAATCAGACACCAAAAATCGTTTGCTGCAAAATATTGGCGGCATCGGCAATGTTACTGTACTACCAAAAAGTGGCAGCTTAAACGAGCTGTATGCCTTTGATACAGGTCCCGGAAACATGGTCATCGATGAATTAATGGTTCAGCTATTCGATCAGCCTTATGATGCGTTTGGTGAAACAGCCCGTGCGGGAGCAATTATACCAGCCTTGCAAAAGGAATTAAGAACTCATTTTTATTTGTCCCAGCAACCGCCGAAAAGCACCGGGCGTGAGCTTTTTGGAAAACAATTCGTGCAGCAGTTATTGACCAAGTATCCCGAAGCAGCACCTGAAGACTTGGTGAGGACTTTGACCGATTTCACCGCTTTTTCCATTGCTGACAGTTACCAACGGTTCATTTTTCCTCAGTTGGGAACAAACGATCTAGAAGTGATTCTCTCGGGGGGCGGTGCCCACAATCATCTGCTGATTGAGCTGATCCAAGGCTATTTACCAGAATCAGTAGCCGTTGGAACACAAGATGACATTGGCGGTTCGAACGATGCCAAAGAAGCGGTGGCTTTTGCCATCTTAGGAAATGAAACCCTTCACAGCCGTGTCAACAATGCCCCTGCAGCAACCGGGGCAGCCCAAGGCGTGATTTTAGGGAAAATCATTCCGAATCCATGGGAAGCAAAAATGTAAAACACCTTAGGAGGATAAACCATGTTAGATAAATTCACTCAATTCATCGAGCGCCATTTGGCAGGACCGATGGAAAAACTTGGCAGCCAGCGTCACTTGCGGGCGGTTCGTGACGGGATCGTTTCAACCTTGCCATTGATCATCGTCAGTTCGTTCTTTATGATTTTAGCCTTTCCACCGCTGCCTCAAAGTTGGGGCATCTATCAATTCTTGTCTAGCAATGCCACAACGATCTTATTGCCTTATCGAATGACGATGTACATTATGAGCTTGTATGCGGCATTCGGGATCGGATACAGTCTTTCTCGCTCTTATAAGCTTGATGGTCTTTCTGGCGGGATCCTAGCTACGACCGCCTTCTTACTGACCTTCACCCCTGTCAATATCCCAGCAGAAGCCTTGGATGCTGCTGGAACGGTCGGCTTTGTCTTGCCAATGGCCAATTTAGGGAGTGCTGGTATGTTCGTGGCGATCATCACCTCGATTCTTGCCGTTGAAATCTATCGGTTAACGGACAAATCGAAATTTAAAATCACGATGCCAGAACAAGTCCCACCTGCAGTCGCTCGCTCTTTCGAAGCCTTAACCCCTACCTTAGTCATTATTTTAGGAATGGGTGCGATCACTTACTATATCGGCTTTGACTGGCACACGATCGTGGCAAAAGTCGTCGATCCTTTAGTCAGTGCCGCAGACACCTTGCCAAGTGTGCTTTTGATCACCTTCTTGACGACCTTCTTCTGGTCATTCGGGATCCATGGTGCTTCTATCGTTGGTTCACTGGCTCGTCCATTATGGTTGCAGTTATTGGAAGGAAATACGACTGCGCTTGCTTCAGGAGATATGATTCCCAATATCGCAGCCGAACCATTTTATCAATGGTTCATCTGGATCGGTGGGGCTGGTTCAACGATTGGTTTGGCTATCTTGTTAGCGTTTCGCACCAAATCGGAATTCGGTTCAAAGCTAGGAAAAACAGCCTTGATCCCAGCTATTTTCAACATCAACGAACCACTGATTTTCGGTACACCGATCGTTTTGAACCCAATCTTGATCCCACCTTTCATCATTGCACCACTGATCAATGGCGTCATTGCGTGGGTCGCTACCTCAGCTGGTTTAGTCAATGCAGTTACGGTCAATGCCCCTTGGACATTGCCTGGACCAATTGGCGCTTTCTTAGCGACTGGCGGCGATTGGCGTGCGATCGTGCTGAATGTTCTTTTGATTCTTTTATCGATCCTGATCTATTACCCATTCGTAAAAATCTATGACAAAAACGAATTGGAAAAAGAAAATCAACCAGTCGCACAATAATGTGTAAATAACGGTCGTACGAAGCACCCACCAAGACAAACAGAAGAAGCCTTCCTCAGCAGCTTTTTCCAATGCCAAGAGGTGCTTCGTGCGGTTTTTTAGAAAGAAGGAAAACCATTGAAACGAGAAATTGGCCTTTCGATTTACCCCGACCATAGCGATCCTTTACTGGATCAAGACTATTTAAAAAAAGCTGCTGCCCTTGGTTACTCTCGCTTATTTATGAGTATGCTAGAAGTCAGTGAAGGCAAAGAGACCGTCAGAAAAAAATTCTCTTCGATTATCGGCTTTGCCAAGAACCTTGGCTTTGAAACGATAGTAGATATTTCGCCTGCTGTTTTTAGTGATCTGGCGATCTCTTATGACGATCTTAGCTTCTTTGCAGAATTAGGTGCGGACGGTATCCGCTTGGATCAAGGGTTTGATGGCAATAAAGAAGCCCAGCTGACCTTTAATCCATTTGGCTTGGCGATTGAATTGAACATGAGTAATGATGTGAACTATTTAGAAAATATCCTTTCTTATCAAGCCAATGAACCTTTTTTATATGGCTGCCACAATTTTTACCCCCAACGAGGCACAGGCTTAACGGATACTTTTTTCCGCAGCTGCAGCCAACGTTTTAAAAAATACGGGTTGAAAACAGCCGCCTTCATCACTAGTCAATCAGCCAAAATTGGCCCTTGGGAAGTCAATGATGGCTTACCGACCTTAGAATCTTGTCGAGATTTACCATTGGCGCTGCAAGGGAAACTGCTTTTTGCTTCTGGGTTGATCGATACGGTGATTATTGGCAATGCCTATGCGTCGGATGCAGAGCTGAAAGCTCTGGCGGCGATCGATCGTTACAAGCTGACCTTTGGCGTTCTCGTAGACGCAGACGCCAGCGAAATCGAACGAAGAATATTAGCCGAAACCAATCATTTTCGTCGTGGTGACAGTAATGCGTTAGTCGCTCGTTCCACACAGTCACGGGTGAAGTACCGTCCCATCGAAAACCTCCCTCATACAAACCAAGAACCTTTTGCCTATGGGGACATCGTTATCGGCAATGATACCTTTGGTCAGTACAAAAACGAATTGCAGATCGTTTTGACCCCTCACCAAGACGCCCGAAAAAACAAAGTCGGCGCTATTCCCAAAGAGGAGTTGCCTTTGTTGGAATATTTGAAACCATGGACCAAATTTGCTTTCGAATTGTTGGACTAAATCGTTAGAAAAAAGCCGCTGATCACAAAAGGATCAGCGGCTTTTCTTGCGTATTAATCTTCTCTTTTGGACTCATCGATTTGATAAACAAATGACGGATCGATCGCTTGATCCAGTGTGTCAAATGCACCTTGGATGCGCCGTTCCACTTCCGCCAAGCCCTCTTTGTCCATCTTTTTGATGTCACTGATGTCAATGGGCTCCCCAAAGCGGACAGTCACTCGCTTGCGTTTAAATAAATCCTTTAACGTCAGCGGTCCTTGATAAACAGAGGGAACGATCTTGACTTTGGCCATTTTTGCGATCAACGCCATGCCACCTTTTAAAGCCGTTGCATGTCTGGTACCACTTGGAAACATGATCAAGCTAAGATCGGTTTCCTTCAAGATTTTGACTGGCGTCTTTACCGCACTCGGTCCCGGTTTGTCCCGTTTGACTGGAAAAGCATTGGCATGGATCAAAATGAACCGTAAAATCGGGTTTTTGAACAGCTCTTCTTTCGCCATAAAACTAAATTTCTTTGGCCGAGCAGCCACTGCTAGGTACAATGGATCCCACCAGGTTCGGTGAGGAGCCACTAAAATATAGTTTTCATTTTTAGGTAAAACCTCTTTGTTTTGATAACGAGCATTGCCGTTGATCAAAAATAATACTACGCGAACCACACCGCGCATAAAGCGAAAAAACATACTCATTTTCCTTTCTATTTCTCTCCTATTCAAGTATGCAAAAAAACGGTTTAAATGACAAGCATTTTTTAGCGTTTCCCATTATTCTTAATCGTAGTATAATACATTGAAATGAATTTAGAACAGGAGTATGCTTCATGTTGCAACCGAACGAACGCATCGACCAATTGTATGCCGATGACATCAAGATCATTCAAAGTTCCGAAGTTTTTTCTTTTTCATTAGATGCTGTCTTATTAGCAAATTACGCTAGAGTGCCAAAAAGAGGTGTGATCGTTGACCTTTGTGCAGGGAATGGTGCAGTCGGTTTATTTATCAGCAAAAAAACGACCGCTCATATTTATCAGGTCGAATTACAGGAACGCTTAGCGGATATGGCGCAGCGCAGTATCGAATTAAACGACTTGCAAGACCAGCTGACGGTCTATCCTATGGACTTGAAGGACCTCTTTCAAAAAATCAAACCTGATTCCGTCGATCTTTTGGTCTGCAATCCGCCTTATTTTAAAAATGTACCGACGGCGATCAAAAACCCGAATCCCTATTTTGCGATCGCACGGCACGAGATCACCACAACTTTAGATGAAGTGATCCAAACCGCAAGCAAAGCATTAAAAATGAACGGACGGTTTGCGATGGTTCATCGACCGGATCGCTTTCTTGATATTTTGGACCATATGCGTGCCCATCGAATCGCCCCAAAACGCGTCCGCTTCGTCTATCCGAAAGTAGGCAAAGAGGCAAATATTTTATTGATTGAAGGAATCAAGGATGGTAAGGCGGATGGCTTTAAAATTGATTCCCCTCTCATTACCTATGATGAAACAGGTGCCTATAGTTCAGAAGTGAAGGCGATGCTCTATGGCTGCTGAGAATCATTATTTTTATGTCTTGCGTTGCAACGATCAGTCCTTCTACGGTGGTTATACCACAGATTTGAGTCGCCGCTTATTAGAGCACAACAAAGGGATCGGGGCAAAATATACCCGTCCTGCTAGTCGCAGACCTGTGCAAATGATTCATGCAGAAAGCTTTTCCACTCGCAGTGAAGCCACTCAAGCAGAAGCCGCCTTCAAAAAATTGCCTCGCAAAAAGAAAGAGGACTACCTAATCAGTCATAGGAAAAGCAATGTTATCTGACCAAGCCAAAAAACTACCTGCGCAAGGAAGATTCCTGCTTGAGGAAACTTCCTTGCGTGACTTAGGTAGTTTTCTTTTATGGTTATTCATTCCTATTCGGTAACGCCCATTGGGTTTGACTTTTCCCGAATTCTTTCGGGATCACAGAATCAACGGATTGATACTCGAGGGTTTCTTGGGTCTTTGGAATCGTAATTGCCGTTAAATAGTTGTTGGTTTCGGAATAGAATCCAATTGTTTCAAAGGAAGGATCCGTCAAATGGTATTGAACCCCCTGCAGTTTAGCAGTTGTTTCCTCTTCCACAAATGTCGGTTGATAGCGAGCATAGTAAATCTGGGCGCCCATTTTAAAATATACGGAGTTATGCGCAGAACCAAGATATTCAATCTCCCGTTCCACCGGTATTGCTTGATAGATCCCTAAAGTTTCAATCGCTTCATTGCTTTGGATGCGCTGATAAATTGCTGTAGTATCAGATTCGTAATATTTATAGCCTAGAAACATTTTTTCGCGGTCTCGGATATTCGGTGTGATCAGCGCATTATACGTTTTGAATTCACCATACATTTGATCACCAATAAAAAAACCTAATAGACACGTAACGACTATGCCGCCAAGCAATAGCGTCACTTTCGGGTTGCGGTTTTCTCGATAAAGCAGAACCATCAGGAACCCTAATAACGCAATCAAACCAACCACCATGAGAATTGGTAGGATCACATAGTAAAAACGCTCACTTTGCAGCCATTTTTCGCTCGTCATAAATGCAATCATTTTTTCTTCCCCTTCGATTCCTCCCTGCCCACTGTTTTTCCCTTGGTCAAACAGTAGAAGGATCGTCCTTTCATCCCTTTTCTTGTCAGTGACTCTTACGACGCACAATTCACATGTAAATTCTTATGAAATTAATTTTACCATAAGTATGTATAAAAGATAAGTATTCGTTGGATTGCTTTTCACGACCAGCATCCATTGACAAAAGGAGGGTTTTATCAGATAATATTAATGCTAATCGGGAATGAATGTCTCCCTCAGTTCTTACTGAAACCGCAATTTTGCTAATGACTTCTACCACTTTTTTTAGTGTGTAGTAGTCATTTTTTATTTTCACTCGTTCATCATAGTTGCAAGAGCATTATTCCTATTTTTTTAAAGGATCGTGATAGAAATGAAGAAACAAAAAACAACGTATTTTGAACTGGTTGCAATAGGATTGCTCAGTCTGGTGATTGGGGTGCTTGCTGGAGCCGTCGATACTTTCTTTGGTAAAATCCTACTTTCCTTAAGTGCCTTTCGTGAAAGTCATTTTTTGCCCTTGATTCTCTTTTTACCAATTATCGGTATTTGCTTTACTTTCCTGTTCCAAAAGTATGGTGACCGAAGTCCTCAAGGAATGAATTTAGTGTTTTTAGTCGGATATGAAGAAGAAAAAGACATTCCGTTGCGCTTGATCCCATTTGTGATGGTGGGAACCTGGCTAACGCATTTATTTGGAGGAAGTGCCGGCAGAGAAGGGGTGGCAGTTCAATTAGGAGCCACCATTGCCAACCGTTTAGGAAAATGGCTGCGACTAGAAAAGTATGCCAGCACCCTGATCATGATTGGGATGGCTGCGGGATTTGCTGGTTTATTTGAAACCCCGATCGCTGCGACGTTCTTCGCACTGGAGGTACTTGTCATCGGTAAATTCAGTCATCATGCACTCTTACCGACTTTGCTGGCTGCTTTCACCGCTAGTACGACTTCTCAATTGTTAGGATTAGAAAAGTTTAGTTTTGCTTTGTCACCGTCCCCTGATTTGACTTTGGCTGTTTTTCTGAAATTACTTTTGATTGGCTTACTATTTGGTATTGTTGGCGGCAGTTTTGCGGGATTATTAGAAACGATGAAACGGATCATGAAACGGCGGTTTCCTCATCCTCTCTGGCGTATCGGCATCGGTTCACTCGTACTGGTTTTACTTTTTGTCCTTTTGTACCATGGTCGTTATTCAGGTTTAGGAACGAATTTGATCAGCGCCAGTTTTGCTGATCAACCCATTTATTCTTATGACTGGCTGTTTAAGTTGGTGTTAACCGTACTGACCATCAGTATTGGTTTTTTGGGTGGAGAAGTTACCCCTTTGTTTGCGATTGGCGCCTCTTTGGGCGTCGTGCTGGCACCACTCTTTGGACTGCCTATCGAACTGGTGGCAGCCCTAGGCTATGCCAGTGTCTTTGGCAGTGCTACTAGCACTTTATTTGCACCAATCTTTATCGGTGGGGAAGTTTTTGGTTTTGAAAATCTGCCCTTGTTTGTGATCGTCTGCTCCGTCGCCTACTTTGTCAGCAACTCCTATAGTATCTATCCCTTACAAAAGTCATTGGCAGATGGGAAATGATGTACTTTTGATCCCTCATCCAGAGCAAAAGAAAAAACCGCGAACAAATCGCGGTTTTTTTCTTATTTCGCACGTTTCAAGTAGGTACCTTCAGCTGTATTGATTTCTAGCATTTCGCCTTCTTCAACAAAGTCAGGAACATTGACAACTAAGCCCGTTTCCATCGTTGCTGGCTTGCCTGAACCAGTCACAGTCGCCCCTTTGATTGATGGCTGTGTTTCAACGACTTTCAAGATCACACTTGATGGTAATTGCACGCCGATTACTTCGCTGCCGAAGAATTGGATTTTTACTTCCATATTTTCAAGAATGAATTTCATTTCTTCTTCGACCACTTCAACTGGAATTTCGTATTGTTCATACGTTTCCAGATCCATGAAGAATGCTGTATCATCCATTGTGTACAAATATTGTACAGCTTTCGTATCGATATGCGCTTTTTCAAATTTTTCTTCGGGACGGAAGGTTGTATCGTAAGTCGAACCAGTCCGAACGTCTCGTAATTTCATACGCATAACCGTATTTCCCTTACCTGGTTTGTGATGGCTAGCATCTAATACTTTGATAAGTTTGCCGTCTTGAACGAATGTCATTCCAGCTCTTAAGTCACTTGCATTGATCATAATTTTGAAATCTCCTTCACTATGTGATAATCCTTGTCTATTGTATCAAAAAAAGCTGCTTTATTCTAGCTAAATCAGTGGGAAGGTCGCACAAGTTTACGGCGTTTCTCCATATAGTGAGGGTCATACTCATCTGTCTCAATATAAATATAGACTTTTTTATCTGCCATCTGGTGTCGAATCTCGGCTTCAATCTCATTAATGATCTCATAGCCGACCTCTTCTTGTTTTGCGGCAATATCAACTTTTGCCGCAATCAAAATTTCTGCTGGTCCTAAATGCACCGTTTTAACATCAATCAAGCGATCAACATCTGGCCGTTCAAATGCTCTTTTGATCACTGCTAGATCCCGTTTTGTGACACTTTCGCCAATCAGTAGACTATAAAATTCGCGGGCTAAGAAAATGGCTGCTACCATCAATAAGAGACCAATCAATAAACCACTGAAGGCATCAAAAAATGCGTTACCCGTAATCATGGTTAAAATCGTACCAAATAGTGCGATCATTAGGCCGATCATTGCACAAAAGTCTTCTGTGAAAATAATCAGAATCTCACTATGCCGACTTTCTTTCAAAAAACGATAGATTGGTTGACGTTCCACATTCAGTTCGCGGATCTCCTTGATCGCGATCCACAACGAACTTCCTTCAACGATCATCCCGAAAATCAAAATAGCGATCACCAACCAAGCGTTACCAACTTCATGGGCAGGATGCAGCAGCTTTTCTACCGCTTCCATCACACCGAGTGCGCCCCCACCAAAGAAGAGCATCATGGCAACGATCGTGCTGAAAAAATATTTCGCTCGACCTTCACCAAACTGATGCAGTTCACTTTGTCCCTTTGTTGCCCGTTTATCCCCGATCAACAAAAAGATTTGATTGCTACAATCTACGACACTATGAATGCTTTCATTCAGCATGGCCGCACTGCCACTTAGTGCATAACCGACAAACTTACTGATTGCCACCAAAATGTTTGAGATCAAGGCAGCGATGACCGCCATCATGCCATTTGCTTTCTTTTCCACACCTAACGCTTCCTCTCATCAATAAACTCCCTGCTTTATACTCAGCTATTCTTCTCGAATGAATCATGCCTGACTAAACTCCTTCAATCAACAGGTGCTTGTTTTTTTAGCTTCGCTTCTCGGCGGCTGATTTTTTTGGTCCAAAAACCGCCTGAAATATACTTGGGTTCATAACTGATGATGAATGCTCGTTCTTCCACTGCTTTGATCGTCTGATAGAGCTTTTTCTCACTTTTTCTTTGGGAGAGAATCTCTAAAATCAGTCGCGGTCCTTCTAAGCCTTCTCCATAACTTTGTGTAACTCCGTAGCCTTCTTGTCGTAAGATCTTAGGCAAACTTTTTTCCTCATCCGTATTACTAGGCAAGATCACGGTAACCATTGTGTACCCGAGAGCCAGCTTATCTTCGATTTTGATCCCGATACTGACTCCAGCGGCATAGCCTAGCGCATAGAACAAGAGATTCAGTGGGTTATCCAAACGATCCAATACCATAGATAATCCTAAAATATAGATCGTGATCTCAATCATACTCACTAATGGGGCAATCACACGATACCCTTTCATTGTCAATAAAAATCGCAATGTATTCAATGTAACATAGGCGAGATTGATAAAGAAAATCATCGCCAGCATTTGTAAATCAACTTCCATCTTTGATTCCCCCTTGTTCTTAGCATATCAAAAGGTCAGCGAAAATTAAAATATTTGAGCAGGAGTTAACTACTAAAACACTTTAATAAAATCAATCAACCACCTCCATGAATAAAAGCACCGTTTTTTTCAAAGACACTCAGAAAATGAGTACACAATTTGCGATTCACTCTCTTTCATAATCTACAAAAACCAGTTTCTCCATCGAGTGATGCAGACCTCCGACTGTCATACATTCATTTGTTACAATGACTATTCAAAAAACCAGTTAGATTTAAGCTTCTAACTGGTTTGATCCGTATTCTTTCTTTCAATTCTGGTTCCTGCTGTTTGTTTGCTTTTTGCTAAGTTACTCCGAACGAAAATAACCGTTTGCTGAGTCCTCCCGTTGATCGTCTTCAATCATTCCTTGTAAAGAACGATCTAGAACGGACCGCTTCTTATCACTATTTTTTTTGTTATTGGCGCGAAACTCACTACGAGTCATGCCCACCGATTGGGGACGATTGAATTTCTTTACCGTCGGATCATTTTCTTCTTTGACTTGGTAGGCTGCTGGTTCGTTATCAAATAACAAATAACTCTCTTGTTTTTTTGCCATTGCATCCATCAGGTCGTCAGACGTAATTTCTGGTTTTTGTTCATCAGGGATTATTGAAGCTGGGATATATTTAGGAACAAAATACGAACGACCTGAGTACTCTTTTTTTGGTGATGAAGCTACTTCCGCTCGTTCTTGTTTGCTTGTGACTTGATACGAAGAGTGCTTAGCATCCTTGCCAAAAAAATTGGTTTTTCCTGTCGGCATCTGCTCTTTCACCGGACGTTTTCCATACTGAGGTAAGTTGGCACGGTGGTTGGCGAGTTCTTCTTTTTGACGCACATTATGTCCGCGATCCCGTTGACTTGACTGCACTTTACGCTGCAAAGATTGATTTTCTTCCTTATGAGAATGACTCACGGTATCTTTGATTTCTGTTAAAATCCAATCATCTGCTTTACTGAAGGCGGGGCGATGCTCAGATTGCAGTTTCACCCCATCTGTATCATCATACGCAGGAAAACGGAAGTGTTTTCGTTTCACATCTAAATAATTTGCCACTGTACTCATCCTCTTACATGCATTTTTTTCATCATACCACAAATAAAAGAGAATTTCACGAAAGACTACACCATTTCAACCGAAGTCACTTCAACTGTTCCCCAAGGGAGGCACTGACTCCGTCAAGCTTGCCGCATTTGGTTCTTTGATATGGGCAAATAATGGATCGATCTGCCAAATATCTGCTGCATAATTTCGCACCGTTTCATCCGCTGAAAACTTCCCAGCATTCGCAATATTCATTAGACTGATTTTTTGCCAGCGATGGGTATCTTGATAAGCAATATCTACCCGATGCTGTGCATCACAATAGGCGTGGAAATCTCTTAATAAAAAGTACTCATCATTGTATTTCAAAAGTGAATCAAAGATCTCGCGACCTTCTACTTGGATATTCGGGATCGTCCCATCTATAAAGGCATTGACTACCCGTTGTAATACTGGATCTGACTCATAATACGCATAGGCAGAATAATTACGCTGGGCGTAATACTGATACACTTCTTCTTCCGTTAGCCCAAAGATCGCAATGTTTTCATCACCGATCGCATCTCGAATCTCAATATTCGCACCATCTAAAGTGGCGATCGTTACTGCCCCATTCAGCATTAATTTCATATTACTTGTTCCCGATGCTTCTTTTGAAGCCAACGAAATTTGTTCACTGACATCCGCTGCTGGAATAATTTTTTCTGCCAAAGAAACGTTGTAATTTTCTAAAAAGACAACTTTGATTTTGTCATTGATGCTTTCATCATGATTGATCAGATTCGCCACTTCATTGATGACTTTGATGATTGATTTGGCATAGTGATAGCTTGGTGCTGCTTTAGCGCCAAAGATAAAGACTCTTGGATGAAACGTTGCAGTCGGATCGTCTTTGACCTCAAAGTAGAGCTTCAAGATGTGCATGAGATTTAACAATTGTCGCTTGTAGGCATGTAGTCGTTTGATTTGCACATCAAAGATTGCTGTTGGGTCAACTGTGACACCAGTCGTATGTTGAATGTAACGAGCCAGCGCTCGTTTATTGCTCATTTTTGCTTCGGCAATTTGTTGTAGAACGGTTTCGTCCTCATAATAGTTTTTGAGCAGTTGCAGGTCTAATGGATCATTGCGCCAGCTTGTACCGATGGACTGATCCAGCACTTTGGCTAATGGTTGATTGGCTAGCTGAAGCCAACGCCGTTGCGCGATGCCGTTGGTCTTATTGTTGAAACGGGCAGGATAAATAAGATAAAAGTCATGGAGTACCACTGATTTTAGTAAATCAGAATGGAGCTTGGCTACGCCATTGACACTATGGCTGCCGATGATCGCGAGATGTGCCATATGGACTTGATCATCAATAATGATTCGCGTCCGATCCAGTAAGGCTTGTGGATGAACCCCTTGCATTCCTTCGACAAAGCGCCGATCAATTTCTTTAATGATCTGATCCATTCTTGGCAAAACTTCTTCAATCATGCGCACAGGCCATTTTTCTAAAGCTTCCGCCATAATCGTATGGTTCGTATAACTCATGACTTTCACGGTGATCGACCACGCTTGTTCCCAAGCAAGACCTTCTTCATCAACTAAAATGCGCATCAATTCTGGGACGCAAAGGGCTGGGTGCGTATCATTGATGTGGATCGCTACTCGTTCACTCATCATGGCCAAAGGTAAATTCAATTTTTTATAATAACGGACGATACTTTGGATCCCTGCAGATACAAAAAAGTATTCTTGCATCAGCCGAGTCCGTTTGCCTGTCTCATTGGAATCATCAGGATACAAGACCGCTGTCAGATTTTCCAATGCTTGGCGCGATTCTAGTGTGGCATAGTGCGCCTCATCTTCTGCAGGGACCTCAACACTCCATAAGCGCAAGGTGTTGAGATTGTGATTTTGATAGCCAACCATTGCTGTATCATAAGGAACCGCCCGCCAGGTAAAGCCACCTTCATAGACTGGGGCTAATTTTCCGTCCTCTCCGGTAACGAGATAGACCTGTCCGCCGAAACGAATTGGCACCGCCTTGCTTTCTTTGCGGACTTCCCAAACATTCCCCGAACGCAACCAATCATCGGGCAATTCTACTTGATGACCGTCAATAAATTTTTGTTTAAATAATCCGTAGCGATAGCGAATCCCATTGCCATTTCCCGGCAAACCTAAAGAAGCTAATGAATCCATAAAACAAGACGCCAAGCGACCCAGGCCCCCGTTGCCTAAAGCCATGTCTTTTTCTGTTTCCGCAACATCGTCAAGTGAAACCCCTAGCTCTTCAAAAACGGCTTCTGCTTGCTCCAACAGCTGCATATTCAACAGATTGCTCTTTAACATTTTGCCGGGTAAAAATTCGATAGAAAAATAATACGCTTGTTTTTGATCCTCCAACAAGAGATTTTTTCTGGTCTGGCGCCAGTCTTCTGAATACAATTGCTTCACAACATTGGCTAGTGCCTGAAACAATTCCTGCGGCGATGCTTCATCGATCTCTATCGCAAACAGTTCGTGCACGTTGGTTTCTAGCAGTTCACGCAATCGTTCTTTTGTCATAGGGTTACACTCCTTTATGCTAACCGTTTATAAAAAAGAAGAATTCTTGCCGCCAGAATGGCTAGTCATACAACTAACCGTTCTGTTGCAGACAAGGATTCTTCTGTCTTAAAACAATCAAACTTTGATAGTATTATACAACTCAACATAAAGATCTGAGCTTTGATTCCAGCTAAAATCTTTTTTCATTGCTTGCTTGACTAAAGCGTTCCAGGTTGTCTGATCCGATTCGTACAATTCGATTCCTTGTTTCAAGGCATTCATCAAGTAGAATGGTGAAAACTCTTGAAAGCCAAAGCCGGTACCTTGTTTGGTGATCGGATTATAGGAATCTACCGTATCTTTCAAGCCACCGATTTCATGGACGACGGGTAATGTACCATAACGCATCGCGATCATCTGCGATAGTCCACATGGTTCAAAGGCGGAAGGCATCAAGAAGAGATCCGCTGCTGCGTATAACTTTTGCGCCAATGCGATATCAAAAGAAATCGCGGCGGCACATTTGTCAGGATATTTCTGCGCAAAGTAACGAAAGCCTTCTTCAAAATCATGCTCACCGGTTCCCAATAGGATAAACTGGACATCAAATTGCAAGAGGTTTTCCATTTCTTCAAGAACTAAATGGAACCCCTTTTGAGTGGTCAAACGACTGACAACGGAAATCAACGGAACCTCTTTACGAGTTGGCAAGCCAAACTGTTCTTGTAGCGCTCGCTTGTTTTTGGCTTTTCCTGATAAATCCTCGACACTGAAAGGATAGTCCAAATGAGGATCGGTTTCTGGATCGTTCATTTCATAATCAATTCCGTTTAAGATGCCGCTGAGTTTGCCGCTTTCCATACGTAAAATGACTTCAAGCCCACAGCCGAACTCAGAGGTTTTGATTTCTTCACTATAGGAAGGACTAACGGTCGTGATGCGGTCAGCATACAAGATTCCTGCCTTCATAAAGTTCAAGCAATCGTTTAAGCGCAAGGTTCCATCATCGTATCTTTCCGTACCCATCCCAAAAAGATCTGGTAATATATCGCGACTATACCACCCTTGAAACCCAATGTTATGGATCGTCAAAACGGTGCGTATGTTTTGATATGCTTGAATCCAATGATATTTTTCTTTGATCAAGAACGGAATCATCGCCGTATGGTAGTCATTGACATGAACGATGTCTGGAATAAATTCAATGCGTTCCATCATTTCGATCACGGCTAATTGGAAGAAAGCAAAGCGTTCCCCATCATCATAAAAATCATAGAGACGTTCGCGACCAAAATAATAGAGATTGTCTATGAAATAATAGGTCACAGAGCCTAGAACTAATTTTTTGATCCCACAATATTGCTTGCGCCAGCCGACCGCCACTTCAAAGGAAAAACAATCCTCCATTTGGTCTTGGTATTCGGCAGGCATTTTCGTAAAGTAAGGTAAGACGACAACTGTTTCGACGCCTTTTTTGACCAACTCTTTTGGCAATGCACCTGCAACATCCCCTAATCCGCCTGTTTTAAAAAACGGGGCGCATTCTGCTGCTGTAAACAAAACCTTCATGCGCTTGCTCCTCCGATAACATCTTCTGTCACATGAGAATTCTTCTTAATAACGATCGGCGCATCTTTGGTTCCCTGAACTTTTACACCTTCTGCGATGGTCACATTTTTATCTAAGATCGCATAAGAAACTTCCGCACCTGCTTTGATTTCGTTATTCCCGAAAATGATTGCGCCTTTGACTTTTGCCTCAGGATGGATTTTCGTACGACGGGCAACCAGTGACTGTTCGACCATACCTTCCACGATGCAACCAGAAGCAAAATGGCTGTTTTTCACCTCAGACGTCTCCGAGTAATAGGTTGGTACTTCATTCTTCAATTTGGTATAAATTTTTTGATTCGAATAAAGCAATGAAGTGAATTTGTGCACATCTAACATATCCATGTTGGTTTGATAATAAGAAGAGATGTCGTAAATATTACTTAAATAACCAGTATATTCATAAAGGCCGGTATTCTCTACAGAGATCATTTCTCTTAAAAATTGACCGAGATCCGCCGTTGCGCCAACCGTTTGGCCTTCTTTAAGAGCCGTGATCAGTCGATCCGTTTGAATAATAAAAATATCCGTACATAAATTGACTAAGGAGCCAACTTCCCCTTTTTTCGCTTGGATCGCTTCTTCTAAGTGACCTTCACTGTCAACATTGAACAACAAGTCGCTTTCAGAAACATGATCACTGCCGATACGTTTATACACCACAGTCATTTCATTGCCTTGTAGTTGATGAATTTTCAGCAATGCACGCAAATCAATGTTGCATAAGATCTTACTGCCCATAAATACAGTATGATCTGATTTGGATTTTTCCAGATAGTCAATGACATTATAGTAGTACTCTTGCCCTTCGGCTTGCTTTTTCAATGAGTCTTGGAATAAGTGGATAAAGAACCGGTTTTGTACGCCGTCCAAGTTCCACTCTTTTCCGCCACCGATATGATCGAAGACCGACTGCGTTTCTCCTTCATTGAAAATCATATAGACTTGTTTGATATTGGCATTTTCGATACTTGAAAGATTGAAATCTAGCAAGCGATATTTGCAATCAAATAACAAGGTTGATAGCGGACGATTTTCCGTTAATGGCATCAAGTCTTGGTATCGCTGTAGGTTCCCTAAAATCGCACACATTTTATTAGTTCTCATCAATCGTCACCCCTAAAATTTCAGAATAGCCGACTACGGCAATTTCGTCTGTTCCATCGATTTCTGCGTCGTCACCAATCACTGCATTTTCCCCAACGATCACTCGGTTTAATTTGACGTTTCTGCCGATCACCGCTCCTGGCATGATCACACTGTCTTTGATTGTCGAGCCTTCTTTCACTTGCACATTCTCTGATAAAATGCTGTGCTCGATCTCCCCAGCAACATAGCAGCCATCCATCACAAGCGAATTTCTTGCAGCACCGGTTTCAGTCACAAAATGTGGGGGTGCGATTGGATTTTTAGAGAACACTTGCCAGCTTTTATCACGGATATTCAACTCCATGGCTGGATCAATAAATTCCATGTTGGCTTCCCATAAGGAATCGATTGTTCCTACGTCTTTCCAATAGCCAGAGAAGCGATAGGCAAAAACGTTGTCGCCGCTTTCGAGATAAGAAGGAATGACATGTTTCCCAAAATCGACCATTTCGCCGTCTTTTGTGTAGTTACTCAATAGCATACTGCGTAGACGACTCCAATCAAATATATAGATCCCCATCGAAGCAAGATTGCTTTTTGGTTCGGCTGGTTTTTCATCAAATTCGATGATGCGGTCATTTTTATCAGTATTCATGATCCCGAAACGAGAAGCATCTTTCATCGGAACTTCGAGAACTGCAACCGTCAATGAAGCATCATTTTCTTTGTGTTTTTCCAGCATTTCTTCATAATCCATTTTATAGATATGATCGCCGGATAAAATCAAGACATATTGCGGGTCCATCTCATCGATATAGGCGATGTTTTGATAGATGGCATGGGCGGTTCCTTCAAACCATTTTTCGCCTTCTGAATTTGAATATGGCTGTAAGATGGTCACTCCGGTACTGATGCCATCCAATCCCCAGCTCGCACCATTGCCGATATGGTTGTTAAGTGCTAATGGCTGGTACTGCGTGACAACACCCACATTTTTGATTCCTGAATTGACACAATTACTCAACGTGAAATCGATGATCCGATATCTGCCACCAAATGGAACCGCTGGTTTAGCAATATTCTTTGTTAATTTCCCTAATCGAGTCCCTTGTCCCCCTGCGAGGATCATTGCTAACATCTCTGTTTTCATTTTGTTTGGTGATCTACTCACCTTTCCCCCTTTACTCTTTTTTTCGTGATTTTGTTGGTCCTTTTTTACGAGTCATTTTGATTTTTTCTGGTTTGATGATTAAAGCCCCAAGCGCAGGCAAAATTGTTTTGATTTGATAGTCGTATTGTTTAAAAGGGGTATTACTGGTCTGGCAGTCTTGGTTATTCGCCACCCAAGTTCCGCCAAATACATCCCGTTCCGTGTTTAAAATCTCGCGATACGTTCCTTCGTATGGCACCCCGATCGCAAAATCGTGACGCTCCACTGGTGTCAGATTGACCACCACGATCAAGAAATCTTTTTTTGTTTTTCCTTGTCGTAAGAAAGTCAATGTCGTTTCATCTAAGTTGTCTGCATCGATTACCATCAATGAATCTTCTTGATCATCCAATTCCCAAAGGGCTCGTTCTTCTTTGTACAATTCATTCAAGGTCTGGGTGAAGAACTGCATTTTTGCATTGAATGCGTCGTTTAAATCGACCCATTCAAGCCCATGATCATATTTCCATTCTAAAAACTGTCCCCATTCACTACCCATAAACAATAGTTTTTTTCCTGGATGAATCATCATGTACGTATAAAGATTGCGTAATTGTGAAAACTGTTTGTAGCGGTCCCCCCACATTTTGTGCATCAAACTTTTTTTACCATGAACCACTTCATCATGGGAGAGAGGCAAAATATAATTTTCTTGCATCCGATACATAAAAGAAAAAGAAAGCAAACTTAAATGGTCTTTACGGAAAATCGGGTCCATTTCGTAAAAACGCAAGACATCATTCATCCAGCCCATATTCCATTTATAATCAAATCCTAATGCTCCCTCTTCGACCATTCCTGTTATTTTGGTCTCAGAAGTACTTTCTTCTGCTATCATGACCACTGCTGGGTGGGCTAACTTGATAACGGAATTAAGCTTCTGCAAGAAGTAATAGCCTTCAAAATTTCGATTGCCCCCTTCGTGATTGGGTTCCCATGGACCTTCGTCATAATCGCGGTAAATCATGTTAGAAACAGCGTCCACTCGAATCCCATCGATATGGTAAAATTCAATCCAAAACAAGGCACTTGAGATCAGAAAGCTTTGGACTTGCGGTTTCCCTAAATCAAAATTGATTGCTCCCCAGCGCACATTTTTGGCTCGATTCACGTCCATGTATTCAAATGTCGGCGTGCCGTCATAATAAGCTAGGCTGTCATCATTGACACAAAAATGTCCTGGTACCCAATCAACGAAGACGCCTATATTTTCCAAATGACAAGCCTCTACAAAGTCTTGAAATTCTTCGGGTGTTCCATAATAGGAGCTAAGTGCAAAGTAACCAGTCAATTGATAGCCCCATGAAGTTCCTAAAGGATGTTCCATCAAAGGCATAAATTCAATATGGGTATAACCCATCTTTTTTACATAAGGAATAAGTTCATCTTTTAATTCGGAGAAGCGATAAGGGGTACCATCTTCGTGGTGCTTCCATGAGCTGGCATGAACTTCATAAATATTAAGAGGTCGATTAAATGTTTTTTGTCTTTTTTTCCGTCCTTGCCATAACCCATCTCGCCATTTTTTTTGTGGAATCGAATGCAACACGGCAGCAGTTCCTGGTCGAGTTTCGAAATGAACGGCAAAAGGATCAATCTTCAATACTTCTCGTCCATTCGCTTGTTTTACTTTGTATTTGTAAAGCTGTCCTTCTTTTACTTGGTTGGTCTCAATTTCCCAAACACCGGATTCTGCCCTTTTGTTCATCGGCAAGGTATCCGTCCATTGGTTGAAGTCGCCAACAAGCCATACTTGCTGAGCATTTGGTGCCCAAACGCGAAACACGTAGCCATCATCTACTTGATGGGCGCCTAAGAAATGTTGGACATAAAAATTTTCACCACTCAGAAAGTCTTTTTCCGCAGTCAGTACCTGTTGTTTGGTAACCACTCTCTCATCAGTCCTCCTTCGACTCATCTTGATCGCTTATTCTTAAACGATCGATCATGTCACGTTTATTCCTTAGCGAAACATTCGCAATCAAACGTTCTCTATTGTTAGCATAGCATAAAATAAATTTCTAGTAACGTAATAACCCTATGATACGAACGAATTGTTCTGGACAGAAAAAAACAGCTTGAACGTATCTGTTCAACCTGTTTCAGCTCTACTTTTTAGCTTTTGGAAAATGAAGTATGTGACTACACATAACTGAAACAAACTTACCAATACTAGGATAAAAACAACCATCATCGGAAGTGTCTCAGTTAATTCAACATATGCCAACAGTGTCCCAAATGCAGAAGAGGCGGAGCAAAAACACCAAAATCGAAACCCATAAAAACTCGTCACTACGGTATAAAGACTAATGATCCCCAATAAGAAAAGCTGAGTAAATCGGTCAAATACCGTATCGGTATAATAAATTTCACCTAACAAGACTTGGATCGTACCAAAACTAGTTGGTACTTTGTAAAGCGTCAGCAGTGCGCCGATCAGGCTGAATGCACCAATCAGAAGATGACTGCCAGCTAAGCCGATTCGAATGTTTAGTTTCACGCATCTTTCACAACCTTCAATATTTGATCCTTTTTTGAAAACAACTGTTTCTACAGTCACTTTCTTTCCCCGCTAGAGCCGAAATCATCTTCAACTATTTTGCTTGCCAAAGCTCTTTTACTTGTCCGTCAGTATAAACTTTATAGGCTTTATTTACCGCCAATGATTTACCAGTGTGACCAATCAAGTAGTAATTCCCATCACAGTCAAACTCACTCTCACTTAATAGTTTATAACTCGTTACAGGACCATCAGCCATTTTCTTTGCCAAGTAACGCAGAGCATGGGCTGGATTCACTAAGTAATTTTGATTCACTAGCCAATCAATAACCACGGAAACGATTGTATTTGCCCCAAATCGTTCCTTTTGCTTCAATGCCAGAATGAGATCTCCGTCAGAAAAACGTGTTTCATCGATCCCCGCATTTGTAATTGCTTGCCGAGCAGCTTCTATTTCTGTCATCGATACGAATGTAATCATTTCTGCTTTCGTTTTATGCCCTTCCAACTGTTCAAACTCAACCGTTTTATATCCTTCCATTTTTATATCCCCTTTCAAAGTTCTGAAATCATCATATCACCAAGAAATCAAAACTCCAAACAAAACGATTGTTGTTTTTTAATTTTTATTCATCAAATTATCATTTTAAAGAAAACTAAAAAAAGCTGTTAGAATGATGTCTAACAGCTTTTAAAAAATCATATAATTTTAAACAAATAACACAATTATTAGAAATGTCAAATATTATTGAAAAATAAAGTGTTGTATGAACCTGTCCTTATTGCTAATTGAGCAATCACTAATCGTTGCAAGAAACTATCCTTTTCAGAAGGAGGATAACGACCGTTTTTTAGATTATCACAATTTATTTCTTCCAGCAAGAAATCTAGCTCGGAACTGACAATTTTCAATCGTTGGAGCGATTCTAGAAAAATACTTGAACGCACTTTTTTGTTTTTACGGATACGTTCAAAGATGACACTTACTTGATCTAAGTAATAGACTGGATCGACATCGCCGATCAAATCCATTAGTTCGTCATAAACCGCTAGATTTTGTAGCTGGCGATTTGCTTCAAAAAAAGCCGGTAGTGTCGGTGGCCATGGCGCTTCTGCGTAAGTGATCATCTGAAACGTCTCATGAGTCAACGAATACACGACTCCTTGCTCCACTCCTTGCAAACAACCATAAAAATATTTGTTTTTAGCACTTGTCACCGTAAAGCTTTTGATAAAATCAGCAATCTCTTGTGTTGACCAATCAAGGGCTTCTTGATAAAAACCGTCACTTTCTTGCAACTGCTTTTGATCTTCTTCAGTATAAACAGGAAAACCTAAAAAATAGCGTCGATTTTTACGGATGATCAAAGCTGATGCGATCAGGCGGTCAAGAGTTTTATCAAATGACACCTCCGGAAACTTGGCTTTTAGCTCTCGTAATGTCGGCGGTTCTTGACAGCTTAGAAGCACATGAACCAAATCATGGAATTCAGAAGATGCCACTATCGGTTGTAATGAACGATAATGGGGACTATAAAAAAATTTCACTGTGTGGACTCCTTATTCAAAAAATCATGAAAAATGCTGGCTTGATCTACCAAAACAGATCTCACCAGCATTCTGACATTTATTCAAATTATCCTTCAAAAACTGCGGTTAATTGAGGAACGATTTGTTTTTTACGAGAAACAACTCCTGGTAAGAAGGCACGATTGTTGGTTAATGTCGTGTTAAACGCTGCTTCTACTGGGGCAATTGGTTCACCAACAACTAATAGCTCAGAATTACTGTCTAAGATATCAGTAGCAACCAGCAAGAACAGATCATAGCCATTTGCTGACATTGATTCTTTCATGGCAGCTTCCAACTCTGCTTGACGATCAAAGACTTCTTTTAGATCGACCGTATTGACTTGCCCGATACGGATGTTTTTCCCGCCCATTGGGAAGCTTTTTGCATCAAGGTCCAGTAATTCTGCTGCTGATTTTGTCCCAAGGTTTGTGCCGGCTTTCAACATGTCCAATCCGTATGCTTCCAGTTCAACACCTGCTAAAACCGCTAATTCTTTTGCTGCCGCTACATCTTCATCGGCACATGTTGGCGATTTGAATAACAATGTATCGGAGATGATCGCTGAAAGCATGATTCCTGCGATTGCTTTTGGTATTTCCACTTGATTTTCTTTGTATAACTTCAAGACGATCGTACTGGTACAACCAACAGGTTCTGCACGATAGTACAGTGGGTTAGCTGTCTCAAAGTTAGCGATACGGTGATGATCGACCACTGCTAATACAGTAACATCCGCAATATCTGCTGCACTTTGTTGAAATTCGTTATGATCCACTAGCATTACTTCTTGGGTTTCCTTTGCCACTGAATTGATCACACGAGGAGCAGCCAGACCAAAGGTATCTAGTGCAAATTGTGTTTCTTCATTTGGTGTACCAAGCGCTACTGCTTCACAGTCTTTCCCGAGTTGATTTTGTAAGTTCGCAAAAGCAATCGCTGCACCAATGGCATCGGTATCAGGATTTTGATGACCGAACACTAATATTTTCGACATTTCTTCATCGCTCCTATTTCAATTGATATTCACTTTCTAATCATAGTAAAAAAACAGGAAAGAAGCAATAGCAATCTCTTCTTTCCTGTTTTAATCAACGGGTTAAGTAGCCTTTATAGTCGTCTACATGAAGCAAACGTTTGGCATTTTTCACCCGATCTTCTGTTGGTGGTTCGATGCCTTCAAGGGGATATTTCAAACCAAGCTCATCCCACTTGTATTTTCCCATCGTGTGATAAGGCAAGATCTCCACTTTATCGACATTCTTCAGTGTTTTGATAAACTCATCCAAACGGATCAAAAATTCATCATAGTCGCTTCTAAATGGAACCAGCACGTGGCGAATCCAGACAGGTTGATTGATTTCTGAAAGATAATTCGCCATATCCAAAATGTTATCATTGGATTGAGTAGTTAACTCTTTATGGGCTTTGTTATCGATATGTTTGATATCAAACAACAGCAAATCAGTCACAGTCATCAACTCTTGAAACTTACTGAAAAAAGGCTCTTCTCGTGTAAATGGTTTTCCGCAAGTATCCAATGTTGTGCTAACCCCTTCTGCTTTGGCTTTGCGAAACAGATCGATCAGAAAATCCATTTGAAGTAACGGTTCTCCACCACTGACAGTGATCCCACCTTTTTGCCCCCAGAATTCACGGTATTTCAACGCTTCTTCTAAGACGTCATCGGTCGTTCGTTCGACACCCGTGCCAATCTTCCAAGTATCTGGATTATGACAAAACTGGCAACGCATGCGGCATCCTTGCATGAATACAATAAAACGGATACCCGGTCCATCTACCGATCCAAAACTTTCTGTTGAATGTACTTGTCCTGTTACTGCCATAATGCTCTTCCTTTCTTCGAAACGACGGATGATCTTGTTCCGTCTGATACTTTCAAAACAAGAGGCGGCGGATTTTCCCGTCCGCCGCCTGAATTTGTTCCTTATTACATTGCTTCGTGCATTGTACGAGCAATGACATCATCTTGTTGTTCTTTGGTCAATTTAATGAAGTTAACCGCATAACCAGAAACCCGAATCGTTAATTGTGGGTATTTTTCTGGATGAGCTTGCGCATCAAGTAATGTATCACGGTTAAATACGTTAATATTTAAGTGGTGACCACCTTTTGCAGCATAGCCATCTAACATTGTTGCTAGATTTTCTTGTTGTGTTTCATCGTCACGACCTAGTGCTTTAGGTACGATTGAGAAGGTGTTTGAAATACCATCTAATGAGTAATCATATGGCAATTTCGCAACTGATGAAAGACTTGCCAACGCTCCATGAGTATCGCGACCATGCATTGGATTTGCTCCTGGAGCAAATGGTGCACCTGCACGACGTCCATCAGGCGTGTTCCCTGTTTTCTTACCATAAACCACGTTAGAAGTGATTGTAAGGATCGATGTTGTGTGTTTTGAATCACGGTAAGTTTTGGTGCGTTTCACTTTCTTCATGAAGGCTTTCAACAAGTTGACTGCGATATCATCTACGCGGTCATCATTGTTTCCGTATTTAGGATAATCGCCTTCGATTTCGTAATCTTCAACAATGCCGTTTTCATCACGGATCGTACGAACTTTGGCATATTTAATTGCTGATAATGAGTCAACTGCTACAGAGAAACCAGCGATACCAGTAGCCATCGTACGTAAAATGTCTGTATCTTGTAGCGCCATTTCAATGCGTTCATAAGAATATTTGTCGTGCATGTAATGAATGATGTTCAATGTGTTCACATACAGATCACAAATCCAGTCCATCATTGTGTCATATTTTTCCATTACTTCGTTGTAATCCAAGTATTCAGAAGTAATTGGTTGGAATTTTGGTCCAACTTGTGCTTTTGATTTTTCATCGACCCCACCGTTGATTGCATACAACAATGTTTTCGCTAAGTTGGCACGAGCACCAAAGAATTGCATTTGTTTCCCGATACGCATTGCTGATACACAACAAGCGATTCCGTAGTCATCGCCCCAATGCCCACGCATCACATCATCGTTTTCATATTGAATCGCTGATGTTTGGATCGACATTTTCGCACAGAATGTTTTGAAGTTATGAGGCAAACGTGTTGACCATAAAACAGTCAAGTTTGGTTCTGGCGCTGGGCCTAAGTTTGCTAGAGTGTGTAAGAAACGGAAGCTGTTTTTTGTTACCATATGACGTCCGTCTTCACCCATACCAGCGATTGATTCAGTTACCCAAGTTGGGTCACCAGAGAACAAGGCATTGTAATCAGGTGTCCGAGCAAATTTCACAAGACGTAGTTTCATGACAAAATGGTCAACGATTTCTTGTGCTTCTACTTCAGTGATCACACCGTTTTTCAAATCACGCTCTACATAAATATCAAGGAAAGTTGATGTACGTCCCAATGACATTGCTGCACCGTTTTGTTCTTTGATGGCTGCTAAGTAACCAAGATATAACCATTGGAATGCTTCTTTCGCCGTTTGAGCAGGTTTAGAAATATCAAATCCGTAAATGTTTCCTAGTTCTTTCAATTCGCTTAAAGCACGAATTTGTTCACTTAATTCTTCCCGTTGGCGGATAATGTCTTCAGACATGGTTCCGTTTCCGCAATATAGTAGGTCTTGTTGTTTTTCTTTGATCAAGAAGTCCACTCCGTATAATGCAACACGACGGTAGTCACCAATGATCCGGCCACGGCCGTATGCATCAGGAAGACCTGTGATTACACCAGAACGACGAGCTGCTCTGATTTCAGGTGTATAGGCATCAAATACTCCTTGGTTATGTGTTTTACGGTAGTCGCGGAAAATGTGAGAAACTTCCGCATCAATTTCATAGCCGTAAGATTCTGCTGCTTGTTCTGACATGCGGATGCCGCCAAATGGTTGCAAGCTGCGTTTAAATGGTTTTTCCGTTTGGAAACCAACAACTGTTTCTAAGTCTTTGTCTAAGTAGCCAGGTCCATGAGAAGTAATCGTTGAAACGACTTTTGTATCCATATCCAATACGCCGCCAGCTTCACGCTCTTGCTTGTTCAGTTCCATGACTTGATCCCATAGCTTTGTCGTTGCTTCAGTAGCATCTGCTAGGAATTCATCTGTTCCGTCATAAGGTGTGTAGTTTTCTTGGATGAAGTCGCGTACGTTTACTTCTTCTTTCCAAGTTTTTCCTTTAAATCCATTCCATTGTTCCATCTGATGGACCTCCTTAAATTTTCTGTTCACTAATGTAACAGCTTTACGTGAACAGTATAACACACGCCCGAATGATTGCAAGCATTTTCAAGAATTATTTTGAACAATTTAATTATTTTTAAGATGTTTATTATTAAAAACGTTGATTTATAGGTATGTTTTAAATGTGAATCTTTTATTAAAGTACGTTTTTAGCAAATGTGAAAGATTAATTAAGAGAAAAAAAACAGCCATCCTGTACTGGTACAGAATGGCTGTTTTGTTATAATTTATAGTACAGGATCCTCCGCGATTGCAGGACTGATTTGTGTTTTCACTTCGTAGATTTGTCCCCCTGTTTTCTCATCCATAATAAATGAACCATTGGAGGTCCGATCATTGATCGGGATTTGATTCGTGATGACTTCAAAGGCTTGTCCTTTTTGGTTGGTCACTAGCAGTTGCTGATTTTCCCCACTGCCCATATAGACGACGCGATGAGGATTTTTCTTCAATTCACGCAAGACCATCAAACCACGCTTCGCCCGTCCTAATTGGGTAATCTCTTGAGCCAGCATGCGTTTTGCTGCGCCACGTTGAGTAATCAGAACGATTGGTGTATCCCCTTCTGAATAAACTAACAACCCATTGATAAGATAATCACCCGCTTTAAGGTTCATCGCTTTGACTCCAGCTGCTTTTGGTCCCACAACGGGCACTTCATTAAGCGAATACCGTAAGCCAAAGGCAAGATGACTGACTAAAAAGACATCCATTTCTTCCGTTTGATCCGTCAAAAAGACATTGACCAATTCATCGGTTTCATCTTTTAGCTTCATGATCGTCATTGGCCGTGTCTTATAGGTACGCCAAGGTTCAAATTCCGTCATCCGCGTTTGTTTGATCATGCCGTTTTTACTGATCAGCACAAAGTTTTTCAAAGGATCGATCTCTTTGTAAGCAAAGACTCCAATGATCATTTCATCTTGGGCCAGCGTCATGACCGTTTGCGAAATATGTTCGCCTAGATCTTTCCATTTTAAATCAGGCAATTCATGAACCGGACGATAGATCGTGTTTCCTTTATTGGTTACCAACAACAGATGATCTAACGTGTTCATTTGACTGCTATAAAGTAAAGAGTCGCCTTCTTTCATGCCGATCTCTTCTGGTTTTGAAGCGCCGTAAGAACGCAAACTGCTGCGTTTGACATAGCCGTCTCTTGTGACTGTTACGACGACTTCTTCTTGTGCAACTAAGACTTGTGTTTCAATCTTGATTTCTTGAATTTCTGCTTCGATCTCAGTCAACCGCGGGGTCCTATATTTTTTCTTGATTTCCCGCAATTCCTTTTTGATCACTTTCAGTAATTCGCTTTCCTCATTTAAGATTGTTGTCAATTCAGCGATCGTTTCAGCAAGTTCTTTCGCCTCTGCTTGCAATTGTGTGATATCCGTATTGGTCAAGCGGTACAACTGCAAGTTCACAATGGCTTCTGCTTGCTCTTCCGTAAAGCCGTGTTGAACCACCAGATTGTTTTTGGCATCTTTTTTGTCTTTACTGCCGCGAATGGTGGCGATCACTTCATCAAGGATCGATAGAGCTTTGATCAGACCATCAACGATATGCTGTCTCTTTTGAGCTTTTTGCAGTTCAAAACGACTGCGTTTTTCAATCACTTCACGGCGATGCTTGATGTAGCTCTCTAAAATCCGTTTCAAACCGACTTGTTGGGGGCGCATATTGTCAATGGCTACCATATTGAAGTTGTAGTTGATCTGCAATTCGGTATTTTTAAATAGATAATTTAAAATTCCTTGTGCATTTGCTTCTTTTTTCAGCTCGACAACGATCTGCAAACCAGTACGGTCGGTTTCATCCCGTACTTCAGCAATCCCGTCGATCCGTTTATTCAAACGGATCTCATCCATTTTTTTGACTAAATTGGCTTTATTGACCTCATAGGGAATCTCATTGATAACGATTTGCTGTTTGCCGCCTTTAATGTCTTCAATCTTGGTTTTCGAACGCAGGATCACTTTGCCTTTACCTGTTTCATAGGCTTTCTTGATTTCTTCTTTCCCTTGTAATATTCCTCCTGTTGGAAAATCAGGGCCAGGAATATATTTCATCAGCTGATCCAAAGAAGCTTGCGGATGGTCGATCAAATAGACCGTTCCATCAATGATCTCTCCTAAATTGTGGGTGGGAATTTCCGTTGCATACCCAGCTGAGATCCCTGTTGAGCCATTGACTAACAGATTCGGGTATTTTGCTGGTAGAACAGTTGGTTCTTTTTCGGTATCATCGAAGTTCCACACCAATTCGACCGTGTTTTTTTCGATATCTTTTAACAGCTCACCGCTTAATTCTGAAAGCCGTGCTTCCGTATAACGCATGGCTGCTGGTGGATCGCCATCCATACTCCCGTTGTTCCCGTGCATTTCAATCAAAATCTGACGTAGTTTCCAGTCTTGGCTCATGCGGACCATTGCTTCATAGATACTTGAGTCGCCATGGGGGTGAAAATTCCCCATGATATTTCCGACTGATTTCGCTGATTTGCGGAAGCCTTTGTCATACGTATTGCCGTCTTGGTTCATGGCAAATAAAATCCGCCGCTGAACCGGTTTTAACCCATCACGAATATCTGGCAATGCCCGTTCTTGAATAATGTATTTGGAATATCGACCGAAGCGATCTCCCATCACTTCTTCCAATGTCAATTCTTGTATATTGCTTTTGTGTTCCAAGAGACCACCTCCTATTCCTTAACTAACTGTTTGCTTTCTGCTTGTTCGGTATCCATTAACTTTTCATCAACTAACTCCGGTACTGTATCTTCTTTTTTATCCAAAATACTGCCATCTTCTTCTAAACTGAATTGAACATGGCTTTCGATCCACTTCCGACGTGGTTCTACTTTATCTCCCATCAATGTGGTGACGCGACGTTCTGCTTGGGCAGCATCATCGATCCGTACTCGAATCAGCGTCCGCGTTTCTGGGTCCATCGTCGTTTCCCACAATTGATCGGCATTCATTTCCCCCAACCCTTTGTAGCGCTGAAGCATATAGCCTTTGCCAATTTTTTGGGTCAGCTTGCTTAGTTCATCGTCCGTCCAAGCGTATTCGACCACTGCTTTTTTTCCTAACCCTTTGGACACTTTATACAAAGGTGGCAAAGCAATGTAAACTTTTCCTGCTTCGATCAACGGTTTCATGTAACGGTAGAAAAACGTCAATAGCAATACTTGGATGTGTGCCCCATCGGTGTCCGCATCGGTCATGATGATCACTTTATCATAGTTGCAGTCTTCAATCGAAAACTCTGGGCCAACACCGGCACCGATAGTATAGATCATGGTATTGATCTCTTCATTTTTCAAAATATCCTGCATTTTGGCTTTTTCCGTATTGATAACTTTGCCTCGCAATGGCAAGATGGCTTGGAACTTGCGGTCTCGTCCTTGCTTCGCTGAACCACCAGCAGAATCCCCCTCCACCAGATACAATTCATTTTTCTTAGGATTACGAGATTGTGCAGGCGTTAATTTTCCAGAAAGCAGTGACTCCCCTTTTTTGCGTTTCTTTCCAGTGCGGCTTTCTTCTCTCGCTTTTCTGGCAGCTTCACGGGCCTCTCTTGCTTTGATCGCTTTACGAACCAGCATTTGACTCATTTCACTGTTTTCTTGCAGGTAATAGCCTAGCTGCTCGCCAATCACATTGTCTACCGCATTTCTTGCTAAGGGTGTTCCTAATTTCCCTTTGGTCTGTCCTTCAAATTGCAAAAGATTTTCCGGAACACGGATCGACAGCACGGCCGCTAAGCCTTCCCGAAAATCACTGCCTTCAAGGTTCTTATCTTTTTCCTTCAACAAATTCACCTTGCGGGCATACTCATTGAAAGCTTTCGTCATTGATGTCTTCATCCCCACTTCATGGGTACCGCCATCTTTGGTACGTACATTATTGACAAAAGACAAGACATTTTCCGAATAGCCATCATTGTATTGAAAGGCAAGCTCTACTTCGATGGCTTCTTTCGTGCCAGAAAAATAAACCACTTGGGTCAAGGTATCTTTTTCTTCATTTAAATAATCAACAAATTCTTTGATGCCTTCCTCATATAAAAAGACTTCACGAATCGGTTCTTCCCCACGTTCATCCGTCAGGGAGATTTTGACCCCTTTTAGCAAGAAGGCTGATTCTCTCAAACGTTCTGCGAGAATCTCATAGGAGAATTTGGTTGCAGAAAAGATTGTATCGTCAGGTTTGAACGTAACGGTTGTTCCCGTTGGTTTACGAGTTTTGCCGATTTTTTTCAAGGTACCGGCTGGTTTCCCACCGTCTTTGAAGCTCTGTTTGTATTCGATACCGTCACGAACGATGACCACTTCTAGCCAGCTGGATAAGGCATTTACAACACTGGCACCAACCCCATGAAGGCCGCCAGAGGTTTTGTAGCCGCCTTGGCCAAACTTTCCGCCGGCATGTAATACTGTGAAGATGACTTCAACAGTCGGGATTCCCGATGCATGTGTCCCGACCGGCATTCCTCGACCATTGTCTCGAACACTGATACTATTGTCTTTATGGATCGTAACATCGATTTCATTGCCGTATCCTGAGAGTGCCTCATCAACCGCATTATCGACGATTTCATACACTAAGTGGTGCAAGCCGCGGCTATCGGTCGAGCCGATATACATTCCTGGCCGTTTTCTTACTGCTTCCAGGCCCTCTAAGACCTGAATGGAAGCATCATTATATTCTGTGGTTTTCTTTGCCAAACCCACCGCTCCTTTAATCTTGATCAGTCCTTTTTTGCTGTTGAAAGAACTGCAAAAAAAATCTTAACACAAAATACGCTTTTTTCAAGCGAACATTTTTCTAAACTATCTTATCCTTTTTCCTTTGTTTGCACAAGCTAGAGTCACAAAATGGCTCGTTTGTGTTTCACAGCTCTGAAAAAAGCTGTTTTTCTTCTTTCCCTAACCAGCGAAAGATTTTCTTATTGTTGGAAAGGCGTTTTCATGCTAAAATTGCCCTAGCCTTGCAAAGAAAGTTGGTTATTATGAATACGATTCTTTTATTTATTGTTGCTTACCTTTTAGGTTCGATCCCCTCGGGTGTTTGGATTGGCCAACTGTTTTTCAAAAAAGATATTCGCCAATTCGGCAGCGGCAATACGGGAACGACCAATACATTTCGCGTTTTAGGAAAAAAAGCCGGGATCGTTGTTTTATTGATGGATATCTTAAAAGGAACTTTGGCGACCAGCTTGCCAGTCATCTTTGGTCTCCATACCGTCAATCCGCTCTGGTTTGGGGTCTGTGCAATCTTAGGCCACACCTTCCCAATCTTTGCCAAATTTAAAGGCGGCAAAGCAGTGGCGACAAGTGCTGGGATGCTCTTAGGATACAATCCGCTCTTTTTCATTTATTCTTCATTGATTTTTGTTATCTGTCTTTATGTGACCAGTATGGTGAGTCTGACCAGTATGATCGCGGCGTGTTTGATCACTTTATCGACGATTGTTTTGCCTTTTATCGCCCCTGCGATCTTGCCTGAGCAAAATTGGCTGCTGACCTTTATCGCCATCGGCGTAACGATTTTTATCTTTATTCGCCATCGTGAAAACATTACCCGCATCAAAGACGGAACCGAAAGTCGAATACCCTTTGGACTGAATAAGCGTCAAACGAACAAATAAGCAGAAGCTGAGAAAAGTCATTGCGCTTTTCCCAGCTTCTTTTTTTCATACGTTTATTTAACTGTGATGGAATACTTTGTTTCAAATACTTCTTCAGGTGGAAGTGCTTGAATCCCCAGCTTTTCTGACAGCTCACCGGAAGCTTCCAGTGTGTCTGCGATACCGCACCATGGTTCTATACATAGAAACGGCGATTTCACTGGATACGTGGACCAAAAACCGACATACGGCATATTATTGTAGCTTAACGTGACACTATGAGGCGATTTCTCACTGCGAATCGAGTAGGAATGTAATCCTTTCGTTTCATAAACTAGCGCATCATTTGCAAACATGTCATGGGTCAAGCGTAAATCCGTATTCGTTTGACCGAGTGTGCGTTGCTCATAATCAATATAGTTGCCTTTTAACGGCAATTTCACCCGTGATTTCTTTGGAGAAAAAGAAAGATAATAGTCTTCAAAAGTCAGCCCTTTTTCAAGTGGGACGTTGAATGCAGGGTGTCCACCAATGGAGAAATAGAGCTCTTTTTGACCGCTATTCTTCACTTGGTATTTGACGACTAAACCATCACCGCCTAACTCATAACTGACATACAGCTGAAAATCAAACGGATACTTTGCTTTGGTTTCAGTCGAACTTTCTAGTAAAAACAAAGCGTAATCTGTGCGTTTTTCAACGACAGTAAACAACATGTCTCTGGCAAATCCATGACGAGGCAAATGATAACTCTTGCCCTCATGCTGATAGGTGTCCTCTTTTAAGGCACCAACGATCGGAAATAAGATCGGTGCATGCTTTCCCCAGTGGTTTGGATTAGCTTGCCAAATATATTCAAGGTCATTGCTCGTATCGACTAAGCTTTGCAGCTCAGCCCCTTTTTCTGCAATTTTTGCTTGCAGATGACCGGCCGTGATGGTAACTGTCATGGTCTCATCTCCTAATATTGATGTTTCGTCAATTCCTCTTTAAAGCGACTGTTAAGCACTTTTAAATAGGTGCCTTTCATCCCCAAAGAGCGGGATTCAATAATACCGGCAGACTCTAATTTACGTAAAGCATTTACGATCACCGACCGTGTAATACCAATGCGATCAGCGATACTTGATGCGGTCAGACGACCTTCGTCGCCTTCTAATGCCTCAAAGATCGCTTGAACAGCTTTCAACTCACTATAAGAAAGGGTGTTGATTGCCATTTGAACCGCCGTTGTACTGCGAACGTCTTCTTCGATACTGCGGGATTTTTGGTACAAGAATTGCATACCCACAACTGTTGCACTGTATTCCGCTAATACCAAATCGTCATCATCAAAAGATTTATCGATTCTAGAAAGAATGATTGTTCCTAAACGTTCCCCTGCACCGTAAATCGGTACGATAGTTGTTAGTCCGTTGGGATACAACTCACGGCCTTCCACAGGAAAAGCGGTCATATCATCACTGATTGGCACATTAGCTTCTGTGGAGGTCAGGTGATCGACTAAATTTGTATAATTTTTAGGAAACTGTTTTTCAACAAACATTTTTTTGATACGTTCGTTATTAACATCGTGGTTCTCAACAAAACCTAACACACTACCGTCGATGCTAATAATATACGCATTGCTGTCTAGGATGTTTCCTAAAATGACAGCCATTTTGTCGTAAGGCAAATCAGAAGCTAAATTAAAGGTGTTTTTTTGCTGCAATAATTCGTTGATTTGTCTTGTCTTTTCTAATAATGTTTTCATTGGTCCGCTCCCTTTATAAAATATACCGGCTTAAGTCTTCATCTTTTGCGATGGACGCAAGTTTTTCTTCCACATACGCTTCTGTGATCGTAATTTCACCCATTTGCATCTCAGATGCTTCAAACAATAAATCTTCAAGTAGTTTTTCTAAAATTGTATGCAAACGACGAGCACCAATATTGTCGGTATCGCGATTGACTTGATACGCGATTTCGGCAATTTTTTCGATGGCTTCCATCGTAAAGACCACTTTGACATTCTCGGTTCCTAACAAGGCGATGTATTGTTTGACTAAAGCATTGTTTGGCTCCGTTAAAATTTTAACAAAGTCTTCTTTTGTCAAGTCATCTAGTTCCACGCGAATCGGGAAACGCCCTTGCAACTCAGGGATCAGATCGCTTGGTTTTGATAGATGGAACGCGCCTGAGGCGATAAAGAGAATATGATCTGTTTGTAACGTGCCATATTTCGTATTGACTTGCGATCCTTCAACGATCGGTAAGATATCTCTTTGCACCCCTTCACGAGAAACTTCTCCTGACTGCTGTGATTTCGAAGATACCTTGTCGATTTCATCAAGAAAAATGATGCCGCTAGATTCTGCTAAACGTAACGCTTCACTGTGAATATCCGCGTCGTTGACCAGTTTAGAGGATTCTTCTTGAATCAACAATTCTCGTGCTTCTTTCACAGTTACCGTGCGCTCGATTTTCTTTTGCGGTTTCAATGCCCCTAAGGTTTCATTCAAATCGATCCCCATTTGTTCTAAGCCATTGTTCATCATTGGTGCTTGACTTTTCGGCTCATCGACTTGGATCGTCACTTCCCGGTTGTCTAAAAGCCCCTTTTCTAATTGCTCGAAAATGGCTTGACGGTTGCTGCGAATCTCATCCGTCAATTCTTCTTTTGGCTCTTCTGGTTGTTGTGCGGCGTTGAACATATTCATCATTTGTTCATAAGGATTGGTATTCTTTTTCTGTTCCTTTTTAATACCAGGAACTAAGACTTTTACTAAACGACGGTTGGCTTTTTTTTCCGCTTGGATCCGCACATTTTTATATTGTTCTTTTTTCACGATTTGGATCGCATTTTCAACAAGGTCACGTACCATCGATTCTACGTCTCGACCGACATAGCCGACTTCCGTGAATTTCGTCGCTTCTAACTTAACAAAAGGTGCATCAACGATCTTCGCTAAACGTCGCGCAATTTCCGTTTTCCCAACCCCTGTTGGTCCGATCATCAAAATATTTTTTGGTGTGACATCTTGTTGCATCTTTTCATCTAATTGCAACCGGCGGTAGCGATTTCTCAAAGCAACAGCCACTGATTTTTTGGCGTTGGTTTGCCCAACGATGTATTCATCTAATTCTTTCACGATTTCTCGTGGTGATTTGTTTTGGTTTGTCATATCGTCATCCCTCTTTAAAACTCTTCTACAATGATATTGTGATTCGTAAAGACACAAATGTCTGCTGCGATATTCAAGGCACCTTCAGCGATTTCTTTGGCAGATAATTCACCGCCATAACGTTTCATCGCACGAGCTGCCGCCAAGGCATAGTTTCCGCCTGAACCAATGGCTAAAATCCCTTCATCTGGCGAAATGACCTCACCTGTCCCAGAGACTAAGAGCATCTCCTTATCATTCATGACGATCAGCATCGCCTCTAATTTTTGCATTGACTGCTGAGTCCGCCATTCTTGTGCCAATTCTACTGCAGCTCGTTGCAAATTTCCGTTGTATTCATTTAGTTTTCCTTCAAATTTTTCTTCCAAGGTAAAGGCATCTGCTACACTGCCGGCAAAGCCAACGATCACCTCACCGTTGTAAATTCGACGAACTTTCCGAGCGGTTCCTTTCATAACGACCTGTTCTCCCATCGTTACTTGTCCGTCACCGGCCATGGCAAACTTGCCGTCTTTTTCAACCGCACAGATGGTGGTTGAATGAAATTCTGACTTCATTTACGTTCCTCCTGTACCAATTTTACGCGCGTGGATGAAATTGGCGATAATTTTTTTGTAAACTGTCTTTGGTGACATGCGCATAGATCTGTGTCGTCGATAGATTGGCATGCCCCAACAATTCTTGAACGGTCCGCATATCGGCACCGTTGTTTAATAAATGGGTCGCAAACGTATGCCGAAGCATATGAGGATGGATTTTACTGTCTAAACTGCTTTTTCGAATGATTTGATTCAACACATACTCGATCCCTGTTGCAGTGATCCCATCACCAAGATGATTCACGAAAAGAATATCGTGTTCCTTGTTCTGCTTTTCCATCAGTTGTTTGCGTCCTGAGGAAAGATAGCGCTTGACTGCCGCTTGTGCGTAACTGCCGAAAGGAACATAACGATCTTTGTTGCCTTTTCCGTGGATCAACAATACGCCGCTTTCCCAATCGATCGCCCCCAGCGTCAGACTACTACATTCGCTGACCCGCAGACCTGAACCGTAAAGGACTTCTAACAATGCTTGATTGCGCTGTTGTAATGGCTCATCACCGGCAACACTTTGAAAGAGAGCATCCATTTCCTTTTCATAAAAAAAACGCGGCAACTTGGCGTTTTTCTTTTTTAAATGAATGTAGGCAAAAGGATTCTCTTTGACGATCTCATGCTTGGTTAGAAATTGGTAAAATGATCGCAAGCTAGCCATTTTACGACTAATGGAATTACGACTGTACTCTCGTTCTGTCAAATAGCTTAGATAGACGCGAACATCACGGTACTCCACTGCTAATGGGTCTTCATTGCCAGACTCTTTTAAGAAGTTAAAAAAATCGCTCATATCTTCTTGATACGCTTTTTTTGTCTTTTCCGAATACCCTCTTTCAACAATAAGATAACGAAAAAAATCTTCTTGTAACTGATCTGTTTGCAAAGTAACCCCCCTTTTCATGATTCGAAATAACTTTAGCATAGACCACAAAAAAAAACAAATGAATTGTCAGAATTTAATCAATATTTCAAAGTTTAGACATAATTGTGAAAACTTTCTAAGAATCTTCGTAAGATTCTTATCACTCTTCAAAAGATCCCTCAAAAAAGCCAGAAAAACGTACCAGTCCTTCTCCTCAAAAGATAGAGGGACTGATACGTTTCCACTTATTTGCTTTTATTCGATTGGATCCGTTGTTGGCTGATGCGAACCATTGCTTTCAGATACAGCCTGAACTAGCTCTTTGTTTCCTTGTTTTGTGGACATCGTGTCATTGATCAACCCAACTAAGTCTAATCCGGTTGTCTCTTTGATCGTATCAAAGGTTCGCGCTAAACCAGCTTCTCCCATTGATTGAAGCCCATCATTGCCGCCAAAGCTGACCACTTTATCGATATTGCTAAGGGGTGCATTGACTTCTTTTGCGATTTCAGGCAGCACTTTGATAAATTCCATCAAAATACCAGCTTCGTTCAGTTTGGTCAAAGCAATCGCCATTTTTTCTCGGCTTTCCGCTTCGGCTTGACCGACTTTTGCGATCCGTTCCGCGTCGGCACTACCTAGTTTTTCAATTCGTTCGGCTTCTGCTTGGGCAGCTAATTTGACTTTTTCCGCTTCGGCTTGTGCTCGGGCGATTTCACGTGCTTTGTCTGCTAGAGCGTTTTGTTCAACGACATATTTATCTGCTTCGGCTTTTTTACGGACAGTTGCATTCAATTCTTTTTCCGTCAATTCCGCTTGTTTTTCTTGGATCTCAATATTTTTTTCTTGTTCGATCAACTGAACTTTCATTTGTTCGCCGACCGCGATTTGTTCTGCTTTCGCATCCGCAACTTCGCGTTCTTGTTTGTACTGCGCTTGTTTCAATGCCATATCTTTAGTCGCTTCTGCGATTTCTGTTTGGCGACGGATCTCTTCATGCTGTGCCAATTGCTCATTCTCAGCTTGCTTGATCCGCGTTTCTCTTAAGGCATTGGATTCCGCTACTTCGGCATTTTTTTTCACTTCAGCAATCTGAGGGCGTCCTAACGCATCCAAGTAGCCATTGCTGTCGCTGACATCTTTGATCGTAAACGAAACGATCTCCAACCCCATTTTTTTCAAGTCCGTAGAGGCAACTTCTTGCACTTGTTCCGCAAAATCATCCCGGTTTTTGTAGATAGCTTCTACCGTCATCGTTCCTAGAATCGCCCGTAAGTGACCTTCTAAGACTTCTTGGGCTTCATCTTCCAATTCACCTGTGGATTTACCTAAGTATTGTTCGGCGGCTGTCTTGATCGATTCGGTACTATTACCGACCTTCACAAGCACCGTCGCACTGGCTTTGATCGGTACGCCTTGTTCCGTATAAACTTCTGGTGTCCCAATCTCTAACTTGTGGGTCAATAAACTTAATTTATGAGCTTTTTGAACAATAGGAATCACAAACGTCCCACTGTTTTTTAAGATCTTGATGCCTTCTTTTCCTAAGAATGATCCTGTAACGATCAACGCTTCATCGGGTTTACCGATACGGTAACGTATCATCAAAAAGGCAACCAATAAAACAACGAGGACAACGATCCATAAAATTGGATTACTTAAAAAATCGACTGCTGATCCTGTATCCACCATAACCTAACACTTCCTATTCTATAAAATTTTTACTTTCAACCACCAACGCGATCCCTTTTTTATCAAAATCGACAATGATGACTTTGGTTCCGACTGGCAATCGAACATTGTTTTCACGATCTTCTTCCCGAAAAAACCGAGCGGGATAAACAGAACGTGCACTTTGACTCCCTATTTCCATGACTTCACCGATTGTGTCTCCGACAATCTTTTCCGTCAGTTCGCCGATCACAAACTCATTGCGGCTAATGACATTGCTGCGGTTTTTGTCTGTGATGCGATTGTAAAGCCACATAAAGGGACCTAATAGCAAGCTAAATGCAACAAAGACAACGAAAATGACCCCGACCAAGAGGATCAGCCATCCTAAAAATTGGATCACTGTAGGAAAACGCTGTAAATAGTTTTGAATCAAATGAACCCATTCTCCGATCACCATCTTCACCACCTTCTCTCATTGTTACTGTCTATCATAAGTCACCTTGATTAAAGTTTCAAGACAAATTAAAAAAAAACCTTCTTACCAATTATTAGTAAGAAGGTGTTGACTCATCACTCTTATAGTTGTTCTTTAGCTTTTTCTAAAGCAGCTAACGCTCGATTTGCCAATGCTTCATAACGAGATTTCTTGTCTCTGATTCGCTCTGGAAGTTCTGGCAATAACCCAAAGTTGGCATTCATTGGTTGGAAGTGTTTGCCTTCAGCATGGGTGATATAATACGCCATACTACCAATTGTCGTTTCTTGCGGCATAATGATCGGTGCTTCGCCTTTTGCAAGTTTGGCCGCGTTGATGCCAGCCATCAATCCACTGGCTGCACTTTCAACATACCCTTCGACCCCTGTCATTTGACCAGCAAAAAAGAGGTCCTCACGTTTTTTCGATTGATAGGTTTGTTGCAAAAGCTCAGGTGAATTCATAAAACTATTCCGATGCATCACGCCGTAGCGCACAAATTCGGCCTCTTCCAAACCAGGGATCATCCGGAATACCCGCTTTTGCTCGCCCCATTTCAAATGTGTTTGAAAACCAACGATGTTGTACAGAGAAGCAGCTGCATTATCTTGCCGCAGCTGAATCACTGCATAAGGACGCTTGCCGGTTTTCGGATCTTCCAAACCAACGGGTTTCATCGGACCAAACAACATAGTTTTCGGTCCACGGCCAGCCATAACTTCGATTGGCATACATCCTTCAAAGAATTTTTCTTTTTCGAATTCTTTCAAAGGGGCCACTTCCGCATTGACTAAAGCTTCACGAAACGCATAAAACTCCTCTTCGTTCATCGGACAGTTTAGATAGGCTGCTTCGCCTTTATCGTAGCGTGATTTCAAATAAACTTTATCCATATTGATGGTGGATTTATCGACGATCGGAGCTGCTGCGTCATAGAAATAAAATCCTTCTGATCCGTTAAAAGCTTGGATCGCTTTGGATAAAGGTTCAGAAGTCAAAGGTCCAGTTGCAATCACGGTGATCCCATCTGGAATTTCAGTGATCTCCTCTTCGATGACAGTGACTAAAGGATGTTCTTTGACACGTTTGGTGACTAGCGCTGAAAAATCATCACGATCAACAGCTAAAGCACCACCTGCTGGAACCGCTGTTTTATCTGCAGAGGTAATAATCACTGAATCCAAGCGACGCATCTCTTCTTTCAAAACACCGACCGCATTTGTTAAATTGTTGCCTCGTAGTGAATTCGTACAAACAAGCTCGGCAAAATTATTTGTATGATGGGCTTCTGTCGATTTCTTAGGACGCATTTCATAAAGCTTTACTGCGACACCTGCTTGCGCTGCTTGCCACGCAGCCTCGCTTCCGGCTAAACCGGCACCAATAACATTGATTTCTTTCATAGTGCTCTCCTTTTATTTCAAAAGCTCGCCTCTTTTCATAAGAAACTGCTTGTATTAATCAAAAGGACCGGCACTTTCTTTTGTCAGCCAACATCGAGGCTGACCGTTCAAAAGAATGCGCCGATTCTTTTTTGCAGGGAATCCTGCTAGTTATTTTTGCACATTTTCTTCATAGTCGCCATTGATACACACGACTTGTTTGCCGCCTTTGACTTTCTTCTCAACTAAGTAATTATCACATTTCGGACAATTACGGCCCACTGGTTTATCCCAAGAAGTAAAGTCACAGTCGGGATAGCGGGTACAACCATAAAACAACCGATTTTTCTTCGATTTGCGTTCAACGACTTGCCCTTGATGACAGACCGGGCACTCAACGCCGATTTCTTTAACGATTGGTTTCGTGTTGCGACAGTCAGGGAAATTACTGCAGGCATAAAATTTTCCGTAACGACCTAATTTGATCACCATTGGATGGCCGCAAAGATCACAATCAAAGCCTGCAGGTTCGTCTTTGATTTGAATTTTTTCGATACTTTCTTCTGCGGTCGTCAATTCCTTTTCAAAAGGACGGTAGAATTGATCGACGACTTTGACCCATTCTTCTTTCCCAGCTTCAATACTATCTAAACTATTTTCCATTTCAGCAGTAAAATGCATATCAACGATTTGCGGGAAGAATTCCTCGATCAATGAATTGACGATCTCACCAAGTTCAGTTGGCTCAAAACGTTTTTGCGTCAATTTCACATAATAACGCCGCTGGATCGTTTCCAGCGTTGGTGCATAAGTTGAAGGACGGCCGACACCGTTCTCTTCAAGGGTTTTGATCAAGGTGGCTTCACTGTAGCGGGCAGGTGGTTGAGTGAAATGCTGTTTTGGTTCGATCGATACGGATTGGACCACATCTCCTTCAACTAACTCTGGCAAGATGTTCTCTTTGTCTTCTTTGCCATCATCGCGCCCTTCCACATAGACCTGCATAAACCCTTTAAATTTGATTTTTGAACCATTGGCAATAAAGATGACACCATTTTGCTCCAAAGTAACTTTCATTGTGTCCAAAATCGCCGGCGTCATTTGACTAGCCACAAAGCGAGACCAGATCAAGCGATACAGTTTTAGTTGGTCTTTATCTAAGAATTTCTCCATGGCTTCTGGCGTACGCATCACACTGGTTGGTCTTACCGCTTCATGGGCATCTTGTGCCCCTTGTGCATTGGCGCGTTTTTTGCCACCGTGCGCTGAAAACTCTGAACCATAGGTAGTTTCAATAAATTCTGCCGCTTCTCCTTTGGCTGTGTCTGCGATTCGCGTTGAGTCAGTACGCATATAGGTGATCAAACCGACGGTGCCTTGTTTGCCAAGGGCGATCCCTTCATAGAGCTGCTGTGCAACCATCATGGTTTTCCGCGTTCGAAAGTTCAGTTTACGGGCTGCTTCTTGTTGCAAGCTACTGGTGGTAAAAGGTGCCGCCGGGTTGCGTTTGCGTTCTTTCTTTTCAACCTTCGTCACTTGAAAGTCTTTACTAGAAAGGCGATCAGTGACTTCTTTAATACTTTCAGCATTCGGTAATTTTTTCTTTTTGCCATCTAGTCCCCAAAAATTGGCTTTAAATTTCTTCGTGGCTTTTTTAAAGTTCCCATCGATGCTCCAGTATTCTTCAGGCACAAAATCACGGATCTCTTTTTCACGATCAATAATGATCTTAAGCGCCACCGATTGAACACGGCCAGCACTTAACCCTTTTTTGACTTTGCGCCAAAGGATCGGACTCAATGAATACCCGACTAATCGGTCTAAGATCCGCCGTGCTTGTTGGGCATCGACGAGATCCACATCGATCGTTCTTGGCTCTTTGAAAGCTGCTTTGACGGCATCTTTGGTGATCTCATTAAAGACGACTCGGTTTTTATCTTTTAAATCTAACCCTAGCAGAAAAGCTAAATGCCAAGCAATGGCTTCTCCTTCTCTATCCGGGTCACTTGCGAGGTAGACTTTCTCGGCTTTTTTTGCAGCTGAACGAAGGCTTTTGATCACATCGCCTTTGCCACGGATCGAAATGTAATGCGGCTCATAGTCATTTTCGACATCAATTCCCATTTTACTTTTAGGGAGATCACGAATATGACCGACACTTGCGACGACTTTGTAATTTCGTCCAAGGTATTTTTCAATGGTTTTCGCCTTTGCTGGCGATTCCACGATTACTAAATATTTATATGCCATATAAAGAATGGCTCCTTCCTGAATTTTTCCTACTATTATATTCTATCAATCAGTGAACCTATCGTATGCAGATGAAACATACAAATCGTAGCTTATCATAGCTTTCAAGAAAAGGTTTGTCAAGGAAGGTTGATTGGAAAAATCAAAAAAAGGCTAACTCCTGTAAAATATCTGACACACTAATCGTACATTTTGCGCCATCTTGAATCAAGTGGTGACAACCTTTTGACTGATCGGAAATCATTTCACCAGGTACTGCAAAAACTTCTCGGCCATTTTCCATTGCTAATTGTGCCGTAATCAAAGAACCGCTTCTTTCTTTGGCTTCAATCACACAGATCGCTTTTGAAATACCAGCAATGATGCGATTGCGCAAGGGAAAGTGATGTCTTTGCGGTTTAGTATCGCGAGAATATTCACTCAGTACTAAATGTTCTTGACGAATCTGCTGAAATAATGGAAACGCAGAAGCAGGATAACAATGGTCCAACCCAGACGCAATCACGGCAATGGTTTTCCCACGATTTCTGATGGCTGATTCATGGGCAAAACTGTCAACACCATTTGCCAATCCACTGACGATCGTATAATTTTCCGTCACTAGCGGTGGAATCAGCTTTTCGCAAACTTTACGCGCGTAGCGAGAAGCTGTTCTTGCGCCGACAAATCCAATCATGGGCGTTTGCAGCAATTGCAGATTTCCTTCATAAAAAAGCATCAATGGTGGGTCCGCAATTTGTCTTAAAAGCATCGGATACTCCGCCGAAAAAAAGGTGAGGTAGTTTTGTTCCCCCATCTTTTGTGTGATGTGCTCTTCTGTCAATTGTTCCCATGATCGCCGAAAAACCGTCCTATGCTGTGGAAGGACGCCGATGGCAATCATCTCTTCCAACGAACAACGCATCTCTTTTGTTTCCAACCAATACCAAATAATCTTCCAGCAGCCTTGCAGACCGATTCCCTGACAGTAGTACAGTTTTATCAACTGTTTTTCAAAATCTGTTGCTTGTTGATACTTCATAAACAAAACCCTCTTTTCTTAGTGATCTTACTTATAAGATTCGCTAAAAAAAGAGGGATGGATGAAATTTATAGGTATTGTTTAACTGGGGCAAAGGTTTTTCGATGAATAGGGCAAATTCCATGGGCAGCTAACCCTTCTAAATGAACTTTGGTCCCATACCCAGCATTTTGATCAAACCCATAAAAAGGATACACATCATGAAAATCTTTCATTAAATTGTCACGATAGACTTTGGCAATGATACTTGCTGCGGCAATCGAAATGGAGCGGGCATCGCCTTTGATCAGGCTTTGTTGAGGAATATCGGTCTCGATGGTCATCGCATCAATGAGCAAATGTTCCGGCTTGACCGCTAAGTCGATCAAAGCTTCTTTCATCGCCAGGCGGCTCGCTTGATAGATATTTATCCGATCAATTTCTTCAGGACTAACCACACCGATACCGACAGCAACAGCCTTGTTTTGAATTTCGATAAACAGTTCTTCTCTTTTCTTCGCAGAAAGCTGTTTTGAATCATTCAACCCCAAAATCTGGCATTCTTTAGGCAGAATCACCGCAGCTGACACCACGGGTCCTGCTAAAGGTCCGCGTCCTACTTCATCTAAACCGGCGATAAAACGGGCGCCTTGTTGAAATGCTTCGTTTTCAAAACGCATCATTTCTTCATATTTCTCCCGCAAAAGCTGCTGTTTGACTAATTGTTTCTCATATTGTTGCAACAGCTTTTGGACCCCCGCGCGTTCATCTGCTAGCAATTCCTGCAAAAATGCCGGGTCATTAAAGGTTGGATCAAATAATCGCTCTTTGATTGTCTTAATCGATTGTTTCATCTTGACTTTCCATTTCCTCCACTCGATCTAGTGTGTAACGGCCTAATTTTCCTTGCCGAATGTCAAAGACAACAAGTTCGCTTCCTCGATCATAATTGTCTTTATAGCCACGTTTTTCCGTGATCTTCATTAAAAGGTCTGGCGCTAATAACGCCTCTTCCTCCGCCTTTAATTGGTAACGATTGGCGATTCTTTCAGGATAATAACGAGCGAAAAAATCAAGTCCATACAATGCGATATCATCCAAATGGATCAGCTGGTCTTTGATCGCTCCGGTCAATGCCAGCTTCTTGCCGATCTCTGGATCTTCAAATTTTGGCCATAAGATCCCGGGCGTATCTAGCAGCTCTAGATCAGTACCAAAACGCAGCCATTGCTGCCCTTTGGTCACACCAGGTTTATTGCCCGTCTGAGCAATTTTCTTCCCTACTAAGCGGTTCATCAAGGTTGATTTTCCGACATTCGGGATGCCGATCACCATCGCTCGAATCGCACGAGGCTTCAAGCCTCTCGCTTTGTCGCGAGCAATTTTTTCCTTCAAGACTTGCTTAGCCGTCGGGACAATGGCTTTGACGCCTTGATTGTCTTGGGCGTTGATCGCCAAGGCTAAATAGCCTTGTGCTTGGAAATAATGCTCCCATTTTTTGGTTTGAACGGGATCTGCGAGATCCGCTTTATTGATCAAGATCAAACGTGGTTTTTGCTGTAATAATTGATCCAGCATGGGGTTGCGGGATGAAATCGGCAAGCGTGCGTCCACGAGTTCAAAAACGATATCCACGAATTTTAATTTCTCACTTACTTCACGTCTGGCTTTCGCCATATGGCCTGGAAACCATTGAATGGTCATTTGAACGTTTTCCTCCTTGGTACTTCTTCGAATTGGTAAAAAGATAGTAGTGTCTAAATCCCTGCAGTATATACCTGACAAGAACGAGGACTATTTGCTCTAAAACCATCAGAGATACTAGTCACACTGGGCATTTTGCTAAAGTTGCTTTAGGACAATGTTCTTGTTCCAACCTCGTGCATAGGTAAAGCTTTCAGCGCGATTCTCATGCGTCATACGCGCTTTCTCGCTTTTTAATTTGGGGAAGTGGTTGGAAAAAGCTTGTCTACCCACTCATTCTTCCTTTTTTCTGACACCTTTACCATTAGACCGACTGCTTTTTACTACCTTTTATCTTCGTTATTGTACCATATTTCACACGACATGTTTCGTTCTGAGTAAGGTTAACAAGTCATTTTCTAGTGGATCTAGAGGAAAACCTGCTATCTTTGCTTCTTATCACTGGGAGTGATCAAATCATGCTGTTTTTTTCTTTTGATTCTGCTAATCATCAGTAGGAGTAGTAATAGTATGGTGCTTACAACTAGCAGCACCCACAAATCCTGCTGGTTTGCTTTTTTTGCGGCATTTGTTTCATTTTCTTCATTGTAAGGAACCCTTTTGCCGCGAACCAATAAACGATGGCTATTGACCATATAGGGTGTGCAGGTCAGTAAGGTGACATAATCACTGCCTTTGACAATTTTTAGTGCTTCGGTATCATCAGGGGCGACCGTTTTGATCTGATCTATTTGATACGCCAACGTATCATCAAACGTTTCGATATAAAACGCATCGCCGATCTGCAGCTTAGGCAGATCCGTAAAGAGGGTTGCACTCGTTAACCCACGGTGTCCGCACAGAACTGCATGGGTATCTTCCCCACCTATTGGATACGAAGCGCCCTCCAATAATGTTGCGCCTCTTTTTAACAACGTATCGGTGGTTTGATCAAAAATCGGGAGAAGAACACCAATCAAAGGGATCTTTAGAACGCCGATCGTATGTCGTTCATAGTAATCAGGGGTGTCGACTGATTCTGAGTCCTTTGTTTCTGCTGAAGCTTGCGTTTCTTTGATTCCAGGAGTACTTGCCCGCTGTGCCAGCTCTTGATTTACTCGTTCCAACTGGTTCCTTTTTTGTTGTTTTTCTATTTCACTCATTTTTTTGGCTTGGCTTTGGTAGTAACTGATCAACTGCTGATCCAAAAACGTGTTGAGTTGATTGCTTACAAAAGGATAACTGATAATCAGGACTCCTATCAGCAGCAAAATACCCATTAAAACATCCAACAAAGTCACTTTTTTAGTAAGTGTTTTCGCGCCATTTCTTTTCCTTTTGATTGTCATCGTGCATTTTCATCTCATTTACTTACCCTTTCCGTTTTACAAAGTACCACCCAGCTAAACCAACGATCACCACTCCGATAGCGCCCATTAAATATGTGCCGGCACCACCAGTTGCCGGTAAGGTTCCTTTGCGGCGGTTAGGGACTTTTTCAGGTTCTAGCAATTGCTCTTTCGTTCCATAGGATGTTTCATGGACTTCAAAAGCGATGCGATTTGTTAACAGCACATAATTTTTTGGTGCTTTTACTTCTTCCAAATAGTAGGTGCCAAATTTCAACCCGATAATATCGACTAATCCATCTGCACCAGTGGTAAATTTCGTCGCTTCATCCGCTGTTTGCACCCAAGATACTTGTTTGGTTCCCTCTTCGATTTTCAAGTAGTTGGCCTCATCATGGTCTTGATCCCGTACAACAAAAACTGCATCTGCCAATGCTTCGGTAGCGGTCACAGCCCCATCGACTTTTAAAAACCGTTTGCCCCCTGTCAAAACTTCCACGCTTGGAGGCGTTTGATCCGTCATGAAATCCGTTTCTACATTTGCTTCATTCGTAAAGCCATTGATAGGCATAGCCTGTTCATTTAAATACATATAATACACAAAGCGTAATTGATTTCCCGGCGTTAATTGCGGCAAAAATTCTGGATTGATAGTTACCGTAAAGCCATGCTCTTTTTCCGTTACTTGGTAATTCGCCGCGTCGATTTTCTGCTCTCCATCATACAACGCATAGCCTGTTTCTCCTTCAGCTGTATTTTCAAAAGTTAATGCTGGATCATGGGCATCGATCAATTGAAAATGTTTGTATTTGTTTTCAGCTCCTACTTTATCTTGAATACCTGATGGGATATTGACCGTTAGGTGATATTGGATTCTTTCGCCGATCTCCACGTCTTTTCCGTCTAATTGTGGTGTTGTTTTGGTAACATTTGTTGTGTCATTCTTGATTGTTAGCTCAACAGTAACGTTACTTCCTGAATCAATCGTGAAATCCTTGATCCTTTCTTCCTCGATTAAGGCGGCTTGACTTGGGGCTTTCGTTTCCTCTAATTGATAGGCGCCTGTTTCTAGTTGTGCAATCTTTAGCTGTCCTTTTTGGTTCTCACTCACATTGATACCAGCGTCTCCGGCAGCATATTGTTTCCCTGTTAAAAAACGATACGCTGCTTGTTTGTCGGTCGTCCACGTATAGAGTCCATCAGCTGCACTTAAAATATATTTCTTAGTCTGTTGGTTTCCTTCTTGCTTTGAAACAACAAATTCCGCATTATTCAGTGGTTCGTTTTCCCCCGTTCCTCGCTTATTCACCAGGAGCGTTCCTTCATTTGTGACGAGATTTTTCGGATAAAGATGGATCGTGTCAAGCTCTTCTTCTCCATATACATAAGAGCCATCTGCTTGTTGGATCATTTCATATACAGGAAAGGCGATCACCATATTCTCAGAAGAGGTAACGCCGTCTTTAGGTTCTTCCACAATGGTGTAAACAGCATCCCGATCGGCTTGTTTTTTCGGCAATTCAAAAATCAAATTACCGGCTGTATCTGTTTTCCCGCTAGCTACAGGAGAACCTGGCGTCAAGTTTTGGACTTGACGCTTAGCTTCTTCAACAGATGCCCCTGCAGATCGTTTTTCGTAATAGGCTGCTGTCACATCATAGACAGAAAAAGTAACATCGGCTAACCCTTGGTATTGATCAAACTCTGACATCTCGGTCCCACTATTTTGAATCAATGAACCTGGTAGATTGACCATTTTCTTTTTATGCAGATGAACCTGTGCCAAATTAGTCTCTGCGGATACTTGCTGATTTTTTGTTCCAAAAAAGACAAATGGCAAAAGTAAAAATAGGAGACAAACCATTTTCGTATGATTAAAAATCTTTTTCATTTTTCTTTCCTCTCTTCTAAATTTTTTTGTTTTTCTTTCGCTAATGGAAGAATTACTTTAATGAAGGCTTATCTTTGCGCTTAACGTACAAATAGCTTCCAGCTAAAAGGACTAGCAGACCTGTTGAAAGAATCGCCAGCCATCCATGCCAATTCCCTCCGGTTTCAGGAAGAGACACTTTCACTTGATTGGTTACGATCAATTCTATTTGATTGTTCTTTTCTCCAGAAACAAGAAGATTCGGTTGTCGTTCTTCATCGATAAAGACTTGACCATCCTCTTCAATCTTGATTTGGACAGGTGCTGTTAAACCAGCATAGCCTTCAGGGGTAGCTATTTCTTCCAAGGTATAGCTGCCGGGCGCTAGCTCCTGGAAATGGAATACCGCCAGTGATTCTTGGGCTTCGGGTAATTCGATCGTCTGACCGTTTCCACTTAGCCGGAATTTTGCCCCCTCAAGCGCTTGTCCCTGTTCGTCTTGTTTATTAACCACTAGATCAAATGGTTTTAACTGATTGGCGTGGGTAAGGGTCCAACAATTGGCATCCCCATCAACGTTTTCCCCTTGATACTGGATTTTTCCGTCTGTACCAACGCCAAATTCATAATCACCGGCAACCGTATCATATCCGAGCGGACCGGCTGTTTCTGAGATACGATAAGCGCCAGGCTCAAAGATCGTAAATTCAGCCATCCCAGCATCATCCGACGTTTCTGAGGCGATTTCTTGATAATCCCCCGTTGCAGTTTTTTGTTGCAGAGAAAAGACAGCCCCAGCTAACAGTACTTGCTGTTCTTTTTGTACCGTGTATTTTCGAATAGCGACTGGAATTTCTGTAAAGGGATTGGTGATCTCCAGCGTAATCGTATGATCGTCCAGTGTGACGGGTTGCCCATCGATCGTCGCATGCCCTTGCGCATCGACATGAATCTGCCACTGGGTTTGCTCAGCCAAATGATGTCCCGCCGGTGCAGTGACTTCCTTTAAACGATACGTCTGACTTTTTTGCAACGCAGTATCTGCTGGTAGCCCGTACGTTCCATCCCCTTGATCCACAAGGGTCACTGTCTCCCCTGCCCCCGTCAATTCAAAAACGGCACCTGTCAACTTCACCTCTCCTACAGCGGATTTTTTGATCAGGTTTAATGCCAGGGGCACAAACATCTTTGTGTTTTTCCATGTATAAGCGTCCACTTTTGTCGCTTCATAGCCTGACACTGTTCGTTCACTTGTGACTTGATAATCAAAAGTTTCTCCTTGGTTATTATAAAGCGGCAGTAGACGGGTTTCTTCGTAATTCGTTCCATCCTTTTCAGAAACCGCGGGAACCTTGCTTCGTTCCCAAGTTGTCTGATCTTGCGCATAGGTCTCAGTAAGTTCGAGATATCCTGTTTGCCAGCTCTCCTTGCTAGTAACCGGGCTTCTACTTATTTCAAAATAAACGGATTCTGGGCGACTTGACACATCACCATCGTATTCCTCCCAGACTTTTTTGATCGTCAACTCCTTACCAGGTGCTTTGGCAGATGGCACACCAAACAATGCCTTTTGATCGGATTGATGATTCGGATAAAACACCGTTTCACCATTCATTTGATACCAAGTATCTGGTTTAAAATCCGCTGCTTCTGTTTGAATCCGCACTTGATAATGAATTTGCAGTTCCTGTCCTTCGCCTAAATAAAGACTAGAAGCGCTGAGGGTATTGTCAGATACCGTGACCTCAGGCTGCACCGTTAGATCAGCAGAACCGACACTTTTGATGGACAAGCTATTTTCTTCGTATAAAAATGGCTGCGAAATGGGGTCAGTAATCTCTCCATCAGTGACTGTCGCCGAAATATGAAGGGCTTTTTTCTCGAGATAGTCGGCAATATCCGCTGCTTCATTGGCTGACTCATAATAAAGATGCCCCTCTTCATCTGCAGAAACCATCTGTCTCATTTTGTTCTCAACATCGGCCTTTGTATACCCAGCTGTTTGATCTCCTTGCAGTTGAATCCCCAATCCGTGAATCTCAATCCCGCGCTCTTTTAACGCCATCGCCTCACCGATCGTAGCGACAAACGTATTGTCGATCCGTTTAGAGTTACCGTATTGATCAGGTGCAAAATACCAATCGTGGATAAACGATGTATTCATGGGCTGATCTTGAGTAAGTGAAAAGGCGGTTCCATAATAACTGTCGTCTGCTTGCGTCTGCACTTTGGACACATGGTAACTGTAAGTAGGCACGCCATCTGTTAGCAAAACGATGACTTTCTTATGTCCATTTTGCGTCGATAGCATATCCCCTGCTTGGCGCAGCCCTCTTTGGGTAAAGGTCCCCCCAGCTGCAGTTTCTGGCGTCATGGTCCGGATCGTCTCTTTGACTTCCGAAAATTTTCCTAATTGGCAGATTTTGTTTTGGTAATTGCTACCATCACTGGAATAACCGACATAGCCCATGTAGACACTGTCTTGAATGCCGCTTCCTTCAATTTGATTCAAAAAGCGTTCCACACCTTTTTTTACTTCAGTGATGCGTCCCATATCATTCATACTGCCTGACCAATCCACGACCAACACGACATCGATAGGATCGACTTGACGTTGAACATTCCCTCGTACATTTAGGTAAACATCAAATAGTCCCGGGGTATTCGTCTCTTTGGCAAATTTTCGCAGAGCGAAATCTGCTTCGTCACCTACACCACCATACTCAATATACGAGTTGGTCACATTTTCTGGATCACCATTCCAGGTAGTTACGCCATCCCAGGTTTCTCCTGCATCCTTGTTCCCCTGATGATTTAAGACGTTACTCTTTTCATCGGTTTTCCAATTCGCCGAAGGATACGTCCCGCTTTGGTCTGTCGTATAATCTGGTTCAATCGAAGCAAAAGCCTGTGAAACGGTCATTTTTTGATAAAGACGTTCTTGTTTAAACGGTTCAATGAGTGTTTCATCTTCAGAAGAACTTGACGTCGTTCCTGTTTCCTTTGTCTCTTCCTGCGTTTCTTCGTTAAAAACACCTTTTGAGTCTTCATTCGACACTTGTTCCGAAGTTGACTCCGTGCCGGTTTCTGCAGCTTGCGAATCAGTTGAGCTGACTTCCACCCTATCTGAGGAAGCAGATTCTGTCGCAAGCGGAATATCAACTATCAATTCATCCAAAGACGCCAATTTGTGCGACTCTTGATTTTCATGATCATATTCTTCAATCTGAAGCGCCAACTTGAGTTTTTTTGTTTCATTGGGTAGTTGAAACGTTACTTCTTGTTCACAGGGTGTTTTCAAGAAGTCTTGTGTTGTTAGCCAAGACTGTGCAGATTCATCCTCAATAAAAACCACCTCTTTGTTGTTCGTTTTCGTTAGCGGTTGTTCTTTCGTTTCATCCAATGCATATAATTGCAGCCAGATGCGTTGCTGCTTGTTTTTTTGTGATAGCTGATAACGTAAAGTAAATTGATTGCCCTCCCGTTGACCTGTCAGCTTGATCTGCTCCGTTTCGGTAATAGCGATCGTATTTTCTTCTTGTGCACTTGCTGTCCCATTTGTTTGCAAACCTGAATAAATGATAAATAATATCCCCCCTAACATACAGAAAATGAAAGAGAACCAGTGGTGTCTCTTTGCAAAAAACATAAAAAGACCTCCTTTCAAATTACAAGCTGATCATACAAAAAAGAAGAACAATACACCGCTTTTTTTCATTTTCAGAAAAATGGGAAAACTCTTATTTTCGTGCGTTATTTAAACAGAATTTAGGCGCAGATTTTCTGATTAAAACCTATCAGTTTATGTTATTTAAAAACTGAAGAAAATCAACAATTTTCAAATCCTCTTTGTATTTTTCTTCTTTATGAGACACTTTCTGAAAAGATTTGTCTCAGTTTTTATAAAAAAAAAGCAAAAATTTTGAGACGTGTCTTTACACAGTTATATAAATAAGTTATTACTAAAATAAGAAGGTGATCATTTGATTGAAAAAATACTCTTAGATTCCCGAGCATTAGACAAAATCGGACTCTACGGAAAATTATTATCAATTGCTCCGGGTGAATACAACATAGAGTTCGTGAAAAATCTGACCCATTTAAGTACAACGAGATTGAAAAGTTTACTTTCCTCGATCCAAGAGGACCTGCAAAACCTTTCCCCAGTAAATCTTTCATTACATAAAAACACCCTCAGTCTCCCTAAAAATTTGATTGAATACAATCAATATCAGCAGTTTTTAGCCCAAGTAAGTATTTCTTATAAAATGTTGTTAAGTATCTTGACCAACCAAGATGAAAGCTTGCTGGCATTTTGCCAAAGAAACTATATCAGTCGTTCGACTTGTTTCCGACAAACTAAAAAGCTGCAGGATCATTTAAAGGAATTCAACATAACCTTAAATCAATCGGCCATGACGCTTACCGGTTCAGAGATGGTGATTCGCATCTTGTTGTTTAATTTTATCTGGCATATTTCTTTAGGAGATAGTTTGGCACAGGCATTTAATCAAGAGATCGAAGAGTTATTTGTTACCTATGAAGGAACAAAATACCAAATTAAATATGAAATTGGTAAAAAAGAAGCATTACTCCATTGCAAAATTTGTCTTTTCCGGATCAAGGATGGTCACTCAACGAATCTTTATGAATTAACGAATAAGTCCTTTATTCCCAGTTGCGAAAGTCTTGATTTCTTTTCTGCTTTCTTTAAGCTCATTGATTCAGCAATAGACATTCTTGAGATCAATTCATTGTTTTTTCTTTTTTATTACTGGCCGATGCTGACTTCCGCAAACGATGTGCGTCTGCCGATCGTTGCAAATTGTTACAAGCATGAAAAACAGGAACTAAAAGAACTGATGACTGAATTTGAAGACCATTGCCAAAAATTTCTCTGCGATTTTGACTTTGATCACCAATCGTTTCTTTATATGAATACATATCTTACCTTGCTGAAATTTTGCATATTCAAGCAAAAAGTCCCTCTTTCCAATTTTTTCGAAGCAAACGTGATCAAAGATAAATACCCATTGCATACGATTTTGAAAAATACCATTCAAAGTTTTTGGCGTAAAATAGCAAATCGTAAAGGTTATGAATGGTTGAAAACCTGTTATGCCGATCTTGCCTTTTATCAAGCCTGTTTGCTTTACCCCGTTTACATCGAAAAGGAACAGAAATATAAGCTTAAAGTTGCTTTCGTCTATGTATCCAATTATTTAGTTTCAATGGAAGTTTTTAATATATGTGAGCGACTACCATTCGTTGCGATAGAGCGGATCACACTGCCAACAGAAGAACCATTTGATTTTTATATCCTGAGTGCGCCTCAGCTTTTCCCTCCATATACAACCGAAAAGAATTCGGCAATCATTGATTTTTGTCGCTATTATGACTTTGAAACAGATCTCTGTCAGAAATTATTGGCTGCTTTTAATGAAAAAATCAAAAAGTTGACGGATTAATAACAACTGGCGCACTTCGGCAAACCTAAGGAAGTCTTTTGAAAAAGATTGAAAGCTATACAAATAACCCCTTGGAATCAATCGATGAATCCAAGGGGTTATGCATTATTTGACTGTGTGTATAATTACATAGCTTAAATCAACCGAATATGGGTCAATGGATAATAAACAAAACGGGCATTGCCTAAAATAGCCTCTCCTGATATTGGTCCAAAGGAACGACTATCTTTGGAGGCACGTCGATTGTCACCAATGACAAAGTAACTATCTTTCCCTAATTTCTCAACGCCTAATAAAGATTCTAAATCAAAATCATTGGTATAAGAAGCAGACTCGTGGTCATTGCTACGGTTTTTCACTAGAAAATCTTCATCTACTGGTTCATCATCAATGTAAAGCTGATCATTGACATATTTCACTGACTCACCCGGTAAGCCAATCACCCGCTTGATATAGGTCGAACCATCCGGCAGTTGGAAAACAACGACATCAAAACGTTGGATCGGCGAAATCTTCTCAATGACCACCATGTCTCCTTGTTTTAAAGTTCCTTCCATCGAATTTCCTTCAACAGGAACTGGGATCAACAAGAATGCCCGAATCAAGAAGGCTGTTGCAAAAGCGATCAACGCATATTTCACTACTAGCCAAAAACGATCAACCCAAAGTTTTTTCGACTCCACACGTCTGCCTCCTCTCCAATTTTTCACTTAGTTTATTGTTCAGAAAGCAAGGACAGTGCTTTTAAGTATGCTGGGTCCTCTGCTTTGAGTTTCGCCGTTACTTCTTTTTCAATTGCTTGGGCCGTGTCTGCATCGACTTCCCCAGTTCCCTTTAAATCATGGTCTTCTTGGAAGGACTGCACAGCTGCGGTCGTCTCATCATTGAAGGTATCACCACTGGTTGAATACCCCAACGCTTTAAGAAACTGATTTAGATTGTTGACTGCCGTTGACGATTGGCCAGCTTTTAAAGCATGGTCCCGTGGTAATGGCGGGAAATACGCATATTCTGGATAGTCCTCTTCATAATCCGGCATCACGCCTTGATCATTGACCCAATTTTCATTCGGGGTCAACCATTTCATGACCGTCATTTTTAATTCACTGTTATCCCCCAGATCCTTCACATTCTGGACAGTCCCCTTACCAAAGGTTTCCGTACCAACGACAGGAATATCCGCTGATTCTTGCAAGGCTGCAGCAAAAATTTCCGATGCGGAGGCACTGCCTCCATCGACTATAACAACGACCGGCTCTGTGACTTTGAATCCTTCGTCCAAGGTTTCACTCGCTTTGGTTTCACTGATTACCCCTTGGTTATTGGCAAATTTCACGATCGTTTGACCGTTTTCCAAAAACATACTCGCCATGATCTGGACTTGGTCTAGCAGTCCACCAGGATTTTGTCTTAAATCTAGTACAAACGACTTTGCACCGGCTTCCCGCAGTTCGGTGATGGTTTCTTTCAACTCAGCTGCCGTGTTTTCACCAAAGGAAGTAATGTCGATACGACCGATCGTTTCATCACTTTCAGCGATTTCTCCATGAACCGTTTCGATGGGGATCACATCCCGAGTGATCTCCACATCAAAAGTGTCCTCTCCACGTTGAATCGTTAAGGTGACTTTCGTCCCTTTCTCACCACGAATCTTACCCACGACTTCAGATAATTCTTGTCCCTGCGTATCTTCACCATCTACCTTGACGATTCGGTCATTCATTCGCAGGCCGCTTTTTTCAGCAGGCGTATTTTTTATCGGGGCTTGTGCGACTTCTGGATAGTCTTCCACGATCGACAAGGTAGCACCAATCCCTTCAAAACTGCCAGAAAGTGATTGTTCTAAGTTATCCGCATCTGATTGATTCAAATACGTTGTATAAGGATCATCTAGCGCATCAGTCATTCCCTGTAGGGCGCCTTCTATCAAGGCATCCTCATCGACTTCTTGGTAATAATTCGCGAGGATCTGGTCATATAGCGACTGGATTTTCTCCATCCCGCTGGCTTCTGTGCTCGTTTCTGTCACCGGTTGCGTCGTCTGCTGATTTTGCTGAGCCGTTTGCCATAAATAGACACCGCCTCCTGACAAAATTGCGACACAAACGAGAGAAACGATATATCGGCTCGTCGTTAAACCTTTCATTCACAACACCTCTCTGAGAAAAAACAGCTTCGTTCTGTGGATTTTATGCAACCATACAAAACGAAGGACAGTTTTTTATTTGTTATTTTCGAGATACTCTGCCCAAATACGATCAAAAATATCCATGGATGGCAAATAATCAACATTTAGTTCCAGATAAGAAGAGACTTCATTATAGTCATCGCTGTGCTTCGGAAACTGGATATCATGACTTGCATGAGTAGCAAAGATCTGGGCCTCATCTGTATGACTCGGTCCTTTGACTGCCATTAAATAGCTATAAAAACTTTTACGCATGTTCTTGCTCCCAATGATTTTCTAAAAAGGCTGCTCTACGGGCATGATTGCGAGCAAAATTCTCAGGATTCTTTTTGTAATACTCTTGGTGTTCTTCTTCCGCTAAATAAAAGGGTTGGGCTGGTTCGATCGTGGTCACGATCGGATCGGTAAAGCGACCGGAAGCTTGAAGTGCCTCTTTGCTGGCTTCGGCTTTTTGTCGTTGCTCTTCATTCAAATAGAAGATAGCCGGACGATAATTGTCGCCACGATCTTCAAATTGCCCAAAAGCATCCGTTGGATCTGTTTGCTGCCAATAAATCGTCAAAAGATCTTCATAACTGATTTTTTCAGGATCAAAGATGATTTCCACTGCTTCGGTATGCCCGGTTTGATGGCTTTTGACTTCTTCATAGGTTGGATTTTCGGTATGTCCTGCGGTATAGCCAGAAAAAATCGAATGCACGCCCTCTAGTTCATCAAAGGGTTGGATCATACACCAGAAGCACCCACCGGCAAAAATTGCTCGTTCCATTATTCATCCTCCGTTTCAGCTGGTAAATATAAACTCATTTGAATTTCATCATCCACAAGATTGATTTTGTTGGCTTTGATAAACAAGCCGTTTTGCATGCGGAATTGATCCAATCGAATCAAAATAATTTGTTCATCGGCATTGACATCGATCCATTCAGGAAATTTAAAACTACGTTTGATCATTTTCATCACTTCACTGGTGGGCAGATCCAAGGTGCCGATTGATAAGCTTTTGGCCTTTAATTGGACATTGCCTTCTTCCGTCACGTAAGGATCAAAATAAAGATAGAAGGTGATAGGAAATCCTAATACTTGAAACTCGCCTGTTAAGAGTGCTTCATTTCTTAGCTCAAAATTATATTTGACCTCTTGATCCTTTTGAAAATCAGATAGATAAAAATCAATCAATTGATTGACTTGGCTTTTGTTACTGTTAACGGTCAGAACAGGACTGCCCTCCCGTTGAACAAGTTCGGCACTTTCATTTAAGCCGGTTTCCCGCTGCTGAAAAATTCTTGAAGCAAAGAAAACCGTTGTCCCTAAAAGGATACCGACCAACACTAGGAAGGCAATTTTCCAGTAGTTGATCGCTTTTTTATTCGTTGTAGCTGTTTTTTCCGGCTGCTTCGTTGATTCGCTTGGTTTCATTTTGTATCCTCCTCTAGCAACCAATAGTTTTGCGTTTTGATCACTTCATCGCGAACGGCATTCGCCATCAGTTGATACCCAAGATTATTGGGATGGAAGCGATCGCCTTCATACAAAACATTGTTTGTAATGTTATTTCCAACGGCTTGCGATGAATCAGTGGTCGTTGAAGGACTACTTTGCGTTTCATCCGAAGCTGTCGTTGATGAATCAGATAAACTTTCTGAATCCGATGATTCGGCAGTTCCCTCTGATTCCCCTCCTTCGGTATCAGCAATCCCGACTTCATCACTCAATCCTTTATAAAGCAGATCGTTAATAGGTATGAAAAAGGCCTTTTCTTGCTGATTGACGAAGGACTCCGTCTGTTGGTTCCAGTTATCAATGATCGTCTGCATATCCGTGATTTCTGGGAAATTCAGATAAAATGGATTGTAGATGCCCAAGACATAGATTGGTGCATCACTATTCAAATCGCGAATTTGAGCAAACAAGTCTTTTAAACGTTCTTTGTAATCTTCCATCGGTTCCGTAAACGTCTCAATGCTCAAGCCGAAGAAATTGCTCTGAATCACTTTTAGCACATCGTTACCACCGACAGTCAAGGTAATCAAATCCGCTTGACTGAGGTCTTGCCGCAAGTCTTCATCATTTTTGACTCGCTTTAAAATCTGATCACTTCTTTCACCAGCGACCCCATAATTTTTGGTTACCAAATTGTTCAAATCATAGCGGTCCTCTAAATCCCCCGCTAAAATTGGCACAAAGCCGCCACGAGCTGTTTCATCACCAACCCCTTCCGTTAATGAATCCCCAAGTGCGAGGTATTCAATGGCGGATTTTTTCGAATCATTGGCTGCTAGCTTATCCACAGGGGTCAGTAGTGGTTGCGCTTTGGGAACAGCAAAATGAAACAAGAAGCCCGTTCCAATGGCTATCAGTCCCACAACAAGTAAATAAGTTACTATTTTTTTCCATTTCACAGGTATTCAAACTCCTTTGTAATCTTTGCTATTTTAACAAAATTCTCATAAAATTCCTAGTCGCAATCCTTCAAACTTAAGAAAGAAAACAGCTCCCTACTCTCTGAGTAGGCAAAAATCGCAGCTTCATTCTGCTTTTTCTTCTTTTCAGCTTTTCATACACCAAAAAGCGATTCGTCGTCAAACGAATCGCTGAAAGAAACATCCTTTTTATTCCGTACTGTAAGTAATCGCAAAAGCACCTTTGCCAGTGTGAGTGGCGATGATCGGTGTTGTGTGAAGCAATGGGATCTCCAAGTCAGGAAACAGTTCTGCTAGTTCTTTTTGGAAACGTTCCATGATTTCTAATCCTTCAGCATGAGAAATACCAATTTTCGTCACTTTAGGCATATTCTTCAATTCTACTTTTAATTCCTCAAACCATTTATTAAACGTCTTGACACCGCGTCCTTTGACGACTGGAATCAGTTCTGAATGATCAAAATCCATGATTACTTTCATGTTCAGCAAACTCGATAAAAGACCTTTGGCACGACTGATACGACCGCCTTTTACTAAGTTTTCTAACGTTGAAACGCCGATAAATAATTTCGTATGTTCACGCACCAAATCCACTTCAGGTAACACTTCTTCTAGTGTCTTACCGGCTTTAGCCAATTCAGCTGCCCGAATCACTTGAAAAGCCAGCGCTTGATCTGTTGTGTCGCTATCGATCACCGTGACTTTGGCTTTTGATAAATGACTGGCTTGACGAGCCGCTTCCACGGTTCCGCTCAGGCCTTTGGTCATATGGATCGATAAAATTTCACTGCCATCTTTGCCTAATTCATCATATAATTCTACAAAATGACCGATCGGCGGCTGGCTAGTTTTAGGTAATTCTTTGGCTTGCGCCATCATTTGCATAAATTTTTCTCCCGGTAGCGTTTCATCATCTGGATAAACGACACCATCAATCATTACAGATAAAGGCACAACATGGATAGCCAAAGCATCACGGACACTTGGTTCCATTGTACTGGAAGAATCTGTCACAATTTTAAGATTTGCCATCATATATTCACTCTCTCTTTAAATCAAGTCTTTTTTCATGGTAAAATAACCACAGACCATTTATACTAAGTATAACAGAGAGAAAATTTTTTTTCATCTAATTTCGATTCGAAAGGACGGTGCCGAATGCAGCACATGAAGTTTAGTCGCAGATATTTGATCGTCAATGAAGTATTAAATGCAGTAACCCACGGGATCGGATTAGGACTGAGTATCGCAGGACTGGTCATTCTCTTAATCAAGGGGGCAAATCTAGGGTCACCTATCCACATCGTTTCCTATGCCATATATGGGTCAATGATGATTTTGCTCTTCCTCTTTTCTACCTTATTTCACAGTTTGATTTTTACCAAAGCAAAAAAGGTCTTCCAAGTCTTTGATCATGCCTCCATTTTCTTGCTGATCGCCGGAAGCTATACTCCTTTTTGTTTGCTTAGTATCCAAGGCTGGCTTGGCTGGTCACTCTTCGTCTTGATTTGGCTACTCGCAATTAGCGGCATCGTTTATAAGTCACTGACTCTTCATAAAAAAGAGACCGTCTCTAAAATTTCCACCCTGATCTACATCATCATGGGCTGGCTATGTGTCGTCGCCTTTAAACCCCTGATCGAACATTTAGGCTATTGGGGAACATTTTTACTAGCAAGCGGTGGTGTTTCTTATACTGTGGGTGCGCTATTCTATAGTTTAAAATCCGTTCGATTCATGCATGTGGTTTGGCACTTATTCGTTATGTTAGGTGCTGGACTAATGTACTTCTCTGTCTTGTTTTATACCTAAACAGTAAGTGCGATTAAATAAAAGATCAGGGAACCTTCATTAGAGAAAGGTCCCTGATCTTTTATTTTTTATGATAAAACTCGAATCGATGAGGATAATGGTTTTTTTCATCGATGATCCCATCGACCATATGATCAAGTTTCCATTGCGTCCAATCAATCTCTGGGAAATACACATCTCCGTTAAACTCCGCATCGATCACTGTACGGTACAATTGATCGCAATCGTCAATCATCGCTTCAAAAACACCCGCTCCACCAGTTAAAAAAACAGGATGCTCTTGCTGCTTCACATACGTCAAAATTTCCTCACGGTCATGCATCACCAAGGCACCGTTGGCTTGATAATCTCGATCACTTGTCAAAACGATCGTCGTCCGTTGTGGCAACAATCTTTTTCCCATGCCTTCAAAGGTTTTGCGCCCCATAATGATCGTATTATTGATGGTTTGCTCTTTAAAAAATTTCAAATCATTCGGCAAATGCCACGGCAGTGTGCCATCCGCTCCGATCAACCCCTTTTGATCTTGTGCCCAAAGTGCGATCAACATAAATATTACATCCCTTCTGTATAAAATGATTCAGAAATATCCGCAGCGACTTGCAGTCGCTGCATCAGCTGAAAAGCCGATTCATGCTCAAATGGATCTTTGTTGCGCTCATCAAAGCGCAAGCCATCACAGGCTTGGTAGGTAATTGTTCCGCCACTTCTTTGGACATTTCTTGGCCATTCTCCATCGTTTAAACGCGCGTTGTTGTTTTTCAGCAAGGTCGGTATCAGGGAGATCGGAAAGAGAGCACTGCCAGCTGCGACATCAATTTCTTCTATTTGAAAAAAGTCGGCGGCGATCTCGTTGATCAAGCACTCCGTTCTTTGCCATGTTTGCGGATGACTCGCAAATGCCCTTGCAGTTCGTCCTAGGATACAATACGTATTCTCCGGTAATGGCTGTTTGCTTATTGCCACAAGTTCTTCTGGGTACGTCTCTATCCACGTCACTACGCGATCAAAATCACAAATATGCAATGAATCCAGCATTGGTAGGTTGTGCTGTGCAGCAAAAACAAGCCTTCTGCGGGCATCTGCCGCTCCTTTTGCTGGTATAAAAATGGCAGTGCACTGCTGATTTGACCGAATGGCTTCTTTTAGCTCCGGCACCGTTTCTTCGGATACGGATAGCCAAACTGCATCATAGTGCTGATCCAAGAAATCAATGACTTGCTCAATGAGCACTGTATGAATCGATCCAGCATGTCTCTGATGAAAGGTCGCCGCAAAGCCTCGTTTGTGGGTATTTTCCATTACGCCTCATTCCTTTCTTTATGAAATGAAACCAAACAACCACTTAAACTGCAATCGGCGCTTTGATCGTTGGATGCGGATCATACCCAACCAGCGTAATATCTTTCATTTCAAAATCGAAGATTGATTGTTTTTCAGGATTTAGCTGTAAGGTTGGCGCAGGACGTACTGTTCGAGTCAATTGTTCTTTCATTTGTTCCATATGATTGCTATAAAGATGAGCATCGCCTAATGTATGGACAAAATCTCCAACTTCTAGTCCAGTTTCATGAGCAATCAGGTGCGTCAATAGCGCATAACTAGCAATATTGAAGGGAACACCTAAAAAGACATCGGCACTGCGTTGATACAACTGACAGCTTAAGCGCCCATTATGAACATAAAATTGAAACATTGTGTGACAAGGCGGCAACGCCATCGTCGGTACATCTTCTGGATTCCAAGCAGAGACGATCAAGCGACGAGAGTCTGGCGTTGTTTTGATCATGTCGATCACTTCTTTGATTTGATCGATAAACCCACCCGTACTTTTTTCCCAATGCCGCCATTGGTACCCGTAAACATGACCCAAATCGCCGAAAGTTTCAGCGAAAGCATCATCGGCTAAGATTTTTTCACAAAACTGTTTCAACTCATGTTGGTACTGTTCATTGAAAGCTTCATCCACCAATGAACGGCGACCAAAGTCTGTCATATCAGGACCTGTATAGGCATCACTTTTAATATAGCGTTCAAACGCCCATTCATCCCAAATGTGGTTATTATGCTCTAGCAGATAACGAATGTTGGTATCTCCTTTTAGAAACCATAATAATTCACTTTTGATCAAACCAAAAGGAACTCTCTTGGTTGTCAACAATGGAAAGCCTTGGGACAGGTCAAAACGCATTTGGTGACCAAAGACACTGCGCGTTCCCGTTCCTGTACGGTCGCTTTTATCATTGCCTTCTGTTAAAATCTTTTTTCCTAGCTCTAAATATGCTTGTTCCATCGTTTTTCTCCTTTACTCTAGACAAATTCGCTCAAATATTCCCAACGATCCATTTTTTCTGCCAGTTGCGTTTCAACCTCGCTGATTTCTTGCTGTAATTTTTGGAGCTTCGTAAAGTCCGCACCTTGATGATTCATTTCTTCAGTTAAAGCGGCTGCTTTTTCTTCTAATGCCGCAATAACATCCTCAATCGTCGCCCACTCTTTTTGTTCCATATAACTCAGTTTCTTTTTGATAGGCGCTGCAGCAGTCTCCTCACTTTCAGCAGAAAGGGAATCGGTTTTTGTTTCTTTTGGCTCTAGTACACTCGAACTAGCTTTATTGGTATTGGCTGCTAGGTACTCATTAATGGAACCAAAGTAGGACTTAATCCGGCCGTCTCCTTCGAAGATCAGCAATTTTTGGGCAACTTTATCTAAAAAGTAACGGTCATGGGAAACAGTGATGACTGCACCTGGAAATGTTTCCAAATAATTTTCCAAAATCGTCAAGGTATCAATATCCAAATCGTTGGTCGGTTCATCTAACAAGAGAACATTTGGCTGTCCAATCAATAGCTTGAGTAAAAATAGTCGTCGTTTTTCCCCGCCAGACAGCTTGCCGATCTTGGTGCCATGCATGGATCGCGGAAACAAAAACTGTTCCAGCATTTCTGCGACACTGACTTGGGAGCCGTCCACTTTTTGCACTTCCTCCGCTGCTTCTTGCAAATAAGCAATCATTCGCTGATCAGGGTTCATCGCTTCAATCGTTTGCGTATAATAAGCCATTTTCACCGTCACGCCCATCGTACGCTCCCCTTCTTCTAAAGGCAGGCGACCAGCTAAAATATTGAGCAACGTTGATTTACCCGCACCGTTTTCTCCTGTGATCCCTAAGCGTTCTCTTGATTGAATCAACAAATCAAAGTGAGACAAAATCGTTTTATTTTCAATCTGGAAACTCGCATCTTTTAGTTCTAGGACCTGTTTACCTAAGCGTGTCGTAGCAACATCAATGGCCACTTCGCCGTTCCGTTTTACTTGATGTAGGTTTTCTTTTAAATCATCGAAACGATCGATCCGGGCCTGTTGTTTCGTTGTACGGGCTTTTGCTCCAGTACGAATCCAAGCCAACTCATGTTTGTACAACTGCTTGCGCTTGTCTTCTTGCGTCTCCTCCACACGTTCTCGTTCTGCTCGAGCATGAAGATACGTCTCGTAATTGCCTTGATATTCATGCAACTTGCCAAAGGATAATTCGAAAATCCGATTAACGACTCGATCCAAAAAGTAGCGATCGTGGGTCACCATCAGTAACGCACCCCGATAATTCTTTAAATAGCCTTCCAACCATTGGATCGCATCATAATCTAAGTGGTTAGTCGGTTCATCCAATAACAACAGGTCTGGTTCATCGATCAATACTTGAGCCATAGCCACTCGTTTCTTTTGACCTCCAGATAACTCACTGACCTTTTTCTCTAACTCCCTGATCCCAAGCTTTTGTAAAATAATCTTGGCAGTTGTATCTGTATTCCAAGCATCGGCCTTATTCATCGCTTCTTCTGCCAACTGATAATTCCGTTGCGTTTGTTGATCCATACCATTATTTTCTAAAGCAATCAGCGCTTTTTCATAGTCACGAACAACGCGAATCAGCGGACTGGTGCCTTGAAAAACAGCATCTACAACAGATAATTCTTCTTGTAACTGATTGTCTTGAGCCAAGAAACCGATGCGATAATCTTGGGCGGCAAATACCGTTTGGCGATCGCCATCTCCGCGATCCAAACCGGCTAAGATCCGTAACAAACTTGATTTCCCCGTGCCATTGACACCGATCAAACCGATCCGATCTTTTTCATGTATCAGAAAAGAAAGCTGATCAAACAGTGTTTTTTCACCGTAAGTTTTGGTTAATTCACTTACTTTTAATTCTTTCACAGAATCCCTCCTGAGTTTTTTCTTCGCTCATTGTACCACATTTCATCAACGGAGACGATGAGAGAAAAAAATCAATTTTTGTAAAAAAAGAATGCCTTCGTCAGTTTATTCCCTTGGATGATCCATGTTGATCACCTACGGGGAATAACCTGACGAAGACACTCCATAAAACGAGCATCACTTCATGCACCTTTTGAGACATATTATCGGCGGAACATTCGCTGTTTCGGCTGTTCTTCTGCTCGAGACATCGCATACGATTCTAACAGATTGACATTGCGTCGATATTCATTCGCAGAAATCGTCGATATTTTTTCAGCCACTTCATATTCATCGATCGTCTTGCGCTCGAGATAATAGCCCCAAAGGACTTTCTTGACAAAAATCGGCTCTTGCTCGATCATGATCGTTTCAATGAAATTGCTATGTTCAAACCGTTTGATGCTCATTTCTCGTTGACGAATAAAGAAATTGATCAGCGAGGAATCATAGACATCTTCTAAATTGCTCAAACTGTGAAAAATGTATTCGCTGTTTTTTAAGTAGATTTTTTGTACTTCAGAAATGTCTCGTTGTTTCAAGGCATCTTTCAGTTGCTGCCGTCGCTGTAAAAACAAACGAGGATGGATCAATACACGAATAAAGCGCTGAATAAAGAAGAGCCAAAAACTAAAGAATGAGAGAATTTGTTTTGCGAGGGAATGCTGTTGCTGAGAAATAAACCGTGAATAAAAACGATAGCCATTTAGACTGACTTTCCCATTTCGATAGGCTTCATCCAAGCCATCTTGTTCGATCGACAAGATCAACCCTTGAATTTCTTGGATTTCTTGTTTTTCTGAATCTGTCAAACTATTGCGATACAATTCCCAACGGCGATTTTCATAGGAATTGATGACAGCATCAATCGCTAAGCGACCTTTATCAGAAAGCTCTTGTTTTTCTTCTGCTTCCAATTGTTCGATGACGTCTTCTAAGATCAGCAAGTGATTGAAGTCGACACTTTCGGCAGCTTCACCATCTGCCAAATAAGGCAAGACCATCACGCTGATGATCAATGTCAGCAAAATCACACAGGCGGTCAAAAACAAGAGCAAGCTCCGTTCCTGAAACGGTGTCTCATGCACCATCACCGGTAAAATAAAGATGGCTGCCAAACTGACTGTTCCCTTGACGCCACCAAAGGTCAACAAGGCGACTTGATTCATGGATACTTGTTTTTTTGACTGTAAGAACCAATAATAAAATAGTAAAAAGAGAAAACGAACGAGGAAAATCACCGCTGTGACGACTAAAATCGTGATAACTAGATGCCAGTTTGCATAGTTTTTGCTTTCCCAGATCGGTGAGAAGACTTGTGACAACTCGATCCCTAGAAAGAGAAACACTAATGCGTTCAATGTAAAGACTATGGTCGACCACGTGCTTTCCGAAATGTTCGCCAACTCTGCATCAAACAACGAGATTCGCCGTTTTCTTTGGGCTTGGGCAACCCCAGCCACAACGGCTGCGATAATCCCTGAGACTCCGATCATTTCTGCCAGCAAATAGGCAGCAAATGGCAAGAGTAGTTCAATCAATAAGTATACTGTGACATCTTGTGCCGAGATTTTTTCAATAAAACGTAAAATCCGGCGTTTCAGCCACACAATCAAGTAACCGATAAGCCCGCCGCCGATACTAGAGAAAAGGAGTTGGAAACCTGCGTTGGCTGCTGAAAAACTCCCGGTGGTCAAAGCTACGATAGCAAACTGTAATGCGGTAACCCCCGAAGCATCATTCAGTAAGCCCTCGCCTTCCAGAATATGCATAATATTTTTGGAAATTTTCAAACGCTTTGCTAATGAGGAGACTGCCACCGCATCAGTTGGTCCTAAAGCAGCCCCAAAAGCGAAGCAAGCAGCCAGAGGTATCGTCGGCATCAACCAATGGAGGGTTCCGCCGACCGCAAACAGCGTCATTAAAACGCCACCAAAAGCCAAAAATAGCACGATCTTGCTGTTTTTTAAGATTTCCGGAACGTCTGCCCGCTCCCCTTCACGAAATAGCAATGGACCAATGATCATTACTAAGAACATTTCTGGCTCAAAGGCGATCTCTTGGCCCATCTCTGTAAGACCTAATAAAATTCCTAAAATAATTTGAATAAAAAAGATCGGTACCGAGGGCAATATTTTGCTCGCCACATTTGATAATGTGACAAGAATTGCAATGATAATGACGAGTTCAATAAATTCCATCCATTACCCTCTTTTCTTTCGAATTGCTAATAACAGCTCAAGAAAATCTTCTTTTTTCAAAAGGATCTTATCGTTTAGAAGACCTAACTCCTTTTCGTTATTTTCAATCTCACATTGGACACGCCGTGATTCCAAGCGATATAAATCGTGTTTCATTCGTTCAAATTTTCGGAAAAGCAATGGATTTTTCCGTTGCAAATAATCCCGAATCTCCTTTTTTTCAGCTGGTGTAAATTGTCCCAACTGCTTCATTAGTTCTTGCTTACTTAAACATTCCTTGTTCATAATTACGTTTTTTACCCCTTTTATCATCAGTTTATCTTTTTATTTAACGTGCAAATCAAAATTATCTCTTGACCGCTAGTATTCTAAGCCAATCATTCAAAAATAGCAAGTCTTTCTCACTAAATGTTGGTTTTCTATCAGTTTTCTTATAAAACAAAAAAACCGCAGTCTTCACTGCGATTTTTTATGCTTATTTCATATATAAGTCGTAGTAAGCATCCATGATTTCTTTGGCGATTTGAATATTTGGATGGGTATCTGTGTCCCCTTTTAATTGAGGCATTACGATCGCGATGGCAATATCCGCATCACTGCTTGGCCCGTAGGCAACGATGTTTAGGTTAACTAAGCTGATGGTATTGCCATTACTATCCACAATTGGTGTTTCGGCAGTACCTGTTTTGGCAGAGACCTCCATTTTCGCAGAAGCCAAGCCTTTGGCAGTTGCCCAAGCATCCGTTCCATGAACTGCATCATAAAATCCATTTTGAACAATTTGCATTTGAGCATCTGTTAAACCAACTTCGTTCAATACCGTTGGTTCGATCTCTTCAATCAGTGAGCCAAGACCGCCAGTTTCATCATTGCCGTAAATACCGTCGACGATATGAGGCTGCAATCTTTTGCCACCATTAGCAACAGTTGCTGCATATTGTGCCAGTTGCAACGTCGTATAGGTATCAAACTGACCAAAAGCCAAGTCAAGGATCTTCCCACCATCACTGACCGGGTCCATGTTATCGATCGATGTGCTGATACCAGTCGCTTCTCCCGGTAAATCGATCCCAGTTTCAGTTCCCATACCAAAAGAGGCAAAAGACGAACGTAGTTTTTCATAGACATCCCCTTGACGATCCACTGTTGGAATCGAAATACCTGACTGATAATTGATGCCCATCAAACGTAAAGCGACTTGCATCATATAGGAGTTAGAAGAAACTTCCAACGCCTGCTCCGCAGAAAGGTTACGATTATTTGCCCCAGTTGGGTTGAAAATTGAGGCTTTGACATCGGAGCCAATTCTGATTGGTTGATCCAATAACACTTCATTGCCGTTTAAGACCCCATTTTCCCAGCCGGCAGCCAAAGTCCCGGCTTTGACAACGGACCCTGGTACAAAGGAATTAATGAAGGTACCAATGGCATTTTCCTGCAATTCATTTGAACCTGTGTCATGATGATAACCAGACATTGACAAAACGCCGCCGGTTTTTGGATTTAACGCCACTGCGTATACCCCTGGAGAATATTCAGCTGCCCCAGAATCAATCAGTTTTTGGAAATTGTCTTGCAAAATTTTGTCAACTTTCGCCTGAAACTCAGCATCCAATGTTAGAACAAGGTTATCCCCTTTTGCTCCAGCAAAGGTTTCTTTTTGACTTTCAATATTATTATTGTTATCAAGGGAGATCTCAGAAATGGATTTTGTACCTTGTAAGACTTCTTCATACTGCTGCTCTAAATAGCTACGTCCAACACGGTCATTACGAGCATAGCCTTTTTCTAAAAATTCGTCTAGAACTTCTTCAGGAATTCCTTGTTCTTCACTAGTCACCGTTCCGATCAAACTAGCCAGAGAACTTCCTTCAACGATCTTTCGTGTCCAATCGGTACCGGTGGAGATTCCCGGTAAATCGACCATGTTTTCAGCAACAATAGCTAATTCACGGTCAGACACATCCGACGTCTTAATAAAGACCGTACTCAAAGATTGGGCGCTATTCATCCGCTTAAAAATCGTGGCTGCTTCTAATTCTGCATCAGAAAAATTGATTTCATCTTCTGTCACTTTATCAACGGTTGCCGCATATTGTTCAGAAGTACCTAAAGAACGCTCTTCATCACTCAATCGGTCAGTTGCTGCTTCAAGATTGTCTTCATCTGCCAGCCAAAAATCCTTAAGATCTCGATCAGACAAGTTTTTGTCCACAGGAACTTCGATCAACTCGCTCAATTTTTTGGCCGTTTCTAACAGATCTTGAGCGGTCATTTTGTTTCCGCGGGTAAATGTGATTGCCGCATTGGCTTGATTTTCCACCAGCGCTTTTCCAGAAGCGTCATAGATCATTCCCCGTGGGGCGCTTCCTTTGACTTCCACTACAGATGAAGCTTTCAACTGCTGCTCAATATTGTCGCCATTGACGATCTGTAGATAGCCTAATTGAACGATCAAAGATACAAACAAAGCAAAAATAATAAAAAACAAAAAGTTCAATCGAAATGGAACATGAGATTTGCGATACGATTTAGCCTTTGGTTCTTCTGGCCCCTTACGTATCCCTTGGACAACTTTATCTTTCAAATTCTTCATCTCATCTATCCTTCCAATCTATAATGACTACTGTCCTATTTTACCAAAAAATTCGATTCGAAACAGAAAAAACAAAAAATATCCATTAATCCTTAGAAAAAACTATAAAAATTGGCGTCATTCCGAGTAAATGTTTCACAGTTTGATTGTTTCATTTTCATTCTTTCATGAAAAAATTGTTTTTTTAAGCTTTCTTATGTTTTTTCATTTGATGATCTCGTGAAACAAGATTCCCCCTGGTACTTTTGTGGAAAACTAAAAGCAGGAGGACTTTCGGTCACCCTGCTTTTTTAGGCTTCTAAAGATACTAGCTACTCCCCAGTTGTTGAATTTTCTTCTGAGAAGGTCAAACTGTCGTCGTATAACTGATAATTAGGCGATCCGTTAGTATATTCATCGCCTTGGGTCAAACCCTCGTTCGTCGGAAGCTGCAACTGCTCCTTTAACAAATTTTGCGTATGCAACAACTGATTCGTCCCCAATAACTGATAATACACTCCACCAATCAGTTGCCCTTCTCCTTGGAGTTGCTCTTGTTTGATGGTCGTAAAAGCAGGAATATAATTGGTACCGATGTCCATCATATCATTCCACGTAAGATCCGTCTTCGAATTCTTTTCAACCGCTTTGAGAATCTTTTGGTAATTACTGATGCCATCCAGACTCATAACTTTTTGAAGAATTTTCGTAACCACTTCTCTTTGCCGTCTTTGGCGACCGATATCCCCTTCCGGATCTTGTTTGCGCATCCTTGCATAAGCCAAACCTGTTTTCCCATCTAAGGTGATTCGCCCTTCAGGGACATGAACACCTTCTAAAGTAAAATCGATAGCATTTGTCACCTCGATACCTCCAACTGCATCGATCAGATCCCGCATCCCTTGCATATTGATCGTCACATAGTGATCGATAGGAATGTCCAAGAGATTTTCAACAGAGTCCATGGCCATAGCCTCCCCACCGAAAGCATAGGCATGATTCAGCTTATCGATCGTATTGTAACCAACGATTTGTGTGTAAATATCACGATCAAGGCTAATGATCGTTGACTGTTTTTTTTCAGGATTGACCGTCACCACCATCATACTATCCGAGCGACCTTGCTCGGTTCGACCTAATGCCCCAGTGTCGATTCCCATCAGCAAAATGGAAAACGGATCTCGATCTTCAATGCTGATCGCTTCCTCTCGTTTGTCTGTTTTCCGATCAACAGCGTGAGAGATTTGATTAAACGTGGCATTTGTCTCTCGATAAACCTGCATCCCGTAGATCGTTACTCCAATGATTCCAACTACTAACACGACTAAAATACCTAAAATTACCTTTTGATATCTCCGCATCTTACACCTCACCAATAAAAATTCACTCATCAAATAAATTTTCCCACAAAACGCATCTTTCAGCAATCGCTATCATGAATCAACTTCATATTTAATGCTTCCGTAACTTCTTTGAAATAAACAAAAATAAAACATAAATAAAGTGCACCCTCTAAGTTAGAGAGTGCACCGCAAATAGTCACTTTTTTAAATATAATCCACAAAACGAGCACGAAACTTCATATGCAGATGGCTTCCTAAAATAAGAAGCATCAAAGTTAGACACCAGAAGATAAGTGTATAAGTCGTTTTTTCCCAAACCCATGCACGGGAAAGAAAAGTATCACGAAATCCTTCGATTAGATAATAAAAAGGGTTCAAGCGAAGAATCTTGATCAACCAAACAGGCATGTTTCGGTTATTAATATCCCAAATCGGACCAGAAACATAAAATAATAATCTCAAAACAGACTGTAGAAAAATATGATAGTCACGTATCAGTACTGTTATGGTCGCATTCAATAGACCAAAAGCAAATAGGAATATGACCATCGCAAGAAAGTAATAAATAAATTGTAACCAATAGATACTTGGTGTTACACCTGCTATAAATAACGAACCTACCACGATTGCCACCATAGGAATGTAGGATGACAAATTACTTATAATATTGATCGATGGTAAAATACTGACTGGAAACTTCATCTTTGCTACCATTCCAACTTGTCGGTGAATACTATTAGAAGCGCCTAGTACAGATGCATTAATATAAAACCAAGCAGTGATCCCAATCAGCATCCAGATAATAAAAGGAACGCCATCAACTTTCCTATTCCCGTTCACTCCTAATCCGAAAACCAAATAATAAATACCGATTTGAATCGCAGGATTTAATATTTGCCAAGCTAATCCCAAATAATGGCTCTGATAAGTAGCCTTATCCTCATAGCGAGACATCCGGAATATAATTCCCGCATGCTTAAATTGTTCTTTTATGACTGCAGCAATCTCTTTCACAAACTTCTTCCTTTTCTATATGAACTAAACAAAGAAACATCTTCTTTATTTGAAAACTTGACTGATCGTCTCAACAGGATTCTTAATTGCGTAAGTAATCGAACGCCCACTAAAAGAAACCAGCGAACAAAATATCGTTGCGGCGACTACCAAACCTAGGATCCCTTTAGTTGGCCAGCTCATTTTTTCCCCTAAAGGCGTACGTTTCAAGTTTATTTGAATCATTTGGTCCGAAAGATTTTGTTGTTGCAAGAAGTGATCTTCACGGCTTTTTTCTGCTAATTTCTCCAAATTAAAGGCTTTCTGGTCTTCTTTATAATTGTCTTGATAGGCTTTTTGCTCTTTCTTTGGCTGCTTTTTGAACCAATCAATGAATTTGCGATATTCAGCCATTACTTCTTCAGTAGGACCAAACATCCGTAAATCACCATAGTGCATCCAAATCGTCCGGTCGCAAAGCTTTTCTACCTGTCCTAAAGCATGACTGACAAAAAAGATGGTTTTTCCAGCTGCTTTAAATTCCATAATTTTATCCACACATTTTTGATAAAACGTTTCGTCTCCGACAGACAAAGCTTCATCAATGACTAAAATATCTGGATCATTATGAACCGCAATAGCAAAGCCCAACCGTGATTTCATCCCACTGGAATAGCTTTTAACGGGTTGGTTGATAAAGTCACCTAAATCAGCAAAGGCCACGATTTCAGGCATCTTTTCATCAATTTCTTTATTAGTCATTCCAGACATCAGGGCTTTAAGTCGAATGTTTTCTAATCCAGTCAGTTGATATTTTAACCCCGCACCGATCGCGATAATCGAGGTGTCACCATTTACTTCCATCGTACCAGATGTCGGTGGGATAATGCCACTGATCACGTTGGATAAAGTTGATTTCCCAGAACCATTGATTCCAATGATCCCAACTGATTCGCCGGCTTTCACATCGAAGCTGACCCCTTTTAAGGCCCAAAATCGAGGAACATTGCGATGATAGAACTTGAATAGCGCTTTTACTTTATCCGCTTTCTTTTTATATAAGTCGTATTCTTTCGTCACTAAAGTTGCACGGACTTTGATTTCTTTTTCCACTTTCTTCATCCATTCTCATAGAATTTCTAATTGATCGAGTCAACTCACAAAACATCATACCACATTTTGTGTTCTGAACAAATAATCAATGAAAAACTAGTAATAAAATCTTAATTTCTTGAAGTTGCGTTCAACAAAAAAAACATCTATAAAAGATGCTTTTTTATAATAGTCCTTTTAATTGGTAAGTTTCAAATCTTTTTTGATTTGAGTAGTTGATATTTCCGGAGTCCGTGCTAGATAGATCACTTCAGCATCGGTTTCTTCTTGAATAAAATCAAATTTGCCAGCCCAATCGTCTCCCATAACAAAGGTATCCACATGATATTCTTTGACATCGGAAACTTTTTGTGTCCAGCCTTCTTCAGGGATCACTAGATCCACATATCGAATCGCTTCTAATAATTGCTTTCTTTTCTCATATGAAAAGTAGCATTTTTTTTGTTTTTCGTTCCAATTAAATTCATCCGTTGATAGTGCCACGATCAAATAATCGCCTTGCTCTTTTGCACGACGCAAAAGATTGATATGTCCATAATGCAATAGATCAAATGTTCCGTAAGTGATTACTCGTTTCATTCTTATCCCTCTTCGCTTCTTAATCTTACTAATGTATTGAAGATACCAAATATGGCGAGAAATAGCAAATTAAAAAAGCTGAGGGCTTACTCAGCTTTTCCGTTCAGATTTAGACTTTGGTCACTTCCGCTGCTTGCGGTCCGCGGGCACCTTCAACGATCGTAAATTCAACTTCTTGACCTTCTTCAAGTGATTTAAAACCGTCTCCTTGAATGGCAGAAAAGTGAACAAATACATCATCGCCACCGTCAACTGTAATAAAACCAAACCCTTTTTCGTTGTTGAACCATTTTACTTTCCCATGTTCCATAGTGTGTAAAGCCTCCAATAATTATAATCCGACGATTCCGTCGCCTTTATTATAGCTGATTATGTAAGCGTTAGCAATATCAAAACGATTCTTTCTATCCACAAAAAAAGAAGCCTTTTAGCAGGCTTCTTTCTAGTAAATTGTTTAAGCTTTTGCGAAATATTCGTTTACTTTGTCCCAATTAACAACACTCCAGAAAGCATTGATGTAATCTGGACGAACATTTTTGTATTTCAAGTAATACGCATGTTCCCAAACATCTAAACCTAAAACAGGCGTTTGGCCATCCATCAATGGTGAATCTTGATTCGCTGTTGATGTGATTGCTAATTTGCCATCTTTCACGACTAACCATGCCCAACCTGAACCAAAACGTCCGGTTGCTGCAGTTTTGAATTCTTCTTTAAAGTCTTCAAAGCTGCCGAAAGCTGCGTCAATTGCCTCTTTGATGGCTCCAGTAGGTTCGCCACCAGCATTTGGGCCTAAGATTTCCCAGAAGAACGTATGGTTAGCATGGCCGCCACCATTGTTACGAACCGCTGTTTGAATATCTTCTGGCACAGAAGAAAAGTCAGCTAATAATTCTTCAACTGTTTTTTCACCTAATTCAGGATGTTTTTCAATCGCTGCGTTTAAGTTTGTTACATAAGTATTATGGTGTTTATCATGATGCAAATGCATCGTTTCTTCATCAATGTATGGTTCTAATGCATCGTATGCGTAAGGTAAATCTGGTAATGTGTAAGTCATAAAAAAATTCCTCCTCAATGATAATGTTTACATAAGTAACATTATCAGACTATCAGACTTTGTTCAAAAAATATGCTTACTTTTTCTCACTTTTTTTCGTATTGAAAATCAAAAATTTACTAAACACATAGTTTGCCAAAACAACAACAACTTGGGTGACCAGCTTGGCAACTAGATCGCCGGTTGCCAAAATTGAAATAAATAGATACATACAAAGCATATCTAAGCCTAATGATAAGACGCGAAAGAAAATGAACTTCCCAAATGCCGCCCATGACTCTTGCTTTGTCTCGGTTTTTGCTTCAAAGACCCATAACTTATTTGTAAAGTAGGCGAACAAAACAGAAGCAATCCAGGAAATCACATTCGCTGTCTGGTAATAAAAACCAAATCCTTCACGAAAAACGAGGTAGACGACAATGTTGACTACAGTCGTTAATCCACCAAAAAATAAATACGTAATCGGCTCCCACAACTTTTTTTGCTGCAAGAACTGCTTGTATTCGTTGTACTTTTGCATTCTTTTGCCTACTTTCATTTCTTTATTTATTCATTCATTCGATTATTGGTTCTTTTTTTGTGAATTCCTTGTAATTCAAAGAACCCTTCGTTACAATTACTCTAGTTATACCACAAAGGAGTTCATCAGCAAATGACTATCGTCCAACTATTTAAAATTGCTTTTTTCCGAATACCTGATTTAAAATTTGTCAAAAAAGCAGAATTTTCCAAAGTAATCGTTTTTCTATTAAGCGCCTCCGTGCTTATCGCGGTACCGATGACCATCAATGTATTAGGTGTCTTTCGCGATGTACAAGCAGACGGACAAAAAATTGGAGAATCGATCCCAGATTTTACGATCGAAAATGGCAAGCTTGCTACAGCGCCGGGTACGCAAGGTTTCATTTATCAAACCGATTCGATCATCTTTACTTTCGATCCAGATGGCAACCGTACGCCAGCAGATATTGCATCTGATGTCACTGGCTCTGTCATCGCTGTTGCCTTGTTAAAAGATCAGCTGGTCATCCGTATCCCCTCTTCTGGCTTATCGACGTCAATGTTAGATTCTAATCAATTAGAATTTGATTACAGTGAGCCTGCGCTGCGCAATCTTAACGGTCAGGCGATTCGAGAAGCGCTATCAAATCAAGCGATCCCCTGGCTAATCAAACTCATTGTCTTTTTTGTTGCATTGTATCCATCATTTGTCAGCTTGCTGATCACCTTAGTGATGGGGACCTTTATTGCAACGATCTATACAAGATTAAAACGATTCTCCTATACTTTCTTTGAAAATTTAAAGATTCTGATCGTAAGTGCTGCATTGCCTACGCTTATTAGTGTAATCGTACAACTACTATTGCCTTCCTTCGATGCAACCACCTTTATTTTGTTTGGTTCTTTATTCTTATTCACACAAGGGGTCAAACATTCTCCAAAAATTCAGTTTAAAACCTAATCTAGGCCATGTTCAATTCCTTGAACATGGTTTTTTTCTCATTCTTTGCTACACTTAAGTTAAAAGGAGGCTTGGCAATGAAAAAAATAATCTTAGCCACTCGAGAGTTTCGCGACACATACGTGAAACAAATCGAAAAAGACTATCAATTTCTTGTGTACAGAAAGGACCAAGCAATTGATTGGTCACAAGTAGAAATTACCATCGGTTGGAAGCCCGAATGGAAGGACTACCTACTAAAGGAGAAAACAAATTTGAAATGGGTCCAAGCAATTTCAGCTGGCGTAGACACCTTACCCTTAAAAGAGTTTGCGAAATACGGCATTCGCTTATCTAATGGTAGCGGCATCCATGCTGAATCGATTACAGACCATCTATTGGCTCTACTATTTATGGAAAACCGCGGGATTTTCCAAGCAATCCAACAACAAAGAAAACAGCAATGGTCACCGAATACGATTCCCTATACAAAATTGTCGGATCAAGAAATTTTGATCGTTGGTACGGGACAAATTGGTCAAAAGTTAGCTCAAGCATTGACCTTTTTTGGTGTAAGTCCCATTGGTATCAATACTAGCGGGCATGAGGTGGCGGGTTTTGATAAAACGTTTGCGTTATCTGACTTACACGCTTGCGCAAAAACCGCCGATTGCGTCATCAACATCCTTCCTCTGACGGAAGAAACCACTCACTTGTATGATGCAGCTTTTTTTGCCCAAATGAAACCTAGTGCTTCCTTTTATAATGTCGGCCGCGGGCCTAGTGTGGATACCACTGCATTAGCAAAAGCCCTAGAAAAAAAGCAGCTGGCATTTGCCGCACTGGATGTTTTTGAAGAAGAGCCATTGCCCGAGAATGATCCGTTATGGCTCATCGAGAACCTTTTGATAACCCCCCATATCTCAGGGCATACGCCCCATTTTCAAAAGGCATTTATGGACATTTTCTTAGCGAATCTCCAACAATTTTTGGCGAAACAAGAACTTGAAAAAAATGAGATAAACTTGGATAAAGGCTACTAACAAATTCTTTCCGCAAAAAAAGTGTACAGTTGGAGGCGAAACCTTCAGATTGTACACTTTTAATTTATCGTTGTTTTTCTTGGTCTTTTTCAGTTTCTTTCAAGAAATATAAGGGTCTATTTTTGGTTTCTAAGAAAATTTTCCCAATATATTTCCCGATGATTCCCAAACAAAGCAATTGCAAGCCGCCCACAAATAAGAAAATGCTAACCATCGATGGCCAACCAGTTGTTGGATCACCAAAGATAAAGGTTCTGATCACAATAAATACCAAAGCAATCAGAGAGCCCAAGCAAGAAAGCGCCCCAATAAACGAAGCAATGTTCAGAGGGGTATCCGAAAAGTTGACAATCCCGTCGATCGAATATTGAAATAGTTTCCAAAATGACCACGAAGTCTCACCAGCGACTCGTTCCCGGTTCTCATAGGCGATGTATTCTGTATCAAAGCCGACCCAACTGAAGATCCCTTTTGAAAAGCGATTGTATTCTGACAGCTGTAAAACGGCATCTACCATATTACGGCGCATCAAGCGAAAATCTCGGGCACCATTTACCATTTCGGTATCGGCAATTTTGTTGATAATATTATAAAAAGCATCTGAGAAAAAACTACGGATCTTCGGTTCTCCTTTGCGATCCGCCCGTCTAGTCCCCACACAATCAAGCTCTGGTTTTGCTTCCAGCATCGCAAACATTTCTGGCAGTAATGTCGGCGGGTCTTGTAGATCTGCGTCCATCACAGTGACAAAATCGCCTTTCGCCGCTTGTAAGCCTGCATAAAGTGCAGCTTCTTTGCCAAAGTTTCTCGAAAAAGATAAATAGCGAACACTTTCGGGGTGGTCACGATATAACTCTCTTAAAACAGGTAGTGTTTGATCTGAAGAGCCATCATTGACAAAAATATATTCAAAGGGCATATTTAATTGTCTCTTCACTTTTTCTGTTTCCTCAAAGAATATCGGCAAGCTCGCCTCTTCATTAAAACAAGGTACAACAATTGATAACATCGGTTTCATCTCCTAGAGCCAATCGAGTTACATCGGTCATCATTTGACCAAACTCATATTATTTTTTATCTTCACTAAAATCATACTTGGGTTCATCTAACGTTTGATCATAATCAACTGTCAGATCATAGCCTTTGAAAAACCACTCATCCGCTTCATCAATAAAAAAAAGCAAGCCGTCAATGGTTCGTTCAACGATCGGACGTTCTGGTTTATCGACTGACATCCCCACGGAAAATCCGTCATGCACTTGTGTTTTGCCATAAATTTTTCCAAAAAAACGAATCCCGCTTCCTTGGTCTACCACCAATTCTTTTTTGAACCATTGCATTGCTTCAGGACTTATTGTTAAGTTCATTTTCTTCACTCCTAATCATTCATATGTTCATCAAGTATATCTACATCATCTGTATTGCCGATCACGAGTAAATTGTCATTTTCACGCACGATCGCCTCTGCATCTGGCGAAACGATCACTTGTCCTGGTCCCCGACGAATCGCAACAACTGTCAGACCATACTTTTGTCGAAAATTCAGCTCAATCAGGGATTTATTGAAAAAGCGTGGATTGGACACACGAATTTCTGCTAGAGAAAATTCATCAGATAGTTCAATATAATCTAAGATATTTTTGGAAACTAGATTATGGGCGATGCGAATCCCCATATCACGTTCAGGATGGACGACACGGTCTGCGCCGAGTTTTTCCAGTACACGGGCATGGTATTCGTTTTGGGCTTTGGCTAAGATATTAGGAACACCCATTTCTTTAACCATCAGTGTGACCAATATACTGGCTTGAATATCTTCACCGATCGCAACGATCACATGGTCAAAGTTACGAATCCCTAGTGAACGCAAGGTCATCTCATCTTGTGCATTGCCGACCACCGCATGGGTGGCGATATTCATGTATTCATTGACCCGATCTTCGTTACTATCGATCGCCAGTACTTCTTGTCCAGATTCAATCAACGTGCGACAAATACTGCCACCAAAACGGCCCAGACCGATTATTGCATAATTTTGCTTCACCACAAACGCTCCTTTTTTACCAGATCATAATTTAGTATAACAAAAACCTCCTCAACTGACCATGAGGAGGCATAATTATCGAGAATTTATTTTATCAAACCGTGTTTAAAAGCATATATTGTCGCTTGTGTACGATCTTCTACTTCTAATTTTGATAAGATATTCGATACATGTGTCTTCACTGTTTTCAGCGTAATGAAGAGTGAATCCGCAATCTCTTGGTTGCTCTTTCCTTCGGCGATCAACAGTAACACTTCTTGTTCCCGATTGGTCAAATCTTCATGTAGGATTGGTGTCCGATTCGTCAAACGATCCATCATTTTCGTGGTGACTTCGGGTTCTAAGACCCGCTCTCCTCGCTGGGTGGCACGAATGGCTTCCGCAATCTCATGAGCAGTAGACGTCTTTAACAGGTAACCGGCCGCACCTGCTTCAATTGCAGGATAGACTTTCTCGTCATCAATAAAACTAGTGACAATAATGATTTTTGCATCCGGCCAATCCTTTAAAATCAATTTCGTAGATTCGATCCCATCCATTTCATCCATCACTAAGTCCATTAAAATCACGTCTGGTCGCAGCTCCAAGGCCTTTTCATAACCTACTCGGCCATTTTCCGCTTCCCCAATCACTTCTATATCGTCTTGAATCGATAAGTAAGAAGATACCCCCAGACGAACCATTTCATGGTCATCAACTAACAACACGTTTATCATCCGTTATGCCTCCTTCAACAGTGGAACTTTGATTTCAATGCTAGTTCCTTGCTTTTTAAAACTAATAATTTTCAACGTACCACCAACGGCACTCACCCGTTCTCGGATATTCATCAAGCCATAGCTGCCGGCCTTTTGATCTTGGGGATCAAAGCCAACTCCATCATCGATCACCCGCAATAACACGTTATTATCGATGCGATGCAAGTATACTTCTAACTCATCAGCTTTCGCGTGACGCAGTGTATTAGACAAGAGTTCTTGGATCACACGAAAGAGTTGATCTTCAATCGAACTAGGCATCGTAAAGTCTTCAATATCCCAAGTCAATAGAATTTTGATTTTTGTCTCTAATTCCTTTAACAATTGCTCGATCCCTTGCTTCAAACTCTTGCCCTCCAATGTGACAGGTCGTAGATGAAGCAAGAGCGCCCGCATTTCAGATTGCGAAGCATTGATAATGTCTGTGACCATCGCTAACTGTTTCTTTTGGCTTTCTGGAGCATCTGTTCGAATCGCTTGCTCATTCAGTGCAGACATCATCATCATGGCGGCAAACAGCTGTTGAGAAACAGAGTCGTGCAATTCACGAGCCAGACGCTGCCTTTCTGCTTCTAAAATCTCTTCTTTCGTCTGACCATCGACAAACTGCGGTTTCGCATTCAATTGCTGCAATTCCATCGACATCTGTTTCATCTTCGATTGGATACTAGCAATATCACGATCCACATTCGCAATCAAATGGTTTTCAGACGCATGGGGGATCTTTGTTTCCAATAAAGGGCTATCGATATAGCCGCTGGCTAACAGTCTTAGCTTTTCTTCCACCGGACCGTATTGACGATTGCGGAAAAAAGAAATCAGTAAGAAGACAGCTAAAGCAATCAATGCAGATATTACAAGCAAGTGAAAGACGATAGGAATGAAAAAAAGTTTGATTTGAAAGACTTCTATCAGCCAATTATTTTTCCCACTGGCATACAAATAGGAGAACAACATCAAAATCATGGTAAAAAAACTTGCTAAGCCTGCATAAAACGCGATCATGCCTCTTGAAAATTTCCCGATCATACCCGAATCACCTCAACATCACCAACAAGGGTATTCGTTAAAATTTTCAAACGCCGACTATTTTCGCCATAATCAGGGCTGTAGATCGTCACTTTTTCATTTTTCAAGCTCGTTTCTTCGCCTTCAAAGATAACGGAGCCAATAAAAGTACTGTGCTCTAATTTGATTGCTATGCCAGCAGGCACTAAAATACGAGTTCTGCCAAAGCCTTTTCGTACGATCACGACGTTTTCTTTCTTAGGCAATAAAGTGTTGCCTAGATCAATGAAAGTGTCTCCCGTCAAAATATCTAAATTAATGTCATCCCATTCATAAACTTGACTGCCGATTCGTTCATTGCCTAACCATTGCTGTTTTTGTTTCAACGGATGATCCGCTTTTGGTTCTTCGGTTTCAACGATGATCATTTGTTTTTTGCGCCAGAAGGAATTTTTAGTCAAATCGATTCCGGTAATCTCGACTCCTTTTAATCCAATAAATAAAATCGCAAAAATCAGCATCAGCCACAATGCTGGACTATTTAACAAACTGATCAAAATAGCAATGGAACTTGAGACCATCAAGAAATTTTTAAAATTGCTCTTTCGCTCACTTCGGTTCACCAGAACCAAGCACGTCACACCAAGTATTAATAAAAATAATAATGGCGGATTAGATAAAATTTGCCATACTGCAAAAAGCAGTAAGAGCGCTTCAACAATAAAGAAAAAACGCCAAGGACTTTTCATTCAAGCTCCTCCTCCTAGTAATTCTACTCTATCATACCTGAAAAAAAGGGTTTGTCCATCCGTCGCTGGTCCGAAAAAAGACCCTGTATGATCAAATTCCCTAAAGGAGAATGAACAACAGGGTCAACTAGATTTACCTAGCGATCAAACGATTAGCTTTTCTTTACTTCTGTGATTCTTACTTGCATATCTCCGCCTGGCGTTGAGATCGTCACTTCATCGTTGACTTTTTTCCCAATCAAAGCACGAGCGATTGGTGAATCATTGGAAATTTTACCAGAAAAGGGATCTGCTTCAGCACTGCCGACGATCATGTACTCTTCTTCGTCACCATCAGGCAACTCCACAAAAATCACTGTTTTTCCGATGGAAACTTCATCAGAGTCGACACCTTCATTATCAATGATTTCTGCAAATCGAATCATATTTTCTAAAGTAGTGATTCGACCTTCGACAAACGCTTGTTCATCTTTGGCAGACTCATACTCTGAGTTTTCGGATAAATCGCCAAAACTGCGGGCTACCTTGATACGTTCAATGATTTCACCGCGTTTTACCGTTTTCAATTCTTCTAATTCTTGTTCTAACTTTTCTTTTCCTTCAAGTGTCATTGGGTAAACTTTTTCTACCATAGTTCTTTTCTCCTTTTAGTAACTTCTAATAAATCGCAAAAGGTAATCTTTTGCGATGAGTCCACAAAAGATTACCATGCTTTTTTTTAAATGTAAACTATAAACCTATGAAAATTTAATTTGAGGTATTGTTTACGTATTGTTCCACTAATTGCATATGCTGTTCATAGGTTTCTGCAAAGTAAACTTCTTGAGTATGAATATCAGCAACGAAATAATAGTAGTTGTTCGGTGTTGGATCTAAGACCGCTTGGATCGCTGCTTCACTTGGATTGTTGAATGGTCCAGGTCCGTAGCCAGTATGCACATAGAGGTTATAAGGAGAGTCAACTTGAGTGTCCTCATAAGTAACTAGCTCTTTGTGCTCGCCTAACGCATATAGAATCGAAATATCCGATTGTAGCGGCATATCAATTGCTAAGCGATTGAAGAATACCTGTGCGATATTTTTACGATCTTCTAGCTTACTACCTTCTTTTTCAACAAGTGATGCTAAAGTAAGAACTTCTTGGACGGTCATTTCTTTTTGAGCGATTTGATCGAAATATTTCGACATGACCGCATTTGATTTATCCACCATTTGAGTAACGACTTCTTCTAGGGTATTCCCTGTATAGTAGTCATACGTCGCTGGGAACAAGTATCCTTCTAGTCGGTAACGTACACCTTGTGCATCGCCGGCACTTGCTAAAAGATCAGGATAGGTTGCTTTCATTTTTTCAAAGAACTCGTCACTTTCCATCAAAGCTAAGAAATCGTCTTTCGAGATATTCGTTGCTTCCGCTAGAGCATCACCGATTTGATCTACATCAAATCCTTCTGGAATGGTGACTTTGGCGTCAGAGGTGACCGAGCCTTCGCCATTTTGCAGCATCTTCGCTATTTGATCCAATGTCATACTTGGCGCAAACTGATAATTTCCCGCTTGAAATCCAGTTAAATTATTGAATTTCGTATAATAGTTAAAGATCATACCACTCTTAATGATATTGTCTTCTTCCAATATTTCTCCAATTGCTTTGTTGGACGATCCACTAGGGATCTCAACAGCGACAGTTTCCGTGTCATCAGGGTTCAAAGGCTGTAGCCCGGATGATACATAACGATACATTGAAAATCCTAAAACTCCACCGATAACGAGCAAAGCAAGGACTACGATCAAAACGATCCGATTGACAATCCGGTCTTCTTTTTTGCGTTGCTGCTTGCGCAATTGCGTTTCTCCACCTTCAGCTATGGGTAATTCTTCCGCTGCTGCCCTACGACTTGCAGCAGTTTGCTTTGCTTTTTTATTTTTGGTCTTTCCACTTGCAGTTCGCGAACCCACCTCTTCTTGAGGCTGTTGAATAGGACGCTCGTTCAACCCTTGGTCTTCCTGGGTTTGATCTGATTGAGGTTGCTTTAAAGCTCCTAATACTTCGTCTTTAAAGGATTTATCCTCTGGATGTTGTTTACTCAAAACAACTCCTCCTAACTTTCGTAATACTGGCTTGTACCATTATACACGAAAGTTAGGAGGAGTGGAATGATTTTAATATTTTTGAAATCATTAAATATAAATAACCTTATTTTACCAAGCTATTCCATACTGCAAGAGACTGTTGTTCTTGTTTTTCAAAATCATATTTCCCTAGAATGGGATAACCTTCCATATAAAAAATCCAACCTTCAATTATACTACTTACATTATTTTGTACAATTAGTGCCGGTAATTCATTTGAAGAACCATCTTTTAAGAATTGAGTGGTTGCTGGAATATCGACAGTGATAACATCTGTTCCTACGGCCAATGCTTCAAATACTACCAACCCTAAGCCTTCATACAGACTAGTAAAAATAAATGCATCACATAGTTTAAGTAAAGAATAGGGATTATCCATTCCTCCTAAAATAATAATTTTTTCTTTGATACCACTTTCTCTTACTTTTGCAATAGTCTGCTTTTTTAATGGTCCATGAGGAGCTACAATAACAAGACGTGTGTTTGGAAATTTTTTATTTACTTCTACAAAAGACTCGATTAATCGATCATGACCTTTTTGTAAATCAAATCTACCAATATTGATAAAAACTTTAATATTAGGATTTAGCAAATCATCAATTAATCGCAATTTAGTAACACCATAAA
>NZ_NGLL01000001.1:2245823-2247585 GCF_002140615.1 Enterococcus sp. 2G9_DIV0600
CTTCTGAGCTATTAATAAAGACCTTCTGTTCATACCCATTAATGTCAATTGAGTCTTCTACTAAGTAATGCGGCCTTAGGATTAAAACATCATCTTCATTCATCAAATCGAAAACTTTATTTAATTGGAAAGGCATCTTAAATTTGTAATTTCCCTTACTAATGTAATAGTCGTCTCTCCAAGTAGGAGCATACAGAATCACCCTGCCATTAGTTCTACCCAAAATTTTCTTTTTCAATATATTTTTAATTTCATTATTACTACCATATTTAACCAAATGATCATTCCTTGGATAACCAATTTCAAGAAACTCATTTTTAAATTGAAAAGCTTTTATAAAAATCCTTTTCGAATAATCATTCGGTGCAATCAAGAAATCCCATCTTTCTGACTCTTTTATAAAACTTTCTTTGTAAGATTCATTCGTTGTACCTGGAATAGAAACATTCTGAATGTCTAATCCTAATTTTTTTAAGGGTGTACCGTGCCAGGTTTGAAAATACACAGTCTGTTTGTTCTTTTTTAACCAAATTGGCATTCGGGCATTAAATACCCAAAAGTTAGATCTGGGAGCTAAAAATAACCATTTAATAGAAAAACGAACAACAAAGTTAATCTCAGGAAATCTCTCTTGAGCTATACTTAAATATTTTTTTTTGATTCCCCAATAAACATACCAATCGTTACAGTCTATATTGTTTATAAATTCGTTATAAATTGCATAGGGATTGTCTCCAGGGAGCTTGCCATTAAAATTTTCAAAAAGAATCGTATTTTTCTTAACGGAAAAATACGAAGCGATAAAATTAAAAAGTTTACCGTAGAGATAACTAATTATCTTTTTTATGTTTGTCAACTCCTCTATAATTCCACCACAAACTTTTAAAAAGAAAGGAGGGCAATTGAAAAATCCTTCCAATTCTAGATGGATTGCTTAGTGAACGATACATCCATTCCAAATTATATTTTATAAAAAACTGGGGTGCTCTTTTCACATGTCCACTTAAAACATCAAAACTTCCACCAACATCTTGAAAGATACTTACATTCAACTTGTTAATATTCCTAGATAGCCATTGCTCCTGTTTTGGAAAACCTAATGCAACAAATAGAAAATCAGGCTTACACTTGTTGATTTCCCTAACAATTTCTTGTTCACTTAGATTAGTATACCCATCAATTGCGCCTACTATATTAATTTTAGGATAAGTGGAGCCAATATTGGCAATAGCGTCTTTAAGGATTTCTATTCTTGCACCATAAAAGAAAACACTTTTCCCATTTACATTAGCATACTCCAATAGCTTTAACATCAAGTCAAAACCTGCAACCCTCTCCCTAATATTTCCACCTGTTAATTTTGATACTAAGACAACCCCAATACCATCAGGAATACGATGTGTACTAGTTTTTATCAAATCAATCACTTCAGGAAACCTCTTAGCCTCAATTATGATTTGAGGATTAACACTAATGATAGTCATCTTTTTCTTTTCTAACAAGTAGTACGGAAGATCACTTAAAATCATTTGATACGTAAGATTGTCTACTGGGATCCCCATAATTAACTCAGTTTTCATATTGTTTATCGATCCAATCTATTAGTTGTTTCATAGCTCTTCCATCTGCAAAAGTATTCCAAATGGAATTAAACTCTTTTAAATCTGATTTATTTTCTTTTAAAAACGAATTTTTAAGATCACTATGACTATAAGCAATTGTCCCTGTTACGTATTTTTCAAATAACTCTTGTATTCCAACC
>NZ_NGLL01000001.1:2253127-2383127 GCF_002140615.1 Enterococcus sp. 2G9_DIV0600
ATATAAAGAAGAAGAAATAAACCATTACTAAGAAGATTGTCGATAAAACATGGACTTGAAACATAGCACTAATTGCCACTGAGGTTCCTATAACACTTAGTTTTTTTTCTTCAATTAATTTTATCAATGGTATCATACACAGCGGAAGAATTGCAGCTGGCCAAGCTGAAAGACCTTGTTGATCTATCCAATATTGAATTGGATAAGTAGTCATAAAAAATATACTGAATCCAGCAGAAATCCAACCATTTACTTTAATTTTTTTCAAGAAAATCAGCATGGAGAAACCGGAAATAATATAAAGTATAAAGTTGGATATTATTTGATATTGAAACCACGATTTTGAAATTATTACAATAATTCCTTGGAAATATGCAAATAGTGGACCATACAAAGCGTTGATGATTCGTCCGGATTGTTGAAACCCATACATTGATATAAAGTATTGATAATTTCCATTTTTTATTTGCTCACTTACATCATAAAAGCGATTATAATGAAAGATAGCGTCAGAACCAATAATAACTCCTCGCAGATATAACTGCGGAAAAATTAAAATGAAACTGGCAAATAAAATCAAAAACATTTGTATATATAATGGATATTTTTTTAAAAAACTCAGCATTTAAAAACTCCTCACATTTTCTTTTTACCTCTATTATTATTTTGTTTCTAAAATTGATTCTTATCGTATAACCCATATAAATATATAGCTATAATGTGGGAATTTCAACCTAAAAGGCACAGTATTTTTTCAAACTAAAAAAGCTAGCACCATTTTTTTAGTACTAGCTTATGTCAACTTTAAGGATAAATCCGATTCAACAACCGTGGAAACGGAATGGATTCTCTTACGTGCTCGATTCCTGATAACCAGGTAACGGTCCGTTCTAATCCAAGACCAAAGCCGGTGTGAGGAACTGAGCCGTACTTGCGTAAGTCTAAATACCATGAATATTCGTTTTCGTCCAAGCCGTGGGCGCGGATTTGTTCTAGCAGGTATTCATGATCGATGGCACGTTCAGAACCGCCTATGATCTCGCCATAGCCTTCTGGTGCGATCATATCGGCACAGATCACGACATCTTCTCTCGTTGGATGTGGCTTCATATAGAAAGGTTTGATGGCTTTTGGATAGTTTAAGATAAAGACGGGCTGATCGAATGAATTGGCAATAAAGGTCTCATGTGGTGAGCCAAAGTCATCGCCCCATTGAATATCATCAAAGCCGTTCTTTTGTAATAATGCCACTGCATCATCGTAAGAGATTCGTGGGAATGGTAATTTGGTGTATTTTTTCAAGACTTCACGGTCACGACCTAAGACGTCTAGTGCATAGTCACAGTTATCGAGCACATTTTGCACTAAGAATGCCACGTACTGCTCTTGGACTTCCAAGCTTTCTTCCTGGTGCATAAAGGCCATTTCTGGTTCAATCATCCAAAATTCAATCAAGTGACGACGTGTCTTTGATTTTTCGGCACGGAAAGTTGGTCCAAAAGAAAAGACTTTGCCAAACGCCATAGCAGCAGCCTCCATGTACAATTGACCGGACTGAGACAAATATGCTTTTTGATCGAAATAGTTGGTTTCAAATAAATCGGTCGTTCCTTCTGGTGCTGATCCGGTTAGGATCGGTGGATCGATTTTGATAAAGCCATTCTTGTTGAAGAATTCATACGTTGCCCGAATGATTTCGTTTCGGATTTGCATGATGGCATGTTGTTTTGACGAACGCAACCATAAGTGACGATGGTCCATCAAGAAATCTGTTCCGTGTTCTTTTGGTGTAATTGGGTAATCGTGGCTTTCACCGACAACTTCTAAACCAGAAATGCCAATTTCATAGCCAAATTTTGAGCGGCTGTCTTCTCTGATTTCCCCAGTGACCAGTACGGCAGTTTCCTGATTTAGATTTTTCGCTAATTGGAAAACTTCTTCCCCTACTTCACTTTTTACAACGATTCCTTGGAAATACGCTGTTCCGTCGCGAAGTTGTAAGAAGGCGATCTTCCCACTAGAGCGTTTGTTAGCAACCCATGCTCCGATTTGAACGGTTTCGCCAACGTGTTTTTTTGCATCTAAAATTTGAATAGATTCCACTTGATTCTCTCCTATCTAATTAATAAAGGCACCATAGAGCATTTTAAGCTTTTTGGCGTTTCTTTTCAACAAAATCATGGATTCGTTTGGTAGCTTCTGCTAACGTGTCCCAGTCAGTTGCATAGCTGATCCGTAAATAATCCGGTGTGCCAAAACCAGCACCAGTCACTACTGCCACGTGGGCTTCCATTAGTAAAGCTTCTACGAAGGCATCAATGGTTTGATAGCCGCACATTGTCATGGCTTCTTTGACATTTGGGAACAAGTAAAACGCGCCTTGGGGTTTCGTCACTTTAAAACCAGGAATAGCGGCAATTAACGGATATAGTTTATTCAAGCGTTCTTCAAAGGCCTGACGCATCACTTCGATCGATTCTTGATTACCAGTCAGTGCCTCAACTGCTGCGTATTGGCTAGCAGCCGGCGGGTTGCTGGTAGCTTGGGAAGCGATATCGACCATCGCTTTGATGATTTTTGCATCGCCGACAGCAAATCCAATCCGCCACCCAGTCATAGAATAGGTTTTAGAAACGCCGTTGATCACGATGGTTTGTTTGCGGATCTCTTCTGATAAGCTAGCGATTGATGTAAAGGTATTGCCGTTATAAACCAAACGACCATAGATATCATCGGCAATGATCCAAATATTGTTTTCCACTGCCCAGTTTCCGATTGCCGTTAATTCTTCTTTTGAGTATATCGCCCCTGTTGGGTTGGCAGGCGAGTTTAAAATAATGGCTTTCGTTTGTTCTGTACGAGCGGCTTCTAATTGAGCAACAGAAACTTTAAAATCTGCTGCTTGTTTGGCTTCAACAAATACAGGTGTACCTTCTGCTAAACGGACTTGTTCCGCATAACTGACCCAGTAAGGAACTGGAATAAGTACTTCATCCTCTTCATCAAGAAGCGCTTGAAACAGTGTATAAAGGGCAAATTTCGCACCATCTGTCACGATCACTTGGTTTGAATCATAGTCAGCACCATAAAACTCTTTCATATAAGCAAGAATCGCCTGTTTTAGCTCTGGAATCCCAGCAGTTGCTGTGTAAAAACTAGCTTTGCCGCTCTCAATCGCTGCAATCGCTGCTTGGCGAATGTTCTTCGGGGTAATAAAGTCGGGCTCACCGACGGTTAGACTTAATACGTCTACACCTTGGTCTGCTAATCCTTTTGCCTTAGCAGATGCCGCTAACGTAGCGGAGGGTTCTAATTTTTCTGCTCTTTTTGAAAGTACCATGTTTATCATCCTTCCTACGATCCAAATTTCTGTCTATCATAAGCGGCTTTCTATAGTTCAGTGACCGCTTTGATTTCTTCTCCATCTTTGAAACCAATCAAATAATAGTTCAAGCGACCTTGGTCGTCTTTGGTCATGACTTCCCAAGCGGGCTCGCCTTTAAAAATACCCAATGCTGCTTTTTGGATTTGCTGCCCTTGATGGTTGTCGCGAACGAAGGCCTTGGCCTGTGCTTCCGTCAATCCATCCCCTTGATTATAAACGGAAACCTTTTCGCCGCTTTTAGGAATGATCACGACGATCTCATTGTTATTCGTATCTTTTCCAACAATGCTAAAAGATGTCTCCTCACGGGTGAACCAATAGAATTGTTCGACCTCTGCTAAATCAGTGTATCTTTCTGCTATTTCGATCGCTTCGTTTCTTGCTTGTCGCATTGGACGAGAAGAACGGAGATAGAAAATAGAAGCGAAGAGAATAACGATCAGTAAAACCGTGATCGCACTCAGCAAAATAATCACTCGCCGATGTTCTTTGTCTTTTGTTTTCACACTTCGTACTCCAATCTTAAATAAAACTCATTATATCAGATGTTTGACTCATTTTTCAAAATCAACCGCCGCTTTTTCCTCTTGCGCAAAAAAATGTTGAATATCTTCGGCAATTTCGGTTGGGCTAGCTTCAATCAGAGGCAAGTTTTTGGGTAGACCTTTGACCATCCGTTTGCCATACTTTGTTGATAACAAGCGTCGATCAAGGACGACCATCACGCCTGTATCCTCTTCAGAACGGATCAAGCGCCCCAACGCTTGGCGTAGCCGTAGAATCGCTTTAGGTAAGGCATCTTCTTTGAAAGAATCGATGCCTTCTGCTTCCAAGAAGGCATGCCGTGCTTGGACCATTGGTTGCTTAGGATTCTCAAAAGGCAAGCGAGTCACCACAGCGATCTTCAAGGCCTGACCTGGTAGGTCGACCCCTTCCCAAAAACTGCTAGTCCCTAATAAGATGCCATTTTCCGCTAATAAAAATTTCTTTAAGATTTTCTCACGGGTTCCGCCAGTTCCTTGAGCAACGATTTCTCTGCCATAATGCAGGGCTTTTTTATTCAATCGATCATAGACATTTTTCAAAGTTTCATGCGCCGTAAACAACACAAGCGCTGGTTGAGCATTGTCAAACAAAATTGGGACTAACGCTTCGACTAAATAATCCGCGTATTCGGCAGCTGATGCTTGTTGGATCGAGAGACCTTTTTTAACTACATAGAGTCGAGTTTGTTTGCTGTAGTCATAAAAAGCGGGAATCGTTTTGACTGGCACATCGATCAAGCCGATCTGATGGGCAAAATATTCTTTGTTGCCTGGGATCTTCAATGTTCCCCCTAGATAAATGATGTGCTGATAGCGGTGATACCACGTGCTTTCCACGATCGAATGCCCTTCTAGATCAGCTAACTCAATCACAGCATTTCCTGACTGGGGATGCTTTTTTAACCAATGAACGTAACGAGGATGCCACCAAGTCAACCATGCGGTCACCGTTTGTTCCTGGGTTTCCATTTGACCAAAGAAATCAAACAAACGAGCAATCACGATTCGTTGTCTTGCATACCACCGATCATTGGTCAACTCGAATCGCTGACGTAACTGTTGTTGGATCTCATTGATTTCTTGATAGTAAAGGCTCAATTTCTGATGCAGCTTGTCTTGTGCTAACGTGCCATCATAGAGGTCGTCATGGTGCACGACTTGCAACTCTGGCGCATCGATCGATAAGGTGCGAAAATACTGCTCTTGTGTTTCGACCAAGATCGACAACGCGTTTCGATACAACGAGAACATCCGTTGTAAAAAATCATCCTCGGTAATGATTTGGGCAATTTCTTCAAATAGTCCTTCTTCATTTAGCTGTAAAAACTGTCGCTTGAAGTGCGCAGAGTCAAAGACATGTTGACTAAAGCCTTCTGCTTGCTGCGGCAACTGTTGGGCTTCATCGATCAATAAGTAATCACTCGCTGGCAAAAGCGGCTGCACTCGCCGGTTTTCCTGCATCAAAAAGGCATGGTTGACGATCAAAACATTGCTTTGCGCCATCCGCTGATATAAATGTCGGACAAAATCTTGTTCATAGAAGGGTTGATCTTTGGCTAAAAAGGCAACGCCGCGATGGCGGATGTCGGTAAATAAGGGATGATCAAGTCGAACCAAGTTCAATTCATCGAAATCCCCCGTTTCTGTTTTAGTTAGCCAAACTAAGATCCCCATTTGGTATTGCGCATATTGCTTTTGCTCTACCGGTTGATCAAGGGTCGCTTTAAAACGCTGCAAATCAATGTAATGACGATGGCTTTTGACCAAGACCGCTTGCAAAGGTTGCTGCAGTACTTGGTTTACCAAAGGAATGTCTTTGTTGATGATTTGATTTTGCAATAGAATTGATGAGGTACTAACGATCAATGGATTTTCTGGTGTCACTAGATAGGCGGCTGGAAACAAGTAACCGATGGTTTTCCCCATGCCTGTTTCTGCTTCAATGATCAGATTTTTCTCTGGCTGGGTGTAATGCGTATACACTGCATTCATCAAGCGTGCTTGTTGTTTCCGATAGACTAAGTGCTGCCCAAAGCGCTGTTCTTTTTCCGTTTTAACTTTCGGATACGTTTCTTGAAAATGCGTAGCTTCAAAAAGTGGGACGGTCTTTTTCCGCAAGACGATACCGTCGATCACTTCGAAATCTTCTGCCAACTCTGGGCCTTTTTCTTTTAAGATCCCATGGATATAGTCACTCGTTTGCATACCCATTTGACCGCTTAAAAGCGCAATTTGTTTAAGGGTCGTCCGTGGCAGTTCTCGCATGATCGCTTCGATATACAAAAATAAAGCTGCGGTCACTTCTGCATCACTATCTGCTTGATGCGGGTTATCATGACGAAAGCCAATGCTGTCTGCTAGGTCACCTAAACGAAAGCTGCTTTCTGTTGGTAAAAACACTTGCGCCAATTCCACCGTATCAATTCCGGGAAGTGATAAAGGTGGCAGCCCGCAACGCACAAATTCATTGCTTAAAAAATGATAATCAAAATAAATATTATGCGCCACAAAAATCGTGTTGCTGAGTAAGTTATAGATCGTATCAGCTACGTCTTCGAAATATGGCGCTTTGCTTACTTGTTGGTTTGTGATGTGTGTCAATCGTTGAATTTGCTTAGAAATTCTGCGGTCAGGGTTGATATCTGCGGCAAAACGATTGATGATCTTGCCATCTTGGACTAGGACACAGCCAAATTGAATAATTCGATCAACCGTCGAATCGGTTCCTGTTGTTTCAAGATCCACCACAGCGTATATGGGTTTCATTGTATTCCTCCTTGCACACTGTCTGCATTATACTACAAAATCAATGGCGATTACATCTGTTTTCCCACTAGATACAAGGGTTCTCAGGAGGTAAAACTAGAAAGCTAACCGTTCGCGTGTCCCATCTGAAAGAGTTTTTTGCTGGTCACTGATCGCTTTTTTCGACAAAAAAAGGGATCTTTTTTATAATTTACTATAAGGAGGCGAAAAAAATGAATGATTTCAAAAACAAACGAGTGATTGTAACGGGTGCTGCTTCAGGAATTGGAAAAGCAGTGGCAGAACAATTTCTAGCCCAGGGCGCACTTGTTGGGTTGATTGATCGCAATGAGAAAGAGCTGCAGGAGTTTCTTGCTGACTATGACGCACAAGCCCATTATCGAGCGGTTGACGTCACCGAAGCGGATAAGCTGCAAGAAGCAATGAGTGGCCTTGTGGAAGAACTAGGGGGACTTGATGTACTCCATGTCAATGCCGGCATCAACGGTACCTGGACACCGATCGAAGAGCTGACGGTGGCAGAATGGGATCAGACGATCAACACAAATTTACGCAGTACCTTTATTACCGTCAAAGCGGCCATTCCCTTTATGAAAACAAACGGTGGCAGCATTGTCATTACGAGTTCAGTCAATGGAAACCGCATCTTTAGCAATTTTGGTGCGACAGCTTATAGTACGTCTAAGGCAGGACAAGTTGCCTTTACAAAAATGGCTGCGCTGGAACTTTCCGGTTATAATATTCGGGTCAATGCTATCTGTCCTGGGGCGATCGCAACGAATATCGATGCCAACACAGAAATTGAAGAAGAAGTTGCTCGCGTTGAGATCCCCGTCAAATATCCAGAACGTTCTCGACCATTAAAGCAAGAAACAGGCGTGCCAGAACAAGTCGCCAACCTTGTGCTTTTTCTTTCTTCAGAGGCTGCGGGCAATATTTCTGGAACGGAAGTCTATATTGATGGAGCGGAATCTTTACTTTAATCCAACAAAAAAACGAAAAATCAAACCTGATCCCCTCACTTGTTTCATTGAAGCCCTTGAGATGAATCATTTCTTGATTTTTCGTTTTTTCGTTTTGGTTATTTTTCCACCAAAGCCGCGATTTCTTCTAAAAAGGCAGTCTTGCCATAAAAATCTGCATTTAGTAACTCTGGAAAAATGGCTTCAAAGAAATAAGTGACACACGGACGATGCTGAAACTCTTTGACGGTTAAAACGGCCTCTCGAAACATTTCTTTGTATACTTTATCTGGGTTGCTCTTTGAGATCTCTTCAAAAGATTCATACAAAAGATCGATCTTATCCGCAATTGCTAATAGCTGCCCTTCAAGGCTGTTGTCTTTGCCATCCGCTAGGCGTCTGCGATACGTTGCTTGAAAGCTTCCTGGAATTTCTTCTTCGATGAAGGCATCGGTCATTTTTTCTTCAACGGTTGATAACATTGCCCGCAATTCTTTGTTCGCATATTTGACCGGCGTTTTGATATCACCGATGAAACGTTCCGTGTAATCATGGTTCAAGGCTTTTTCATAAAGAATTTGCCAGTTGACTTGATTTCCCGCTTGTTCTTCGATATCGGCTAAGGTCTGGGCAATCATCGTTACTCGAAATGAATGAGCAGCTACACTGTGCTCAGTAAACTTAAAAAAACCCGGCGCTCGTTGGATCTTTTCTAAATTAGCCAATCCGAGAATAAATTCATTCAATCCCATAAATGTGCCTCCTTTTTTTAAGAGTATAACAACTCCTTTGTCTGCAAGCAAATATCTCGCGCACAAAAAAAGAGCAGCTAAGCTGCTCTTAAAAGGCATTCACAAATTACGCTTTGTTAACGTTAGTCGCTTGAGGGCCACGTTGTCCGTCTTCGATATCGAAAGTCACTGCTTGACCTTCTTCTAAAGTTTTGAAGCCTTCGCCTTGGATAGCTGAGAAATGAACGAATACATCGTTACCGTTTTCTGCAGTGATGAATCCAAAACCTTTGTCTGAGTTAAACCATTTCACTGTACCTGTTTCCATAATAAAAATCCTCCTTGTGTTTATACACATATTTTGCAATTACTTGTATAAGGTGAAAATGTGGAAGATGTTTAAGATGAAACAAGCTACCATAATTTACCGTAACAAAAACTACACTTTGTATTATAGCACATTATCTTCATTATGACTAATAGAAAATCAAAAAAAATGAAAACGCCTTTATTTTTTTATGATTCGCAAAAAGACTGCTGCACTAAAGATCTGCAACAGTCTTTTCTTTTTTGGAAACGATTTATTTACGAATGTCGCAACTGCGTTTAGTAACGCAAAATCGCCGTCAAACTTTTTTCTCCTGGGGCATCTTTTTGTTCCAAAATAGATACCTCGCCGCCGTTTTCTAAAACATCGATTGCCAGCGTATTTAACACTTGGCGACGATCGTACTCTGTATCAGGATCTTCTCCAAAACCATCGGCGAGATTTGAGGTAGCCACAAACAAATTGGCGATGCGGCCTTCTTTGGCTGCAGGCACGATATCAACCAATTGGTCAATAAATTTTCGATCCAACAGCTTGCCGTATTCCTCAACTTCTTTTTGTGTCAACTCCGCAATCAGCTTTTGCGTACACGTTTGGATCTCTTTCAAAGATAACGACGCTGGTGAAGAAGAAATACTTGGATCTGCTTTGAAAAAGTTGGTTTTTGCCACTTTTTTAAACAGCGTTTGATTTTCTGGCAACGCAAAAAGATACATTGGTAAATGCTCTTCGTTTGAAAAATCATTTTTGAAAAATGCATCAACTGCTTGGTAGTAGTTGACGTGATCGATCTCGACCTCTTCGTCTTTGGCACTAAAGCCATGATAAGCGACGCCTTCTCCTCCTGAGTTAGGGCCACCTTGGGCACTGTAATTAAAGTTGCCGCCGCCAGTGATTTCTTCCCCCAGCGCTTTTTCGATCGTTGTCGGTGCCTCTTCTGGCAACTCGACTTCACGCACTTGATTGTTTTCAACTTGATAGACTTGCATTGAATCGCGATTCAACGCTAAGAGATAAAATGGGTAATTAAATTGTGCGTTTTTGATGACAGCTAATACATAAGGAGTTTCCCCTACGTAATATTGATCATCCACACGAATACTTAACCGATGAACTAGTACATCTTCTGGGGTGATAATCACCGCCACACTCGTTGTACTGTTGCGCCAAAATGATTGATCTGCAAGCAGTTCATCAATTTTCGTTTGAAAAAGATCCCAAGAATGTTCTGGGTATTTTTTTTCAAAGCGGCGCTTCGCATCTTTGGCAAAGTTCTTAAATTTGATTTGATCCTTTTCGACATTCTGGTGGCCGACATGCGTATTGAGCATGATCGTGACAAATGGTCCTTTGATTCCGTCAGATATTACCTGCGATAAAAAACTTTTTCCAAATTTTCCCATTCCACATTACCTCCTGCTTAATCAAATACAAATAAAGTGTACCATGCTTATTTTCTTCCATAAAGTAAAACGATTGCACGCGTTTATTTCCTCATTCGTTTTTCTGATTACTCACTATACTGGCTATTTTTCAGCGGATCAGCCAATGTATTTCTGGTGGCCCATAGAAAGCCTCGTTTGGTCCAAGTCTGAATGGTCGGCTCTTTCAGCTCTTTTAGACTGTGTCCAACGGATTGGAAAAAGACTCTGCCCTTGCCCCATTTTTTGATCCACATCATTGGCAGTATGACTTCTTGGTTAGCTGCATTCGGATGATCTTTAGCGGCAAATGTTGAGGTAGCTAACACAGTGACGGCTGGATCAACCAGGCAATAGTATTGCTCCGTCGTCAACTGAGGGATCGATTGCGTATTTGCCGTAATATAGTGATCTGTCGTAAGGTCGATGCTATAGGTCGTTTCCAAGCCACCAGGATGTGCCAAAAAACAGCCACCAGTCAGAAACAACCAGCCTTTACTGGCTTGAAAAGCCGAAGCAAAGCCGCCATGAACTCCTGCTAATCCTAATCCTTCTGCTACAGCCTGAGTGACATTTTGCAGCGGCTCATCAGGCAATTCTCCTCGCGTCCAATTCATGATCAACAGATCCAGCCTTTTTAATTCTTCTTTATGATAGAGAGGTTCAAAATCTGAGGCGAGTGTCACCTGATATCCTTCTGACTCCAGCAACGTTTGGTAAAACTGACTGGTCTCTTTTGGGGCGTGTCCTTCCCAACCTCCATAAATGATCAATGCTTGTTTCATTTTGTGTTCCCTCCTTTCTTTCTAACTTAGCGAAAAAAAAGCAAAAAGCGAAGCAAAACGATTCTTCGTTTTCCTTCACTAGTAATTTTTTCTGATTTAACGGTTGATTGAACGCCCGACACGATTGATCGTATGGCGCATACCTCTAATTGCAACCGATGTTTCAAAAATATTTTCAGTCGGTGCCATGCCGCCATAACCGGCATCACCGATATGCTGCAGGTCGACCCCACAAGTTTTGTTGATAATGGCTAATTGTCGCAACGTTTCCGGACGCGCACTCTCTTGACTCGTTCCGATCGCTGACATCGTCAATAAGTCATATTGTTTGGCAATTTGAACAGCTTCAAGCAGATCCTTTTCTAGAAAGCCTTGAATCGAGCCAACGGAAGGCAGTAACAAAATATCTGCCCCAGCTTCAGCGTAAGAAATGATGGCTTCTCGATCAACCACAGGTTCATCTGAGCCGGCACTGTGCATTTTTCCAGCGATGATCAACCCAGAGAAATGTTCTTTTGCCAATTTTACTGCTTTAGCGATTTCTCGGTTGGTCACACCTGTTCCAGGATTGCCTGTAAAGCAGAGAAAGTCCACCCCGAGTTCTTGGGCTTTTTTGATGGTGTCAACCGAACTTGTTCGGCCTTGACTGATGCTGATCTTTTCACTCATCATCTCCGTCGTAGCTGGGATCGGCTCAAGATTGATGCCGACAGGTCGTCCAATCAGTTGTTTTAGTTGAGGAATCGGGTTTTCAATCGGTTGTGTAGGATCAAGCAGCTGCTCCAATGTGATACCAGGCATCCCAAAAATAGCTGGACGATAACAATCAAAGCCATTCAACAAAATCAAGTCAGCCCCAAAAGCTGCCGCGACTTCTGCGTTGGTGATATCGCCAGCTTGCGGTATGGTTTGAACCACCGTTTCACAGACGATCACTCGTCCTTCGCTCGCTTTAATGGATTGCTTTAATTCTTGCGCCGACATTTCTTTGATTTCACTATAGTTTGCACTTATCAATCGTTTGACCATGTTTTTCTTCCTTTCTTTTCCTTCTCATCTTGCGAGAAACACGAATAACAGGTAAAATATAGCTATTGTGTTCCCTTAGTTAAATGGATATAACAAGTCCCTCCTAAGGATTAGTTGCTGGTTCGATTCCGGCAGGGAACGTTTTTTGAAGAAAAAGATTCCTTATTTTTAAGGAATCTTTTTTTGTTAGAAAGTGAATGCGTCTGTGTCGATTGGCTTAGAAATAATCTTCCAGAATCGGCTTTCCGTCTGGTAAGTTTTCCTGAATCATCACTGCAGCTTCCTTCTCCGTTTCCATTTGCTGGAAAAAGACCAAAGAGTCGAGGGATTGTGCCTGCATGAACAGCTGCACAAAACGCTGAATCGACAAGGTTGCTTTTGGCAGCTTGGTAGCCGTCGTTTTCGTGACCTGATGCTGAGCGTTTTCGATTGTCACTTCATAACAGCCATTATTCCATGGGGCATATTCATCCCCTTGAATTTCTATGGCAAAACCGCCGGCTTTTTTCAATGTGAATGGATAACTTTTTAGAAACCCTTCCACATCGATGACGCGCGCCATCATGTCCGGGCGCACTTGGTAGTGAGCCAATGGTTTGGCCGCGTTTGCTTGTAGGACTTCCCCATCAAACCCTGGTCGATAGTTAATCTGTGCTACTGAATCTGCATGAGAGACGATAAACCGATTAAATCCTTGATACGCATCAGCGGTCAAATAGCCCCACTCTTGAATATCGAAACGTCCCCCATCGATAAAGTAAATCAAGTAGCCTTCAGGGACCCCTGCTTCATTGCGATAAATCGCAAACGTATACGGTCGGCGCAAAACAAACTTGATTTCTTCCCACCAGGGTTGGCGAATCAGCCCGCCTTTTTGATGGCGCGGCAATTGATGATAAATCTCGTGAATGATCGGCTGTGCTTCCTCCCAATTCATGCGTTGAATCGTTCCATTCACTTTCTTGCCATCGGGCCATTGATGCGCATCGACTTCATAAACCGTCCGTTCAAAAGTGTACTCATACCCATATCTACGATAAAACGCAAAGGAGAAAGGTGCCAGATAGGAAAGAACGATTTTTTGTTCATAGCAATCTTTAATGATTTGTTTCATGATCCGATCGATCCGACCTTGGCTGCGATACTCTGGATACGAAGCCACAAAACCGATCCCTGCCATTGGATAGGTCGTTCCATGAAAATTCACATCAAAAATCGTTGCCATGATTTGGCTCGCTAGTTTTCCATCCTCGTCGTAGGAACCATAATTCCATGAATTCTCCGCAAGCTTGCGATAGCGCTTGATATTTGTTTCATTCAATTCCCACTGAAAGGCATAAGAAACCAAGTCCAGTACTTCTTGCGAACCAAATTCGGTCATTTTTTTGACATCTGTCATTCCTTCATCTCCTCTACTTAAAAACACGCAAGAAACGCAAAAAAGGCGTCAGTCGACCCCTTAATATGCTTCTTCCATCATACTCAACATTTTTTTAAACTGCTTGCGTTTGAAATATCCTAGAATCGTGCCTAAGAGCATGTCATTTAATTGCTGCATGAAGCCATGTGATTTCATGGTTTCCGTATAAATGACTTTGCTACTCTTTCCATCAAGTGGCGTTACTTCATAGCGAGCGACAAATTCATTTTTTGTCGTTTCTGTTTTGAATTGATAAACTTGATTTTCAATGATTTCTTCGATTTCGATCTTCGCACGACTCGTAGTAGAAAATTCCTTTACATATTGAAATCCTGCCAGTTGCTTTCTAGAAAGTGTTTTTCCAGTTGCTTTTCGTATGTCAAAGATAACAGAATCCATAATTTGATCGTAAAAGACATTTGCTGGAATCGATAAATCTTTTTCAATTCTCATTAAGACTTCCTCCTATCTGACTCTTCGGCTTTCTTCTTTCCTTTCATGAACAGAAGACTGCCAGAAATAAGCAAGAAAATACCTGTTGTAAAACTGAATATATCTAACTGCTGATTACTTGGATTCATACTGTATAGGACTACGAGTAGACCGATACTACATATAAACAAGCCGTTTTTTATCATTTTCAATCATCCTATCTATTCGTTGATCCACAGAGAACCTACTCAAACACTAACTGCTTGAAAGTATAAAACAGAACCCCAAGGCTGTGCTTTGATCAATTCTTTTGCTTTTTTTGCCGCCGCTTCTGAATCGGAAGCTGTCGTAGTAAAAATAAGTTTAATTCCTTGTTTTTCTTTGAATGTAAAAGACATTCCATCTTCGTTATATCCTTCAAGTAATTCTTTGATGGCATCTTGCTGCATTGCACTTGCTATTGAAATCATATTCTTTTCCTCCTAAATAATCAATAATAAAAGGAGGAACTGCTTTACTTCAAGCGAAGCCATAGCAGTTCCTCACAATCTACAGGTCTATTCGCCTAGTTTTGGATCAATTTTATTTGCTGAAATAACGAATGGCGCCCAAATGAAGAATGTAACGACCATACATACCAACGTTACGATTGGGGCACGCCAGTCAGCTCCTGTTGCCAAGAATGATAGCAACATTGGTGGAACGACCCACGTTACTTGTTGTGAAACAGGTGCTACTAAACCAAAGTACGTTGCTAACCAACCGATTGAAGTGGCTACTAGCGGAGCAATAATGAACGGAATAAACATGATCGCATTCAATACGATTGGCAGACCGAACATTACCGGCTCATTAATATTAAACACACCAGGTCCGATTGACAATTTTGCAACAGTTAGATAATCCGCACGTTTTGATAGGATCAAAATAGCAATCAGCAATACAATTGTACCGCCTGAACCGCCAAACCAAGCAAATGAGTCAAAGGATCCGCGTACCCACATATATGCCTTGCCATCTTCGATTGCGGCAAGAACCGCGTTTGTACCGGTTTGTCCTTCATATCCTTTTTGGAAAATATCGATATTGATCAACTGCGCTTGTCCCCAAATACCTTCTAAAACTGGAGCTAGTACGTTTGGACCATGGATTCCGAAGAACCAGAAAATTTGAACAAAAACAGTTACGATCAGTACTGCACCAAGCCCTTGAGACAAGCCTAGGAATGGTTCTGCAATATATTTTTGGACAAGATCAATAATTAATTGTCCATCAGTCAGTTTACCGACAATAAAGTTAATAATAGCAATGACATATAAGGCAATTGTTGCCGGCAAAATCGCAGCGAACGCTTTCGATACTGCTGGCGGTACTGAATCAGGCATTTTGATAGTAATATCAGCTAACATCAATTTACAGAAAATAATAACTGAAATAGCCCCCATGATCATTACGGTAAAATAAGCGTTTCCGTTTAGATGATCGAGTTTCAACCAACCCCATCCACCTGCTGTAATTGCATCTGCTGTTGCAGACCATCCGGAAGTTGCTGACCCAGCATTGATTTCATCCATCAAAGCTGTTGGAACAGCTGTCGCCACAGAAGTGCTGTATGAAAAAGCAATTCCTTGAATCAGTGTCGCTACTCCAACGATCCCACCTGCGAGATCATTCACTCGATAAGCACGAGCCAGATTATATCCCCAAGAAAAGGCAAATACTAAACCAGCAACAGCCAATGTACCATTCCATACGAAGCCATTGATACTAATAATTTCACGAATAACTGGAATGGTACTGGCATCATAACTCGGCCAAAATTGCGGTGGTAAGTCACGAATGATTGCGTTGATCATTACTGCGATCGAACCAGCCATAGTAGCAGGCATTGTTCCAATAAAGGCATCACGTAATGCAACTAAGTGCTTCTGGGCTCCAATTTTTGCAGCTACAGGGAGAATGTACTTCTCCATCCAACTTGTTAATCCATCCATTCTTAATTCCTCCTATAAGTTCTATTCGTCAAAGAAGATTTTTTGATTCATCGACAATAACTACTTCTATCCGTTCAAAGATTATTCGTTATTTAGACGTCGATAGACATCAATGATTTCTTTCGCTAAATCGGTAAATGCGATTGACGTCATTAGGTGATCTTGTGAATGTACAGTCAACAATGTCACAGTCATATGATTGCCTTGCGCTTCTTGTGTCAACAATCCTGTTTGCGAATGATGCGCTTCCACAAGAGATGCTTCAGCATCTTTGATTTTTTGGTCAGCTAATTCGAAGTCCCCTTCTTTTGCTGCCGCGATTGCTTCCATTGCGTCACTTTTTGCATTACCACCATACATGATCAATCCCATAATGGCTTCCAAATTTTGCTCATCCATCTTTAAAAATCCTCCTTACACTTCGATCCTAAAAAATCTTAGTTCATTAATGTTTCTGCTTGTTGCAATACTTTTTCGCCGTTCATCATACCATAGTCTGCCATGTTGATCACGTCCAAAGGAATGCCTTTTGGTGCTAATTTTTGTTCAAATTGTGATTTCATGAAACGTACTTGTGGTCCTAACAATAGAACATCGACTGGTTTTGACTCCAAATGTTGGTCGGCTTCTGAAGCTGAAACAGCAAAGATATCTGCTTCCATTCCTTTAGCTTCGGCTGCTTTTTGCATTTTTGTCACCAATAGACTGGTACTCATTCCTGCTGAACAAACTAGCATAATCGTTTTTTTCGCCATCGCGTATCTGCTCCTTTCTGTTGTAAGTTACACTTTACTATAAAGCAAAAAGCGTGCCAAAAAAAAATAAGTCCAGACCTTTATATATCAATGGTCTGAACCAATTTTTCTTTTGCACACTCACGGATTTTTCATTACACACTAATATTGTGTGCGGATTCATCATAACTTTTTATTTCATTTTCTAAGAACATTTGTGTTAAATAGGCGATCTCATCTTCAGAGATTTTGATTTGATAGTTTTTCTCTATCTGCAATAAATGAGTTCGCAACACATCTGTTTCGATACGATAGCGTTTTTGGAAGGCCGCCAAATTGGGGAAGGTACGGGAATGTTCCTTCTTCAATAAACTTTCCACTAGAAAGGCTAAATGAATCACTAAGCCCGCATCAACGGTAGGTTCAACAATCACATGCAATTGATTTTGAATTTGATGAACGATTCGCTGCAGACTTTCGATCAGATGATAGACGGACCCCACATGCGTTAAGGTATTTTCTAATGAACGTACGATTTTTTCGATCGGCACTTCATCTGAAACGATCCGCTTCAGTACATTCAACCGATTGTCATCAAAGACATCATAGGCGGAAAAGAACGGGATATTTTGATAATCGATCTCGACGGTGCCCGCAATGGCTTTGATCTCATATTCTTCTAGCAAGCCATCAATATGTTTTTTGAAGGTTTCTTTTTCAATAAATTGCATTTGAATGATCTCGACTTTTGATTGATCGACGACGGGATAAATTCGTTGATAAAGTTTGGCAGCGACACCTTCTCCAGTAAAGCAAGTGACGATGACTGCCTTTTTATTCCCCTTCGCTTCGCGAACTGTGCGGAACTGTTCTTGCACGATGGTTTCAAAAGAACGCTGAATGTTTTGATAAATGTCTTCTAAACTTCGGCCACTTTCCGCCATTCGCAAAGCCTCTAAGACGATCATCGTACTGACCATCGAGATGGCTTTCGTACGAATTCCGGTCTCTTCGGAAATCAAATTCGCAAATGAATTGAGGGAACCCATATCAGTTAAAAGCAATAAGCCGTTGCTCATCTTTTCCTTATTGTCAGTGACATAGTTCAATAGCTGCTCATACATTTGACCGACTTCCATATCTAAAGACATATTCATCGCTTTGCCGTGGTCGGTTTCAAGCAGCTCTTGTGCCGTTTCCAACATACTGCTGGCAGTCGCCTTGCCGTGCATCAAGACAATGATCTCGACTTTTTCAAGGGGCAGTTGCGAGGGTTGTTTGACTTGAATCGCTAAAAACATACTGATAAAGCCGATCTCATCGAAGGGGATCTCGACATGGCGTTCTTCTTCGATAATGGTCGATAGATCCATTGCCACCTGGAACTCGGATTTCAAGTTTTTTCTGACTGTATTTAAATCTGGATGAACGATCATATGTCCTTCTTTGACACGTTCCAGTGTACTTTGCAGATGCAGTGCAAAGGCAAAGCGGGCTTTTTCACTATAGGTTCGAGACAATCTTTGCCCAGCTAGATCATAAAGAACATTTGTCAGTTTCCAAATGTCTTCTGGAATCAGTTCTTTATGAACGGGATTTTGGATCAATTCTTCGACATACTTTTCAAAGTACGCATCGACATCTTTAGAGATCAAATTTTCCAGATCGACATTGGCTACGCCCGTTTCAATCAGCGAGCTGACTTTTTCTTCGATCTCGTTATACACTTGCATATTCCGTTGTGGATCACGAGACCAGACGACATCTGGGTCGCCAGGTTCAAAACTTAGAAAGTCGCCTTTGCCATCCAAAAACCGATCCAAGCGTTCCGACATTTCTTTGATCTTCAGCAAGCCTTTTTGAACTTGCAAGGAGCAGTCGCCTTTTCGAATCAGCAAGTGTTTTTTTCCATAGGTTCGATAATGCAAAAATGCTTTGGCACAGACGAGTTTAAGGTCGCGCTTGATTTGACCAATGTTGCCTTCTGCATCATAGAGCATAAAGGCCAATATCGCATCTCGTTCGACATCGATTCGTTGGTTCAGACGGGTCGCCTCTTGCTTGATAAACAACGAAATGATTTCATACCGTTCATCTAAGGAACGACTTTCCACATTTGGCAAAGTAATAGCCATGGGAATTCGCCGATTGAAGGTCGTTAAAAAGGTTTCTGATGATTCCGTGGTGGCACCGATGATCTGCACGGCGGCTTCATGAACTTGATTACTTTCCCCTAAAGGACGGTAGATCCCTTTATCAATGAAGGTGAAGAGCATTTCTTGGCCTTCTGGCGGCAGTCGATGGATCTCATCTAAGAACAGGATGCCGCCATCGGCTTTTGCTATCAACCCTGGACTATCTTCTGCCGCACCAGTGTAGGCGCCTTTTTTAATGCCAAAGATGTGACCAAACAACAGTTGCGGATTTTGTGCATAATCCGCACAATTAAAGGACACGAAAGGAGCATCTTTTTCTAACATATTTGATTCAACCGCAAAGTGATACATACATTCAGCAAATAATGATTTACCCGTACCTGTCTCTCCAAAAATGATGGTATGAAGTCCTCTAGGCGGATATAAAATTGCTGCTTTGGCTTGCTGGATACTTACTTTTAAAGAAGCTTGAACCCCAACAAGACTTTCAAAACTCACTTCAGAGGAAACATCCACATGCACCGTTTCTTCTAATGGCTCATAAACGACCGGACGGCCGGAACGTTTGCCGATTTTCTTTTCTTTATAAAGCTCACTGAGATAACGGCTTGCATTGCTGCGATCGATTTGTAAGATTTTAGCGACATCAACTGCGGTCAACCCTTGCTTATGCAGTTCAATCGTTTGAAAAATCTCTTCTTTTCGCGAATTCATTCAATAGCCCCCTCATTTTTTTACACACTAACGATAAACAACGTTAATGGTAACACAAAAAGACGCTCAATGGCGTCTTTTTCCTTTGTCTTTTTGCTTTTTCGTCTTTTTCTTGGTCTTTTTAACAGGAGTGTGTAATTTTTCAGGCGTTTTCTTGGAAATTTTCTGCACACTTGCTGTTTTGGTTTCTTTCTTGCTTTCCTTTTCGATGACAGGTGCTTCTGTGTGTAACTGCCCGCCGTGTAAAAAGACTTCTTTAAGCTCTATGGACAATTGATTCGTGATTTTTTTCAAATCCTTCAAGGAATGGTCTTGAACGATCGTGACGACGGTTCCTTCTTTGCCCATTCTCCCAACGCGTCCTGCCCGGTGTAAATAGGATTCTTTTTCTAAAGGGACTTCTGTATTGATCACGTAAGGCAGATCCACGACATCTAAGCCACGAGAAGCGACATCAGTCGTCAATAATTCTACTAGTTTTCCTTGACGGAAGCTCTCCAGTGCGCCTTTTCGGGCAAGTTTGTTTTGATCAGATGCTAATGATGCCACCGGTAAGCCATGAAACAGTAGTTTTTCTTCCGCATTCCCCATTGCGCTTAATTCATTGAAGAAAACCAAGGCTTGAAAGTTTGGTAAATGAGCAAAGCGTCTTAAAGCATCCACAATTCGTCGTTGCGGATAATTCAAATAGTAGTGATGGATCACGCCTTTGCTCTGATCTTCTTGGGTAACATCAATGATCAGTGGCTCTTTTGTCACCAATAGTCGAATCTCATCAATTACTTCGTTAGCGGTTGCTGAAAAGAAGCTACGCTGGATTTGTTTTGGCAATGTTTGATTGATTTTGGCAGCTAGCGTGAAGGCCCCTTCTTTCAATAATTGGTCAACCTCATCTAATACCAACGATTGCAACTGCTGGGTCTTGATTTTTTTTGCTTTGATCAATTCTAACACACGGCCTGGGGTACCGATCAAGACCTCAGGTTTGTCTTTTAATTTTTCCACTTGTCGTTTCGTGCTCGCGCCGCCAATAAGTGGCAGAACGGTCAGTCCAATGGCTTGAGCCCATTCTCGTGCTACTTCTGTGACTTGCATCGCTAATTCTTGTGAAGAAGTCAAAATCAACAGCTGATTGCCTTTCTTTGCTTCGACCTTTGTTAACAGTGGCAAAAGGTATGCCAATGTTTTACCAGAACCGGTCGGTGAGACCCCAATGACAGACTCGCCATCTTTTAAAGGACCAAAGGTTTTTTCTTGGATCAAGGACGGTGCGTGATACCCTGCCGCTTGCCATTTTTCCTGCCAGATGTCTGGCAGTTGTGTCAATTCAAATACTGTCATAAATGTTCCATTCCTTATTTTTTATCTGCATCAAAAACGATGCCTGCTTGTTTACGCATGAGAGCAACGGTTTCATTGACACTGCGGGCAAGTTCTACCCATTCCTCATAGCGTTGTCCTTGTTGGGGATCATTTTTGTTTTCGATGATGTCTGCAAAATCTTGTGCTTCTTCAATCATCGGGTTTTCTAAGGCACTTACTGCTAATGCCTGGGTTTGTTTTGTTTTTCGCTCATAAAATGCGGCTTCTTCGATGGCATTGACGGCATTTAGGTCTAATGTACCGTCCTCAAAATAGATTTCTGAACGCAACTCTGAATCAGCGATTTTGCCTGTTTGGATCGTGACATCAAAGTCAGCATAGCGCAACACTGCAGTCCCGATACCATCTACACCAGTCGGTAATTTACGGGCAAAATAATGAACATCTTGCGGTTTACCAAACCAAGCGACCGCCGCATAAATCGGGTAGACGCCCAAATCCGCTAAGGCACCGCCAGAAAAATGTGGAGAAAAAATATTTGGTTCCTCCCCAGCTAGTACAGCGTCATAACGAGACGAATATTTCATATAAGAAAAGTTTGCCCCAAGAATGGCACCGCGTGTCGGTAAGAATTCGGCTACAGTAGAAAAACTTGCTTCATGGATGTTGCGAGCTGCTTCAAAGAATAAAACCTGTTGCTGATTTGCCAATTCGATGATCTCCGCCATTTCCTCAGGCGTTGAAAAGGCTGGCTTCTCCACAATGACATTTTTTCCTGCTAAAATACCTTGCTTGGCTTGTTCAAAGTGCAAACTATTCGGAGACGCGATGTAGACCGTGTCCATATGAGCTAAACCAAAAAAAGTGTCCAGATCGGTCGCATACTCGATATCCCCATATTTTTCTCCAAAGCGTTGTGCCGTTGCTAACTTTCTTGAGTATACAGCAACCAATTGATAGCGTTTGGTTTCGTGGGCTGCTTGTACAAATTGATCGGTGATCCAATTTGTGCCGATAATCCCTAAATGAATCATGTTTTTTCCTTCTTTCTTCTATAGATTAGGGTCGTCAAAGACGACATTCAAATCAAAAGGGATCGGTTCTTTGACCGTGATCATCCCTTGGTTTACTTGGCAATTATAGGCAAACACTTCGACACCCTTGCTTTGCGCTTCGGCGATTTTAGCGGCCAGATCCGGCTGCATCTGTCGATGGATCGTGGCGATTTGCACCGCTTCAAATTGGATCATAAACAAAATCGCCGCATAATAGCCAGCTTCTTTGGCATGGATCAATTCATTGACGTGTTTCAAGCCGCGAATGGTTGGTGCATCTGGAAAAGCACCGACTTGCTTGTTTTCAAGGGTCATTCCCTTGATTTCTAAAAAGCCTTTTTCTTGTTCATCTGTTTCAAAATAAAGATCGAATTTTGATGTCCCATAGACAACTTCCCTTCGCAAAAGCGAGATTCTCCCTTTGATATTCGGCAACTGGATCGTGCCATCCAAGAGGCCTTCATAGCTTAATCGATTCGGTACTTGACTATCAATATTGATCCATTGGTCTTGTTTCTTGACTGAGATCAAGTCGTAATTGGTTTTGCGTTTCGGATTGTCCCAATATTGCAGGGTAACAAGCGCACCTTTGTGCAAGAGCTCTTTTCCTCGTCCGGTATTTTTTACATGGACGATTACTTCTTGATCGTCAACGAGACATCGGGCAATGAACCGGTTGTCTCGCACGAGAAACGTGGCTAAAAGGGTATTCGGATAATTCATTTTCTCACCTGCTCTTTTGAATCATAGCATATTTTGATAAAAACTTCTAAACTTCAAACTAAAGTACCATGCTTTTTTACCTTCTCATGGTATACTTATGGCAATTATTTTCTAGTGCGAATAAGTGGATACCTGTCCACAAGGCGCAACTTGATGAATCGTAAATGATAGGACGTGTATAAATGAAGAAAAGGTCTATTTTGATTGGTTTATCTCTTGCAACGGGCGTGGTCAGCTCTTTGCTGCTGCGAAAAGAAAAACAAAAAAATGAGAATCGCCAGAATTTCATTGGTAATTGGCGTTTTACTTCCAAGACAAAAGAAGATGTCACATTAGAAATAGCCAATGACTATTCATTGACCATCGAAGGCAAGCCTTTGACTGCTTCCATCGTTGAATTGACTCCGACGCGGTTAGTTTTACTGGACACATTTGGCTATCATTTAGTTCTTGAACAAAAAGGCTCCGTCATTACTTTATATGATGAAGCAGAAGATTGCCACTATTCTTTGACAAAAATCATCTAAGATCGCTGAGAAAGCCAAGTTCATGTTTTCTTCACATTTTCTTCGGTCAATTCTCAGACTTTTTATCAGCATTTCTTGGCAATCCATGCTATCATTAACTTAACAAGTGGTTGAACAAGGTGTTCCGTTGAGTGATGTTTGATCGTTCATAGATTAAGGTGTAGGTTCGATTCCTACCTTCCACATTTATTTTAAATAGAAAGAAGGGATTTTTATGTTAACGACCTTTATTTCACTCTTTTCCATCTTTGCTTTAGCTGCATTGTTAGCTGGGACATTCTTTTTAGCAAAATTGGCCATGCAACAAGAAACGAAGGCGGTGAAAGTTCCCGTCAGAGCCCAAAACCAAAACCCGAGAATCCATTCCAATCGTCGCTAAGGGAAATAGTTTGACCCTATGTCAATTCAAAAAACTTGCCTTCTATATAATATAGGAAGGCAAGTTTTTTTGCTGGTATTTACAGTAAACAACCTTTGTCACGTTGCATCTCAAATTATCTACTGAGGGATCGGTCTTACGCAATTAAATGCTAAGTTTTCTCTTAGAGTATTGCAACGGTGGATACTCTTTGTTAAAATTTTTGCTTAGATACAACTTTAAAGGAGCTACTACATATATGCAGAAAATAACCAAGTTCGGGTATTCCTTCGTTGCTGCTTTGGCAATCCTCTTTGCTGCTGCCGGCTTACCCCTCGTTTCGTATGCTGATGATACAGCTATGAGCGCCGAAGAGATCCAAGATTTTTCAGTCGATGCAAAAGCCGCTTACTCCATTGATTTTGACACAGGCAAAGTGTTGTATGATCAAGATGGTGAGACTGCCATGGGCATCGCCTCCATTACCAAGATCATCAGTCTTTACCTCGTAGCTGAGCAAGTAGAGCAAGGAACCATCGCTTGGGATGATCCTGTCCCTATTTCAGATTATGCCGCGAATCTCAGCGTGTCGCCAAACTTATCGAATGTCCCTTTGCATCAAGACGTCACCTATACAGTAAAAGATTTGTATGATGCCAGCTATATCCAATCTGCAAATGCTGCAATCGTCGCACTCGCGGAACTGATTGCTGGGTCTGAAAGTGCCTTTGTTGATCAAATGCAAGAAAAAGTGCAATCATGGGGTATCACCGATGCAAAGATCGTCAATGCTTCTGGCTTGAACAATACTTATTTAGGAGACAATATCTATCCCGGGTCAACTTCCACTGACGAAAACGAACTGTCCGCAAAAGATGTCGCCCTGATTGCTCGTCATTTGCTGCAAGACTTTCCAGACGTTTTAGAAGTAACGAGTCTTTCTACCAAACAATTTGGTGAAGGTTCCTATTCGCCTGTCGAGATGGTCAATTGGAACTGGATGCTTCCAGGTTTTACGAATACGAAAGATGGTGTTGATGGTCTTAAGACTGGTACGACAGATATGGCAGGGGCATGCTTTGTCGGAACCGCCGTCAAGGATGGTCAACGAATTATCACCGTGGTGCTAAACGTCAATGGTCATGCGGAAAATCCAAGCGTACGCTTTATCGAAACAGGTCGGTTGATGGACTACTCCTTCGACGCTTGGGAACAAGTAGAAATTTTACCAGAAAATGCACAGTTAGAAGATACACAGACGGTGGCAGTTAAAGATGGGAAAGAATTGAGTGTTCCCGTTGCCTTAAATCAAGGTTTGACCTTATGGGTACGTGGGGATATGGATGCAACAGCCTTTGAAACAACCATTGACTTTAATGAGCATTATCGTGATTCTGCCTTGCAAGCGCCATTGACTGAGGGTACAGAAGTCGGTACTGTAAGTGCTTCGATTCCAGCTGATACGCTTGGTTATATTGATGATTCTGATCATGACGAAACTGCAGGATTAGTTACAACACAAACGGTGGAAAAAGCCAACATCTTTGTTCGTGCTTGGCGCGGTGTGTCTAACTTTTTCGAGAATCTTTTTTAATCCAAACCATAGAAAAAATCTGTCCTGAGCAAAGATTGCTTCACGGACAGATTTTTTTTATTCTACCGTTTCCACCGTTGCTGCTGCCAAAGGCTCAACAGGGAAAAACAATTCAACTTCCCCTTCTTTAAAATGAGGAAGATATCTTTCTTGGATCGCTGCTGACAAGTGGACGTTGTTTTCTGGTAAAACTTCCATCAACATTTTTTCAGTCATCATGGTCAAGTTTTTTTCATCCGTTTTGACAACGAGATAGGTCATTGCGGGCATTTCCCAACGGACCCAACCGACTGGAGGAAAATTTTCTGTATGGACTTGAACGCCTGCCAAATAACGGCCGGTTTCTTGCCAAGGCTCTAACCAATTGGTGCCATCACTCATTAAGCCCCAAAATTCCAGTTCTTCTGCCTTTTGATCGCTCACTAGAAATTCGATCTCTTCAAAATCCTTTGTTGCAAGTTCCCATAGCGCTGGTACCCAAGAAGCTCCTTCTTCCGCTAATCCCTTGCCTTCTTTTCCGATCACATAAAAAGCGGGCCGTTCAACGCGAATCACTTCACCTAATTGCATGTTCCTTCCTCCTTCTTTTCTTCATTTTAGCGAATTGCAAGAAATTCAGCAACTTTGACCTTAGCAACAAGCAATTTTTGTCATTTTTCAGTATACTAGGTGTATCGTTAAAGGAGTGAAAAACATGGATTTTACGCAATTGCTGATTTTTGCTATCAGCTATTTGACGGGTGTGATCGTCGTTCAAAAATGGCGCAAGAAAAAAGATGAGCCAGATATTTTCTTTTTTGAGTGCTGTTGGACGATTTTAGCCCTGCTGATTTATTTAGCCGTCTCAGAATTACGGACAGGCAGTTTCTTTATTCTAATACCAGTCGCCTTCGCTGGCCTTTTTTTATTTTCTTATCGGCGCAACAAGCACCGACTCGTAAATGGCTTGCTCTTTAATTTGTTTGTCTTAGCATTTTGTGGCTACTTAGTCATCAATCTATACCGAACACAAGATATTCTTGTAGGTGGTCTATTGGCTGTTTTACTAGCGATTTTCCTTGCTGTATTATTATTCGGATTGGCCATCCTCGTGGTCTTTCTTTACTGGAATTCCATTATTGTTTTACGAAGAGAATCGCGATCGATCGCCAATCTATTGACCCTGATCTTAGCGGTAGTTTTGACCGTTTTATTATTTTCAGATCCCCTTTTGCACTTTTTCCCGGATTGGATCCGAACCTTATTCGGCGTGGTTCCCCTAAGTCTGATGTATCTATTTGTGGTCTTTTTGAACTTTTTATCGATTTCAGTCATTTATCAGTTCAATCATCCTCGTTACAATCAAGATTTTATCATCGTCTTAGGAGCAGGTCTTTTGAATGGAACCACGGTCTCCCCTTTATTGGCCAAGCGTATCAATAAAGCAATCTCGTTCTACGAAGCGCAATTTAAAGCGAAAAAAACGGCTCCTCGGTTACTGATGTCAGGCGGCCAAGGAAGCGATGAAAAGCTGCCAGAAGCTGTCGCGATGAAAGAATATGCAGTTGCGCAAGGAGTGCCCGAAGGAGAGATTTTAGTAGAAACAAATTCCACGACTACTTATGAAAACATGAAGTTTTCGAAAGAAATCATGGATTCCTTAAAGCCAAATGGCTACAAAGTAATTTTTTCCTCCAACAATTACCATATTTTTCGTGCCGGTCTCTATGCAGATCAAGCACAACTTAAAGCAGATGGTATCGGAGCACCTACCGCCTTTTACTATTTACCCAATGCCTTCTTACGAGAATTCGTAGCGATCCTTTTTATGCACAAAAGACGACACTTAACGGTATTGATCACCTTGCTGATCCTTTATGTAGGTGCAGCGATCCTCCAACTTATTTTTGGCTAAGCAAACAAAAAAAGTTCTTTGAACCGGCTGGTTCGAAGAACTTTTTTCTTATTGCATCGTACGATGTTTCTTCCAGAAACGTTGTTGCCATTTTTCTTTCATACTTTCTGTAAGTGGTTCTGATGCTTCTTTGATCGCACAATATTTGTCAACCATTGTAACAATATAGCTTTCTTTATAACGTGGCGGCGCAATCGTTGCTCCCCACATATGTTTCAAGATGATATCTTTTTCTAGATCACTTAGTTCAGTGATTTTTTCAGCATTTTTTACTGCAATTCGTGGATGCATATACGCATGGGTACCTTCATCAAACTTTGTGGTACGCCAGTCATAGTAGAATAAATCATGAAGGAGTCCTGCACGAGCTGTTGCACGAGCATCGCCGCCACATTTCTTGGCCAATTTGTAACTATAATAAGAGACGCTGATCGAATGTTCCAAACGTGTGGAGTTCATATGCTGCACAAAGTTGGCTAATTTTTTTACAGCTTCTGTTTCTAACAGGTCAGCCACGTAAGACATATATTCGCTATCTTCTTGCCATTTTTCTGTCATAAATTTTTGTCTGCCACCTTTTTTTGATCTGCTTGATTGTTACAAGACAAAGTATAGCACCTATTCATCGAAGATTCTAGGTGAGGTGCAACAGATTCAAATAGTTTAACAGTTCCTTAAAAATCTAACTGACAGCAAAATACATCAAAATCCCGGCTGCAATGGCGACATTCAATGATTCTGCCTGACCATAGATGGGAATATACACATTTTTGTCAGTCAAAGTCAACAGTTCTGGGTGAACCCCTTGTCCCTCGTTACCTAAAATGAAGGCAGCTGTTTGTTGTTTAGGAAGCTCGGTATATGGAACGGCTTCTTTATTTAATTCGGTGCCATAAATCGCCACGCCAGCTGAGCGTAGCTGTTGGAGAAATGGCGGGATCGCTCCTTCTAAAATTGGTAAATGATAGTTGCTTCCTTGCATACTGCGCAAGACTTTTGTGCTGTAAAGATCGGCTGTTCCTTCACCGAGAAATACCCCGTTAAATCCAGCGGCATCTGCTGTTCGAATCATGGTGCCAACGTTCCCGGGATCTTGCACATTATCTAAAATCAACCAGTTGCCCGTCAGTGTCTGTAAGTCTTGCTCTTGCTTTTCCATCACGGCAAAAATTCCTTGCGGAGTTGGTAAATCAGAAAGCATCGCGGCGATCTCCTCTGTGATCAAATAGCTTTCTTCCTGATAATCATCGAGCTGCCCGTTGGCTTCGCTTAACCCTCGCGGTGTTACCAACAACGCTTTGATTGGTACTTTGGCCTGCAGCGCTTCTTGTACTAAATGCCAGCCATCGATCAAATAGGAATTGGTCTGTGTACGGTGTTTTTTTTGTGTTAGTTTTTTGATTTCCTTGATAAAGGTATTTTTTTTCGATTGAATTTCTTTCATGTGGTCACCTCGATTTATTATAGCATGAGTCAATCGATCTAACTTGTTCTTTTACTGAAAAAACGCTATCATTATAAGCAGAGGAGGGATTGTCCATGAAGAAACTACGAATCCATGTTCAAGGGCGTGTCCAAGGTGTCGGCTTTCGTTATACCACGAAAATGCTTGCCGATCAGTTGGGGGTCACAGGATCTGTAAAAAATGAGGCAGATGGTTCTGTTTCGATTGAAGCGATGGGAGATGAAAAAGTCATCGATGCCTTTGTTGCCGGAGTGAAAGATTCTCCTTCTCCCGCTGGGAAAGTGAACCAAATCGACATCCAACCAGACGATACCATTAAAGAACGTACTAGCTTTGACGTAGTCTATTATTGATAATTGAATGTTTTCTAAGTCGAAAGATTGATTTTTCAATGAATTTCTCTTTGTACATTGAAATAGTCGGTCTTTTTTAGTATAGTTATTTTTGTCTAAATTTATTGTGAAGAGGAAGAATAGAATGTCTAAAATGAATAAATGGCTGCTTTCATCAGGATTATTTGGCCTGTTATTAGCATTATCAGGCTGTGTCAGTACCAATGCTGATGGTACGCCGAAAGAAACAGGAATGATTTATCGCTTTTTGGTGAAACCATTAGGTGATATGATCACGATGCTCGTTGAAAACTTCAACTGGTCTTACGGCTGGGCGATCATCGCCGTAACGATCGTTGTCCGTGTCATTATCTTACCATTAGGGATCCATCAGTCTCGAAAAACGATGGTTCAAAGTGAAAAAATGCAGTTTCTGAAACCCCAAGTGGATATTGCACAAGCCAATTTGAAAAAAGCAACCACTCGGGAAGAACAAATGCAAGCGCAAGCGGAGATGCAAAAAATTTACTCTGAAAACAACGTCAGTATGTTTGGCGGTATCGGATGTCTCCCTTTGCTGATTCAGATGCCGATCTTCTCTGCTCTTTATTTCACCGCTCGTTACACACAAGGAATCCAAAACTCTGAATTCTTTGGCGTATCTTTAGGCGACCCAAGCATTCTCTTTGTGGCGATTGCTGGTCTTTCATACTTGGCACAAGGATATATCTCAACCATCGGGATTCCTGAAGAACAGAAAAAAACGATGAAAACCATGTTGATCGTTTCTCCATTGATGATCGTTTTCATGTCCATGAGTGCACCAGCTGGTGTGACACTTTACTGGGTAGTTGGTGGGGTCTTCAGTTGTATCCAAACGTTTATCACGAATGTCATCATGAAACCAAAAATTCGTGCCCAAGTCGAAGCGGAAATGAAAGCCAATCCGCCTAAAACGGTAGTTACCCCTCGTAAAGACGTAACGCCTGAAAAAACAGAAGCTGTCAAAAAGGCGCTAAATACGACAAAGCCTAACGGAAAAGGTCGTAACGCTGGCAAGCAGCAACGGAAGTAATTCTTGACCAAATCGCTCATTGGGCGGTTTGGTTTTTTGTTGTTTTCAAATGGGAATCAGTTGCTTCTTCTATTGCCTTTCGCTATAGTAAATGAGAGGTGAGCGTATGTTTCAAGCATATATCAATATTTTTGTCATTTTCAGTCTCATGTTTATCGGTTATTGGTTGTCTTACAAACAATGGTTTTCTAATCGAACCGCCGATACGTTTTCAAAATTGGTATTGAATGTCTCATTACCAGCCAATATGTTTTTGACGATCATAAAAAACTTTACGAAAGACGAGTTTCTCTCATTAGTTTCCGGGATGATCATCCCTTTGCTTTCCATGATGATCACTTACTTCGCCGGTTATTTATGGCGCCGTTTCGCCCAAGTTGAAACCAAACACCAAGGGGCATTTTCCGCCATGTTTACCTTTTCCAATACGATCTTCATCGGCTTACCGATCAATTTAGCCATTTTTGGTGAAAAAGCCGTTCCTTATGTGTTGTTGTACTATATTGTAAATACGACATTATTTTGGACCATCGGTATTTTTGAGTTAGCAAAAGATAACCCCGATTTCGGCGAAGCCCGGATTTCCTTTCATCCATTGGTCATGTTAAAAAAGATTTTTTCGCCAGCCTTGATTGGTTTCATTATCGGCTTGATCTGGATGCTGTTCACCTTACCACTGCCCTCATTTGTTGATAGCCTTGGAAGCTACCTAGCAGATTTAACGACACCCCTATCAATGTTTATCATCGGGATCATTGTCTACTTTGGCGGGCTCAAGAACTTGCGAATGACCAAAGACATTGCCGGTGTCTTGTTTGGTCGTTTCGTTCTTTCGCCCCTCGTTGTGTGGCTGTTAAGCAGAATCATCCCTGTTCCTGAATTGATGCTTTCTGTGTTTATTATTCAAGCCTCTATGCCCGTCCAAAACTCTGTCCCGATTCTTGTACGAAACTACCAAGGGGACGAAGAATTTGCAACTTCATGTCTAGGCTATTCCGTCTTACTGTACATGGTGTATTTGCCTGTTTTGCTTTTTTTCTTTTTTTAGCTATTTAACGAACTTTGTCGAAAAATACTCGTTACCAAAGGCGTTCGCTTCTTTCGGTAACGAGTATTTTTCTCCTCTTTGTAAGCCAATGGTTCGATTGATTCGCTATCCAAGCGGCACCCCCCTTATGATTTCTCACTATAAAGCCACGACCCTTTTGATTTTCGCAAGATTGTGGCTGCTTAGGTGGCCCTCACAAACAAGACAAAAATGCACATCATGCAGAAACTAGCTATACTAGATGCTGCGATGATGTGCTTTTTTTAGTGAACAGCTGTTGACTTATAACATATCGAACAACGACAACTGATTTTCATCTGGTAGATCTTTAAGAACACCGTTATCCGTCATGTATTCAATCAAGGTCTTAGAAACTTTCCCGCGATTGGCGAGGTCTTCTTTCGATAAGAAGGGACCGTCTTTTCGTGCTTCCACGATTTGTTTCGCTACGTTTAGTCCCAAACTCGGCACTGCTCGAAACGGTGCGATCAATTTTTTCCCGTCGATCACGAAGTTTTCCGCATCCGATTTATACAGATCGATCATCCCAAATTCATAACCGCGCTCTAACATTTCATTGGCTAACTCCAGAACCGTTAACAGATTCTTTTCTTTCGTTGACGCATCCAATCCTTTGTCAGTGATTTCTTGCATCCGTTCTTTTACGGCGTCTTTTCCTTTTGACATGGCAATCAAATCAAAATCATCCGCCCGGACAGAGAAATAAGCACAGTAATAGAGAATTGGGAAGTACACTTTAAAGTAAGCCACCCGCAACGCCATCAAAACATACGCCGCCGCATGGGCTTTCGGGAACATGTACTTGATCTTCGAACAAGAATCGATATACCATTCAGGGACATTGTTCTCCCGCATCGCTTGCAAGTAAGTGTCCCGCAAGTCGTCAGGAATCTTGTTCCATTGTCCTTTACGAACCGTCTCCATGATTTTAAAGGCCATCCCGTCATCTAAGCCGGCATGGATCAAATACACCATGATGTCATCCCGACAGCCGATTACTTCTGCTAGACTAGCGTCTCCGCGACGAATCAGTTCTTCGGCATTGCCCAACCATACATCGGTACCATGGGAAAGACCAGAGATCTGCAAGAGCTCTGCAAAGGTCGATGGATGGGTTTGATCCAACATCCCTCGCACAAATCGGGTACCAAATTCTGGGATGCCTAATGTACCTGTTTTTGAGTAGATCTGCTCTTCAGTCACACCTAGCACATCCGTACCACCAAAAATACGCATCACTTCCGGATCATCCGTGGGGATCGTTTTAGGATCGATTCCTGATAAATCCTGTAGCATCCGAATCACCGTTGGGTCATCGTGTCCCAGGATATCCAGTTTTAAAATATTGTCATGAATCGAATGGAAATCAAAGTGGGTCGTTTTCCATTCTGAATTTTGATCATCTGCTGGGTATTGAATCGGGGTGAAATCATAGACATCCATATAGTCTGGAATAACGATAATCCCCCCCGGATGCTGACCAGTCGTCCGTTTGACGCCAGTGGCGCCTTTTGCCAGACGATCGACTTCGGCTGCACGATAATGAAGATTATGATCGCGCTCAAAGCCTTTTACGAACCCAAAGGCTGTTTTGTCCGCTACGGTACCGATCGTTCCGGCACGATAGACATACTCTTCACCGAAGAGCACTTTCGTATAGTTATGGGCTTCTGGCTGATATTCCCCAGAGAAGTTCAAATCGATATCGGGGACTTTATCGCCATGGAAACCAAGGAAGGTTTCAAAAGGAATATCATGGCCATCTTTGTTCAGACGGGTGCCGCATTTTGGACATTTTTTCTCTGGCATATCATAACCAGAACCATACGAGCCGTCTTCGTAAAACTCAGAATACTGGCAATCGGGACAATAATAATGCGGGGCTAATGGATTGACCTCAGTGATCCCAGTCATCGTTGCGACAAAACTAGAACCGACTGATCCCCGCGACCCTACTAAGTAGCCGTCTTCATTGCTTTTATGAACCAGTTTTTGTGAGATCAAATAGATCACGGAAAACCCATTCCCAATGATCGAATCAAGCTCTTTTTTCAAACGTTTTTCCACAATTTCTGGTAATGGATCACCGTATAGCTCTTTGGCACGGTTGTAACTCAAGTCGGTGATCTCTTGTTCAGATCCAGGAATCTTTGGTGTATACAAATCATCTTTTACCGGAATGACTTTTTCACAGAGATCAGCGATTTTATTCGGGTTTGTCACTACAATTTCTTTCGCTACTTCTGGACCTAAAAACTGAAAAGCGGTCAGCATCTCATCGGTTGTTCGGAAATGTACATCCGGTAAACTATGTCGATTCAAGGGATTGGCGCCCCCCATCGAATTAATCAAGACCTTACGATAAATGGCATCTTCTTCGTTCAAGTAGTGGGCATTCCCAGTAGCAACAACGATTTTCCCTAACTCTTCCCCCATCTTTACCAGATTCCGAATGATGTCTTCTAGGTCTTTTTCGCTTTTCACGAGTTCCGTTTCCAGAAGATGGGCATAAACTGCTTTGGGCATGACTTCGATATAGTCATAAAACTTAGCAAGTTCCCGCGCTGCATCGACCCCTTTTTGCATCATTGCGACAAAGACTTCTCCTTTATCACAAGCGGTTCCGACTAACAATCCTTCCCGCAATTTCACCAATTCTGAGCGCGGAATCCGCGGAACTTTATCATGGAAGTACTTCACATTCGACATCGAGATCAGCTTGAATAAGTTCTTCAATCCCGCCTGTGTTCGGGCTAAGATCGTGGCATGGAAAGGCCGAGCTGCTTTATAGGAGTTCTCGCCCCCAACGTGTCGGTTCAAATCTTCGTGCAGCAGCATGTCATGTTTTTCCATCGCTTCTTTGACAAAGATCCACGCTAAATGACCGGTTGCCTCGGCATCGTAGATCGCTCGGTGATGTTGCTCCAAACTAACGCCGAATTTTTTTGAAAGGACACCTAAACCGAATCGCTTAAACTCTGGATACAAATAACGAGCGAGTTCCAATGTATCAATGACGGGATTTTCTGCTTCTGGAATACCGTATTTTCGATAACTGGTATTTAAGAAGCCCATATCAAATGACGCATTGTGGGCAACTAGAATGGCTCCTTCAGAAAACTCACGGAACAAACGTAAGACCTCTTCTTCCGATTTTGACCCCCGAACCATTTCATCGGTGATTCCCGTCAATTCTACGGTCGTTCGTGATAAAGGATGGCCAGGATCGATGAATTCATCAAAGGAACCTTCCACGTTGCCTTTATGCATCCGCACAGCGGCCAATTCAATGATGGTGTCGTACACTGCAGACAATCCGGTGGTCTCCACGTCAAACACGATATACGTAGCATCAGTCAGTGGGACAGGCTGCGGATTATAGGCAACCGCTACCCCGTCATCCACGATATTGGCTTCCACACCGTAAAGAATTTTTACCCCGGCTTTTTCTCCGGCGTGATGGGCATCAGGAAACCCTTGTGCTCCACCATGATCGGTGATCGCAATCGCCTTATGGCCCCACTTGCCAGCTTGAGCGACAAAGTCTGCCACATTGTTGGTTGCATCCATCGTACTCATATTGGAATGCAGGTGAAGTTCGACCCGTTTTTCGCCTTCAGGTGCATAATCTTTGCGGGCCTCGTGTTTGACTTCCAGCAAATCTTGCGCATTCATAACGAGATCTCGCATGAAGGTATCTTCTTGAACACTACCACGCACTTTGACCCAACTACCTTTAGCAATGGCATCAAAGACTTGTTCATCTTTTTCATTGTTGGAGAATTTTTTCACACTAAACGACGACGTATAGTCGGTGATTTTCAAAATCAAAATCTTCCGTTTTGAACGCAATTCGCGGACTTCTTTATCAAAGACATACCCTTGGATCGTAACTCGGCGTTCTTCCTCGATGATATTGATCATCGGTGTCACAGGTTCATCGGCAGGAATATTACGTCCCAAGGCGATTGGTCCGTCAAATTCGACTGTTTTGACTTCTTTTTTGCGTTGCTCGTGAGCCATTAAGTTCTCAGCGGCTTGCAATTGGAAGGCTGCCGTTTGTTCTTCTTTTCGTGCTTCAAGTTCTTTCAAGGCTGCCTCAGCCTGTTCTTTGTCTAGCTGTGGCAAGATCCGAAATTTTTGAAACCCGAAAGTCCCATAATTTTCCTCGATAATCGGTAAGTACTGTTGCTGCAAAATCGTGATGACCGCATCATTGTTGACGGGTAAAATCACCTTGTTCTCTTGAATCATGGGCATTTGATTTTTGATTACTTGATGAACTAACGGCCGATCGCAATTTTGATTGGCTAACGCCAATGGCCAGTATTCTTGAATGAACTGCTCATCAAAGGAACCGTCTTGAGCTTCAATGACAATGCGAACTTCCGCAATCTCTTTAAATGCCAATTCAATATGTTGTTTAAAGGACTGATACACCATCACCGGCAATAAACGTTCGAATTGGAAATAAAATGTCCAGGCTTTTGATTGTCGATGCACGGTTACTTGTCTGATTTGGGCAGTCTGCATCAATGGATGCTGCCGAAGATTTGGGGCAGCTGCAATTTGGTCTAATAATATCTCAAAGGTCTCTCTTTCTTTTGACAATTGAAGATCCTCCTTTTCTCAGTACTCACTAGTATACCTCTTTTTGCCCTCATTTTCATTAAAAAATCGAGAAAGGATTTCCTCTCTCGATCTGCTATTCATTCTTGTTCGTTCCTGTTTATTCCTGATTGGCTAACAAAATCGTCAGGGTCGAAGCGACTTCTTCTTTTCTCACTTCAACGGTCGCACCAGTATGTTTGATTTTGATCTCCACGATGCCTTCTACGGCTTTTTTACCGATAGTCAAGCGAATCGGACAGCCAATCAAATCGGCATCTGCAAATTTGACCCCTGCACGTTCATTGCGGTCATCTACCAGCACTTGATAGCCGACTTGGTTCATCATTTCTTCTACCTCTTTACTTAAGGCATTTTGATAGCTATCTTCAATCGACGTTTGAATGATATGCACATCAAATGGGGCAATTTCTTGGGGCCAATCGATCCCAAACTCATTGCCGTATTGTTCGACGATCGTTGAAAGCAGCCGAGAAACCCCCAGCCCATAACAGCCCATGATGATTGGTTGCTCATCGCCGTTTTCATCGACAACCGTCGCTTCTTGCGCCTCACTGTACTTGGTTCCTAACTTGAAGATATGCCCAACTTCGATTCCTCGCGTAAAGGTTAAGGTTCCTTTTCCATCTGGGGAAGGATCACCTTCTTGAACCAAGCGAAAATCGGCAAAGGCTAATGGTTGAAAATCACGGCCTACATTTGCATTAAGAAAATAGCTCTGTTTTTCTGCCGCTGGTACGATCAGATTCGCCATATCTTGGACATGCTGATCGGCATACAATTGGATCGAATCAGCAAGCTCAATGGGGCTGCGAAGTTGTGCGTCACTGGTCAGATAGGACTCGGCTTCTTCAGCAGTCAAGATCTTCACTTGATCAGCGGCTAAAAAATGCTTGATCTTTGTTTCATTAAGACTGTGATCACCTCGAAGCAATACCATAATGACTTGCTCGTCAACGAGTAGCAAAAATACTTGAACGATTTTTTGCAAATCCGTTTCGTATGTTTTCGCCAGTTCCTCTAACGATAGAGACTCTTCATGAACGACTTTTTGTAACTCTAAATAGGTCTCATGAGACTTTTTAGCGATATACTGACTAGTTGCTAGTTTCCAATTGGCGACATAGTCGCTTTCAGTCGAATAACAGATCAGCTCTTCGCCGATTCCAGACAATGCCAAAAACTCTTTTGAATCTCGGCCACCCATCAAGCCATTATCCCCGACCACTGTCCGATATTCGATCCCACAGCGTTTCAAAATGGCATGGTAAGCCATTTCGTAGCGATTATAGGTTTGATCTAAGCTGGCTTCATCGGCGTGAAAAGAATAGCCATCTTGCATGATAAATTCACGGCTGCGAATCAATCCAAAACGCGGCCGCTGTTCGTCCCGATATTTCGTTTGGATCTGATACAAGCTCAAGGGTAGCCGCTTATAAGACGTGATCTCGTTTTTGATCAATGTCGTGAACGGCTCTTCGTGAGTGGGCCCTAAAACGATCTCTCGTTCGTTTCGATCTGTCAACCGATACAAAGACTCACCATACAATGAGGCCCGTCCAGACTCCTTCCATGGTTCATACGGAAGCAAAGAAGGCATCGCCATCTCTACGGCATCGATTTGTGCCAGTTCCTCACGAATGACCCGCTTGATCTTTTCTAACACCCTTTGTGCTAGCGGCAAGTAGACATAGATGCCTGCAGCCACTTGTCGAATATACCCGGCCCTAACTAACAGTTGATGACTTAACGTCTCCGCATCGCTGGGGGTTTCCCGCAATGTCGGAATCAAACATTTTGACTGTTTCATTTTTTTCTCCTTTGCTACAAAAAATCATGTTCACCCGATCAACAATTGATTTGCTTGTGCGTCTTATTTTTAAAAGAAGAAACGTTGGATATCATTCCAGGTAACGAGAACCATCAGCAGCATCAAAAACCCAAACCCAATCAGGGTAATGATGCCTTCTTTTTCTTGACTGATTGGCTTGCCTCGCACACCTTCTAAAATATTTAAAACCAGTTTCCCGCCATCTAATCCAGGAATCGGCAGTAAATTAAAGATCCCCAAGTTGATGGAAATCATCGCCATCATGGCGATCACCGTTGTGACACCTTGCGATGCGGCTTGAGAAGACAGTTGGAAAATCGCTACCGGTCCGCCCAATTTATTGATATCTGGTTGGGCGATCAAGTTGCCGACTGCTCTAAAAATCACCAATGAATTGTCAATGGTCGTTTGCAGGCCGCCCAGTAAGATGTCTCCGATGCCAGTTTTTAACGAAGCCGTGATCCCTAAGAAACCAATCGTAGTCTCCCCAGATTCTTGACTCGCAGGAGTTGCCGTCAAATCAAGTGTTTCTGCTCCTCGTTTAACTTCGAGAGCAATCTGAGTATCTGGATACTTTTGGATCTCTGTCGTCAATTCTGACCAGTTGGATACATCAACACCTTCAACTGCTAAGATTTCGTCGCCATTTTGCAGTCCGGCTTCAGCTGCCGGGGTTCCTGCTTCGATTCCTGTCACGATAGTTGCATCTTGGTTCGCGACACCACCTTGCGCAAACACCAACCCAGTAAATAAAACCAAGGATAAAATAAAGTTGTTCATCGGTCCGGCAAAATTCGTCAGCATTCGTTGCCAAAGCTTTGCGGACTGGAATTGAACGTCTTTTGGTGCGATCCGAACTTCAACGCCATCTTCATGAATAATCGTTGCGTCATGATCCACAGCGTACGTAACTGCTTCTTGTTCATTGCCGTTGATGAAGCCAGTGATCGTCAACTTCTCCTCCAAGTCAAAGTCGGTCACTTCCATGGGGATCGCCTGCGGCAATTGGATCTTTTTGCTCGTATTGATTTTGATGACTTTGCCAGTTGCATCTTGAACCAAGGAGACTGGCATACCAGGCGTTAATTCGGTTTCATCTTCGCCCCAGCCTGCCATTTGGACATACCCGCCTAATGGCAGCATCCGAATCGTGTAGGTCGTCCCATCTTTCGCTTGATGCGCGAACAATTTAGGCCCCATACCGATGGCAAACTCTCTTACTAAAATACCTGCCCGTTTTGCAAAGAAGTAGTGTCCGAATTCGTGAATCACTACCACCACGGAAAAGATAATGATAAATACAAGTATCGTTTTCATGCTCGTTCCTCTCTTTCACAGCATCCCTCTCATTCAGGGCAGCCTTTCCTTATTTTATCACACCGGTTCCCGTTGAGGAACTCACATTCCCGTTGTAACAAGAATTTAAAAAAAGAAGCGCAAGCCAAGCCTGCACTTCTAACTATTTTTTAAAAGACGCCAAATAAATACATGATTGGAAACACAAACAACATGCTATCGAAGCGATCTAAGATTCCCCCGTGACCTGGCAGGATATTCCCTGAATCCTTCACGCCATAATGACGTTTGATCGCCGATTCCACTAAATCACCGAATTGCCCAGCGATCGAAAAGAGGACCGTCAATAAAATCATCATGGCACTACCGTGTCCAAAATAATCTTTCCCAGGAAATGCTAATAGATACAAACCAGCTACGACCACCGCAGCAGCAATCCCGCCTAGGGCCCCTTCGATGGTTTTATTAGGAGAAATCTCCGGCCATAATTTTCGTTGACCGTAACGTCGTCCCACCATGTATGCCCCAATATCCGTTGCCCACACGATAAAGAGACCGAAAACTAAAACGACTAAGCCATCCGTTGCTGACCGTGCCGTCAAAAAACGTTCAAACCCGACACCGGTATATAAGCTAACGATCACCGGAAAGCCAGCTTCATCGATGGTATACGTATTTTTCGAAATAACCGCGATCCCTAGTAACAAAAGAACGATCAGATAAAACAAGGCACTTTTATCTGTCCCCTCTGGCAAAAAGAAAAACCAGCGTTCTTGAGGCAAAACTAAGATTACCGCTCCGAGGATTGAAAGAATTCCTTCAAAACTGAAAATAGCTAATCCTTTCATCCGAAATAATTCATAAACACCAATTCCTGCCATTGCTGCTGCCAGCAATTCGACGGCAATGCCGCCAATATAAATAATTGGCAGGAAAAAGGCTAATGCGACGACCGCAGTGATTACACGTTGTCTCACTCTTCTTCCTCCTTCGTTTTCAAACCGCCAAAACGCCGGTTTCGTTGTTGAAAGCTCCCAATCGCGTCCTCTAATAACGCAGAATCGAAATCAGGCCAGAGCGCTTTTGTAAAGAATAACTCGCTGTATGCAATCTGCCATAATAAGAAATTACTGATACGTTCCTCACCACTCGTGCGAATCACCAATTCAGGATCACGTAACGCGTTTGGTAAAAAACCAGTCATCAAATGCGTCCCCAGCATGTCTTCCGTGAGCTCTGGTAGGGCTTCGCCGGAAGCTGAGAGTTCTTCATAAAGTGCTTGGACAGCTGTCAAAATTTCCGCACGGCTGCCGTAATTTAAAGCAAAATTCAAGATCATCCCGGTGTTATCTTTGGTTTGGTCGATCGCTCGCTTGACCGCTTCTTGTGTGTGCGCGGGTAAAGAATCCGTGAACCCCATCACTTTGACTTGAACATTTTCTTTGATCAGCTCAGGAACAAAGGTGTCGAAAAAGTCGACGGGCAGTTGCATCAAAAAGTCTACTTCCTCGTTCGGCCGTTTCCAATTCTCTGTCGAAAATGCATAAAGCGTCAATACCTTCACACCTAAGTGTGAAGCGTGTTTCGTGATTTTCTTTACCGTCTCCATGCCTTCTTTGTGGCCAGCTACTCTTGGCAAGCGCCGATTTTGCGCCCATCTGCCGTTACCATCCATAATGATCGCGATGTGTTGGGGAATCGGCAGTGATGGATCAAATTCATGTTCAGCCGCTTCTTTGATATATTTGTCTTTTTGTGGAAAAAAACGCAGCATCATATTCGCTCCTCTTCCAATTCTTGAAATTCATCTTTTACATTATAACAATAATCAGATTTCTTGCCTATGAAAACCAAGAAAAGATTTCTATATTAAGAAAAAACAAAAAAAAGCTGTCATATTCAAGTACATGAGCTACTTTCGCCCATAAAAAAAGAGCCGCTGAAGCGACTCTTCGTCATTCCTTTTAAACTTCAAGTAATTCTTGTTCTTTTTCAGCTGCGATGGCATCGATTTCTTTGATGCTGTTATCTGTAGCAGTCTGCACTTCTTTTTCAGATTCCCGCAAATCATCTTCTGTGATATCGCCAGCTTTTTCTTGTTTCTTGTAAGCTTCCATGGCATCCCGACGAATGTTACGGACGGCGATTTTCGCATTTTCAGCTTCTTTTTTCACATCTTTTGCTAATTCTTTACGGCGTTCTTCCGTTAATTGAGGAATCACCAAACGAATCACCGTTCCGTCATTGGCAGGTGTAATCCCTACATCACTTTGCATGATGGCTTTTTCAACTTCTTGGATCATTGTTTTGTCAAAAGGTGTGATCATCAAAATTCTTGCTTCTGGAATCGTAATTGAAGCCATTTGGTTCAAGGGTGTTGGTACACCATAATAAGTAACCATTACGCGGTCTAAGATGCTCGCGTTCGCGCGGCCAGCACGGATTTGTCCTAATTCCCGTTGCAAGTTTTCTGCTGCTTTTTTCATTTTGTCTTTTGCTTCTGTTAAAATTTTGTCAGCCATGTTATTTCCCCCTTACTGTCGTTCCAATATGTTCACCTAAAATGGCGCGGCGAATGTTTCCATGCTCATTCAAGTTGAATACGACTAATGGAATATCGTTGTCCATACTTAATGAACTTGCGGTTGAATCCATTACTTGCAATCCTTTAGAAATGACTTCTAAATGAGTCAATTCTTCAAATTTCACAGCACTTTGATCCGTTTTAGGATCTGCTGAGTAGACGCCATCAACATTGTTTTTCGCCATCAAAATGACATCAGCGTTGATTTCAGCTGCCCGTAAGGCTGCGGTCGTATCAGTTGAGAAATAAGGGTTTCCGGTTCCGCCTGCAAAAATGACGACCCGCCCTTTTTCTAAGTGACGTTCTGCTCTGCGACGAATATAAGGCTCTGCGATTTGACGCATTTCGATCGAAGTTTGGACACGCGTTGGTACACCAGCATTTTCTAGCGTGTCTTGTAATGCTAAAGCATTCATCACAGTCGCTAACATGCCCATGTAATCAGCTTGTGCTCTTTCCATCCCCATTTGCGCGCCGATTTGTCCACGCCAAATGTTTCCGCCGCCGACCACGATCGCCATCTGTACGCCTAATTCGTGGACTTCCTTGATCTCTTTAACGATCTCTTGGATCGTCGGTGGTTTGATCCCAAAGCCTTCGTCACCCGCTAATGCTTCACCACTTAATTTTAATACAACACGTTGATATTTTGGTTTGCCCATCATGATTCCTCCGTACATTCTCCAATACTATTGTAGCATATTGGTGCTCTTTCGTTGAAAATTATCTACACTATTTCTTCAAAAACCGTTTTTGCTTAAAAAAAGGGAGCGCACTTCCATGCGTTCCCATCTGTTCGAGGAACAGAATTATTTTTTCACTTGGCTCATTACTTCTTCAACGAAGTTGTCTTCGCGTTTTTCGATACCTTCGCCGACTTCAAAGCGGACAAAAGATTTCACAGTTGCGCCTTTTGATGCAACGTATTTTTCAACTGTCATATCTGGGTCTTTAACGAATGGTTGGTCAACCAAAGCGATTTCTGCTTTAAATTTCTTCAAGCGTCCTTCAACCATTTTTTCAACGATGTTCGCTGGTTTGCCTTCGTTCAATGCTTGTTCTGTCAAGACTTGTTTTTCATGATCCAATTCTTCTTGAGAGATTTGTGCTTCGTTCACGTAGCGAGGGTTGATCGCTGCAACGTGCATTGCAACATCTTTCGCAACTGATTCGTCAGTTGTTCCTTCAAGAACAGTCAATACAGCAATACGTCCGCCCATGTGTAGGTAACCGCCGAAAGCAGCATTGTCATCTTTTTCAACAACTTCAAAACGACGGAAGCTGATTTTTTCTCCGATTACTTGTGTTGCTTCGATCAACGCAGCATCCATTGTGCCTTTAGAAGTTTCTAATTTTAAAGCAGCATCCATATCAGCTGGTTTGTTTGCTGCGATTACTTCAGCGATTTCTTTTACTAAGTCTTGGAACATTTCGTTTTTAGAAACAAAGTCAGTTTCTGAGTTCACTTCAACGATTGCTGCTGTGTTGCCGTTGATCGCTACAGATGCTAAACCTTCAGCAGCAATACGGTCGTTTTTCTTCGCAGCTTTTGCCATACCTTTTTCACGTAATAAGTCTACGGCTTTTTCGATGTCGCCTTCTACTTCAACTAATGCACGTTTTGCGTCCATCATTCCTACACCAGTCATATCGCGTAATTCTTTTACTAATTTAGCTGTTACTTCTGCCATTTTTTGTTTCCTCCTAAATGTTTTTAAACAAGATTGCTTGTCTTTAAAAAAAGCTGTTTCAAAGGAGAGTGAGGCTTGGCGCCTAGCCTTTGAAACAGCTCCATCATTTATTATTCAGCTGATGCGTTGTCGCCTTCGACAACATCAACGATTTCTTCGATTGAAGTTGCGTTTTCTGTTGATTCAGCAGCAAAATCTTCTTCTGCTACTTGGTCTTCGCCTTGGTTACCTTCGATGAAAGCATCTGCCATTTTCGCAGTGATCAATTTAACGGCACGAATAGCGTCATCATTTGATGGGATAACAACATCGATTTCGTCTGGATCACAGTTTGTATCGACCATAGCTACGATCGGGATATTTAATTTGCGTGCTTCTTGGATCGCGATACGTTCTTTACGTGGGTCAACAACGTACATTACATCTGGAATTCTTGGCATATCAGCGATACCGCCCAAGAATTTTTCAAGACGTTCGCGCTCTTTGTTCAAGCCAACGACTTCTTTTTTAGGAAGAACAGCAAATGTGCCATCTTCTTCCATTTTGTTGATTTGTTTCAAACGAGCAACACGTTTTTGGATTGTTTCCCAGTTTGTCAAAGTTCCACCTAACCAACGATGGTTAACATAGTATTGACCTGAACGGATTGCTTCTTCTTTGATTGCTTCTTGTGCTTGTTTTTTAGTACCTACGAATAATGCAACGCCGCCTTCTTCAGCAACATTTTTCATGTAGTCGTAAGCTGCGTCTACTAATTTCACTGTTTTTTGCAAATCAATGATGTAGATGCCGTTTCTTTCTGTGAAGATATATTTCTTCATTTTTGGGTTCCAGCGACGAGTTTGGTGACCAAAGTGTACGCCGGCTTCTAGTAATTGTTTCATTGAGATTACTGCCATGTTGTGTTTCCTCCAATTTGGTTTTTTTGTTTTCCTCTCTTGCTCTTTTACTCCTTGAAGAACTGAATTGATCAGCACCGCTTCGCAGATGGAACAAGATGTGGGATTGACGTGAAAAACTCACGCCTTAAACAGTATACAGTAGCTAAAAAAGAAATGCAACTGATTCAAATGAAAAACTACGATTCGTGGTCCAGCTTTTTTTTAACGTTCTAATTCTTTTCTTATTATATCTAGGTTTTTTCGGCTTTATCTGCTATGATAAGGCTGACTTAATCAATCATGCTTAAAGGAGTTTACCTATGCGAAAAGCTGATCGCCATTTACTTATTAGACAAATCATTACTGAACATACTGTACGCACGCAAGAAGAATTATTGCAGCAATTGGAAGCCCAAGGCGTCTCCGCCACGCAAGCGACCATCTCTCGCGATATTCGTGATTTGAAAATCGTGAAAGTGCCCGATGAAACAGGTCAGACAAAGTTTGTCATTTTTCAAGGAATGCAATCGTCAGAAGATGAAAAAGAAGAAGAGCAGCGGTTGATACAGATGATCGAAGACGTTGTCACTAAAGTAGATCGTGTGCAATTTATGACGTTGATCCATACCGTTGCGGACAATGCGCCTTTGCTTTCGGCAGCGATCGATGAAGTGACTATGCCAGAAAAAGTTTGCTCGTTGGCGGGCTTTGATACAGTAGCGGTGATTTCCCGCAGCGACGAAGATGCTGAAACTTTTTATCAATTTATCAGAAACCACGCGGTCTTATAAGACACCGAACAAATGTGACCTATCTGTATTTTTACTACAAAAAAGCTGTGTCCTTGTCGAAACAAGGATACAGCTTTTTTTGTTACATTTTGTCGGGTGCATGTAAACCAAGCAACCGTAAATCTTCTTTTAATAAGGTCGTTACTGCATAAACTAGAGCCAGACGTGCGTCTTTTTCCGCATCTTCAGCCAAGATTTTCACATTGGCGTAATACTTATTAAAGGCCTGTGCCAATTTGATGGCATGTTTGGCAATGACGGATGGTTCATATTTTTCTGCTGCTTGCAGCACGGTTTCTGGGTAGCGCTGAATCAATTTGATGACTTCCCAGCTCTCAGTATCTGCCAATGACAAACTGCTGACAGCAGCAGGATCAAAGTCGGCTTTTTCAAGAATGCTCATGGCACGGGCATGAGAATATTGCACATAGGGTCCGGTCTCTCCTTCAAAACGGACAACTTCTTCTAGCGTAAAGTCGAAATTATTCAAACGGTCATTTTTCAAGTCGTGGAAAACGACTGCCCCGACACCGACTTGTTTTGCAACTTCTTCTTTGTTTTCAAGCGTTGGGTTCTTTTCAGTGATTTGTTCTTTCGCTGAATCGATCGCTTCATTCAATACTTCTTCTAAAAGAACGATCTTCCCTTTTCTCGTAGATAATTTTTTCCCATCTTTGGTGATCAATCCAAATGGTACGTGGGTCATATCATCTGCCCACTCAAAGCCCATTTCCTTCAAAACAGCTTTTAATTGCTTGAAGTGATAACTTTGCTCATTTCCTACCACGTACAATGATTTGGCAAAATTGTAGGTCCGTTTGCGGTACAGCGCTGCGGCCATGTCCCGTGTGATGTAAAGAGTCGCACCATCGGATTTGCGGATCAAGGCTGGATTTAAGTCATACGCAGCCAAATCAACGATCTCTGCCCCTTGGTCTTCTTTCAACAAGTGTTTTTCCTCTAATAATTCCACGACTTCTGTCATTTTATCATTATAGAAAGCTTCGCCATTCAATGAATCAAAGGAAACTTCCAACATATCATAGATTTTATTGAATTCTTTTAATGATTCATCACGGAACCATTGCCACAAATCCATTGCTTCTTGGTCACCATCTTCTAGTTTCTTGAACCAAGCTCTCGCATCATCTTCTAATTGTTTATCTGTCTCGGCAGCTTCGTGAAAATCAACATACAAACGCAACAGTTCGTTGATTGGTTCCGCTTTGACCGCTTCTTCTGACCCCCATTTTTTATAGGCCACGATCAATTTCCCAAATTGTGTGCCCCAGTCGCCTAAATGGTTGATGCGAATTGGCTGGTAACCGATTTTTTCTAAAATAAAGCCGATCGAGTTACCGATCACAGTGGAACGCAAATGCCCCATTGAGATGGGTTTGGCAATATTTGGTGAAGACATATCGATCGGTACTGCTTGCTGATTGCCGACGGTTTGATCGCCAAAATGATTTTTTTCTTTGAGAACCATCTCTAAGACATGGGCAGAGATTGCTTTTTTATCCATAAAGAAGTTTAAATATGGACCGACCACTTCAATTTTTTCAAAAGACGCTTGATCGATTTTTTCGGCTAAGTCTGCGGCAATTTGCTGCGGCGCTTTCCGATAGACTTTTGCTAACGAGAAGGCTGGGAATGCCACATCCCCATGGTCGGCTGACTTTGGATTTTCCAGTAATTGCTGAACTTGTTCGATCGATAGATCTTCTTTTACTACTTGATGGATGGCTTGTGCGACGATTTCTTTGTTATTCATAGTATCCCTCCTATAATGACTGAGCCCATGTTTTGATGAAACGTTGTTTGAAGCAAGCAAACAGCTGTATGTTTTTAACGCAAGAAATGATTGATAAAAACAAAAAAAGCCTCTAGCGCATAACATACACTAGAGACGAGATTTCCCGCGGTACCACTCTGATTGTCCTTTTCGGACCCACTTTTTCTGATAACGGCAGAATTCCGTTTGCTTGGCAAATTCTCACAAGTGCGTTTCACAATCTGATCAATTCGGCTTCCACCACCCCGAACTCGCTAACTGATACTCGAATCGCTACTTCTCTTGTTTCATCAAATCAAGGCTATTTACTTCCCAGAAAGTATAGCAAAGAAATGTTTGTTTGGCTAGCGAGATTTTGGCATTTTCAAAAAAAATTATTTTATACTTTAGGAATAAATAGATCTCCAGCAGTCACTGCCATGATCGCTTTGATTGAGTGCAAACGATTTTCGGCTTGATCAAATTGACGGGCATACTTACTGCGAAAGACCTCATCAGTGACTTCCATCTCAGAAATTCCATACGCCTGCGCTGCTTTTTTGCCATACGTGGTCTGATCATCATGAAATGCTGGCAAACAATGCATAAAAATCACTTGATCGTTTTGTGTTTTTTTCATCAACGATTGGTTGACTTGATACGGCAGCAACTGTTCGATCCGCTCTTGGAATTTTTCTTCTTCACCCATTGATACCCAAACATCGGTATACACGACATCAGCGCCTAGAACACCTTGATCCACATCATCAGTCACCAAAATCTTTGCGCCCGATTGCTTGGCATAGGCTTGTGCCTGTGCGATGATGGTTGCTTCTGGCTGCAAGGCCTTCGGGGTGACGACATGAATATTGACCCCTAAGATCGCACTGGTCACTAATAAAGAATTAGCGACATTGTTGCGCCCATCCCCACAGTATGCGATGGTCAAGCCAGTCAGCTCACCAAAGTTTTCTTGAATGGTCAAAAAGTCAGCGATCATTTGCGTTGGATGCCATTCATCCGTTAAGCCATTCCAAACAGGTACACCTGAATAGTTGGCCAGATCTTCGACAACCTGTTGACTAAAGCCGCGAAACTCGATCCCGTCGAACATGCGGCCGAATACTTTGGCGGTATCTTCAACAGATTCTTTAGACCCCAACTGAATATCATTGGCCCCTAAAAATTCCGGATGTGCCCCCAGATCCACCGCTGCAACCGTAAAGGCTGCTCGCGTCCGTGTCGAATTCTTTTCAAACAAAAGTGCAATGTTTTTGCCATCTAAATAACGATGTGGTTGATTGTTGGCCTTCATCCCTTTCAAGTGCTGGGAAAAATCAATCAAATATTGTAGTTCTTCTTTTGTAAAATCCTTTTCTGCTAAAAAACTGCGTCCTTTAAAAACCGATGTCATTGCATACCCGCCCCTCTATTAATTAATAAATATACACAATGATATCAAATGGTGAAATAAAATACAACGAAATCTTCTGTTTGCTCATAAATGAAACAAAAAAACACCTAAGAACGGATCTTAGGTGCTATCATCTTAAGAAATCGGATGGGCAAAGCTGACACTTGGATCAGCATTCAATGAAAGGTCTGCTAAGCGCTGCTTTTTCAACGCAACATGGGCATAGGCACCAATCATGGCCGCATTATCTCCGCAAAGACGCAATGGTGGAATCAACAATTCCACTTCCGGCAATTCCTGCATCGCTTCTTGTAAAGCGTCACGCAACCCTTGATTCGCGGCGACCCCGCCAGCGACGATCAGCTGGTTTACTGGATAGGCTTGGCATGCTCGCAACGTTTTATGAACCAATACTTCGACAACGCTGGCTTGGAAACTAGCTGCTAGATTTTCTACTGACAAAGCTTCCTCTCTTTGCTGTGCATTATGCACAAAATTGATAAAGGAACTCTTCAAGCCGCTGAAACTAAAATCAAAATTATCTTCTTGTATCATTGCTCGAGGAAAGTGATACGTATCACTGCCTAGATGCGCAAGGCGATCAATTTCTTTTCCACTAGGATAAGGCAAACCCAGAACACGACCGACTTTGTCATAGGCTTCTCCAGCGGCATCATCTCTCGTTTCACCGATGATCTCAAAAGAGCCATCTTCTGCCATATACACCAATTCGGTGTGGCCACCGCTGACCAATAATGCCATTAAAGGAAAAACCAATGGCTTCACTAGACGAGCTGCATAAATATGTCCTGCCATGTGATTGACCGGAATCAGTGGTAAGCTGTGGGCCCAGGCAAAGGCTTTCGCTGCAGAAAGTCCAATCAATAATGCCCCAACCAACCCTGGACCATAGGTGACAGCAACAGCTGATAATTCTTCAGGCTGTGTGTCGGCCTGTGTCAATGCTTCCTCGATGCATAAAGTAATCTGTTCGACATGGTGACGACTAGCGACTTCTGGTACGACACCGCCGAAGCGCTGGTGGCTCTTGATCTGCGAAGCAACAATGTTACTTAAAATGGTGTCGCCGTTTTTAATCACTGCCACACTGGTTTCATCACAACTGCTTTCAATGGCTAAAATCAATTCATTCATTTGATTTTTGTCCGCCTACTTTCTTTTCCATAATCAACGCATCCTCTTCTGGATGACTGTAATATTTTTTTCTACGACCGATGACTGTATAGCCCATACGTAAATAAAGAGCTTGTGCTTGCAAATTCGACACACGCACTTCAAGATAGATGCGCCGACCATCGGTTTGTTCCACGAGCGATTCCATTTGCTTCAACAATTCTTTCGCCAAACCACGACCTTGATACGCTGGTAAAACCGCTACATTAAACAACTCTGCTTCATCCAGCACTTGCTGAAAACAGAGAAACCCAATCAGCTCTTGATTGGTTTTTCCATAACGGAACAAATAGCGACTGTTGCTGTTTTGCAAATCTTGTTGAAATTGCTGCACATTCCAAGGCGAGCCAAAGGGATAGCTCTGATCTGCCAATGACCAGAGCATTTGCGGTGTCGGGATCGTTTGATCTGCTTGTTCGTTAGTCATTTAAAAATTTCACCATATCCAATGCGTCTTCATTGCCTTCGGTGTAGTACGCCGTTTTGATCGCCTGTGAAACAAACCCGAGGGTCCGATACAAACGTTGCGCATCACGATTGCCCAGGCGCACTTCTAATGTCAAACGGTCGCATTTGTTTTTCCGTGCATAACGTTCGATTTCTCCTAGCAAGAAAGAACCGATCCCTTTTCCTTGATAATCAGGAATGATCGCGATATTGGTGATATGGGCATCAGCGCCTAAAATCCGCACCCCGATAAACCCAATCATCCGCTCATTATGCAAGATGCCCAAATAAAGATGTTTGACCCGTGAATAAAGTTCTGACAAAAAGGCGCTCTTGGTCCAAGGCAGTTCCCCCGCATACACGAGACGCTCCACCTGCAGCAGCTCTTTAATGTCATCTCCGACTAATTCACGAACAACGTACGTTTCCCCTCGTATCTCTTTTTTACGCTCTGGGTATTGAATCTGACGGAAAAGGGCCAGCTTTCCCGTCATCGTTTTAAATTTTTTCAACATAGGCATCCACTCCCGGTTCATGCGAGGCTAACCATTTTTCTTCGGCTTCAACTAATTTTAAATAGTCTGGTACAAAATCATGGATCGAAGCGACCGGCGCTTCTTCTTTCGCAATAGCAGCTAAAACAACGCCATTGGGGTAACTCCATAACGATACTTGATTGATATGGGCTGTCGGCAGTTCCGCCTCGATCATGTCTTTAAATTTGATGGTATCGGCGCCGACAAATAGCACTTCTTGACCATCGACTGCTTTTAACTGGGTCAATAATTCAGACAGTGAGATATGCTGGTCTTTGATCCTTGTTTCTAAGGTCCCATTATGCCATTGGTAGGCACCTGCGTAGACATTTTGACGGCGAGCGTCAAACAACGGCACGATCACTTGCGATACGCCCACACAATTGGCAGCGACTGCTTTCAAACTAGAAACACCAATCAGCGGGATGTTCAATGTTTGCGCCAGCGTTTTTGCTGTTGTGACGCCGATTCGCAAACCTGTATACGAACCAGGACCTTTCGCAACAACGATTTGCTCCAGCTCTTTAGGTGCCATCCCCACCGCTTGCATCAATCCATCAATGGCAGGCATCAATGCTGTGCTGTGGTTTTTGATCGCCATCGTCTGGCTTTGTCCCAACACTTCTTGACCATCGACCACCGCAACCGCCAGTGTCTGGTTTGAGGTATCAATCGCTAATGTTTTCATCTATCTTCTCCCCATTCAAAAAACTCTCTCATATTCTACCATATTCTAATCAAATGCCCAACCAAGTCTCCAAAAAGATGCCTGCGTTTAGAAAAAAAGCAATAGGACAACAATACCCGAACCTTTGAAAAAAGCAAGCACGGCTGCAGCTGCAAACCGACGAGGCTGTTTAAAGGTTCGGGTAAGACGATAGTCATTTTTTGTTATTCCATTAAAACTCAGTTGACGTGTGTAACGACATCCTTCGGTGATTCAACTGGTTGCTAGGAGGATTGGCGCGTGATCAGTTCCGTTGCGATCGTAACTTTGCGAGGAACGGGTGCTGCATTCGTAATGATATCCAGCAAGGTCGTCACTGCCAGCTCCCCCAACCATTCCGTATGAACTTTGATGGTTGACAGCGTCGGAAAGACGTACTTTGCAACACTGACATCGTTGAAGCCGATAATTGCGATCTCCTCAGGAATCTTGATGTTTTTTTCTTGCAAAGCACGCATAGCGCCAATCGCTAAGGCATCACTGGAAGCAAATAAAGCACTTGGCAACTCTTTGTTTTGCTGCAAATACTCTTTCATCGCCTCATAACCGCCCTCTACTGTAAACGGTGCGCTGAGGTGATATTGCGGGTGGTGTAGCTTCAACCGACGGAGCCGTTCCTCAAAAATCCTGCGCCGAGGGTCTTCGATTTCTTGGTGATGATCCTTGGTAAACTCAACGCCTGATAACAAGCCGATCCTTTGGTGGCCTTTTGCAATAAAGTCATCGATCACTAAATCCACCGCTTGTTGAAAGTCAACTACCAGAGAATTGACGCCCTGAGCCAATGCGTCAAAATCGACCATCAACAAATTGGCTTGGCTTTTTTTCAATTGTCGAATCTGGTGATCATCGAATTTTCCTAGTGCAATCGTTCCATCGACTGCGGTATCAGTCAATCCTTCGTAGGGTTCTTTCAGCAAACGAATCCCTAATTCTTCGGTTTTGTTTTCAATCCCGATACGGATCGCTAAATAGTAAAGATCCGCTAATTCTTCCTCGGTATCAAACCATTGGATCAAGCGCATACTACTGGTTTCTGGCTGACTCTTTTTTTTATGTTTTGTGTAATTGAGTGCTTCTGCGGCTTTAAAAATTTTCTCTTTGGTTTCAGAACTGACCGATAATTCTGAATCGTAATTCAGCACCCGTGATACAGTGGCTGGCGAGACGCCAGCCTGTTGTGCAATATCTTTAATCGTTGCCATCTTCCAGCCTCCTTTTTTTGCGGGGAACTTTTTTATAAAGTAGCTATAAAGCGAGCAAAGGCCGCTTGCCCTGTCTGGTCTCGCTTGAAGACGCCTGCATGCGTCAATACTTGTGTAAAGACTTCCCCTAATGCATTACGTAAAATCTGCGACACGTTTTCGGCATTGCATTCTGGGTGCTGGGCTTTGATCGCATCTGCCCAAGGAATATGGTATGCCGCGATCTGATTGGGCTGATCCAATAGATAAGCAGTCACTTCTTCTAGTTCCGGAGCTAAACGCGGCGGGAGAACTGCCAAGCCCATGACTTCAATCAATCCGATATTTTCTTTTTTGATATGCTGCACTTCTTGATGCGGATGAAAAATGCCGTCAGGATGTTCTTTGGAAACATTATTATCCCGCAAGACTAAGTCCATTTCAAACAGCTCTCCTTGCTTGCGTGCGATCGGTGTCACCGTATGATGAGGCGTTCCATCTTCTGAAAAGGCATTGATCGAAACACTTGGATCTGAGTACTGTTGCCATTGGGCTAACACATATTGGCAAGCGGCGGCTAATTTTTGTTTGTTTTTCGCTTGTAGTCGTATCACCGACATTGGCCACTTCACGATCCCCGCAGCGACATCAGGAAAACCAGTTAAAGAAAAGTGTTGCTCGATCGGCGCTTTTGCCATGGCAAACGTGTGCCGTCCCCCTTGATAATGGTCATGAGACAAGATCGAACCCCCAACGATCGGCAGATCGGCATTGGACCCGACAAAATAATGCGGCATCACTTCAATGATCTGCAACAAGCGAGCGAAGGTTTGCAAATTGATTTTCATAGGACGATGGTCTAAAGAGAGAAAAATCGAATGCTCATTGTAGTAGGCATAGGGCGAATATTGAAAGCCCCATGCTTCATTATCCAAATTCATACGGATGATCCGATGGTTGGTCCGCGCTGGATAATTGACTCGTCCTTGGTAGCCTTCATTTTCCAAACACAACATACATTTCGGATAATCTACAGAAGCAGCAGCTCCTTCTTTCGCTATTTGCTTGGGATCTTTTTCAGGTTTTGATAAATTGATCGTGATCTCGATCTCCCCATATTCGGTATCAACTGGGAACACGATATTCTTTGCGATGGCCCGAGTCTTGATGTAATCATTTTGACGGCACAGCTCAAAGAAATAATCCGTCGCTTCTTTAGGATCATTGGCATAATGCTGCGCAAAAAAAGCATTGACTACTGAAGGCGGTGGCGTCAAAAAGTCCATCAACTGGGCTTCAAAGATTTCTCTTTCTGCGTGAGAATCGCCAATTTGCTGATTGCTTAAAGCGCATGCCACCAGCTCGTCCATCAAATCAATGGAGGACCGATCGACAGAACGAATTTCGCTGGGCTCAAAAACAGCTTCCCCGATCATGGCTAGTACTCGGTTTTGCAAATAAATACGATCCATTTCCATCCAGCCGCCAGCCTTGATTGCTAAAGTGACGAAATCGCTGATTGTTTGGCTGATCGTCATTGGTTATTCCTCCTGCCCTTGATACCCATTTGGATGGCTGACATGCCAATTCCAAGCAGTCTCGATGATTGCTTCGACGTCGGTATAGACTGGTTTCCAGCCTAAAACCTTTCGTGCTTTTTCACTCGATGCCACTAAGGTACTTGGATCACCGGCACGGCGAGGCGCCACTCTGGCTGGGATCTCTTTTTTCGTTACATTGCGAGCAGCTTCCACCATTTCTTTCACAGAGTACCCATGATTGCTGCCTAAATTGAAAACATTGCTCTCATTGCCTTTTTGTAAATATTCTAATGCCAACAGGTGAGCAGCGATCAGATCTTCGACATGGACATAATCGCGGACACAAGTACCATCTGGAGTATCGTAATCCTCCCCAAAAATTGCTACCTCTTTGCGTTGTCCTAAAGCAGCTTGCAAGATGATCGGTACTAAGTGTGTTTCTGGATCATGGTCTTCACCAATCGAAGCATCCGACTTCGCGCCAGCCACATTGAAATAACGCAATGCGACATACTTCATTCCATAAGCTTCATCGCACCAACGCATCATTTTTTCCATGATCAACTTGCTTTCGCCATATGGATTTTTAGGATTTGTTGGGGTTTTTTCCGTGATTGGACTATGGTCAGGTTCCCCATAAGTTGCTGCTGTAGAGGAAAAGACGATATGTTTCACTTGATGTTCCTTCATCACTTCTAAGAGGACCTGCATCCCATACACATTATTGTTGAAATACTTCAATGGTTTTTCCACAGATTCTCCCACCAAAGAGCTGGCAGCAAAGTGAATCACGCCATCAATCGTTTCTTTTTCAAATACCGATTGTAAAAATGCTTTGTCGCGAATATCTCCTTCATAAAAGGTTGCTGCTGGATGGATCGCTTGGCGATGTCCTGTCAGCAAATTGTCAACGACAACGACTTGTTTTCCTTGTTCGATCAATTGATCGACTGCATGAGAACCGATATAGCCGGCTCCTCCTAATACTAAAATCGCCATATTTTCAGCCTTCTTTCTTCATTCCTTCATCGTTTCTTATTCTACAGTTTTCGTGCACCATCATCAATACTTGCTTGATAAATGTCGGTTGCGTAGCCGATTTCTGCTAAATAGGCTGCTCTGACTGACGCTTCGAAATCAGCCCATTCACTTGCTTTGACCAATGCGATCCCGCAACCGCCAAAGCCCGCACCAGTCATCCGCGCACCTAGAACAGCAGGGTGCGCTTGAGCGGCTGCGACTAGTGTATCTAGTTCATGCCCTGTCACTTCATAATCATCTCGCAATGAGGCATGGGAGGCATTTAATAACTGGCCGAATTCTTCAAGATCACCAGCAGTCAAAGCAGCTTTTGCTTTCAATGTCCGTTGGTTTTCCGTCACCGCATGTTTCGCCCGTTTGATCAAGCGTGGATCATCGATCAATGCTGTATTTGCAAAAAAGGTTGCTTCGTCTAATGCGCCCAATGAATCAATGGCTAATGATTTTTGCAAACGAGCCAATGCTTCTTCACATTCTGCACGTCGTTCATTGTATTTAGAATCAGCCAATTCGCGTCGCTTATTGGTATTCATGATCGCTACGACATAATCGCCAAATGCCGCTGGTACGACTTCATAATTTAACGTGTTCGTATCTAAAAGCAGTGCATGGTCTTTTTGACCCATTCCGATCGCAAATTGATCCATGATCCCTGAGTTAACGCCAATAAACTCATTTTCGACTTTTTTGCCGATTTTAACTAAGTCCAAGGTCGTCAGGGTTAAATCAAAGAGATCTTTTAGACAAACCCCCGTCAGCAATTCAATCGATGCCGAAGAAGAAAGACCTGCGCCATTCGGAATGTTGCCATAAAAAGCGATGTCAAAGCCTCGATCGATCACTTGCCCCGCTTCTTTTAGAAAACGAACGACTCCTTTCGGATAGTTTGTCCAATCATCTTCTTTTCGGTAATCCAGCTCATCTAACGAAAAGGAGATCACGCCTTTTTCTGGAAAGTTCTCTGAATAGAGTTGGATCAACTGGTCTTCACGTTTTCGCGCTACTGCATACGTCCCTAATGTGATCGCCGCCGGGAAAACATAACCGCCATTGTAATCCGTGTGTTCACCGATCAAGTTGATTCTCCCTGGTGCAAAATACATGCCTGTGCCTTCTGTTCCAAATTTATCAATAAATATCTGTTGCAATTGCTCCATTTCTCTCACTCCCACTTTCTTTTTAGTAAACTTATTGTAAAATATTTACTAAATCATTTCAAGCGTTTTCAATCCCAAAAGTGATTTTTTTTGATATTTTTTCCGTTTTCATTCATAATGAACCTATAACTAAAGGCGAGGTGTTTAATGATGAAACGATTTCTTTCAGGATTTTTAGTAGGAACAGTCGCAACGGTTGCTGCAGCTGCAAGTGTTGTTATGACGGTCAAGAAACAAGTGATTGATCCAATTGATGAACAACAAGCGGATCATGATGAAAAACGGAAACGTGCGATGCGTAAAAGCGTTGCCCGTTAATCATTTGCTACAAAAGAGCCGTCAGCCTTCAATAGGCTGGCGGCTCTTTTAGGTATCATTCTTCCTTCTTCAGTAAGTCCTGCAAAATCACGGCTTGATTTTGTTCTTCATTTTTCGCTCCGTATAGTAAGGTAACGGTCTCTTGTTCAGCAACCAACGCGTTTAACTGCGCCAGGGCAACTTTTGCGGGCGCTTTCTCTAATTCTTGTAGATAGCGGTCTTTAAACGCATCAAAACGTTCAGGATCATGCCCAAACCATTTGCGCAATTCAGTACTTGGTGCGACTGCTTTGAGCCATAGATCGATCTGAGCTGTTTCCTTTTTCATCCCTCTAGGCCAGATGCGATCCACCAATACCCGATAGCCATCTGTCGTTTTCGCCGCTTCATATATTCTTTTTCGCTTGATCAACGCACACTCTCCTTATTAATAGACCTAAGTTCAAATAAAGGCAAAAGCCCGCAATGTAAATTGAACAATGACTTACTTGAAACACTCCGTTTGGTGTTTCATCACTCATTCAAATTTGCTTGTGTTCTTTTGCCTTGAGTTCTCTGTTTTATAAACTATTTTTCTTTTTCGTCTTGCCGCTCCAGCCTTCATATCCTTCTTTTAGGATATAGACATTGGTAAAGCCTTCTTTACGTAATTTATTCGCTGCGCGAATACTCAACGATTTACGCGTGTCATATAAGTAGATCGGTTGATCTTTACGAAATGCGCTGAAGGAATTCGTCAAAACAGTAAAAGGAATATTACGCGCCCCTAAAATATGTCCACTGTCAAACTCATTTTTTTCCCGAACATCGATCACTTGGGCTTTCTTCATTCCTGCTTTGAATTCATCTTCTGAGATGATCGTTGCTGAACGGCGTCCCATGATTTGAAAATACGCCCAGTTCAAAGCGATTGCTAAGATGATTAATCCCAAAACCAAGTTTAGCCACATAATTGGTGTCATTTCTTCTATTCCTCTCTATTGTAACAATCATTCTTTTTTTGATTTATGCTGCTTGAATGTATCATTGCCTAGCAGCTTGGCATCTAAGCTTTTGCTGCAAATTGCAAAGCTAATGATGCTGCCCCGATCACACCGGCATCATTCCCAAGTTCTGCCAATTTGATTTCGGTACTTTCCGTTACCTGTGGGAAGGTAAACTGAGCAAAGTAGGCAGCAACCCGTTCACGTAAAAATTCACCAGCTGCTGATACGCCTCCACCTAAAACGATACTTGATGGATTTAATGTGTTTCCTAAGTTTCCGCATGCCAACCCAAGGTAGAAGCACACTTTATCAACGACCATCAAGCCAAATGGATCGTTTGCTTGAGCCGCTTCAAAAATATCTTTACTTGAAACATCTTCCCCATTGTCCAGCTGCTGTTTCAATGCCGAATCGCCAGCATATTCTTCTGCCAACTGTCGAGCAACTCGCACAACACCCGTCGCACTAGAAACCGTTTCTAAACAACCACGTTTGCCGCAAGTACATTCAAACCCTTCAGGATCAACAGTGATATGACCGATTTCTCCAGCACAACCAGCAACCCCATGAAGCAATTGCCCTTCCATGATGATACCGCCGCCAACACCTGTACCTAGTGTGATAAAGATGACATCAGGATTGTTATCCCCTGCCCCTTTCCAACGCTCACCTAAAGCTGCTACATTGGCATCGTTATCGATGGCAAACGGGATTTTTGTGCCTTTTTCAATCAGTTCTTTGACTGGCTGAAGTGTTTTCCAGTTCAGATTGTAGGCACCGATGACGGTTCCTTTGTCACGGTCGACACTTCCTGGTGTCCCCATACCAATACCAATAAATGCTTCCGGCTGTAAGCCATATAATTCTAGGCGATGATTGATCGATGCCACGATTTCTGGCACGATATGTGAGCCTTCATCAAGAATATTGGTGTCAATACTCCATTTTTGCTGAATCTCGCCTTCGCTCGTTAAAATAGCGAATTTCACAGTTGTTCCGCCTAAATCAATTCCGATGATTTTTTTGTCCATCACTTGTTTTCCTCCCGGCTTTCTTCAATTCGATGCTCCCGCGTAAGAATTCGCCGGGCAGTCAGATATACATCCCGATCTATCAAGCGACTGTCATAAAAGTTCTTCAGCTCGATTTGCATCAGTTCTATATCGTAGATCCGCTTGCCGACATATACGTAAACACCAAATTGTTTCAGTAATTGTTGTACGTCATATAACGTTTCCATTTAACCACTTCCTGCTTATTATACAAGTAATTAATATTTTTTAAAACCATATATCACAAAAATAGCCAATAAGAAAACAAAGAGTACGCCAGAGAGGATTCTGGTGTGGATCGAATATTTTCCGTAGTTCTTTGGCAATGCCAAAAGATTCCCTAACAATAACCCACCGAGGATCCCCCCAATGTGTCCCCACATATCGATCGTTTGATCAAACACCCCAAAAACTAGGTTCAATCCAACGAATAAGGCAAATTGCCGTACCATTGCTTGGATACGGTAATCATTTCTAAAATGCCAACCTAAGATCAAAAATGCCCCGAAAAGCCCGAATAATGAAGTACTAGCGCCTGCTGATTGAACCCCTATTTGGTTGAATGCGAAACTCATGGTATTGCCCATGATGCCGCTTAGTAAATACAAGGCAAAAAAGCGGCTATGACCATAGATGGCTTCTACTTGCTGCCCCATATAATACAGAATCACAGAATTGATCGCAAAATGAGCCAAACCGAAATGTAGAAAGATTGGGGTAACGAAACGCCAATATTCATTTAAATAAACGACAAACGGACCAAACATCACCCCGCCTGATTGAATAGAGGGACTAAAATAACCTAAGATAAACACAATTGTTTGGATAGCTAAAAACAGATACGTGAAGACCGGCTGATTCAGCCATCTTTTCATTTGAGAATTCATTGACGTGCTCCTTTACGTGCGAATAAGCGAATCCGTATAGATTTTATCGATTGGGATGTCGAATACATCTGGTGTCCATTGATCGTTGAATTGTTCTCCGAAAACCAAAGAAACGGTCTTGCCATCAAAAGCTGATAAGAAACGATCATAATAGCCACCGCCAAAGCCGATGCGATAGCCTGTTTTCGAAAACGCCAAACCCGGAACAATCAGCAAATCCAAGTGATGGGCTTCTTGCTCACTGATCGGCTCTTCAACCCCAAATGCCGACGCTTCATAACGCGTTGTCGGCTCCACATGATAAAACTGCAATTTTTTCTGTTGTGCTTTCGGCACTGCGATTCGTTTGTTTTGTTCAAATCCTTTAGCAAAAATAGCCTCTGTATCAAATTCAAATGGCAACGAACGGATCACACCTACTGACTTAGCTGTTTGCCAAATCTGAGAAGAAAACAGCAACTGCAAAATCACCGTTTCTTTCTGCTGCTTTTGTTTGCTCGGCATTTTTTTTAATGTTTGGATCATGTGCTCTCTAATGACTGGTTTTTCCATTGGATCACTCCTCTCAGAAATAGTACCAAAAACTGTGTCCAAATAGCAAACTAGAATCGCAGATTTCTTGGCAAGATCATGACTTTTTGCTTATCGCCCCTTGCGTCGGATCAGTAAGTAGACGAAGTACGGTGCCCCTACGATAGAAATGATGATACCAGCTGGGATCTCACCGCTTGTCAATAGTAAACGGCCGATCGTATCACTGACTAAGACTAGCAGACTGCCGATCATTCCCGCTAAGAAAAAGGCACTGCGAGATTCTCTGCCGATGAGCCCCTTGGCGATATGAGGCGCTAATAAGCCAACAAAGGCTAAATTACCGGTATAGCCAACCGTACTGGCAGCCAAACCAACCGCGATCACTAAAAACCACGTCCGCAAACGGGTCAAAGAAACCCCTAAGCTAATTGCCTGCTCCTCGCCAAAGCCAAGTAAATTAAGCCTTGGTACGGTCCAGAACGCTGCGGCAGACAATACGATGACCCAAGGAAGCAGACTGGTGATTTGCTGCCAAGAAGTTCCCCAAATCGAACCTGAAAGCCATGCTGCTACAAAGCGATAGCGATCTTTTGATAATTCCACCGTAAAAAGTAAGGTAGCCGCCGCCAACCCTGCATTGACAGCGATTCCCGCCAGCAGCACTCGCTCCATCGACAACAATTGGTGGTGCTTATAGGCAATCAAATAGACCAGTAATGCAGCTAATAAACCACCGATGATCCCAACAAAAGGCAAAAGCTGCGATCCTTGGGTATAAAACCCTAAGTAGATCATTACAAAGAGACCCGCGCCATTGTTGATTCCTACGATACTTGCATCAGCCAGCTCATTTCTCGTCACCCCTTGCAAGACAAATCCAGAAAAACCAAAGGCACCGCCGGCGATCAATGCCAGACAAGCCCGTGGCAGTCGAAACTCAGTAAACGTCAGTACTTGACTTGAAGACGCCGTTCCTTGAAAGATTGCGCCTAATGTTTGAAAGGATAAGATTGTTTTTCCTACCATGACACTTCCTAAAAAAGCGGCCATCACCAGTAGAAAAAAAACAAAGAGTGTTTTTTTCATCAGTCTTCCCTCCGTATCTTGACCAATAGAAAAGGCACACCGATCAACGCCATCAGTATCCCAAATGGCGTCTCAAAAGGGGGATTGATCAAGCGACCTGCCAGATCAGCGGCCATCACTAGAGTCCCGCCTCCGATGATCGTCAAAGGCAAAATCAGTTGATAGTTTTTACCCACCATTCCTCGCACGACATGAGGAACCATTAAGCCGACAAAACTGACCGGTCCAACAAGCGAAACCGCCATTCCCGCCAAAACTACGACTAACAGTAAGGCAGATGCCCGAATCAGATGCGGATGCTTCCCTAATGAAATAACGGTGTCATCTCCTAGCGCTAACAGATTGAGGGCTTTTCCTAGACGTAGCACAAAAACGATGGCTATCAGATAGATGGGTCCCACAAAACGCAGTTGTTGCCAAGTCACATTCGCCGCACCACCGATAAACCAAAAGGCTAGCTCTTGGTTTAAATCAAATTGCAATGACAGAGTTTGACTAATGGCTGAGAAAAAAGAACTTAATGCCACACCAGCCAAAATCAGTCCCGTGGGCGACATGCCTAGTTTGGCGTATCTGGTCAGTAAAAAAAGCAGCCCAGTTGCCGCAAACGCACCAAAAAAGGAAAACAGCGCCGCTTGACTCGGTTGCACACTAGGAAAGAGGATAAATGCGATCGCTAGTCCCAAGGCAGCCCCACTATTGACACCTAAAAGACCACCGTCTGCCAAGGGATTTCTCGTAATCCCCTGCATGATGGCTCCTGTAACAGCAAAACAGCTTCCTACTAGAAAAGCAGCCAAAACACGCGGCAACCGAATATTGCGCAAGACTTGATGCAGCTGATTCTCATAATCAAAAGCAAAGACAGCATCCCTAATCGTTTCAAAAGAAAGGTCGGCCGCTCCTTGAGTGATCGCTAAAAAGAAACAGATAATAAAGCAGCCGCTAAAAAGCAGCAGCAACCAAGGAAATTTTTTCATGCTTGGGCTCCTAACTCATAGGTCAAGACCAACGGCTTTGTACTATTAGGAAAGGTACCTAACACGGCATCGATTTCAAACAAACGTTGCAGCCATTCTTTGGTCAGCACTGTTTCCGGTGTACCGGAAACCAACAGCTCTCCACCTTTTAATGCGTAAATATAATCAGAAAAACGTGACGCATGATTCAGGTCATGAATCGACATAATGATCGTTTTTCCGTAGGTTTTATTGATTTGCTGTAATAAGAGCAAAATTTCTAATTGATGCGCAGGATCTAAAAAAGTCGTTGGTTCATCTAAAATTACGATATCCGTATCTTGCGCCAGTGCCATGGCGATCCAAACGCGCTGTTTTTGTCCCCCTGACAGCGTGCTGATCGTTTCATCTGCTAGTGCCGTCAAACCCGTTGCCTGCAAGGACCAGTCGATCGCCGCAAGATCTTGTTCCGATAGACTATTCAGTCCTTTTTGATAGGGAAAACGACCGTAAGAAACGATTTCGCGAATCGTCAAGCCAATCGATGAGTCGCTAACTTGAGAAAGCAGCGCAATCTTTTTAGCCACTTCTTTGGTTTTAATGTTCTGTAGGTTTTGGGCATCTAATAGGACCTCACCAGACAAAGGCTGTAAAATTCGGGCGAGTGCCTTTAAAAATGTCGATTTTCCACTGCCATTCGGACCAATCAACCCGATGATTTTTCCTTCTGGTATCTCGATTGTTAGATTTTGCACAATTTTTTGTTTTTGATAGCCGACACTTAAGTCAACTGTTCGTAATTTCGCCATATTCGTCCCCAAAATAATTGATTGATAATGCTTATCAATTATGAATGTAATCCTGCTATTCGTCAATAGTTCTAAAAAAAGGAAATAAAAAAATATGATTGACAAACGAGGGATTCTTCGTGATAATAGCTATCAGCAAATGAGAACTATTCTCAATTAAAGCAATAAGTGCTCAACATGTAACAAAGGAGGAAGTGTTTTTATGAAACAATGGTCAAAAAGAAGTACTTGGCTTACCCTACTAGCTGCCTGCTCCCTTACCCTACTGGGTGCTTGCGGCACGAATAATGACTCAACGGATAGCAGTGGATCAGCCACTACTTCTTCAGAAATAGCAACCTTTACCGATGCGATGGGAAATGAAGTCACTGTTCCCGAAAACCCACAACGGGTGATCGGTAGTTATTTGGAAGATTATTTGGTTGCTTTAGGGGTAACACCGGTTGCTCAATGGACCGTCGGCAATGACAGTGATCAAGCATACTTGCAAGACAAACTAGCAGATGTGCCAAGAATCAATTATGATCTGCCCTATGAAGATGTCTTGAGCTTTGAACCAGACCTGCTACTGATGGACAGCAGTTCCATGGTGGAAGGTGACAAATATGAACAATACAGCAAGATCGCGCCGACCTATGTGGTCACAAATGGCGAGGAAGTAACCTGGCGTGAACGTCTGACAGATATCGCAAAGGTCTTACACAAAGAAGAGCAAGCTGCCCAAGTAGAAGCTGATTATGATGATTTAGTCGCTGCTACCAAAGAAGCTTATGCTGATCAAATCAAAGGCAAGTCGATCGCTGTTTTATGGGTGGTCAATAATTCCGTCTTCATGGTTTCAGAAACAAAATCAAGTGGTCAGCTACTTTATCACGAACTCGGTTTTGAAGTTCCCACACTGGTTTCAGAAATCAGTGAAAGTGCCACTGCTGACTGGTCTGCCGTTTCTCTGGAAAAATTGGCAGAATTGGATGCCGATTACTTGATTTTAGTCAATAGTGATAAAGGCGCTGATTTTTTCAGCGAACAAGTCTGGCAAAATCTTGATGCAGTCAAAAACAATCATTTATGGGAATTCGGTCCTGAATCAAGCTGGCTCTACAATGGTCCGATCGCCTATACCAAAATGATCGAAGATATCCAGAGCAAATTGGACTAATGGGTTTCAAGAAATTCGTCAAGTAAAACTACTTAACAAATTTCAGGAAAAAGCTAGCATTCCCACACGAAACATGCTATTATATTTTAGTCTGAGAGATTTCTTAGAGGATTCTTGTATCGTTAGGGGGGAAAATCATGCGCGTAAACATCACATTAGAGTGCACTTCTTGTAAAGAACGCAACTACTTATCAAACAAAAACAAACGTAACAATCCTGATCGTTTGGAAAAGAAAAAATATTGCCCACGTGAAAGAAAAGTTACTTTACACCGCGAAACAAAATAATACTATTTAAGAAGTTCGCAAACGCTGATAACCAAGGCGTTTGCGAACTTCTTTTTTTTTTCAGACATTTTGCAATGATAGCTGCTGTATTTTTATTTCCCTCTTTACACAACCACTCCCCTATTTTCACTTATTTGCTTTGAACTTTTGAGCCAACTTTTTCTTTGAAGCGACGTATAAATAAATTTTAATGTATAATGTAAAAAAGAATCTAATGTTCAACAAAGGCGGCACATAGAACATGAACCAGCTTTTTCTTCTAGCTGTCCTTTCAATATACTTTGAGTACCAGCCGCCCCTTTCATGCTATACCGCCTATAGGAGGTGAACCCATGCTTGGCAATTTTGTGTATCTACCTAGTAACTATCGTCTGTTTTATGGCGCTTTTCTTTTTGCTCTTATTGGAAATATGCTTTTCATTTTTATCAAACACCCTGCTTGGACCTTTAGCCTACCGACGGTGATTGTCCTCTTCTTAATAAATGTCTTCTTTTGGACCAAATACAAGAAGAAACTTATTCCTTGCGCAACAGATGCACTGTTTTATGTTCTGCTCTTCCTCTTGGTATTTCACAATAACTAACACAATGCTTATTTTGATACTGATTGTTTCTCTTTCCCCTATTTCGTCATAACAAAGGAGTGTTGATGCGATGGAGATTTCCCATATCACGTTGATCGTACAGAATTTAGCAAAGACGACAACGATGCTGGAAACATTGTTTGAAGCAGAGGAAATTTATGATAGCCGAGACCAGTCTCATTCTTACTTCCCAGAAAAATTCTTTTTAATCGATGGCTTATGGCTTGCTGTTATGGAGGATGCCTCCCAGAAGCTGCCGAAAACGTATAACCATATTGCCTTTAAAATCGATCCAACTCAAATCGATTCCTTGATTACGCGCATCCGAGGACTAGGATTGAAGATTGAAAAAGATCGTTCTCGTATCAAAGGCGAAGGTGCTTCTATTTATTTTTACGACGATGACAACCATTTGTTTGAACTGCATACTGGTACGTTGGCTGAACGATTGCACCATTACCGTCTGACAGAAACTAAGTAATCTTCATTGCTCGCAACTGCATGGACTATTATATAAAGAATTCCCACATGAAAGGAAGAAAAAAATGAAACTAGATATGGTCGGTATTATCACAAAGAACATGGAACAGGCACTGGCTTTTTATCAAGTACTTGGCTTCACGCCATTAGGTCAGCACTCAGAAGATTATATGGAATTAGCAAATGATGGTGTTCGCATCTCCTTGAATAGCCGCAAAATGGTTGCCGGGATCTACGGACATCCACCAATGACTGTGGGTGATACGATTGAATTAGCCTTTTTATGTGATTCCCCTGAAGAAGTTGATGCCCTTCATGCAAAAGTCGTAGCTGCCGGGTATCAGTCTTTCAAAGAACCTTGGTCTGCCTTTTGGGGGCAACGCTATGCCATCGTCAAAGATATAGACGGCAATCTCTTAAGTTTGTTTGCAACGCTACCTGCCGAAAATTGATCCATAAAGCGACAGTCGATCCAATGGATCGGCTGTTTTTTTAATCATTCCGGCGGGTAAAAAGACAAAATCCCGTTTTAATGTCCAATCGAATTCTGACAATCTGAATCGAATGTATTTCTTATAAACCAACGTTTTTCCTCAGTTAGAAACGAAAATAATATCTCTATAAAAAAACAAATCCACTCATCCGCTCCTGTTCGCTTGACAAAAAAGAACAAACGTTCGTATAATTTCGGTAAGGAGTGATAAAAATGGGTGGTTTTAATTATGCGCTCGAGCCAAAACGCGATATCTTATTTATCGATGTTAAAAGTTTTTATGGTGCGAAACGTTCCTAACTGAAAAGGTTAGGCACACAAGATTTTCTTGTGTAGAACTAATGATTTGAGGAGTGAAATGACGGTGTAACGACCTGAAGCGCTCCCTCTGATACTCCGATTGGCAATACCTTAAGTTAGAATAGGAATTGTCAAAAGCTCGGTAAAGTCGGCTGAGAGTTACCGCAGTTGCATTATGCAATCGAAAGCTGTTCAGCGGTGAATGGTGTAACCTATAGGCCGGGAGTCCAGAAATTACTCATGGTGAGAATGTGCAGCTGCACTGACGAACTCGCGAATGTACGAATCTATAAGCTTGGGGTACAGAAATGTATCTTACCCGCACAAATATTACTGTGACAAAGGGTGTAGCTTGCGGTTAAGTAAGAATCGTAGATATGAACAACCGTGCAATGTAGTAGGCATTGGAAAGTTACAGGTTCAGAGTGAGCGCCTAAAAGTAAATGCAGGGATAAAATCATTGGAACGTTGAAAGCTAGTGTCGTGGAGGACTAACTTCCTTTGAAACGGTTGAGACGAAGAATAATAAGCTCATTTACACTAGTGAGAGTAGTGGCACAGTACCTATGAAGCAGTGATAATAAGCTGTGGAGGGATAGCCACAAGTCAATTTGCTTTACTAACAGTTATGATACAATCCATAGAATCGAGTATGACAAAATAAACGCCGACGTCCGAAAGGAGGCGGTGCTATGGAAAACGTATCAGCATCACATTCAATTCGCCATATGGAATATTATGGTCTTATTGATAGCTTTGATTCTCTTTACAAAGAGAGTAGCGAGAACAAAATTTTCAGTAACCTTATGGAAATTGTCACTTCTCCTAATAACATTCTATTGGCATTTCGGAATGTTAAAGGAAATTCTGGTAGTACTTCCCCAGGCGTCGACAAAAAGAATATTGATGATTTAAAAGCAATACCGAATATCGAGTTTATAAAAACTGTTCAAACAAAATTTTCAGAATATAAACCGCAACCAGTTAAACGAGTAGATATTCCTAAGCCAAATGGGAAAACTAGACCACTAGGTATACCAACAATATGGGATAGAATCATACAACAGTGTCTACTACAAGTTTTAGAACCGATCATGGAAGCAAAGTTTCATGATAAGAACTATGGTTTCCGACCTAACCGGTCGGCACATCATGCATTCGCTCAAGCAGTACGAATGGCGCAACTTTCAAAACTAACTTTTGTAGTAGACATAGACATAGAAGGATTCTTTGATAACGTAAACCATTCAAAACTTATTAAACAGTTTTGGACATTAGGGGTACGTGATAAATGGCTTCTAGGTGTTATCCGAGCAATGCTTAAAGCACCTATTATTCATAGGGATGGACGCATTGAACATCCAAAGAAAGGAACCCCGCAAGGCGGTGTTCTCTCTCCACTTCTTGCCAATGTTGTTTTGAATGAACTGGACTGGTGGATATCTTCTCAATGGGAAACACACCCGACTAGGAAAAACTACGATTGTTATCATCAAACAAGAAAGCAATGGATTAAGAGCAACAAATATCGAGCACTGCGTGCTTCGAAACTAAAAGAGATTTATATTGTTAGATACGCAGATGACTTCAAAATCTTCTGTAGAAAACGAAGTGACGCAGACAAAATCTTTCTAGCCACTAAATTATGGTTAAAAGACCGACTGAAACTTGATATAAGTGCTGAAAAATCAAAGGTAGTGAATCTAAAGAAACAGAAATCTGATTTTCTCGGATTCACAATGAAACTGGTACGCAAAAGAAAAAGCTTTGTGATTGAAACGCACATGTGCGCCAAAGCCATGAGTGCAGCATCTAATAAGTTAGCAAAACAAATTAAGGTGATTCAACATTCACCTACCCAAGTTGAACTTCAAAAACAGTTAAGTATTTATAACTCAATGGTAGTAGGTATCCATCAATATTATAAAAAGGCAACCCACATCAGTGTGGACTGCCCAAGAATAAATCAACGCCTAATGATTATCATCAAAAATCGACTAGATATTAAGAGAAAGGGTCCTCCACCGAGTGATTTTATTAAAAAAAATTACGCTCGGTCAAAGCAGTTGAGGTGGCTTAATGGTGTTCCTATGCTTCCTTTTGGATTCATAAAACATAGCCACACCTCCCTGCCCAAGATAGGAACCTGTAAATACACGCCCGAAGGTCGTGTGCTGATACACAGGTATCTTACTTTCCCAATCGATATTATCAACCAACTCATGAACATGTCTAATCCTAATGAAAGCATTGAGTTTAGAGACAATCGTGTATCCAAGTACTCTTCCCAAGTCGGCCGTTGCCGAGTAACGAAAGAAGTCTTAGAGCTAGCAGACATATACTGCCACCGTATTGTCCCTAAAAATCTAGGTGGGAAAGACAATTATCAAAATCTGGTCATTGTCCACCGGAACATTCACTCACTTATTCATGAAGAGGATAAAACAAGAGCATCACTTCTCATACAAAACATGAGAGTTACAAGTGCTCAACTTGAGATAATCAACCAGTTTCGCAAAAAAGCTAAGAATCGTGAATTGTCGCTGAATCTATAACTGTATGATACTGTTAGTAAACTTTGATGGAACGCCGTATGCGGTGAAAGTCGCACGTACGGTGTGGAGCGGGGGAAAATCTGGAGATTGCATCAAAGGATTACCTATCGCTATCTTCTGTCGAATGCATCTCGCGCGGATTAGACCCTATCCAAGCGATGCTGGTCGTCATGTCTCATTCTGACAATACTGGAAATGGCTTAATCTTAGCGGCTTCCCCCAAGGCAAAATCGGCATTAGGAATCTCAAACGTGACTCGCAATGACAATCTGCCGACGCATCCCGATTTATACAAAGCATCGCCACGTATGAGTTTTTATATCAAAGAAAATACCAAAGTCAATAATGTCTTTCGCAAATATGTTGGACAAGACGACTTACTGATCTATTCAATTGACGAAACGATGATGGATCTGACCCGTACACTGGATCTTTTCATTCCCGATAAAACCATTTCTCGCGAAGAAAAACGATGGCTGATTGCCCAGCAAATTCAAAAAGACATTTACGAAACAACGAAATTGTATGTCACCATCGGTATTGGCGACAACCCTTTGTTAGCAAAATTGGCTTTGGATAACGAATCCAAACACAACCGTTCCTTGATTGCCGAATGGACCTACGAAGATGTACCGTCAAAAGTTTGGCAGATCGCCCCTATGACGGAGTTTTGGGGAATCGGTCGACGCACAGAAAAACGACTTCACTTGATGGGGATTGAAACGATCGAACAATTGGCTCATGCCAGTCCTGATCTTTTGCGCAGCCGCATGGGGATCATTGGTGAGCAGCTCTACCATCACGCTCACGGCATTGATCGCACGATTTTAGCTGAACCGACACCGCAGGTCATGGAAAAAAGTTATGGCAACAGTCAGGTCCTGCACCGCAATTATTATTTACAAGAAGAAATCGAGATCGTCATCAAGGAAATGGCGGAGCAAGTTGCCGCCCGAATTCGCCGCCATCATTGTCAGACCGCTTGTATCAATGTTTACATCGGCGTAGCCTTTGGGGAAACTGCCTCTGGTTTTTCCCGGCAAATGAAGATCCCACCAACCGACAATACCCGCAAGCTTGTTGCTCATTGTCTGTTTCTCTTTCGAAAATTTTATACCGGGCAAGTCGTTCGCCACATTGGTATTACCTATTCAAAATTGGTTTATACAGAAAATGTTCAGTTGGATCTTTTTGAGCAAGCAGAAACGCAGTTGCGCCAACGTAAATTAGATTTGATCATCGATAAGATTCGTGAAAAATACGGCTTCACTTCAATCGTTCACGCCACAAGCCGGATGGAAGGCGCTCGTGCCATTGCCCGTAGCAAATTAGTTGGTGGTCATGCTGGTGGTCTAGATGGGATCGCCAACATAGGACCTGTCCATCAGCAAACGGAGAAAGAATCGATAGCTAATGGTTCGCAAACGACAGTTACATAAATTTGTTTCCTTCCTTTGTGCTCACAATTCTTAAGATAACATTAACAAATGGTCTATTTTTTAAAGATTTATGTAATTTCGATTCATTCATCTCCCCCTTTGTTCCTTTCTAAGGTACTTTAATAGCAAGGAGTGTGAGCAGATGAAAATTGACAAAATCGAATACAAACGAGTCATCAATGGTGCAGGACACCTTGAGTACGATTTGCTGCAATATGTAGAAAAGAATCGGGCGACTGCTGCACAAAACCTGAAACAGTCTGAGATCGATTACCTTCTGGAAAAAGACATTCAGCATCGGATCATTCAACATGCTCGTAAAAGTTTTTTTGGCGATACGATCGTTTTAAAAGATGAATATGCCGAAGATTATCTTTTATTAAAAAAGTATACGGATATGTTCCAAGAATCATTCTAAAAAAACGCAGAACCAGCTGGTTCTGCGTTTTTCTTATTCTTCGAAATGTTCTTTATAAACATCATCGACTGTCTGGTTCGGGTCGATCACGATATACAGACTCTTCGTTTTCTCACTGATTTTTGTTGATTGGTATACGTTATCCAATCCTTCCGTATCTTTGTCCTTATATGGGAAATACACAAGATCCGGTGTACCGTTACGGTAAAGAATTTCCATCCGTTCGATATCTTCATATTTCAACGCACGGGCAAACATCCCTAATTCAAGCCCACCTAAGTTGATGTCATGCGTTGCCACATGATCGCCTTCTTGGAAGATTTCAATTTTGAACCCAGCACATGGATGAATCTCAACAAATTCGCTTCCGTGGATGCGGCCAAAACTGGTCGTGATTTGTTTGATCCACAAGTCACCGATGTAACGGCGCTCAATCGTCCATGTTTCTCCATTACGGAAATAAAATTTTAAAGCTTTCATTTCTCTAGCCATGACAAAACGCTCCTTTTTATTAGTAATACACTTTAATTCTAACACATAGTCGCCATCGGGACACAAATTAACTTTGTTTTTCGTTGACTTTTTTCATGAACCGAGAGATTTCCACCGCCGCTCGTTGATGAGTCCCTTTGGCAATGAGTTGTTGAGACCCATCGGTCACCTGATAATCAAACTGGAATCCTTGTTCTTTTTCCCATTGGACAAAAACAGTGATTGTTGCTCCGACTGGGGAAGGTTTTAAATGATCGATCGAAAACTTTGTACCCACGGTAGTAAACCCTTTATCTAAAGTAGGCTCAAGTGCTTCCCAACAGGTGTTTTCCACCATTGCTACCAGTCGAGGGGTTGCTAAAACTGCCAAGCCCCCAGAACCCATAACAGCCGCAGTGTCTTGAAGGTCAACGAGAAAGTCTTTTTTACTTTCCATTCTTCAGTTATCCCTCCTTCGCTAAATATGCTTGGGCAAATGCCAACAGTGCTTCTTTCTCATTAGGAACTTTCCGTGTGATGACTGCAGCTTCGGCAGCAGCCAAGACTTCTTTGAGCCACGGCCCAGAAGAACGATCAACTGTCTGCAGCAAATCGCGTCCATTGATCGCCAGCTCCTTCAAAGAATGGATCGGTAGTTGCTGATACCGCTGACTGATTTTTGCAGGATCATTGGGCAGCTTGTCATAACGCAATAATCCTTCGGCTAAACAGGTTGCTTCTAGACCGAACTGATACAACACTAGGTCATTCCATTCGCCGTTTCGACGCGCGAGCAGTGCTTGATAAGCCGTGTGTACTTGGCGGATGCAGTCATTGGAACATTTCCAAGCTTTTAAAAAGCTGCGGACTGCCTCTGGCGCTAAACTCATTTGGTCAATGAGCAAAACCCAGGCCGCCGTTTCGTTTTCTAATGGGATCGCTGGCAGGTCTGCCATCCGCAGTAACGCCTCACCGTATCCCCGCAAGCCTGGGCAATAGATATAGCATTCGGTTTCTACTAGCGCCCGTAGTGCTTGGTTCCGATGATTGCCTAACAGCAATTTCACGAATTCAATCATGATCCGTTCAACAGAGATTTTTCCCAACAAGGCATGATTCGCATGGATAGCAGCCAATGTTTCTGTTTCTAAAACAAAGCCCAATTGACTGACAAAACGCAGCCCCCGCATCATTCGTAGGGCGTCCTCATGGAAACGTTCCTGGGGGTGACCCACTGCTCGTAAAATCTGATTATCGATATCTGCCAGACCATCGAAAAGATCAATGATGACACCATCTTCTTGAAGTGCCAACGCATTGATGGTAAAGTCCCGCCGTTTTAGATCTTCTTTCAGGGAACGGACAAAATCCACTTTGTCGGGTCTGCGGTAATCTTGATAGGCTGCTTCCGTTCGAAACGTAGTGATCTCATACTGCGCCTGCTCCCACAAAACCAACACCGTCCCATGCTCGATGCCAATGTCAATGGTTCGAGGAAAAAGCGCCTTGATTTCGGCTGGAAATGCACTGGTAGCAATATCGACATCATGAATCGGCTGGCCTAAGATCGTGTCTCGCACGCTGCCGCCGACAAAGTATGCTTCATAGCCTGCGGCTTCGATTTTTTTTAAAAGCGGTGCAGCTTCTGCAAATTCTTTTGGTAGTTTAGTCAGCTTCATATACTTTCCCATCTTTTCTTTCAAAACGATACGCATCCCGCTGATTGAATTTTGCCATATTTTCCTCAAACACTTCAGTCAGGTCGATGTCTAGTGAATTAGCCATGATCATCGTCACAAAGAGTACATCACCGAGTTCTTCTGCCACGGTCTTTTCAACTTCATCGCTTTTTTTATTTTTTTCCCCGTAATAGTGATTCACTTCTCGCGCCAATTCGCCAACTTCTTCGGTCAAACGAGCCATTTGGGCGAGGGGGCTGAAATAGCCAGTTTTAAATTGTTGAATATAGGCATCGACTTCTTCTTGCATCGATGCCAAAGAACGTTTTTCTGTCATCTTCTTCACCCTTTCTCGTTTATCTTACCAAAAGAATGGCTGCCTGCCTAGATAGAGCCCCCTCAGGATTTGTTGTACATTCAATGATTTCGTGCTACATTGATACTTGTGGAAGTTGAATAACGGAGGAAACAGGATGCGGGCATTTTTTTCATGGCGAACGATTCGCGACATTGTTTTGATTATTTTCGGTACGAGTATTTATGGCTTCGGTCTAGTCTATCTAAATATCCCAAATGACTTAGCAGAAGGCGGTGTGACAGGGATTACCTTGATCCTGCGAGCCTTATGGGGCATCAATCCTGCCATTAGTACGTTGATCTTAAATATTCCGATCATTTTGATCGGTGGCAAAATTCTTGGTCGACGCTCGTTAGTGTATACGATTTTAGGAACCTTTGGTTTGTCTTTTTGGTTGGCCTTTTGGCAGAGTGTTCCCCTGTTGATCGATCTACAGCACGATCTACTGATCGTCGCACTCTTAGCCGGTTTGATTGCAGGAATCGGTAGTGGGATCGTCTACAAAGTTGGTGGAACAACAGGTGGCGTCGATGTATTGGCACGTATTTTAGAGAAAAACTTTGGGGTGACGATCGGGCGTTCGCTTTTGATCTTTGATGTGTTCGTCCTGTTGCTTTCTTTGACCTATATAGATTTGAACCGCATGATGTATACGTTGATTTTTTCTTATGTCTTCACGCGTGTGATCGATTCGATCCTAGACGGCGGTTATTCAGCGAAAGGAATCTTAGTGATCAGCAATCACAGCGAAGAGATGGCTCCTGTTTTAATGGATGAATTAGAACGCGGTGTCACGTTTTTACAGGGCGAAGGGGCTTACTCAAGAGTGTCGAAACAAATCATTTATATGGTGGTCAGCGGGCGGGAGATTTCTGAAGTCAAGCGCATCGTTCATGACTTTGATCCGCAAGCGTTTGTTTCTGTCATCAATGTCCATGAAGTCGAAGGTGAAGGCTTTACCTACTTAAGACCTAAGTCGCGGTTCTTACAGCGCAAAACCGCTGTTTCTAAAACAAAATAAAGACTGAAAAAAGCAGCCCCGGTTAAAGGGCTGCTTTTTGCTTGTTACCGGCTTTCTTCTTTTTGCTGGAGCAAGTGTCGATTTACTTCATCGGAAAGTTCTAAGAAGGCATCACGATCCCCATTTTCCAAGGCTAGATCGATTTGCCGATACAAGGTATCGATTTTGGTTTTTGTTTCTTCTTTTTCAAGGTACTGGGTAACATGTTGGGTCATTTCTTGATCCAAGTGGTCGTTCCACCGTTCATAGGGATTGTCTTCCAGAACAGCTAAATATAGGGATTGCGACCAAGAATCTGGGAAGAGACATTCAAGATACAACGGTTGTTTCCAATTCATGCGAATCTCATGAAAAATCTGATCAATGTCATAAAAGGTCTGTCCCTCGATACTCAAGACAAAGGGTTCGCCTCCAATTTCCGTACTGCGGACACTTAACCCTCGTTTGGCTGCAGCGGCCCCTTCTACAAAATGAACATTGGTCAAGATCGCTTCATGATTCGCCAGATAGTTCAACACCCAAGAGACTTCACGACGACTGAAGGAAACGGTCGAAACTAACCAATTAAGAAACTTTTTCTTTTCTTGTACATTGACGTTCATTTCTCTCACCTATCTTTCTAATAAGTCCTCCACGATCGACTGTACTTCTAAATCACCTGGCTCGTGTGCCAAATAATGTTGCAGCAAATGAAGTGCTTCAGACAAACGTCCTTCTTCACGTAAGAAAATGCCGTATTCCTTCATAAACGCTGGTTCATGATGCAAATCAGCATTGGCTGCTTCGTAATATTTTGCTGCTTTGTCAAAATCTTCTAACGCATTGAAGGCTTGCGCCAGATTCCATAGAGCGTGAGGCTGTTCATTGTCTTCCATTCGTTCGATCGCCAAGATTGCTTCTTGCCAGCGCTCTTCGTTCAAGTATAAATTACTTAAGGTCAGCAACGTATCCTCTTCTTTTTCACCAGTTTCCAGTGCTTTAAGTAAAAATGATTCGGCTGCTTCACTGTCATGAAGTCGGTAAGCATTCTCGGCAGCAAAATGATAGAAATCTACTTGGTATGGATCTTCATGAATTCCTTCCTCGATCACACGTTGCGCTTCTTCCAGCTGCTCTTCTTCTTGCAATGCTTCAGCCAAATAGAGATACAAGGCCCGGTATTGGGGATTCATGACCCGCAACTGCTGCAAGTAGCGTATCGCTTGTTCATTTTCCTTCAGCTGCAAATAGACTAAAGCTGTTTGAAAGAGACGCTCATCCGTCTGTTCGTCTTCTAAGCTTGCTTCAAAGTATTCTAATGCCTCTTCAAACTTACCTGCCATACTCAATGAAGTCCCAGTCCGTTCAACGATTGAGATTCCTGAAATATCCGTAATTTCTTCTTCCAACAATCCTTGATAAAGGTCAACAGCTTCTTGATAGCGATCCGTTGAAAAAGCTAACTCAGCTAAGGCAAAGCGAATCAAGGGTTCCTCTGGCACAAGGCTTTGCGCTTCTTTTAATTTGGCTTCACTGACTTCCGGGATACCGATCAGTTGATAGAGATCCGCACTCAACAACAAGGCTTGCAGATACGCTTCACTCGTTGGTGGTATTTGATCGATATAGGTGAAGGCTGTTTCGATCTGGTCTTCTTCCATCGCAATTTCTGCTAAAGGAAGCAGCAAAGCTTCATTTTCAGGGTGCCGCTGCTGCAGGGTTTCAAATAACGTTTTTGCCTCTTCTAAAAAACCGATCTGCAATAATTCATCGCCCAAAGCGCCGAGTGTTTCATCATCATCTTTTTGCAGTGCTTCGGTAAAATTCAATTGTGCTTCAGCCAACTCTTCTGCGGCTAGTGCTTTTAACATTTTTTCACTATAAGTTTCCATCTAGACCCCTCGAATCTCATTGATTAATCGCTGATAAGTCTCCATCGTCTGGACAAGATCTTTTTCCTCGATTTCTGTTCTGCCCCCTATTGTACCAACTTTTGCCAAAAATAACAGTTTTTTTTCTTTTTGCTGCAATTCTAGTACATGGCTGAAATACTCGCTTAAGGAAAAAGATTCGGGCAATTCGATAGGAAAGCCTAATCGGGCAAGCCATTGGCAAAACACCGGCAGATCGACAGTCAACTGTTGCTGCTGGACTGTCCAAATAAAATGAAACAAAAAGCCAAAGAACAATTTCATCGCATCAGACAGCAAGTGACCATTTTCCGTTCGATAAGCAGCATCGGCAAAGAGTTGCCCAAACTCCTCCAATTCGCCGCCCGACTGCTGATACAATTGGATCAGCTGATTGGTATATGCTGCCAATGAGTGTCTCATTAACGCCTGATGACTGGGATACGTTCGATAAAGCTCTTTTAAAAAATCGCTATCGGCAAGCACGCCACCACGGATCAGGGTCAAAAAGTCCACCAGTTTCCCATCGATCTGCTTTTCGGCAATCGTCTGATCGAAAATAACAAATTGTGGTGTGTTAGGGTTTTGCAACATCGGGATATCTGGCTTTTTCACAACGATCGCTGTTTCTTTGACACTTTTAGCTAAAGCCCGCAAGGAGACGGGAATCAGCCAAAGCTTTGTCGTTAGAACCGAAGTCGCATGGATAAAACTGCTCAGTGCCAATACACCTTCATTCCCAAATCCGACGATCAACAAGGACTCTTGCTTAGAAAAGCGACCGAAGAAATCCATTGCGGCCTTAAATTCGCTAAAGTTGTTGCAATACATTTGGTTGGTACAAATATACCAATTGACCTCGCGCGGCAAAAACAGGCGGGTTACTTTTTCTGAAAAGCGGTCATAATAACGCTGATTCGTCAAAATGATCACCTGTTGCGGCTCGATCGACTGTTCTTTCATGACCGATGCCAGTGTTTCACCGTAAGAAATCTGAGTTTCTTGCTCATTTCTGTAAAAAACAGCTTCCATCGGCTCACTCCTTTGTTGCTACTACTTACTATTATAGCAAGAAGCCGCTGAAACACCTACTAAATCGCTAACCATTAGGAAGTATTTTTCGCCGATTTGTCCCATGTTTCTATGCCAAAAAACAAAAAACATGATTTCCTGTTATTACAAAGGAAACCATGTTTTTTTCTAAACCAAAAGCGAGTAAAGTGATTGATTTTGCTGAAGGTTGATATAGTTTTGGTCAAACTGTTCAATTCGTGACAGTAATGCGGGTAGATCTTTTTTGTGTTTCAACAAGATTCCCAGCATTACTGGTCCTGTTCCACGATTGATTTTTTTCGTATATTCAAACCTCGTGATATCATCATCAGGCCCTAATACATGGCTAACAAATTCCTTCAACGCACCGGGACGTTGCGGGAAGTTGACGATAAAATAATGTTTCAATCCTTGATAAATCAGTGATTTCTCTTCGATCTCAGCCATGCGGGAACTATCATTGTTGCCGCCACTCACAATACAGACGACTGTTTTGCCTTTGATTTGCTCTTTGATCAGCTCCAAAGCTGCCACACTCAAGGCACCAGCTGGTTCAGCGACGATCGCTTGTTTGCTGTATAATTCTAAAATCGTTTGGCAGATTGCACCTTCTTCCACCGTTACCAATTGATCCACGTAGCGTTTGGCATGGGCATAGGTTTGAGCTCCGACTTGTTTGACTGCCGCACCATCCACAAAGGTTTCAATATGCTCTAAAGCCACTGGTCCTTGGTGATCAAAGGCTGCTTGCATCGAGGCTGCCCCTACAGGTTCTGCTCCAACAACTTTTATCTTCGGTTGCTTTTCTTTCAAATAGGCTGCGGTTCCGCTGATCAAGCCACCACCGCCAATGGCAGCTACCACCAAATCGATCGTTACTTGTTTCTTTTCAGCATCAGCTAACATTTCCACGGCTACTGTTCCTTGTCCTGCGATAATATTGGGGTCATCAAAAGGAGCAATGAAAGCCATTTGTTCTTCTTTGGCAAATTGTTTGGCAGCCTGCGCCGCCGCATCAAAGGTATCTCCCACCAATTCGATCTTGACGTAGTCACCGCCGAAAAAGAGCACTTGCGCGATTTTTTGTTGCGGGGTCGTTGTCGGCATGAAAATGACCGCATGGATCTGCTGTTCTTGACAGGTATAAGCAACGCCTTGGGCATGGTTCCCGGCACTGGCACAGACGACGCCACGACGAGTCAGTTCAGGATCTGCCTGGGTGATCGCATAGTAGGCACCTCGTAATTTGAAGGAGCGGACTTTTTGCAAGTCCTCTCGTTTCAATAAAACCGTCGCTTGGTATTTTTCAGATAAAAAGCGATCATATTGCAGCGGTGTATGACTAACTGCTCCCCGCAGTCGCTCGTAGGCTTGTTCAATTGCAGAAACTGTCACCAACAAACGCGCCACCTCTAATCTTTCGCAACAAACGGCATCATTTTCCGTAATTCGCTACCGACTTTTTCAATTTGATGGTTGCCGTTTTCTTCACGCATTTTATGGAATTCAGGGAAGCCATTTTGATTATCCTCAATGAATCCTTTCGCGAATTGACCATTTTGGATATCTGTCAATACGGCTTTCATGTTCTCTTTGGCTTGCGCGGTGATCACCCGTGCACCGGAAACGTAATCGCCATACTCTGCCGTATTTGAGATCGAATGGCGCATTTTTTTGAAGCCTCCTTCATAAATCAAGTCAACGATCAGTTTCAATTCATGACAAACTTCAAAGTACGCCAATTCCGGTTGGTACCCGGCTTCTACCAATGTTTCAAAGCCAGCTTCGATCATACTGGTCAAACCGCCACAAAGTACGGCTTGTTCCCCAAAAAGATCGGTTTCGGTCTCTTCTTTAAAGGTGGTTTCCAAAACACCGACCCGTGTGGCACCAATGCCTTTTGCATAAGATAAAGCTGTCGCTTGTGCGTTACCAGTTGCATCTTGATAGACTGCAAACAAGGCTGGCACCGCAAACCCTTCGGTAAAGGTTCGGCGCACCAAGTGGCCCGGTCCTTTAGGCGCAACTAGAAACACATCCACCTCTTTTGGCGGCGCGATCACATCAAAATGAATATTGAAACCATGCGCAAATGCCAATGCGTTACCGGCAGAAAGATTCGGTTCGATCTCATTTTTATACAACGATCCTTGGATCTCATCTGGTGCCAAGATCATGACTACATCCGCTTTTTGAACGGCTTCGGCTACTGGGAAAACCTCAAATCCATCGTTTCTTGCGGCTTCCGCTGATTTTCCTTCACGAATGCCGATAAAGACTTCATGACCTGTGTCCCGTAAATTTTGCGCATGGGCGTGCCCTTGAGAGCCATAGCCGATGATCGCAATCTTCTTGTCTCCTAGATTATCTGTAACTTCCTCGTTGTAATATACTTTTACCATACTTGTTTCCTCCGAATTCTTTCTTTATTTTAAGCAATTCAAAATTGCACTTACCCTCTTGTAAAACCCGTGACCCCTGTTCGTGCCAACTGTTTGATCCCGTAGGGACGCAAAACTTCGATGCATGCTTCTACCTTTTTTGTATCGCCGGCAACTTGCACAACGATCGTTTTCAGTGCGACATCGACAATGTGCGCTCGAAACGGATCGATCACTGCTTGGATCTCCGAGCGGCTGGTAGTTGGTGCATTGACTTTGATCAGCACCAGCTCCCGTTCGATATGAGGAATTTCTGTGATATCAGAAACCTTCAAGACATCGATCTGTTTGTTCAGATGCTTAGTCACTTGTTCTGTTTCTGCCAAATCGTTCACGTTGACAATGATCGTCATTCGTGAAAATTCTGGCCGTTCCGTTGTGCCGACAGAGATACTCTCGATATTGACCTGTCGGCGGTTTAAGACACTCGTGATGCGGCTCAAAACACCTGCTTCATTATGAACGATTGCTGCTAATACCCGTTTCATCTCCTTAGACCCCCATCATTTCATGATTGGCTTTCCCCGGTGGAATCATCGGCAGCACGTGCTCTGAGGGCGAGACCATTACTTCGATCAGCTGCGGTCCTGATTGAGAAAAAGCTGCTGCCAATTGATCTGCCAGTTGCTCTGGGGCATCGATCCGACAGCCTTCGATGCCGTAAGCTTGTGCCAGTTTAACAAAATCAGGTTGTTGTGCAAAAACAGAGGCAGAGCGTCGTTTGCCATGAAAGGTTTCTTGCCATTGACGGACCATTCCTAACGAACGATTGTTCAACAAAACAAATTTGACATTCAAGCCATACTCATTCAAAATCGCAAATTCTTGGTTCGTCATTTGAAATCCACCATCGCCAACAAACACCACGACCATTTTTTCTGGATGAGCAAATTGGGCACCAATTCCCGCAGGGATGCCATAGCCCATCGTGCCCAGTCCGCCACTGGTAATCAGTTGTTTAGGAAAGCGAAACGGATAATACTGCGCGACCCACATTTGATGTTGCCCAACATCGGTAATGACGTAAGCCTCTCCTTTGGTCAAACGTCCTACTTCTTCGATGACCTTTTGCGGTTTGATTTCTTGTGTCTGGGTGCGATCATAGCGATAAGGTTTTTCCTTTTTCCGTTTTTGGCATAGATCCAACCAGTCAGACCATGTTCCTCTTGTTGGCTTATAGCGCAGCATTTGTTGCAAAGCAGCCTTGGCATCGCCAACGATTGGGATCTTAGTTTCTACGATCTTGCCGATCTCTACTGGGTCGATATCGATATGAGCAACGATCGCCTGCTTGCCGAACTGACTGCCGGCCGTTGCTAAACGATCATCGAAGCGAGAGCCGATATTGATAATCAAATCGGCTTCCGATAAAGCCATGTTCGCCGCATAGGTGCCATGCATACCGCCCATGCCCAAGAAAAATTGATGATCACTTGGCAGTAAGCCTAAGCCAAGCAACGTTGTCACTGTCGGCAACTTGTACTTGGCAATAAATGTATTTAGTTCAGCTGCAGCTTCGGCAGCGATCACGCCTGCACCCGCCAGTACCACTGGTCGCTGAGCTTTTTCCAAGACTTGCATCAGTTTTTCGATTTGCAGACGGGATGGCTCTGCCGTCGGCTGATAACTTTTCCTTGTGATCGGCAATGAGCAGGTTTCAGCGGTTTCTTGTAATGTAATATCTTTCGGAAGGTCGATGACAACCGGTCCTTTTCGCCCTGTGGAAGCGATATGGAAGGCTTCAGCGATCACTTTTGGCAGCTCATCGACACAGCGGACCTGGTAGTTGTGCTTCGTGATCGGCAATGTGATACCCAGAATATCGGCTTCTTGGAAGGCATCTTTGCCAATTCCTGGTACCGCCACTTGCCCTGTGATAACTACCAATGGTACGGAATCACTCATAGCATCGGCAATGCCCGTGACAACATTTGTAGCACCTGGTCCGCTCGTCACTAAAACGACCCCAACATTGCCAGTAGCTTTGGCATAGCCTTCAGCGGCGTGGATCGCGCCTTGCTCGTGACGCGTCAAAATATTCGGAATCGCTGCATCATATAATTGATCATATAACGGCAGGACGGCGCCGCCCGGATAGCCAAAGATCATTTCGACGCCTTGCTCTTGTAAGCTGTCCACTAATACTTGTGCGCCAGTCCTTAGATGCGATGCTTGATACTCGATATTTTCCATTGCTACTCCTCCTCATCAGGTACTCGCATAATCCCGCCCGTATTCGCAGAGGTCACTAAAGCGGTATAACGTGCAAGCCAGCCTTTCTTCACTTTCGAACGAAACTTTGGTCGTTCTTGCGCACGCGTGGCAAGTTCTTCATCGGATACTTGCAGATTCAGCGTCCGATTTGGCAAATCAATTATGATTTCATCACCGTCGTTGACTAGCCCTAATGGACCGCCTGCAGCGGCTTCTGGCGAAATATGGCCAACGGCGATTCCTCGGGTCGCTCCTGAAAAGCGACCATCGGTGATCAAGGCGACATCTTTGCCTAACCCGCGACCAACGATACTTGAGGTAGGCGCCAGCATTTCTGGCATACCTGGTCCTCCTTTTGGACCCTCATAGCGGATCACTACAACATGTCCTTTTTGTACGGTATGGTTGTCGATGGCAGCAACTGCTTCATCATGAGAATCAAAACAGATCGCTTTGCCTTTGAATACTTGGACACTTGGATCGACCCCACCGACCTTGATGACACTGCCTTCTGGGGCGATATTGCCGTACAAGATCGATAGACCGCCCACAGGACTATACGGGTTTTCTTTGGGATGAATGACTTCTTCGTTGTGGATCTTCGCTTCAGCGACATTTTCTCGTAACGTCTTACCGGTAACAGTCGGTCGATCGGGATGAATCGCTCCCTCGATATCACAAAGCTCCCTTATGATTGCCGAAACGCCGCCAGCTTCATGGACATCGTGCATCGAATAGGCTGATGATGGCGCGATTTTTGAGAGATAAGGCACTCTTTTAGCGATTTCATTGACCCGTCTTAAGTCATAGTCGATCTCTGCTTCATTGGCGATCGCTAAGGTATGCAGCACTGTGTTGGTGGACCCCCCCATCGCCATGTCTAAAGCGAAGGCATCATCAATAGCTTCTTTGGTCACGATGTCGCGAGGCTTGACTTGTTTTTCAACAAGATCCATCAACTTAAAGGCGGCTTGTCTAACTAGTTCTCGTCGCTCTTGAGACACAGCGAGGATCGTGCCATTGCCTGGCATTGCCAATCCTAAGATTTCTAAGAGGCAATTCATCGAGTTGGCAGTAAACATCCCTGCGCAGGAGCCGCAAGTCGGACAGGCATTTTGTTCCATAAACTCAAAATCTTCTTTTGTCATATTCCCCGTCTTGTACGTCCCAACGGCTTCAAACATGGAAGATAAGGTTATTTGATGTCCCCGAGGATCAATGCCGGCTTTCATCGGACCGCCGGAACAAAAGATTCCTGGTACGTTGGTCCGCATCGCTGCTAAAATCATGCCAGGAGTGATCTTGTCACAATTTGGGATATAAAATACGCCGTCAAACCAGTGGGCATTGATGACGGTTTCTGCAGAATCAGCGATCAATTCTCGGCTAGGTAGCGAATAACGCATGCCAATATGTCCCATCGCAATGCCATCATCCACGCCGATCGTATTGAACTCAAAAGGGATGCCGCCAGCTTCACGAATCGCTTCTTTAGCGATATCTGCTAACTCCCGTAAATGCACATGTCCGGGTACGATATCGATATAGGAATTACATATCGCGATAAATGGTTTGTTCATATCATGGATATTTTTAACTTGTCCTGTGGCATAGAGCAGACTCCTAGCTGGCGCTGCATCGATCCCTTTTTTAATTTGATCACTTCTCACACTCATCATCTCCTGCATTTTGGAATAAAAAAAGCATCCCGGTTATAAAAAACTGGGATGCTTTGCCAGAATCCCATTTTACTTACGCAAATAGGACTCAAACAAACGGATAATTTTTGCTTCCGTGTTCTAAGTCCTGGTATCAATAATAATGACTAATAAATATTGATTAAAATTACGCATAGAAAATGGCTCCTTCATTAGAAATAGTAACGTTCTTGTAATTGTTTACCAATATACCCTTTGCAAAAACACTTGTCAACGAATTTTCTGAAATTTTTTTCAATAATGACAATTCTATCAAGCCCATTCTAACATTGGATGTCATTTAATCGGTTTCCCGTTTTTGTTAAGATCTCTTTTGTATAAAGGGTGATTATATCCAAAAGTGAGTAAGCATTGGCGCTAAGTGTTTTTTTTAGATCAAAAGAAAAACAAACTATTATTTTGAATTTTCTGACAATAAAATGTGATTGCTTACTTTCCAGATGACAACCGCATGGGAACAACCAATATTTAAGCAAAAGAAAAAACCCTTGATTACTCAAGGGTTTCTACAAGACTCAATTATTTCACTGCGTCTTTAAGAGCTTTACCTGGTTTGAATGCAGGTACTTTGCTAGCAGGGATCTTGATTTCTTCACCAGTTTGTGGGTTGCGTCCTTTGCGTTCTGCACGAGAACGAACTTCAAAGTTACCAAAGCCGATCAATTGAACTTTTTCACCGTTAGCTAAAGCGTCTTGAATTGTTGAGAATACAGCGTCTACTGCTGCAGTTGCGTCTTTCTTAGTTAAGTCAGTAGCTGCTGCAACTTTTTCGATTAATTCTGCTTTATTTGCCATGGATGGTTTCACCTCCTGATATTTTTTTTGATGTCATGCATCAACAAAAATCTTGAGTGGTCCAAGGTTTTTGTCAAATATTGATTACCATCAATATTCTGATATAACGTTATCATAAGAACCTTGTAATATCAAGGATTTTAACGTTTTTAGGGGGTTTTTTTTTGGTTTTTTCCCATTTTTCTAGAAAAGGACAGATTTCTTTGTAAAAAGAAACAAAGTATGATAAAATCTCTATTTTCTTCTGCGAGGAATGATCCGAATCGGCGTTCCTTCAAAAGTGAATGCCTTGCGGATTTGATTTTCTAAGAAACGTGCATAAGAGAAATGCATCAGTTCTTCTTCGTTGACAAAAATAACAAAAGTTGGCGGTTTGACAGCTACTTGCGTCGCATAAAAAATCTTCAAACGTTTGCCTTTGTCTGTTGGGGTTGGGTTGATCGCCACAGCGTCCATAATGACGTCATTCAACAACGCAGATGGAATACGCATGTTTTGATTCATGCTGACTTCTTCAATCAATTGCGGCAGCTTATTCAAGCGCTGTTTCGTCACTGCGGAAACAAAAATGATTGGCGCGTAATCCAAATATTGGAATTCATCTCTGATTTCTTCTTCAAAATCACGCATCGTATTCGTTTCTTTTTTCAATGTATCCCATTTATTGACAACAATAATGATTCCACGGCCTGCTTCATGGGCATAGCCAGCGATCCGTTTGTCTTGCTCGCGAATCCCTTCTTCGGCGTTCAAGACCATCAAGACGACGTCTGAGCGTTCAATGGCCCGCATTGCCCGCATCACACTGTATTTTTCAGTAGACTCGTAGACCTTCCCTTTTTTACGCATGCCGGCGGTATCGATCATGGTAAACTCTTGACCGCTTTCGCTGGTAAAATGGGTATCGATCGCATCACGAGTCGTTCCTTCGATATCAGAAACGATCACTCGCTCTTCCCCTAGAATTGCATTGATCAAAGAGGATTTACCGACATTTGGTCGACCGATCAAACTAAACTTGATGATGGAATCATCTTCTTCTTCTGCTTCATTGGTGAAGTGTTTGACTGCTTCATCAAGAACATCCCCGATCCCTAATCCATGACTTCCTGAGATTGGGTATGGATCGCCTAGACCCAAACCATAAAATTCATAGATGTCGGTACGCATCTCGGGATTATCAACTTTGTTGACCGCTAAAATCACGGGTTTGTTGCTTTTGTACAGCAAACGAGCCACAAGCTCATCAGCATCAGTTACTCCTTCACGAGCACTCGTAATAAAAACAATGACATCTGCTTCATCGATGGCGATTTCTGCTTGATGCTTGATTTGATCCATAAACGGCTCATCACTTAAATCGATCCCACCTGTATCGATCACGCTAAACTCACGGCCTAGCCATTCACCGGTGGCATAAATACGATCTCTGGTCACTCCTGGAGTATCCTCAACGATCGAAATTCGTTCTCCAGCTATCCGGTTGAAAATGGTCGATTTCCCCACATTCGGACGTCCAACGATCGCTATTGTTGGATTTGACATTTTTTACCCTCCATTTAAAAAAGCAGTCCTTGTACGCTGCTTCTTGTATTCAATCTTACTTAGTTTACCTAAAGCCATGGAAAGTTGCAAGCTTTCCTGGCAAACAAAAAACCAGCTTATAACAAATTCAAACATCGAATCGTTATAAGCTGATGGCATACAATTACTCTTCGTCGCTGTCTTTTAAGGCATCGCCTAAGATATCACCCATAGTAAAACCAGTTGATTCTTCTGGCAATTGATAGTCGTCCTCTGAAACCTCTTGTGTTTCATTGGTGTTTTCGGCTTTTTCTAATGCTTTGATACTTAATGCGATTCGGTGTTCTGAAGGGTTCACTTCAAGCACTTTCACTTGCACTTCATCACCTTCTTGTAAGACTTCATGTGGTGTCGCAATGTGTTTATGGGAGATTTGTGAAATATGGATCAGCCCTTCAACACCTGGGAAGACTTCCACAAACGCACCGAAGCTTGTCAAGCGTTTAACAGTCCCCGTCAAGACACTGCCAACAGCCGCTTGCTCTTCAATATTGGTCCAAGGTCCAGGCAATGTGTCTTTGATCGAAAGTGACACACGTTCTTTGTCTGCATCAACAGATAAGATACGCACATTGACGGTATCGCCAACAGATAAAACATCACTCGGTTTGCCAACATGTCCATGAGAAATTTCAGAGACATGGACAAGTCCATCGATGCCGCCAAGGTCTACGAAGGCACCAAAGTCGGTCAAACGCGCTACTTTTCCTTCTACTTCTTGTCCTTCATATAAATCAGCTAATAAAGCTTCTTTTTGTTTTGCTTTTTCTGCTTCGACAACTGCTTTATGAGAAAGGATCAAACGGTTTTCTGAAGGCTCGATCTCAACGATTTTAAAGGTCAATGTTTTCCCTTTGTAATCTTCGAAATCCGCAACAAAATGGTCTTCGACCATTGATGCTGGGACAAACCCACGAACACCTACATCAACCACTAACCCGCCCTTAACGACGTTGGTGACTGGTGCTTCAATGATTTTTCCTTCTTGGAAATCTTTTTCGATATCTTCCCAAACTTTTTTCGCGTCTAAGCGACGTTTAGAAAGGAGATAGCTGCCGTTTTCTTTGTCTTTACCAATTGCTGAAATCACAACCAATTCTAAGACATCCCCAACTTTGACTGCTTCGTTGATGTCTTCAACAGGTAAAGTTGATAATTCTTTTGCAGGAACAACGCCTTCAACGCCGGCACCTTCGATCCCTACGATCGCTTGTTTATCCTCAATGGCCAATACCTCACCTTTAACGATATCTCCAACTTTTACTTCTTGGAAATTGTCTAAAGCGGCTTCCATTGATTCATTTCCACTCTCAACCTGATTATTTTCAAATTCTGTCATCTCTCATGTCCTCCTAACCAACAATTCTGCAATAATTGCACTACACCTTTTAGTTTAAAATAGAATGAAAAAAAAATAAAGCGATTTCTCTTATTTTCCTAAAAAACTACGGTTTTTTCGTTAAAAAAGTCTTTTCACCTCTGTTTTCTTACTCACTTTCATCTTTTGGTTTCAAAAAATAAAAAAACAATGGGGAACACCCATTGTTCACCCATTGTTTTTGTTAATCAATTTTTTCTTTGATGGTTTTTTTGATTGCTTCGACGACTTGCTCGATCGTTAAACCAGACGTATCGATTCGAACCGCATCCTCCGCTTGTTTCAAAGGGGAGACTTCTCTGTGAGAATCCAGATAATCTCTTTGCTGGATCTCTTCTTTCAACGTCTCATAATCGGTTTTGATCCCTTTTTGCTGATTTTCTTTAAAACGGCGCTGTGCGCGTTCTTCCACACTTGCTACCAGAAAAATCTTGACTTCTGCTTGTGGTAAAACCGCCGTACCAATATCGCGGCCATCCATCACGACACCGCCATCTTTAGCGATCAACTGCTGTTGTTGGACGAGTTTTTCACGGATCGCAGGGTATGCCGACACCTTCGAAACTGCGTTGGTTACTTCTGGCTGACGGATCGCTTCGGTGACTTGCTCTCCTCCTGCAAAGACCTCTTGACCGTGTTCAGTCGGTTCAAAAGTGATGGGGTATTGATCGATCAAAGCAGCGATCGCCGCTTCATCTTCAAGTGAACAGCCCGTTTTTAAAGCCAAATACGTGATGCTGCGATACATGGCACCGGTATCTGTATAAATAAACCCTAAATCATTGGCGATGATTTTTGCCACTGTGCTTTTTCCCGATGACGCAGGACCATCAATAGCGATGTTGATTTTTTTCATTTTTCTTACTCCTCGTTTCCCAACGATGTGTATTCCTTCATCGTTTCTGCTTATCGTTCACCTTGGCTTCTTCCTACCAAGAAAAAAAACCGCCAAAGCGGTTTTTTATTTAATTCGTAATGTGTCGCCAGGGTATAGCATGTAGTTGTTTGGATCAATCCCATTTAATTGATATAGGGTTTCAACTGAGATGCCTGTACGGGCTGCCACTTGTTCAGGACCTTCACCTGCTTGCACCGTCGTATATTCCTCGGTACCAGTCGCTCCTTGCCCTTGATTATTTTGCGTAGTGTCTTGCCCTGCATTGTTTTCTTGTTGAGCCGGCTCACTACTACTTGATGGCGTCGTTGAAGCTGGTGTAGAACTGCTACTGCTTGATGAAGAACTTGATTCACTTGTTGACGAACTCGTTTCCCTTGTCGATTCAGTAGTGGATGATTCCGTTGTCGATGACTCGGTTGTCGAAGATTCTGTCGTACTTTCTACTGTACTGCTCGAACTTGCTGCGGTCGGGGCATCACTGTTATGATTCAACACCCAAATACCGGCACCAACCGGAATTGCCACGATCAAGAAAAGCAAAACTAAAACGATCGTCAAAAAGAGTGAATTCCCACGCTTTTGTTTTCTTTGTTGGGATCTTGATGCAGAATCATCGTATTCTGTATCATAGATTGGTTGTTCCCACGGTTCTTGATTTTCTGAATTGTAGTCATTGTCTTTCTTGCTCACTCGTATTCCCTCCTAGTTTCCTTCCGATGTATTATACCATAGGTAAATAAAAACTGTCCTGCAAAATACGATTCAATTTATATCTTTAAAAATTTTTATTAAACGTTCTTGCCAATGAAGGATGACTTTTTTTTCTAAAAGCTCTTCTTCTACTGCCAATTCGATCCCGTCATGGTCGCAACAATAAGGATTCTGTTGCACTTTTTCTCCAAAATGCGCCAATAAAAACTGACGGCGGCAACCGGTAAAATGAATATAAGCCAACATTTTTTGTAATTGTTCTTGCTTTTGCTGTTCGTTTTGTTTTAGCGTTTCCAGCCAAAACGCAGCCCCCAACTCCTTCATCTTCTGCTGCCATTTTTCTTGCAGCGGTGTCAAGGGTTCTTTCCTCTTTTCCTGAACCATTCGTTCTAAAGCACGGCGTTCTTCTTTGTTTTCTCGCTGAAAGAAGTAGTGGATCTGCTCATCGTGTTCCTGATAAAGCAAGATCGCACTGCTTTGTGTGCCATCGCGGCCTGCTCGACCGATTTCCTGACTGTAGTTTTCTAGCGAATCAGGCAAGTCATAATGGATCACAAAACGAATATCTTCTTTATTGATCCCCATCCCAAACGCATTGGTTGCGACGAGCAATTTTAATTTATTCTGAGAAAACTGCTGCTGCAACGTTTTTCTTTGATCACTCGCTAAACCACCATGATAATAACCTGCCGAATAGCGCTGACGCAGTTTATTATAGACTTCTTCGACTTTGCTTCTTGTGGAACAGTAAATGATCCCAGCCCCGCCTAAGCGGCTGAGATAGTCTGCTAATGCCGCATCTTTGTCTGTTGTTTGCTCTACGAACAAGCCGATATTGCTACGGTTCATCGAATAACGATAGACATTGGCGTTCTTTGCTAACAACACTTGCCGAATATCTGCTTCGACTTGGGCCGTAGCAGTAGCCGTCAAAGCTAATGTGACGGGTGCCTTCAAGCGTTTTTTTACTTCACCAAGCTGCAGGTACTCTGGTCGAAAATCAATGCCCCATTGCGAAACACAATGAGCTTCATCCACCACGAACATAGCGATCTTAGCTTGTTCGAGTTGTTGCAAAATGGCTTCTTGCACGATCATTTCTGGACTTAAAAACAAAAATTTGTACTTCTGCAAGTGCTGCATCACATAGTGACGATCGGCAAGGTCCAGTTGACTATTAAATGCAATCGCGCGTTTTTCCCCTTGCTTTTGTAAGCCATAGACTTGATCTTCCATTAAAGAAACAAGCGGTGAGATAATGATCACGATGCCATCTATGAGGTACCCTGGCAGCTGATAACAGAGACTTTTGCCATTCCCGGTAGGCAGAATCGCTAACGTATCTTGCTGCGCTAAAACACTTTCGATGACTTCTTTTTGTCCTTGACGAAATGTTTTGAAGCCAAAGTACTGATTCAGTGCGTTTTCTAACATCGAATCCCCCGTTTCTGAGCAATCTGTAACAAACGGATCGTCAAAAAATCTGTCGCCAGAAGTTCCTGTAATTCTTGATAGCTGTTTTTCCAAGAAGTTGCTGGCAGCTTATTCAGCAACGCTGTATCAAAGCGCTGATACGGAAATGTCGGATCAAGCAGTGCCCATTCAATCAAATGATCATTAACGGTTCCTCGTTTGATCCTTCTTTTTTCCATGATCTGCTCAACAGAAGCTCCTTGCAAGAATAATGCACGACTTTCCAGCATACTTTGATTCAGATTCCTATTTAGAAAAGGCGATAATCCTTGAAACAGTACCATCTGCGGCTCTTTTTCGACCAGGGCTAAAAATTGATGGATCGCAGCTCCTACATAAAGATTGTCCCAAGGCTTACCTTGTACAGATTCTGGCAAAAGTTGGAAAAACGCCTGCCCAAGAAGATCAGGACCAGATAAGGTGCCCGCTAAAAAATCTGCAACTTCTGCGGGAAGCTGGTCAAAAACTGCCGAAAGTTCTCGATGAGTGATCTTTTTGATTTCAGGGTATTGATGGATCAGTCGACGCACAGGTTCTGTATATAAGGGCGTGTTCTCAACAGGAATATACTGATTGGTCACCCCTTGATATGCAGCTGCTTGAACCAGCAGTCGGACAAAACGCCAAGCCTCCTCCGTCGTTCGTCCATACCGAAAATAATCCATCTGATGCAACAACATTTCTCTGGACTGCTCATAATTTGCAACGGTCCTTTTGAGCAGCAGACCATCTGAATCCCGACTTAACATCCCTTGTTGGATCAAGTCAGCGATCGCTTGTTGATACTCCCTCTCATTCAACTGTGGCATCGCTTGAAAAAGACCTAAGCGATCATAAAAAAAGGCATAACTCAAAACAGAGCTAGTACGCTTTCCAATGAGAATTTGATAAAGTGTCGATGGGCGTAGCTTGTCAGTATCAGAAAACAGCGCTAAAATAAAAGAATCCATATCTTCCCTCCAGAAAGGACTAAAAAATGTCACAACGCTGTAAAATTGTTCCTGAGCGCTGCATTGCTTGTGGCCTATGTGCGATCTATGCCCCCGAGATCTTCGATTATGATGAAGATGGGATCGTTTTATTTGCCCAAGAACCGAGTGCTCGGCAACAGTTTATCATAGAAGAACAACAAGAAAAAGTCAAAACTGCTTGTCGCAAATGCCCTACCCGTGCGATTATCATGGAAAAATAAAGGCTCTATAATTTATGGGACTGATGAATCAGAATTGATTCTTCAGCCCCATTTTCATTTTAGGTATTAAAAAACATATCGTTCTCTAGTATGATTAAATCACCACAAAATAAACAACTGAGAGGACGATATGCTATATGAATGATTCTATCAAAAAAATGCTGAGAATAACAGAGAAAGATTTGATGATTACAGAGGTCTCTTACGAGACCCTTCAGAAGAAAAAGACATTGGTCGTCGATGCTGTTCTCTCGCCTAATCCTCGTGCTTGTAGAAGTTGTGGTTCTACTGTGGTAGATGGAAACGGGAAATCAATTATAGTGAAAAATGGGAAGAAGGAAACGATTGTCCGTTTTGAGCAATACAATCATATGCCTTTGGTTATGCGCCTAAAAAAGCAGCGCTATACCTGTAAAAACTGTCGCACCCATTGGACTGCTCAAAGTTATTTTGTCCAACCCAGACATTCAATCGCAAATCATGTGAGATATAAAATTGCTTCTTTACTGACTGAAAAAGTATCTTTATCTTTTATTGCGAAAAGCTGTCAGGTATCTTTGACCACCGTTATTCGTACATTAAAAGAGTTTAAAAGCTATTTACCAAAACAATCTAAGAAGATTCTCCCAAGAGTATTGATGGTTGATGAATTTCGTTCGCATGCTTCCATAGAAGATAAAATGAGCTTTATTTGCGCAGATGGTGAAACAGGAAAATTAATCGATGTTTTGCCTACGCGTAAATTACCTCGATTAACAAGCTATTTCTTAGGGTGTACCAATCCAGAAGAAGTAGAATTTTTGGTGACAGACATGAACGCCGCCTACTTCCAGCTCACCAAACGTGTTCTGCCAAAAGCGAAAATAGTGATTGATCGGTTTCATATTGTCAAACACATGAATCAAGCGTTCAATGAGTTGCGTATCCGTGAAATGAATGAACTTCGTAAAGCAGGACAGAAAAGCCAGGCAGAAAAACTGAAAAAGAATTGGCGCTTTTTGCTAAAAAATCGTGCAAACATCAACCATTATGAATACAAAACATGGAAAAGTTTCCGAGCACCAAAATACCCATTTCTTACTGAAGCAATGATGATTGATCGATTGCTTGAGTTTTCTACGCCCCTGAAGGAGGCGTATCCCTTTTTTCATGAATTAGTTGAAGCCTTTCGAGACAAAGACCCTGACTTATTTTTCTCCTTATTGACAGAACTTCCTGAAACGTTAGATGACAGCTTTCGGGAAAAGCTTCAAAACCTTCTTACCCATGAAGAAGGCATCACCAACGCAATGATCTATCCTTATTCCAATGGAAAAATAGAAGCGAAGAATACCCACATAAAGACAATGAAACGAGTATCCTACGGATTTAAATCATTCGAGAACATGAGAATTAGAATCTTTTTGATCAATCAATTAATCAAAGTGAGATAACAAAAAATCTGAGCCAGAATGTGGTTCATTCTGACCCAGATTTGATTTTGCACAACTCATCAGTCCTTATTGACAAAGAGCCAAAATAAAAAAGCCGACCTGCCATTGACAGACCTTTCGTCTGCAACAGCAAGTCGGCTCATTTTTTATTTTCCTATAGCAGAATGATGGGGCTGCTTACGAGCCAACCATGGCAGCAGTTTGGCATGTAGTGCTAAAAAGACGGCACTGACGATTGCGCCTTTAACCAAATTGAAAGGTAAGATCCCGATCGCCACATATTGCGGCAAAGACATTCCTAAAAATTGATCGGCTGTGACCCCGAAAAAGCGTAGGTAAAGCGGTGTGATCACAAATAGGTTCGCCACACTCATAAAAATCGTTACCGACAAGATACCGCTGATGACACCAACCATTTTGTTTTTGGTGTGGATACCTTTGCGGAAAAAGTAGTACATTGGTAAAGTAAAGGCACATGATGCTAAAAAGCTTGCCGTATCCCCCACCATATCAGCAGGTGAAAAACCAGATAAGAACAAATGTAGGACCGAACGAATGAAGGCAGTCACTACCCCACTCCAAGGACCAAATAAAAACATCATGATCATCACGGGAATATCACTAAAATCGATCTTTAGAAAGCTGAATGCCGGAAAAATTGGAAAAGCGATAAATTGCAAAATTGTTCCCATAGCAGCACACATGGCGATTGTCACCATTTTTCTTGTTTTGTTGTTCATCAGTATAAATCCTCCTAAGTTCAGGATTCCTCTTCAAACGAACCTATTAAATTTCCTCGGCTTTCTTGTCGGCGCCAGACAAAAAATGCCCTCTTTTTTCCACAGGGAAAAAAGAGGGCATTCGAAATAGCCATAAGCAAATCAAATACGCTCTATCTTCTTTATCCAGACTGTACTGTCGGTATCGGAATTTCACCGATTCAGCTATTTCCGAAGAAATAGGTCGTGGACTATAACCACCGGTCGGGAATTGCACCCTGCCCCTGAAGACGAACCTTTATTCTATTTATTACATGTTCTATTATACACAAAATCTAAAAATTAACAATAGTTACGTTTTCAGATACTTTTCAACTATTTTGCACTATTTTTCAGCTGGCTGACTTCTTTCTTCGACAATTCTCGGTATTCCCCTGGACGAAGACCTTTCAGATCTAACGGACCATAGTTTTCCCGTTTTAGTTTTTGCACAGGCAAACCAACTGCTTTTAGCATGTTTTTGACTTGATGGTTGCGACCTTCGTGGATCGTCAATTGCACAATACTAGATTGCGCCGTTTGGTCTGTCGATAAGATTTCAAAGCGAGCAGGTGCCGTCTTACGGCCTTCGATCCGAATCCCTTTTGTCAATGGGAGCAGCTGCTTTTTATCCGCAATACCTTTGACCTTGGCAACATACACTTTGTCGACTTCGTGTTTTGGATGCATCAGTGTCTGTGATAATTCCCCATCATTTGTCAGGAGCAGTAAACCGGAGGTATCATAGTCCAAGCGTCCGACTGGATACACTCGTTCAGGCACTTCAGCAAAATAATCCAAAACGACTTTGCGCTTTTTATCATCCGTAACAGCTGAAATCACACCACGAGGTTTGTAGAACAAATAATAGACGTGTTGTTCTTGTTCGATCGGTATGCCATCGACTTCAACGACGTCTTTTGAACTGACTTGGACCCCTAATTCTTTGATTACTTGTCCATTCACTCGCACTCGGCCTTCGGTTATCAATCCTTCAGCTTTTCTTCTTGAGGTGATGCCGGCATGGGCAATCACTTTTTGCAAACGTTCCATCTTCATTCTCCTTCTGTTTCTGCTTGTTTGTAGCGGTCGTAAAAAAGATCAAACGGTGCATCTTCTTCAAGTTCATCTTCCATTGATTGGATGTCAGGCAATTCAGCCAAACTTTTTAAGCCAAAATAATCCATAAAGTATTCCGTCGTACCGTATAAGATCGCTCGTCCTGGTCCGTCCACGCGGCCCTTTTCTTCAATCAGCCGTTTTGCCACCAGTTTTTGAACCGAGCCGCTGGATTGGACGCCGCGAATCTCTTCTACTTCCATCCGAGTGATCGGTTGCTTGTAAGCAATGATCGACAAAGTTTCCAAAGCCGCTTGCGACAATGAACTACCCATCGGTGATTCGGCATATTTCTTCAATAAAGGGGCAAATTGTTTCTTAGTGGTTAAGATAAAATGATTGCCGACTTCTAGAATATGCAACGCAGTATGTTCATTTTCTTCATATTGCTGATTTAATTCCTGCAAATGCTGATAGACACTGGCAGTATTACTTTTGACTAAATAACTTAGTTCTTCAAGTCCGATCCCCTCATCACCGACGACGAATAAGATCGCTTCTAATTCACTATATTTACTCATCTTCTTTACCTGTTGGATAGAGCAGAATCGACGCATAATTGTCTGTTTGCTCTACTCGAATCGTTCCTTTTTTCATTAATTCTAATAGTGCCATAAAGGTTACCACAACTTCTGTTTTATTGTAAGAGGTAAAAAACGAATCGAAGCTGCGGCCTTTTTTAGCACTGACATGCTGCATCTCCAACTGAATCGCCGCCATCTTTTCATCGATGGTGCTTTCATCAGGAGAAATCTTGGTTTCTAGTACTTGGCGATTTTTCTTTTTCTCGACCATTTTTTGAAAAGCCAAAAAGAGATCGATCGTGTTGAATTGATTGGCTCTTAATTGATCTTCTTCCTCTTTGTATTCATCGACATCCATTGGATCTTTCGTGTAATACAAACTGCGCTCTTCCGCTTTTTCTGAAAGCTGTTCGGCTGCGTACTTAAATTTCCGGTATTCTAGCAGTTGTGCCACCAGCATATCCCGCGGATCTTCTTCGTACTCTTCGACTTCAGCAATCAATTCTTGTTTAGGCAATAGCATCTGGCTTTTGATCGCCATCAAAGTCGCCGCCATAACTAAATATTCTCCAGCGACTTCTAATTCTAAAATTTTCATGGCATGGATGTACTGCATGTATTGTTCGGTGATGGTAGCAACTGGAATATCATAAACATCGATCTCCAGTTTTTTGATCAAATGAAGCAGCAAATCCAGCGGTCCTTCAAAGACAGCCAATTTTATTTTGATTTCTTCCATTCCATCCTCGATTTCTAGGCGCGCGGAAAGTGCTGCTTGTACACTTCCGTCATCCGTTTCTTCGTTATATGCGTGTAAATCTGAGTGGTCGAGATATCTGCGTGTCCTAGCAACTCTTGAACCGTTCGCAGATCTGCCCCGTTTTCTAATAGATGGGTCGCAAAACTATGGCGCAACGTATGGGGAGTCACATTCTTGGTGATCCCAGCTTGTCGAACCAAGGCCTTTAAATTTTTCCAGATCCCTTGACGAGACAGTTGCGTGCCGTGGTTGTTCACAAACAGATGGCTTTCATCTGGCGTTTTTCTCGTCAAATACGGACGCGCATCGCTGAGATAGGTTTCGATCCATTGAATCGCTAGATCCCCTAATGGAACGATCCGTTCTTTGTCGCCTTTCCCGGTTGTTTGCAGCAACCCCATACTTAAATGCAAATCGTTTAATTTCAAACCGATCAACTCGCTGACACGTAAGCCCGTTGCATACATCACTTCCAAAATCGCTCGGTCACGGATGCCCAACACCGCTCGCGTATCCGGTGTTTCGATCAACCGCTCCACTTCTTGTAAACTCAAGGTATCAGGCAGCTTCTGCTGTTTTTTCGGTGAATCAATATGCTGCATTGGATCATGATCGGTAAACCGTTCTTGACGCAAAAATTGATGGAATCTTCGCAAACTAGAGACCATCCGAATCACGGTCGCCGAGGATTTTCCCGCTTCTTGCAGACTTTGCAAAAAAGACAAAACGATCACTCGGTCGATCTGCTGCCACTGAGTGACTTGTTTTTTTTGTAAAAACGCAAGATACTGTTGCAGATCTCGTTGGTAGCTGGCACGGGTATTTTGGGATAGCCCGCGCTCAATGGTCAAATAATGAAGATAATCAATGATTTGTTCGTTCATGGGGCTCCCTCTACTTTCAGCTTTTTTATCATATCAAATTCTGGCTCGTTAAGATAGTAGCTTGCCAATAAAAAAGAGGCACCTACCCATATCGTTTGCCCAAGGAAACACCCGAATAATAGCAGATTTTTCGGTTTCTTTCAAATTGGAAAAAATAGCGCTCTTCCTATTGGAAACCATCTGACTATCATTCGGGTGATAACAAACGTTTATTTAAAATTGCCAAAGTACAATTACTCGGCTTTGCTTTGGCATTTTTGGCAGACACCATGAAATGTCAACCGATGATCCTTTACTAAAAAATGGTACTTTTGTTCAACGATCTCTTCGACACTGCCCAGCAAATCCTCTTCAACCTCTTCAATATTGCCGCATTCCAAACACAACAAGTGATGATGAAAGTGTTTGGCACCTTCTTTGCGTAGATCATAGCGAGCGACACCGTCATTAAAGCTGACTTTATCGACGATTTTCAAATCCGTTAAGATCTCCAACGTTCGATAGACGGTTGCCAAGCCAATCTCAGAATTTTTTTTTCGCACAAAAAAGAAAATCTCTTCGGCGGATAAATGGTCTTTCTCATTTTCTAATAAGACCAATAACGTCGCTTCTCGCTGAGGAGTTAATTTAAACCCCGACTCGTGCAATTGTTTCTTGGTCTTTTTTAACGCTGCTGTTGTGTTCATAGTTGCCTCCGTATGCCGTTAATTTATAACGATTCTAATCTGAGTGAGAATCACTCAAGACAAACATTGTAATCATTATAAATTAGAACGATAAAAGAAACAAGTATTCTCAATTAGGTTTTTTGATAAGAATCGTAAAGCCGTCTTTTTGCTCAATCAAACGCTGTTTCATCAAGGTTCCTAATGCCCGTTTAAATTGGCCTTTACTAATACCAAATGTTTGTAAAATCTCTTCCGGTGCTGATTTGTCGGTGAAAGGAATTTTGTTCTCAGGTGCTCGTTCTAAAAAGGTTAGAACCATGGCGGCATCATTTGAGATCGCTTCGTGGGCTCTTGGTTTCAATGAAAGGTTCAAGACACCATCTGGACGAATCCCAATCACTCGCCCTTTGACCACTTCCCCAAGGCGCGGCTCTTGATACCGTTCTGATGGATGGACGAAGCCAATATAAAAATCATCCGTCAGCAAGTAAGTACCCGCTAACTTCAAACGGTACACGGTACCTGTAACATCTTGATTCTTCATTTGCTCCGTACCATTTTTGCTCAATGCCTTAAAAATTTTCTCATCTGCTAATGAAGCCCAAATACGCTCTTTGTCATCGACCCGCAAGCTGACCATCAAGCGGTCGCCTTTTTTAGGCCAAAGTTCCCGCATCGTTGGCAATTCATCTAATGAAACCACCATATCTTTGTCTTTTAAACCGATATCGACGAAAACGCCTAAGTCGCGACGGCTTCCTGTGACTGTACCAAAGGCATAATGCCCTTTGCGGCTTTTCGGAATGTTCGTAGTGAGCACATTTTCTTGCTTTTGATTTTGATAGCCAAACCCTTCGACTGCTTCACCTAAATGATGCTCGCCTTCTTCCTTGGCTAGTCGGAAGGTAACCCCGCCTTTTTGAACAAAATAATTTTGTTCATTTTCATCAATGATCAATCCGCTAAATACGGATGCTAATAAGTCTTTCATCTATTCTCTCCTTCTTCATAAAAACTGCCCGTTGCTATAAAAAGAAACGCAGCAGTGCCATAGCAATAACGCCTGTAATAACGATTTTCATCAAATCTTTGGTATAATACCCCACCAACAATGCTGGGATACAGGCAACAGCTTCTTTGACTTTCAGGAGGGGAAATTGCCCTTCACGAAAGATCAACAAATTTTGCACCAACAATGCCGCCAAAATACACAAAGGTAAGTAACTCAAAAAGATGGTGAAGGACTCCGGAAAGACCAGCTTTTTAGAAAATAAAAAAGGAACGATCCGCGGAATCCATGTAACCAACCCACATGCTAGCATTAGTATAACAAAATTAGTCATGATGTGTCACCGTCCCAACCAAACAACCTGCCAAGGTCGCCGCAATTACCGCAATCTCAGCTGTCGAAAAACGCATAAATAAAATCAATGTCCCCACAACTGCCCCTAGTACTAAGAGGGTTTGCTGGGTTTTCTTCTTAAGCGGTCGCTCTACTTGAAATAAAAAAAGACCAACAAACATGGCTACCAAGGCAAAATCTAAGCCTAACGCTTCCGGATCTGGAATAAACGAGCCTAATAATCCGCCTAAGAAGGTTGCGAAGATCCAACTCAAATAAGCCATCACGTTCAACCCGTGGGTCCATTTCGCTGTGATTGGTTTGTCTTGTTGCAGTGCTGTCGTCAAAACACCATAAGATTCATCGGTCAAAAGCGTCCCAATCCCAATAGCAGAAAGCAAAGGTGTCTTTTTAAAATAGGAAGCTACTGACAAGCTCATCAAAAAGTGTCGTAAATTCACTAAAAAAACTGTTGCGACGATCGTCATGAAGGGTGCTTGAATCGCTAGTAACGCGCAAATGATAAATTGGGCACTGCCAGCATAGACAATAATAGACATTAAAATAATTTCTAAAATAGACAACCCAACGCCTTTTCCCACAACCCCCATCGCAAAACCAATGCCCAGATACCCAAGAATCGTTGGTACACAAGCAATGACTCCATCTTCAAACCGATCATATCTTTCCATTTTCTGCACAAAAAACCCCTCCTTGTTTGAACGATTATCTTTCATCATATCGAAAACAGGGAGGGGAAACAAGAGTTTTTCACATGTGCATGTAATTACTCTGAAATTTTGCTAGTGACTCAGGGGATTTAGCGAACGGTGTGATCGTTCCCATTGCCTCTGAAATAGCCGGTTTTGGCGTTTACCGTAAATAAGTATAGCGGGAAGGCTGAATCGTCCGTTCCTTTGAGCAAGCTACCTTGGGCATTTGTCGCATAAAAATTGTAATAGCCTTCACCATTGACGATTCGCACACGTTCAAAAGTATAGCCGCCTTCCACCACATAACCACGGGCAATCGCTGTGGCGATGATTTTTTCTTGGACGCCATCCGCCCACACCCAAGCACTATTGTTCACATCATCCAAATCACTTTGACGAGCTGGAATGATTGGTTGATTGTTAGTATTTGTTGGCGTATTTGGCGAAAGGACATACTCTTCTTCAGAAGTACTTTGCGCTGGTGCCGCAGCGCTTGAAGAACCACCGCTCGAAGCTGAAGAATTGTTCTCAGAAGCCGCTGCTTGTTCGGCTTGTTGTTGCGCCGCTGCTTGTTGAGTAGCTGTTTCACGCTTCGTCAAGGCAGTATCGACTTTACGCAGTTCAGTCGTAAGACTTTCCACCAATGAATCGATTGACAACGCTTGGACTTTTTTCATTAAAGCATTGTAGTTCTCGCGGGTGACACTTGCCGGAGCTTCCCCATCACCACTTAAAGCCACCATGCTCTTCACTGCATTTTGAACTTCCTCGATCGCGCTGAACTCTTTTTGTCCCATGTCGATGGCTTGATTGATCAACTCATCAAAGGCATCCCCGTTCTCACGCTTCGACATTGTGACAGCAGCAGCTTCTTTCAAGGGGACTTCTTCCAACTGATCCCCCACAACGGCAGGACTGCTGAAATAGCTGTTGATCTCTGTTAAAGCCGCTAGTTTGTCAGCGATCGTCTCTGCTTCTTGCGACAAGGCATCGTATCGTTCGTGGTCTTGAAAATCTGCCAACTGATTCGTCACAGCCGCCAACTGTTCTGCTGTTTTGTCGCTTTTAATGAACACACGCTCATCATCTGTATAAAAATCATTCAGCTCATTTTCGATCTGATCTAACGTGCGGTTCTCTTGCGCCAGTTGCGTTTGTCGGGCAGCTTCTTGTTGCTGTTGTTGATAGTAATACGCCCAACCACCACCTGCTGCCACTAATAGACAAGCCGCTGTAATGTAGAGTGCTTTACGAGGGCTCTTCTTGTTTTCGGTAGAAACAGGTGTTTTTTCTTCAGCAGTCGCCTTTTGCGGTGTTTCCTCCGCTACGGTGATTGGTTCAGGAATTGGATCGATGACTGGCTCTGGCTGCTTCCCAGCTTCTTCAATAACTGGAACTGGCTCCATCACTGCTTCCTCTTCACTTGCCGGCAGAGATTCCTCGCTGGCTTGCACCTGACTTTCTGCTTCAGCAGAGGACAGATCAACAGCGGCTTCTTCTGCTTCCAAAGCTGCAGCTGCCTTGGCTTCTTCATCAAGTTTGTGCTGCCGGATATAAGCAGCCAAAATCTCAGAGTCATGCTGATCATCCGTATTTAATGCATCGGTCTCATTTACTTCTTCGCTGGCTGATGTTGTTTGGTCTTCTTTAGACCCAGAGTTTTCCGCCGTTTCTGGTTCTTTTTTGGACTCTGATTCAAGTGCTACTTTTTGCTCATCGGGAAGGGCCTCCTGCTGCGCAAGGTCGATCGTTTCTTCATTCGAGGACGGCCGATCACCTAAATGCTCCTCCATTTTTCCAATCGGAACATTTTTAAAGTCAGACCAGCGAATATCATCGTTTTTATTTTGTAGCTCTTCTGGCGTAACGGAAGAGTCAGATGCTGGTTCCTGTTGGTTCTCCTTTGCTTGCTTCCATTGAAACCCGCAATTGGGACAAACGGATGTTTCTTCTATTGCTTGAAATCCACATTCAGGACATGTCTTCTTCATTGATTCAAACTGACTCCTTTTGTTTTTTGCAATTCCTTTTTATGGAGCAGTAACCTACCAGATCAAACGCTTGATGCGCCCACTGCTCCCTATTTCAAAGACCGACAAATAATAGATCTTCTTCGCATTTCTTTTTAATTACTCAATTATGCAGATGCACAAAATTAAATTTATCACATTCTAAGCAATTAGCCAACACTTGCTTGGTTACGTTTTTATTAAGTTCTTTACTGATCCTGTGAAGAGATGACAGAACCAGAACAAAAAAGACTTTCCAAAGAGGACCTTTGGAAAGTCGATAAACCTTGATTATTCTAAGAAATCTTTCAATTGTTTTGAACGAGATGGATGGCGTAGTTTCCGTAACGCTTTTGCTTCGATCTGACGAATCCGTTCTCTCGTTACCCCAAAGACTTTGCCGACTTCTTCTAATGTCCGAGTACGACCATCATCGATTCCGAAACGCAAGCGTAGCACGTTTTCTTCACGGTCAGTCAAGGTATCCAGTACATCTTCTAATTGTTCTTTCAAAAGCTCATAAGCCGCATGCTCTGCTGGACTTGTGGCATCTTGGTCTTCAATAAAATCACCTAGATGAGAATCATCTTCTTCACCGATCGGTGTTTCTAATGAAACAGGTTCTTGAGCGATCTTCAAGATTTCACGAACTTTTTCTGTCGGCAGATCCATTTCTGCACCGATTTCTTCCGGTGTCGGTTCGCGTCCTAAGTCTTGCAATAATTGCCGTTGGATACGAATCAATTTGTTGATGGTTTCTACCATATGCACTGGGATCCGAATGGTGCGGGCTTGGTCAGCGATGGCACGGGTGATTGCTTGACGGATCCACCAGGTCGCATACGTCGAGAATTTGAACCCTTTGCGGTAGTCGAATTTCTCAACGGCTTTCATCAAACCCATGTTTCCTTCTTGAATCAAATCAAGGAATTGCATTCCTCGACCTACATAACGTTTGGCAATACTAACGACCAAACGTAGGTTGGCTTCTGCCAAACGCTGTTTTGCTTCTTGGTCGCCTTCTTCGATTTTCAGTGCGAGAGCCACTTCTTCTTCTGCGGTCAATAGTGGCACCCGACCGATTTCTTTCAAGTACATCCGAACGGGATCATTGATTTTCACACCAGTCGGTGCAGACAGATCTTCTTGAGGTTGGGTTTCTTGTCGTTTTTCATTACTCTTTAAACTATGGACTGAAGGCTCTCCATTTTCATCCACGACACTGATGCCTGAATCCTCCAGTTTTTGAATTAGTTTGTCCATTGCATCAGCATCCAAAGTATACGGCGTTGCTAAACGATTCGTAATATCATCGTAAACAACTTGCCCCTTTGTTTTGTTTTCTCGGATGTATTCGGCAACTGCTTTGTCATACGTTTTTTTTGTTTCTTCTGCCATGAAAGAAAGCCCCTTTCAGTTCGCTATTTAGCTTGTTTCAACCGTTTGGTCAAATCAATGATTTCGATCGCTAGTTCAAGTTCTAATTGCTGGTTTCCTTTTTGTCTTGCTTCTTGCTGCTGGATTCGTTTTTGATTGATTTCTTCAGCAATGCCCGACTTTTGAAAGACCTGCAGAATGTCCTGAAATTCTTGTTCAGTCCCTTCCTCAGAAGCTTTAAGATCTGCAATATCGATCACCATTTTTTTCATTGAATCTTCTTTTAAAAAATCTAAGAACTTTGCTAAAACAAAGTGTTCTTCTGTTTCCATATACGCATCAAACAGCAGATACAGCTGTTGATAACGATCATGGATAAAGGATATACCACTCGCTCGAAAGCGATGATTTAATGTACTGTCATGAAACAAACGGTACAATAATAATTCTTGTGCTTTTTCTACCTGTGTTTTGGGCTGCTGCCGCGTTGGCGGCGTAAAGACCACAGGATTATCTGCTGGCGGTGGTGGCGCTGCATCTTGCATCGGCCGCTGTTCTTGCCGGTTTTGCTTGAGTTGCTGCTGCAGGGTTTCACGACTCAAATTGAACTCTGTAGACAGCTGGGTCAAATAACGGTCTTGCTCCAACAAAGAATCCACACGCTGCAATTCATTTAACACAACTTGGACATAGTCCAATTGTTCTTTCTCATTGGCTAAATTGCGATTCGTCCGATGATAATCCATTTTAAATGCAAAAACCGTTTCTTTGCCGTGGACAGCTAATTTATAAAAAGCTTCTGTCCCATATTTGCGCAAATACTCATCTGGGTCCATCCGTTCCGGTACTCGAACCACCGATAGTTTTAAACGGCTATTGTTTTGCAAAAGATCGATCCCGCGGTTCGTTGCTTCAACCCCTGCACTATCTCCATCGTAACAAAGAATCACTTCTTGTGCCACTCGTTCGATATGGGCGATCTGCTGATTGGTTAAGCTGGTTCCCATTGAGGCGATCCCATTTTCGATTCCTGCCTGCCAAGCGGCGATCACGTCCATAAATCCTTCAAATAAATACACTTGGCCATCTTTGCGCATCGCACGGCGTGCTTTGTCAAAGTTGAAGAGAACCTCGCGTTTGTTGAAAAGGATCGTTTCAGGACTATTTAAATATTTCGGCTGGTCTTGATCACCAACTTTTTCGCTTGCCAGCCAACGACCAGAAAAACCAATCGTTTTTCCTTGAGGATTACGAATCGGAAACATGATTCGTTGGTAAAAGCGATCCGCCAATGAACCATCGTTTCGTTGAACAAAGAGCCCTGTATCAGGAAAAAATTCAGCTTTGGCTTGTTCATTCAAAAAGACTTTCTCCAAAAACGAGCGTTCGTTCGGCGCAAAACCAATATTGAATTCTTCAATCAATGCCATCGTCAATCCGCGATCCAACAAATAATCAAGCGCTTCTTGTCCAGCAGCCGTATTCACCAACATGTGATGATAGACCTCGGCGGCTTTTTCATGCAGCGCAATCAGTTGACTCGTTTGTGAGGTCGCCTCATTGATACCTTCTGACTGTTGATATTGCGGATCAAGAGGAATATCGTTCATTTCTGCTACTTTGACGACTGCTTCAGGAAAACTGATGCCTTCAAGCTCTTGTAAAAAACCGTAAACATTTCCCCCACGACCACAACCAAAACAATGAAAAATTTGTTTGTCTTCTGCAACGGAAAAAGAAGGTGATTTTTCATTATGAAAGGGACACAAACCAAAATAATTCTTTCCGGATTTCTTTAACTGGACATACTGTCCCACGATATCAACAATATTGCTGCGTTCGCGAATATCGTCAATGATCGTTTGAGGAATTCGTGCCATCCACTCACCTCCATTTGGTAAGTATTCATCGTTTACTAGGTAAAAAAACGCACTAATAGGTATCAGTGCGAAGAATAATTAGACAGAATCACTCATAATGATTTTACCATATTCTATTTGTATTTCAAGCTTTTTTGCTTGCGTTGTTTCTTGACGATCAAGAAAAAAACCGCGCCGTAACGTCGATTTTCCACCGGTTCATTTTTATTAGATCCGCATAGAACATATTGCCGCCATTGTGATACAAATGACCGCCATTATAAAAGACCGATTGGATGCCCCAATAACGATAGGTTTGTTCTGTATCATTGCCTAACAACGGGGATAAAACCTCTCTGGAGTATGTTTCTGCTAATTCTAAGGTGTTCACGCCACCCCGTTCAGCGACATAATCAATATAATCTGTCCCAAAATTATAAGCCTGGACTGCGGTCCAAAGATCACAATTCATTTGCTCTGCTTTTTCGATCAACTCGGCTAAATAAGAAACCCCTTGTTCGATGCTTTGTTCTGGTGTATCAAATTGATTTTGTTTTCCATATACACTTTCAGAACTTTGCATCGGGTCATTGCCTTGTCCTTTTGACTCCGTCAGCATGATACTCATTGCTAAAGACTGATATTCAGAGATGTCGTGGGCTTTTGTCTGCTGTGCGATTTCCTCTTCATACGCATAGACAGCTTTCAATGCCGTGTAATTTCGATAGCCCCAAACCCCTGCTCCGATCAGCAGCAGCAAGAGCGCAAGCTTCAGTACAAATCCTAGGAAACGTCGAATTTTTCTCATCAAATACATCCCATCTTTTCTAAGTCAGAATCTATCGTACTATGAAATGAACAGGCTGACTAGAATTTTTTCTCTCCTAAAAAATCCTTAATAAAATCACAAGATTATTTAGAAAAAAACAAGCAATCCTAAGCTGATGGAGGGATTGTTGATGGTTTGACATGAAAAAGGAAACAGTGCTCCTTCAGATAAAGGAAGCACTGTTTCACTGATTTTTATTTTTCGATCGTGGTCACGATACCAGAGCCAACTGTTCGTCCACCTTCACGAATGGAGAAGGTCGTTCCATTTTCCACAGCGATTGGATGGATCAATTCCACATCGATCGTTACGTTGTCACCAGGCATAACCATTTCCGTTCCTTCTGGTAAAACGATATTCCCAGTTACGTCCGTTGTACGGAAGTAAAATTGTGGGCGATAGTTATTAAAGAATGGGGTATGGCGACCGCCTTCTTCCTTTGTCAACACATAGACTTCTGCTTGGAATTTCGTATGTGGTGTGATGGAACCTGGTTTTGCTAACACTTGTCCCCGTTCAATTTCATCACGGGTGATTCCCCGTAATAATACCCCTACATTATCACCAGCTTCGCCAAAGTCCATCGTTTTACGGAACATTTCTACTCCTGTCACGACTGCTTTTTGTGTTTCAGGTTTGATTCCGACGATTTCTACTTCATCACCGACTTTTACTGTTCCGCGATCGATCCGACCAGAAGCAACGGTTCCCCGTCCAGTAATTGAAAAGACATCTTCGATCGGCAACAATAATGGTTTGTCAGTATCTCGTTCAGGTGTTGGGATATATTCATCTACCGTATCCATCAGCGTTAAGATCGCTGCTTCTGCTTCTGGATCACCTTCCAAGGCTTTTAAAGCAGAGCCCTTGATCACAGGAATGTCATCACCTGGAAAATCATATTCAGTCAGCAATTCTCTGACTTCCATTTCCACTAAATCAATCAACTCATCATCATCGACAAGGTCCGTTTTATTCAAAAAGACGATCAAATGTTTCACACCTACTTGACGAGAAAGCAAAATATGTTCCCGTGTTTGCGGCATTGGGCCATCTGTCGCTGATACGACCAAGATTGCGCCGTCCATTTGGGCAGCCCCTGTAATCATATTTTTCACATAGTCCGCATGTCCTGGTGCATCGATATGGGCATAGTGCCGTTTTTCTGTTTCATATTCTACATGGGCAGTATTGATAGTGATCCCACGTTCGCGTTCCTCAGGAGCCGCGTCGATACTTGCGTAATCTTGCGGATTGGCAAGCCCTTTTTTCCCAAGAACTGTGGTAATAGCAGCAGTCAAGGTTGTTTTCCCATGGTCAACGTGTCCAATTGTTCCGATGTTGACATGGGGTTTGCTACGATCATAATGTTGTTTTGCCATATTGTTTCCCTCCTAGAGAAAGTTGAGTCGCTGTTTTACTCGAATCATATTTTTGCGATTTACGCTTCCAAATTCATAAGCCTCAACTTATTTTTTGTAAGTTTAAATCTACTCTTATTATAGGTCAAAATTAGTCAAAGTCAAGTCAGAGGTCTCAGCTCCCAATCCCTAAGAATTTCTTTGCTTTTTAGCGATCTATTGGACGTAGGACAATTTTTATGAATAATAGAAGATGAGGTGAGAGATGTGAAGAAAATCATGGCAGCGCTGGTTTTTACAGCAATTTTCCTTGGGGGCTGTTTTGCTACTTATCATTATTACTATGGTGGAAATGACTACTATACAGTCATCACGGATGCCGGCGAGCACGATACAGAAATTAGTGATAACGGGGTTGCCGAAGATGTCTACCGTTACACACAAGACGCTTACAGTTCCTCTGGAGAAGTCAAAAGGGTCAAAATGAATGAGCACCGTTCCGCTCCTTTAAGAGAAGGTGCCTATTTAAAATTATTGGTCAATCCTAATAAAGGTGTTCTGAGCTGGGAAGAAGTTTCTGAAGAAGACGTCCCTAAAGCCGCCCTTGAGAAACTGGCCGCTCAATAATTGCTGATATTGATCAAAGATATCCAGAAAAAAAGCAGAGACTCCTCATTTCTTAAAGAGGAATCTCTGCTTTTTTTGTTGTTCTATGTTGTTAGCTCCGTATCATCCCCACAGAAGCCCCTTCTCCTACATCCGATTAATTACTTCTTCTACATTTTTGATCGTTACAGAAATCGTTCCGTCTGGGTTATTGATAAATTCAATCAAATTTGGATCTCGGTAGACATCCAAAGGAACGATCAATTCGATCCCGTTAGATAATTTCAGTTTTTGTTTCCCAAATTTTTTCTCCGAAATCTCACGGACATCCCGCATCATTGGCGCCTGATTGACGAATCCTTTTTCAGCCACTTCTTCTTGAAAAGAAAGCTGAGCGGTAATATTGTCTTTAAAGACTTTTTGCGCTACTTCGCTGACATCGATATGACCAGATTCTTCGATCGTGTCGTAGACCGCTTCTTTTAAATCGGCAACAACGTTATAGGTAGGTGTTTCAAACTTCTGCCCAATTTTTTCCGCCACTTTTTTGATGACTTTGACGTTTTCTTCTAACGAAGGAATCGGTTCGGCATCAATGACTTTCGTTGAAAAGTAAGCATATTTTTCCCCTGAAAAGCTATATTTCTTTTCAATCAGTTCAAAATCTAAGCTCTCCACATCAATTGTGATCCCTTCATCGGCCTTTTGGGTTTTACCTGCTAGTAGGGCACGATGCAAAATCAAATTGTTTTCGATCCCAGCTTCCCCATTATCAATAAAATGCGTATAGCCGTCTTGATAATTGACCTTCAAAAATGCCAACTGCATTCTTGTATCAAATTCATACAAGACGACAAAGGCATCCGCACTTGGTGCATCTTCACTTTCCTTGTAGGCTTCATACCACCGTTGGACGATCGCTTCACTGGCTGCGACAAAATCATCCGGTGCTTGTTTGACCAGTTGAGCGATCGTTGATGTTTCGAGTAAACGCCCTGTTTTGGTTTGCGGTGTTGCAAGTTTCTGTATTTTTTTCGTCAAATAATCACGAATGTATTCCGTTGTTAAATCAAGTTCAACTTGTGAAAAAACCGGATCGCCTGTTTGACGATCAATAATGTGTAAAATCGCATGTTTCAAATAAATATCCATTAGTTACGCTCCTTATCCATTTGTCTAGTGTACAAAAAAAATAGGCGAACTGACAAGAGTCAAACGTCATTTTTCTTGTTGGACACTTCCTTTTTGAAAGATGCATTCATTGGAAAATCCGTCTTCGTCTGCTAAACTAAAGGTATCACAGAAAACGGAGGAATGAACATGAACAGCTATACGTTATCAAATAATGTGACCATCCCTGAGCTAGGCTTTGGCACATGGCAAACACCAGACGGCGACGTTGCCGTAGCATCAGTCAAAAAAGCACTGGAAGTAGGTTACCGCCATATTGATACAGCACAAGGCTATAAAAATGAAGCCAGTGTTGGTCAAGCGATCAAAGAAAGCGGCATTCCCCGCGAAGAGCTTTTCTTGACTACAAAATTGTGGAATGCAAACCATTCCTATGATCTTGTGATGTCTTCTTTTGAAGAGTCCTTAGAAAAACTACAAACAGACTATATCGATCTTTTCTTAATCCATTGGCCAAACCCAGTAGCCTTTCGTGACAACTGGCAAACAGCGAATGCAGAAACATGGCGCGCTTTTGAAGAATTGTATCAAGCAGGCAAAATCAAAGCGATCGGCGTCAGCAACTTCTTACCACATCATTTTGAAGAATTGAAAAAAACAGCGACCATCTTCCCAATGGTCAATCAGATTTTCCTTGCACCTGGCGAGTTACAAGAAGAAGTCGTGACCTATTGCCGAGAACACGATGTATTGCTTGAAGCATATAGCCCATTAGGTACCGGGAAGATATTTGATGTACCAGAAATGAAAGCTTTAGCTGAAAAGCATCAAAAATCAATCGCTCAAGTTGCATTACGCTGGTCTTTACAACATGGTTTCTTGCCATTACCAAAATCAGTCACACCAAGTCGGATCGAAGAAAACATCCATGTCTTTGATTTTGAGCTATCTGAAGAAGACATGAAAACGATCGATCAATTAGATGGCGTCGTTGGGAAAGCGACCAATCCAGATACGACAGGGTTTTAATTTTACTCTCTATAAGGAGAAGCCTATGAAGACAACTGATTTGATTCACCTCTCCCCTGCTGTTCAAAAAACCTTACATGCTGATTTTGTTTTTCTTGTATGGCCAGACAAAGTCCAACATTTTCCGGCGCGTCAATGGTCAACCAGCGACTATCAGCAGATGCTAGCTGAGAAACTAACTGGAGAGATACGCTTTTTTCTTTGGGAAAACTACTTAGTCGCCACTGGAGACAAGGAGCTTTTGATCCTGATGCCTAAGTACCATCAAATCAATGATCTAGTAGAAACGCCAGCGCCGCTTCTTTAGCAGCGCTGGCGTTTTTTCAGGAAGTATATAAATTTTTTTGTATTTTTTCATGAGAATCACTGTTCTTTTCTGCAAATTTTCCTTATAATCGATAGTGATCGAGAGGAGAAGATTATGAAAAAGAAACAATTAGCAAAATTGAAACAACAATTCCGCCCGTCTTATGAAACAGCTCGACAACAGTTGTTTACAGCGATCGAGCGCAAAACAGCAGATAAGTTCGACCTTCCGACAACTGTTTATATCAATCCTAAAAATCACGAGGAATTATTGATTGAATTGTTGAAGGAAACACCAAAAGAACAAAAAATCGCTGTTCCTTTAGATGAGAACTTCAAAATCGTCGTGAAACGAATCCAACGCTTAGAAGCTGGCTTACTTGATCGTTTCAGCGATAACTTAGTCGATGAAATCGCCGCCTACTGGTTGCCGACCAATACACAAGTAAGTGCGACGCCTGCTTCCGCTCCTGTCACAGAAACAGCAGAAGTGAAGGAAGAATCAACACCAACCGAAACGGCTGCACCAACTAAAGAAGTAGAAAAATCAGCGGAATCAATGACTGATGATTCTGACGAAGCCATGACTTTTTCAGCATTTGCCGAAAAAATCGCAGCATTCCCTAAATTTTCTGCAAAACAATCTTCAGGAGAAACGATCGTAATCGAAGCTTCCCCGAAAGAAGATCGTGTTCTAGCAACAATTTCTGAAACAGAAAGTGATACTTTTACTATCGAAACCGCGCTAGAACGCAAATACAAAGTAAAATTAGAAGTCATTCCATTGATCGAGGCGTATGCTCATACGGCGATTTCGAAACGATAAACAAAAGGTTCTCTAGGAATTTCCCTAGAGAACCTTTTTTAATTGCGTATTTCTGTTAAATATTTACGGGCTTGCTCTTGATTCATTTGACTCGCCGCTCGCAGCTTAGCTGCCAGCTGCTCGATCTCGTTTCCTTTTGCCCCAACTGAAATAGCTAATGAACGGGCTTGCATGCTCATATGGCCTTGCTGAATCCCTTCTGAAACCAATGCCCGCAAAGCTGCCAAATTCTGAACCAACCCGACACTTGCCGCCAGCGAAGCTAACTCACTCGCCGTTTCAACACCAGTCAGTGCCAACGCCGCTTGGGCTTTCGGCAATACTTTCGTCGCCCCCCCGACCGTGGCGATCGCCAACGGCAGTGTAATACTGCCGATCAGTCGGTCTTCAGCGATTTTCCAAGAAGTTAAGCCTTGCACCCGTCCGTTACGTGCGGCATACCCATGACAAGCAGCGGAAAGTGCGCGGGTATCATTACCGGTAGCCAAAATCAGTGCTTCGACACCATTCATGATCCCTTTGTTATGGGTAGTCGCTCGATACGGATCAATCTTAGCGAAATCAGCAGCATGAACGATTTTTGTTGCGACTTGTCTGCCATTTCCGGTCTTGCTCAGTTTATCAAAAGGTACGGAGCAAGTGGCTGTCACTAACGATTCCGTAGCAAGATTACTTAAAATACTAAAGAGAATTTCTTCTTCTGGGAACCACTTCCGAAAGAGGTCGGCTACTCCTTCTAAAATCGAATTAATGATGTTGGCGCCCATGGCATCTTTGACGTCAACCAACAAATCGACTGAGACATAGGCTGTTGCTAATTCAGATTCTGTTGGGGAGAAGTTCCGACCAATCACTCGTCGCAGTCCTCCGCCGCGTTTTACGATCGAGGGATATGCCTCGTTCGCCACTGCAAAAATCGTTGCTTGCTCTGTATTGACTTTTGCCAAAATGGCATCTGGGTCTTGAACACCCATAAAGACGATCTGTCCTCGAAGCAAACGTTCTTGGCTAGTTGTTGTAATGGGACCAGCCATTTTGGCACCATTGCTCATCGCTGCAACCACAGAGGGTTCTTCTGTGGCTAACGGGACATTGTATAACTTGCCATTTACCTGCAGATTCAACCCCACGCCTAAGGGGATTTCCACTTCACTGATCTGGTTTTCGATCAAGTGATTGGCGGTTTCCTTGTCTAATGCCATTTCTTGAAAAACCAAGGATTCGGTTGCCGTGATCGCCCCTTGTGCTTCGAGAAAGGCTAGCCGTTCGTTAGGCGTAAGGGCGTAGAACTTTTTTTTTTCTGTTTTTTCTGATGCTGACTCCTCATGAAAATCAGTTTGACTTGATGCGACCAAAGGGTTTTCTAACAGCATCGCTAGCCCTAACCCACCACCGACACATAAAGAGGCGATCCCATAGCGCTCTTGGGTGTCTTTTAGCTGATAAGCGACCGTCGTTGCGATCCGAGCGCCAGTCGCGCCAATCGCATGGCCAAGAGAAATGCCCCCGCCGTAACGGTTGACTTTCTTGGGATCCAAACCAAGTTCACGTTCTACTACAATTGAGGAAGCTGCAAAGGCTTCATTGATTTCAAAAATACCGATCTCTTCAATCGACAGTGCTTGCTTTTTCAGCAAAGTATCGATTGCTTTGATTGGTGAGATTCCCATGATCTCTGGAGCAAAGCCAACTTCAACGATCTCTTTGATCACTGCCAGATAAGGAATCTGATGCTCCTCACAGTAGCTTTTTGAGGCGATCAAGACCATGGCAGCCCCATCATTGATGGTTGAGGCATTCCCAGCAGTCACCGTACCGTCCTTTTTGAAAACCGTTTTAAGTTCAGCTAATTTTTCGACCGTCGTAGCAGCGCGAATGCCTTCATCCTGTAAAACGGTCCCTGACTTTTCAGTCAAAGGTACGATCTCTTGCTCAAATTTCTTTTCTGCTTGTGCCTTGGCAGCTTTCATTTGGGAGTGGTAGGCAAATTCATCTTGTTCTTGTCGCGTGATGCCGTATCTTTCTGCAACAGTTTCAGCCGTTAAGCCCATCGGTTTGCTGCTAAAAGCATCCGTTAAGCCATCATGCATCATTGTTGATATTGGGGCTGAATACTGATCTTCTGCCTTGTTATAATAACTGAAAAGCGGCGCATTCGTCATACTTTCAATCCCACCAGTCAAAACGACAGATGCCTTGTTTAACTGAATTTGCTCCATGCCCATTAGAATCGCTTTCATTCCCGAACCGCAAACTTCGTTGATCGTTGAGGCTGGGATATCTGAAGAAAGTCCACTTTGCAGGGAAACTTGACGGCTTGGATTTTGACCACTGCCTGCTTGTAGGACATTTCCGATAATCACTTGTGCGATATGTTCTTTTGCTTGTTGGTTTCTTGCCAACAAGGCTTTTGCAGCAACTGTTCCTAATTCTACTGCTGAATATTCTTTTAATGACCCATGGTATTTGCCAATTGGCGTTCTTATTGCGTCGATAATGACAACTTCTTCCACGTACGTCACCTCCTCTTGAAATATATCATTAAATCCTCCAAAAAAGAATACCCCACATCAGCTTGCTGCGCCCTTTTCTACTTTCTTTAATAAAGTTTAAATTCTAATCAATTCTTTTTCATTTTTTTCAAAAAATATGATACCTTAGAACGTGTAGCCTACTAAGTACGTAGAACATAAAGGAGCGACGGAATGAACGTTGGTATTGATAAAATAAATTTTTATGTCCCCCCCTATTTTATAGATATGGTTGATCTAGCTCACGCCCGAGAGGTCGACCCAAATAAATTTACGATCGGGATCGGTCAAGATCAAATGGCGGTCAATAAAAAAACACAAGATATCGTCACCTTTGCCATGCATGCGGCAAAAGATATCCTCACAAAAGAAGATTTACAAGCAATTGATATGGTGATCGTCGGCACAGAATCCGGCATCGATGAATCAAAAGCTTCGGCAGTGGTTTTGCATCGCCTATTAGGTATCCAACCATTTGCCCGCTCCTTTGAAATCAAAGAAGCGTGTTATGGCGCAACAGCAGGCTTGCAGTTTGCTAAAGCCCACGTACAAGCCAATCCAAAAAGCAAAGTGTTGGTGGTGGCTTCAGACATCGCCCGTTATGGCTTAGCCTCCGGTGGAGAGCCAACTCAAGGCGTAGGTGCAGTTGCCATGTTGATCTCTGCAGATCCAGCGATTTTGCAGCTTGATAACGATAACTTGATGTTAACACAAGACATTTATGATTTTTGGCGTCCGGTTGGCCATCAATATCCAATGGTAGATGGCCACTTGTCAAATGCCGTTTATATCGATTCCTTCAAACAAGTTTGGCAAGCCCATTGCGAAAAAAATCAACGCACAGCAAAAGATTACGCTGCATTGAGCTTCCATATTCCTTATACAAAAATGGGTAAAAAAGCCTTGTTGGCTGTTTTTGCTGAAGAAGAAGAAACGCAACAAGAACGCCTGATGGCTCGCTATGAAGAATCGATCGTTTACAGCCGTCGTACCGGCAACTTGTATACGGGTTCATTGTACCTAGGCTTGATCTCTTTATTGGAAAATTCCTCCAGCTTGCAAGCCAATGATCGGATAGGACTGTTTAGTTACGGCTCAGGAGCGGTTGCTGAATTTTTCAGCGGCATATTGGTACCTGGCTATGAAAAACAGTTAGCACAAGCTGCTCACCAAACGTTACTTGATGCCCGGCAAAAACTAACGATCGCTGAATACGAAGCAATGTTCAATGAGACCATCGATATTGATCAAGATCAATCCTTTGAGGATGATCTGCTTTACAGTATTCGTGAAATCAAAAATACCATTCGTTATTATAAAGAAGAAAACGAGTGATCCTAAGAAAAACTTTGTTTATTTTCAAGCAAAAAAAGCTTGATAGAACAAAGTTTTTTCTTTTGTTCAATAAAATTGAAACAAATCTGCATTTTCAGTCTTTTTTCAGATTGTTATTCAAAAATTTTCAGATAATTCAGGAAAAACATTTGACAGTCCGCTTTTTTTTGTCTATACTAAAATCAATTCAAGTTTGGAGGAACTTTTTATGTTAAACACGACCGTATCCCCACAACTGAATACCTTTTACTTTAGCTACTTTAGATAGTTTGTATTCATATCACATTATGGATGCAAACCAAAAACGAGTTTTGTTTGTATCTATGATGGCTAAAGCATTTTAACTTGAACTTGCAGCCATGTAGAAAATCTTCTAAATGGTTGCCAATATACGTTTACGCTTGGTATAGGATCGAATCCATTTAGACGATTGTCTGAATGGATTTTTTTGTTCAGGTAAACCCCCATAAAAAAAGAGACGATCATAGGAGGAATTACAATGAAAATGAAAAAATGGATCACGACTGGGTTACTGACAGCTTCCCTACTGGCATTGGCAGCTTGCGGAGAATCAAGCAACACTTCGGAAGAAAACGACGGAACAAAAACAGTCGGTGTCTTACAATTGGTCGAACATGGCTCCTTGAATGCAGCCTACGAAGGGTTCAAAGAAGGCTTAGCAGAAGCGGGCTACACGGAAGGTGAAAACCTAACGATTGAATACCAAAATGCGCAAAACAGTCAAGACAATTTAAAAAGTATGAGCGAACGCCTAGTGAATGCCTCACCAGATCTTTTATTAGGCATTGCCACTCCTGCTGCTGTATCTTTAGCAAATGAAACCACCGACACCCCAATCGTAGTTACCGCAGTCACTGACTTAGTTGGAGCGAAATTGGCCGATTCAAATGAAGAACCTGGTCGCAACATCACCGGTACTTCAGACATGGTACCGATTGAGCAACAGATCAACTTGCTGTTAAGCATCGTGCCTGATGCCAAAACGATCGGCATTCTGTATAACGCAGGTGAAGCCAATTCAAAAATCCAAGCTGACTTGGCAGAAGAAGCCTTAAAAGCTGCGGGCGTTGATGTAAAAGTATTGACCGCCAATACAACCAATGATGTGCAACAAGTAACCACCAGCCTTGCAAAAGATGTTGACGGCATTTATGTTCCAACAGATAATACCTTTGCCTCTGCTGCTGCAATCGTCGGCGAAGTTGCCAAAGAAACCAAAACACCGATCGTCGCTGGTTCCGTAGAACAAGTCGATGATGGTGCCCTAGCAACTTACGGTATTGATTATAAATCCCTTGGCATTCAAACAGGGAAACTAGCAGCGAAGATTTTGGATGGCGATGCAGAGCCAGCAACGACACCCGTTGAAACAGCGGATAATTTAGAGTTAGTCGTCAATGAAGAGATGGCTGCTGCTTTAGGGATTGACCCTGCCAGCATCACTGCTCCAGAATAACCATACTAATTTAGATTTGAGGAAAACATATGAATTTAGTCGACACGTTCTTGCTATTACTACAATCTGCCACCTCTCAAGGGATCCTTTGGGCATTGCTGGCGATCGGGGTATTTTTGACCTTCCGTATTCTGGATATTGCTGATTTAACTGCAGAAGGAAGTTTTCCCTTGGGTGCAGGGATCGCAGCAATCAGTATTACGAATGGCGTCTCCCCCATATTAGCCAGTTTGATGGGCTTTGGCGGCGGCATGTTAGCTGGCTTGGTATCCGGACTACTGCATACAAAACTAAAGATCCCAGCCTTGTTGGCCGGGATCATCACGATGACTGGGCTTTATTCCATCACGAATCGTGTAATGGGTGCTCCCAACATTGCCCTATTAGGACAAGACACGGTCTTCACCCAATTTCAAGCAATGGGTCTAACCAAAAACAATGCCGTGATTCTTGCGGGCTTTCTCTTCGCAGCTGTCGTCATTTTGTGCTTGTTCCTCTTTTTCCGTACAGAGATCGGCTTAGCATTGCGAGCGACGGGCGACAATTTAGCTATGAGTGAAGCCAACGGTATCAACACCGATAACATGAAGATCATCGGTTACATGATCTCTAACGGCTGTATTGCCCTCTCAGGTGCTCTTTTAGCCCAAAACAACGGTTTTGCTGACCTAAACTCCGGAATCGGTACGATCGTCATCGGCTTGGCATCGATCATTATTGCAGAAGTTTTATTTGCCAATAAATCTTTGCTGTTACGGTTGATCACCATCGTGATCGGAGCGATCGTTTATCGCTTTATCCTGGCCGTCGTTTTCGAGTTCAATGTCGAAGCCAATGATATCAAACTGGCATCCGCAATCGTCTTAGTCATCTGCCTCTCGTTACCGCAGCTTCGTTCAAAACTAGGACTTAAAAAGATGCTGCCAAAAACCAAAGGAGGCCAATCCTAATGACTTCAGTCTTAACAATCGAAAATCTACACCAAACCTTTGAAAAAGGAACGATCAATGAGAACCATGTCTTGCGAGGCATTGACCTGACGATGAATGCCGGGGATTTTATTACGATCATCGGTGGCAATGGTGCCGGAAAATCGACCCTTTTAAACAGTATTGCAGGAACGATCCCAACAGAACAAGGAAAAATTACCTTAGATGGAAAAGACATCACCCGTTTATCCGTTACGAAACGGTCAAAAGATATTAGTCGGGTCTTTCAAGATCCACGTATGGGGACCGCGGTTCGTTTGACCGTTGAAGAAAATTTAGCATTGGCTTACAAGCGCGGCCAAGTCCGCGGATTTGCGACAGGCGTCAAAGCGAAAAACCGCGCGTTTTTCCAAGAGAAGTTAGCCAGCTTAAACTTAGGCTTAGAAAATCGCCTTTCTGCTGAGATCGGTTTGCTATCAGGCGGACAGCGTCAAGCGATCACCCTCTTGATGGCGACATTGCAACAACCTAAATTGATTTTATTAGATGAACATACCGCTGCCCTAGATCCAAAAACCTCGTTGACTGTCATGGCATTGACCGATCAATTGATTCGTTCACAACAGTTGACGGCCTTTATGGTTACTCATGATATGGAAGATGCCATTCGCTATGGCAATCGCCTGATCATGCTTCATCAAGGCAAGATCGTCGTGGACATTGCCGGTGAGCAAAAGCAACATTTAACCGTCCCTGAATTGATGGAAATGTTCCATCAAAATAGCGGTGCTGAATTAAAAGATGACCAACTGCTCCTACGCTCTTAACAAGCAAAAAGACACGTAGAAAGGAATCCCCTTCTACGTGTCTTTTTTTGATTTTTCCAAGTGATTTGCAAAAGCCTCACTTTGCTTCATTTTCCGCAATGATATCTGTGACCTTCATTAAGCGGGTCAATGTTGCTCGTTCGTCTTCTGCCAGATTGCTTTCGATGTATTGAATGGTTTCCGTCAGTTTGGGAATCGTCATATACTCTAACGCATTGACTCTTCGTCTCGTCCGCTCAATCTCATTGGCCATCAGTTGACAGGTTTTCTCGATCTCTGCCAATTGCAGCATTACTGGCAGCATTTGGTCGAGATGAGACAATGAGAGATCCAGCTCACTGGTGGTACTTACAAAACCATAGGAAAAGTCATCATCAGAGCTTTCTTCTTCGTAAACAGGATTTAACACTGGCACATCCATATTCATGATGGTCCGACTTTGTACATCTAGGGTCACTTTATTTAAAGGGATCATAAATGCTTCTTGCAAAACGACATCGGGAATACTGCTAGAAGCCAGCACATACTCTTCCATCCCTGCTTGCAGCGCAGTTTCCATTTTTTTACGAAGTTCCTGGTTTTTCTTTACTAGCTGAATGAATTGGCGCACCAGCTCATCTTGCTTGTCTTTCAATAATTTGTGACCACGGGTTGCCGTCGTCAGCCGTTTTTTCAAACGACTTAGTTCCATCCGAGTTGGATTGACATTTAAGATCGCCATTAAGAACTCACATCCTCGTCCGTTGGGTAATAGGCGTCGATAAATTCTTCTTTGATACGGCTCAACTCTTGTTTTGGCAAGGTAGCTAATAGCTTCCAGCCTAAATCTAACGTTTCTTCAATCGTCCGGTTGGTTTCAAATCCCTGGTTGACATACTCTTTTTCGAAAAGATCAGCAAAACGCGCGTACTTTTTATCAAGATCAGACAAGGCAGACTCTCCTAAAACGATCGATAACTCTTTGGCAGCTTTCCCATCGGAATAGGCGGCATAAATTTGATTCATCGTTGCCGCATGATCGGCACGGGTCTTACCTTCTCCCGTTCCTTTGTCCTTCAACCGGGAAAGACTTGGCAAAATATCCACTGGCGGGTTGATATTGCGTTTGTAAAGGTCCCGCGACAAAATGATTTGTCCTTCCGTGATATAGCCGGTCAAATCAGGAATTGGGTGGGTTTTATCGCCATCAGGCATCGTTAAGATTGGAATCTGTGTGACCGAGCCTTCTTTGCCCATCAAACGTCCTGCACGTTCATACAGCGTCGCTAAATTGGTGTACAGATACCCTGGGTAGCCACGACGTCCTGGAACTTCTCGGCGAGCAGCGGAGATTTCTCGCAATGCTTCGCAATAGTTCGTCATATCGGTCATGATCACTAAAACGTGCATGCCTTTTTCAAAAGCCAGATATTCTGCTGCGGTCAATGCCATCTTAGGGGTAGCGATCCGTTCGATTGCCGGGTCATTGGCAAGGTTCATAAACAAAACAGAACGGTCTAACGCACCGGTTTTACGAAATTCATCTACGAAAAATTCTGCTTCTTCAAATGGAATTCCGATAGCTGCAAAGACGATCGCGAAATTACCTTCTTGGCTGGGTACGGTTGCTTGTCGCGCAATTTGAGCAGCGATCTCTTTATGAGGCAAACCGGAGGCGGAAAAGATTGGTAGTTTTTGTCCACGAACTAGGGTATTTAAATGATCGATAGTTGAGATTCCCGTTTGGATAAATTCATCCGGGAAGTCCCGTGCCATTGGATTGATAGCTTCACCATTTACATCGATGCGTTTTTCTGGCAAAATTCTAGGGCCATTATCTTTGGGTTTTCCTAAACCATCAAAAACTCGACCCATCATATCTAGAGAAACCCCCAAAGTCAAACCAGTTCCTAGAAATCTTGCTTTACTTTCTTCGGCACTCAAGTTGCTAGTACCTTCAAAAACTTGGACAACGGCATTGTCATCACTGACTTCCAGTACTTGTCCTTGACGGATCTCACCCGTGTCCATGCGGACTTCGACGAGTTCATCAAATTTAACGCCTCTGACGTTCTCAACCACCATTAAGGGGCCGGCGATTTCGGAAACTGTACGATATTCTTTTAACATCAATGAACACCTCCAGTTTCAATGATTCGTTGTAACATTTCTTTGATGTCATGCTTGATCGTATCCAAGCGGGTCAATTCTTCTTCAGGAATGTATTTGCTGCGAGCGATGCGCTCACGCAGATCAACCGTTCCTTTGGTGATCTCATCTAAGTAAGCACCTAGCTGCAGTGCACGTTGCGCTTGTTCATTAAAGTAAAGAATATTCTCTAACATTTTGAACTGCTTATTACGAGATGTATACGTGTCAACGTCATCAAAGGCGTTTTGCTGCAAGTAATCTTGTCTCAAAGAACGGGCTGTCATCATCGTCAAACGGTCTCTTTGAGAAAGAGAATCCATCCCTACCAATTGAACGATCTCTTCTAAACGGCTTTCTTCTTGGAGAATCGCCATTGATTCATTGACTAGCTCCGACCAGCGATCGCCTAATAATTGATCTAAATAAGAATTGATTTGATCTTCATAAAGGGAATAGGAATTCATCCAGTTGATGGAGGGAAAATGCCGTTTTTGCGCCAGCATGCTATCCAATGCCCAGAAAACTTTCACGATTCGTAAGGTATTTTGGGTGACTGGTTCTGAGATGTCTCCACCAGCTGGTGAAACCGCGCCAATTGCGGTAATGCTTCCTTCCCGAGGCTGCGTGCCTAATGAATGGAAACGCCCTGCTCGCTCATAGTATTCCGCAATTCGACTTCCAAGATAAGCCGGATAACCTTCATCTCCGGGAATCTCTTGCAATCGGCCACTCATTTCCCGCAGCGCTTCTGCCCAACGTGATGTTGAGTCTGCCATGATGGCCACACTATAGCCCATGTCACGGTAATATTCTGCAATCGTGATTCCTGTATAGATTGAGGCTTCCCGAGCAGCAACTGGCATGTTCGACGTATTGGCGATCAAGACCGTTCGTTCCATGATCGACTTGCCGGTATTTGGGTCGATCAGTTCAGGAAATTCATTCATAACATCCCGCATTTCATTGCCTCGCTCGCCGCAGCCGACATAGACAACGATATCCACATCTGACCATTTAGCAATTTGGTGCTGAACAACTGTTTTTCCGGCACCAAATGGTCCGGGAACGGCAGCTGAGCCTCCTTTTGCTACTGGAAAATAGGTGTCGATGACTCGCTGTCCAGTGACCAGCGGTTCGCCTGGATTTAATTTAGCAGTAACGGGACGTGGTTGACGAACTGGCCATTTCTGAACCATCGTCAAGGATTTTTCCCCCTCAATGGTTTCTAAAACACAGATCACTTCAGTAATCGCAAAATTCCCTACCATGATTTCTTTGACGGTTCCTTCATAGTTTGGTGGAACCATGATTTTATGCTCGATCACCGACGTTTCTTGTACTGAACCTAAAATGTCGCCGCCTTGTACGGTATCACCGACTTGTACTTGAGGGACAAAGGTCCATTTCTTTTGGCGATTCAGTGGATCGATGGTGACCCCTCGTTCCAAAAAATCACTTTCTGTTTGCGACATAAACGTATCTAATGGTCGTTGGATCCCATCAAACATCTGAGTCAACAAACCTGGTGCTAGTTCGACAGACAATGGTGCGCCTGTCGTTTCCACGGGTTCGCCTGGTCCGATTCCCGCTGTTTCTTCGTATACTTGGATCGAAACCAGCCCTTTTTTGATCTCAATGATCTCACCGATAAGGCCCTTGTCACTGACTTTGCAGATTTCATGGATTTTTGCGCCACTCAATCCTGAGGCGGTGACCAGTGGTCCCGATACTTTTTCAATTGTGCCAAATGCCACATTTATTCCTCCTAGCTGGCTGACTTGTCTGTTATGAATCTAAAATATTCATTCCTACCGCTTTTTCCACATTTTGCTGAATGCGTGCCATACCGATTCCTAGACTACCTGTACTACTTGGGATCGGAATGATTGCTGGTGTCGGTACTTCTTCATAGCGGCGAACGATCGGTTCTAATTGTTCGATCAGTCGCTCAGTCAAAAAGATCACCCCATAGGCTTCAGCCATTTCTTCTAGTTGTTGGGCGGCTTCATCCAAATCGCTGACTGGAAAGATGTCGATCCCCAGCCCTTTGAAAGGCAAGATCGAGTTCTTACCACCCATCATTGCTATTTTTTTATGCATAACTATCACGCACCCGACTTCTTAAAATCTCTTCCGGCACCTTATTGATTTTCCCAATCAAGAGAATTCGCAAGTTCTTGCTTTCAATTTCCTTGGCGTACAAGTACCCTGCCAATGCTGAAGGGCCAAAAGGAACAATTTTATGTTCTTTGAGCTTCGCCATCAGAAAATTGTCTTTGCGTATATCAAAAGTATTCAAGGTCTTCTTCTCTACCAACTCTTCATAGCTGTGATTGATCAGTTCTTTATAAGGAGTTCCTTGCAAATATGCCACAAATGCCTCAAGAGAAGTTGTGATCTCAGCTAACAGTTCTTTTGCAGGTAGGTTCCCATGATCGGCTAAAACTGCGCTGATAAAGCCGCGCTTGCGTTTCATCGCGTAACTGCGCAACGTTGTTGAAATGTTGAAGATATCGATCTGTCGACGAATCAAGCTTTGCAGCAAATCGTCGTCGTATTCTTTGCCGATCGTCCACAATTGCTCCCAATAATGGTTATCAAAGATGATATCGATCGATTGGACCTCATGGTAGTTCTCAATATAAGAGAAGACTTCTTCCACACAATCAACCATCTCTTTGGCAACAAGATTGCTTTTTCTGGTCTTGACTAGATCCTTAAGGACGGAAAGCGGCTGGGTGCCGATTGGGACAAGGTATTCAGAAAAATCTTCCTGCATATACGCCGCTTTTACCAAGACTTTCAGATTTTGATAGTCATATTTCAAAGCAAAGAAATCAACGATCGCTTTTTCCGGTGTCAGCTGATACATCGTGTCGTATACCCGTTTCAACTCCGCCATCAACACATCTTCAAAGTCGTGTACACGATCATCCTCGTTGATGAAGTCACCATAAACCGTTTCTTGCAACATACTGTAGATTTCCTCTGCGCTAGCAGCCGAGAGCATCCGCTCATAGCGGCTGCGATCGAATAATTGCGATTCATACGTCCGAATTCTCGTATTTAAGGTATTGTATTTGATGTCATTCATCTGTTTGCACCTGCTTACTGTTCAAAAATCAATTGCAGTAACGTATTGCTTAACTCTTCTTTGTTGGCTTCTAGCAGCGCATCAAAAGTAAAATTCAACTCAATCGCTTCTTGTCGCAACAAAAAGCCGCCCTTACGAGGGATCGTTTTATTTACCAGTTTCAGCTGAACCTCTGGAACCGATGCTTGCAACTTAGTAAGGAGTTCCTCATCTACTAAATGGCGGGTCTTCTCACCTAAAAGCAACTCAACCTCACCAGTTAACCGTGCATTCGCCAAGCCTTTAGCGATAAACGCATAAAATGCTGCTTGATCCATTGTATTTAAACGAGTCAGAGCCTCAGAAAACAGCTCATCTAAGACAGACTGCTTTGCTGCCAAGACCTTGTTTCTTGATTGAATATGCACATCTGAGATTTCCAAATACATCGCCGCACGTTTTTCTTTTTCGTAGAAAGCTAGTCGTTCGTTCAGCTCTTTTTCTAATTGCGTTCGCTTTAAGTTTTCTTGATTTTCACTTTCTTTTTTTGCTTCTTTGATTTGCAACTGGTATTTCTTTTCCGCATCAGCGGTTATTTTGTCAGTTAAACGTGTAATATCAGACATTCACTTTCCCTCCTCTTAATTCAAGACAAGCAAGAAGGAAATTACGAACCCTAAAATACAATACGTTTCCATCATCGCTACTAAGATAATTCCTTTGGTCACATGTTCTGGTTTTTTGGCTAAAATCTGCATCGCAGCACTTGCGGCACGTCCTTGCCATTTTCCGGCTACGATTGCTGTTAATGCGATTGGCAATGAAGCAATAAACAAGTACAATCCGCGATCGAATGAGAGCGAACCGCTGATCTGACCAAAGATCATAAAGGAAATTACGAACCCGTATAATCCCTGAGTACTAGACAGCAATTCCAAGATCAACGCTTGCCCGAATTTCTCTGGCTGCTCAGAAATCAAGCCTGACGCTGCTTCACTGGTCATCCCAACACCGATCGTTGATCCGATACCGCCGCAAATCGTTGCGGTCGCCACACCTAAAGCTGCAAAAACAATTCCACCATTTTCGTAAAAGAAACTAATCCAATTTTCCATTATTGTCCTCCTGTAACTTCTCTTCTGAGATGATCTCTACATAGTTTTCATTTGATTTGAAGGGGTCAAAAGCACGACCGCCCCCCGTAAAGAATTTTCCAAAATACTCTAAATACTGCAAACGGATACCATGAACATACGCACTAAGGTAACTTAAGAAAATATTTAGGCCATGCAATGCCACAAATAATAAGATACCAACGGTAAACCGGGCTGCCGGCGGTAGGTAGCTGATGATCAAATTGAAGGCTGAGGCGATACTTCCGCCGGCAACCCCTAACGCCATCAGACGGGTGTAACTGATCAAGTCACCAACATAATTGGTCACATCCATCAATCCGTACAATCCAGAACCGATTTTTCCAGCTAAGGTCTTTCCTTCTAAACTGCCTCCGATCGCCACTGCTAAAAGACTGGCAGCGATCATCACGATCCCAATCGTTAGCAACGGTGTATCAGGGAAAAGCAGCATTCCTGCGGCAACAAAAACCACACTGATCAAAAAGACGATCCACGAACCGGCTTGGAACATCGCAGCCAGTTTCTGGTCTTTTTTCTTCCATAAAATATAAAATTTCAGCGCCAATCCAAACATGATCTGAATGTACCCAAAGATCACAGATAAGACTAAGATCTGATTGACATCATCTTGGGCAGACAACAGCTGGAATGAGAATTCAAATCCGAAGAAGTTGCCATAGATCAAGCCCCAGATAATCGTAGGGATCGAGCACAACTGAAAGAGGGTCAAATTTTGTTCCAGCCCTTTGCTGAGGTGAAACAGCTTTTTCCCCAGGAATGTCGCCAGAAACAAGAGCAACCCATAGCCAAAATCGGCAACCATCATCCCGAATGCCACCATATAAAAAGGCGCCATAAATGGTGTCGGATCTAACTCATCATATTGCGGCAAGCTGTACATCCGAACAAGTCCTTCAAAAGGTTTGATCCAACGTGCGTTTTCTAATAAAATCGGCACATCAGCGATCTCTTTTTCCGTCACTTCTTGGTATTCGAGGTAATAGTTACCTGTGGTTCCTTTTTTGATACGTTTTTCTAATTCGGTCGCCCCATCAACAGGAACCCAGCCAGAAATCGAGACCGCATGAGTTGAACGTAAAAGCATTTTATTGCTTTTTAAGCGGGTGATCGCTCCATCTAAATACTCGGCAACGATCCGCAACGTTTCTTGCTCGTTTGTCATTGCGCGAAGAGCGGCTTTGATCTCTTTTTCTTCATCAATTAGACGTTGGGATTTTTCTTTCATCGTTTGCAGATCTTCTTCTGGAATGCCCTCATAAGGGTAGATATATTGCTCAAAGGCTGCTTTCTTTAGAAGAGTAGTTACTTTTTCTTTTACATCTTTATGGAAAAGCACCAACAAGTAAGTTGTCGTTTGTGATTGATAAATGGTTTCGACATAGACAAGCGGCAGCTTTTCACTGTTGGTCGTAAAGTCAGCCATTTCAGAAGTAGGAATCGATCCTAACATGCCACCTGATTTTTTTAATTCTTTTAAAACAGCCGGCCGTTCTTTGAAGTACTTCCAGATCGACAGCTCTGCTTCTTGTGCTAATACATCGCGTTTTTCTTGATCAATCAAGCGAAGACGTTTGTCTTGTTTACGAAGGGTTTGGCATAATTCTTGCCAAGGATAGGTGTGGGCTGTTTCAGCCAATTCTTGAAGGGTATATTTTTTGATTGGTTGCCGCAGTTGTGCCAGCATTCCTTTTTTGGGTACATATTCTTCTAAAAAATTTAAGCTCCAGTTGACTTGACCAAACTGGTTCTCCATTTCTTCTTCAGGCTGTTCCTCGCGAACCGGTGCCAAAACACCCGTCGTTTCTTCAGAATCATAATATTTTTCCGAAGAAAGCAGTTCTACGCCTTGAAAGTCTTGCAGCTGCTCTAAAACAGCTTCTTTCTGATCGTAAAAGGTCAACAGACTGAACTTTTGCATTTTTGCAATTGCCATTTATGTCACAACCTTATTTATTATTATTGCTAATGCTTCTTCTTTTAACTCATTAGGGATTGTTCTTAGTGTTTCTACTTCTGCTTTCGTTTTAGCCATGAGCGGTTCTTTTGATTGTACCAACTCAGCTGCGATTTTTTGATTGATTGCTTCTTTTTGTTGGGCCTCTTTTTCTGCCAACTCTTTTTTAAACGCCTTCAACCGTTCTTCTCTTGCTTGTGCCAATTGTTTTTTTTCTGCTTCTGCTTCTTTATTTTTATTTTCCGCAAATTGCTCTGCTTCTTGTAATAATCGAATGGCATCTACTGTCATTTTCTCACCTGCTTTCACTTTTTTTCCGCAAAAAAAACCACTACAAATCAAGCATATGGCATTCGCTGATCGTAGGGTGTCAAAAATCAATAAGTGGCAAATACCTTCACCTATTTCCGTTTTCTAATATAACCGTAACATAAATCTAGCGATAGAACAAGGTTCCTAGCGTTTTTTTATAGTCTTTACATACAAAAGTCACAAAAATTACACATTTTCACAAAAAGAAATCCTTTTCAATTTAAAGTGGGTTAAATGAGGACAAAAAAGAAAGATTAGAAACAGAATTCCGTTTCAAATCTTCCTTTTATTTTTTTCTCTTTCATTTCTTAACTTTCATAATTTCAAAGCAAGTTGCCGTATTTTTAAATAACAAATAACTGTCCTACTCACGAATAAACGGCATACTCATACAGCGGGGACCCCCACGTCCGCGAACCAATTCGCTGCCTGAGATCTCATTCAACTGAACGCCAGCCTCTTTTAACAGCCGGTTGGTAATGGTGTTGCGGTCATAGACCACGACCTCCCCTGGGGCGATCGCCAGTGTATTGGAGCCATCATTCCATTGCTCTCTAGCTGCCGCTGCCAAATCGTCGCCACCACAGCGGATCAGGAGCACTTCAGGCAGATCTAAATAACGACAAAGAATATTTTCCAATGTATCTTTTTCCTCAAATACCCGAACACCGTCCTTGTGTTTAGTGATTGAATACAGCGAAAGTTCTCCCTCGATTTCTGGATGGATCGTGAACTTATCATGATCCACCATCGTAAAGACCGTATCTAAATGCATAAATTTTCGTTCCTCGCCGATATTAAAGGCCAAGATATGTTCGAAACTCGGTTCTGTGGCAAAAATCGTTTCGGCAATTTTTTCAATTGAGGCAACTTCGGTTCGTTGAGAAATCCCGATCGCCACGATTTTATCAGATAAAATCAGCTGATCGCCGCCTTCCATCCGCGTCGTTTCGTCCCGATGATACAAAAAGTTCGTCTCATTGCGGGCAAACATCGGGTGGTGCGTGAAAATTTGTTTTCCGTAGAGGGTTTCCCGTCTTCTCGTTGCAGAATACATTCGATTCAAGGAAACACTATGACCAATCGTTGCAAACGGATCTCGCGTGAAATACAAGTTTGGCATTGGATCGATCAAGAAAGGATATTCTGTTTCAACGATTGCCGTTAAGTTACTGGCTTTTGAAATTTCTACCTCACTTTTTTTCAAGCCTGCCATCGTATGATCGATAAAGGCGCGATTATCTTTAATCGACAGGAAAAAGTTGCGCACTTCGTTGCGAATCTCTTCATCAAGGATCGTTGTTTCATTTAAGTAGTCTTCTAAAAAGGCCTCTTTGGCACCAGTTGTTGTCAATGTTTCAGCAGCTAGATCCTCCAAATAAAGGACTTCCACTCCTCTGTTTCTTAACGTCTCGGCAAAAAAATCATGCTCTTTTTGCGCTTGGTCTAGAAAAGGAATATCATCGAACAACAAGCGATCAAGATAATCCGGCATCAAGTTTTCCAATTCTGCTCCTGGACGATGCAAAAGCACCCGCTTTAAAGGGGCAATCTCAGAAAAGATTTGTATTGGCTGGTTCATGGACGTGTCTCTCCTTTTTCGCATTTTTTGTAGAATAACTTATGTCATTCCTTTTTCCTGACTTCTCATCACATAATTATTCATTTCTTTGTCTCATAGTGTTCTTCTGCTAATGTTTAAAAATTTTTTAGATCTGTTGGTTATAAACATGCAATTTTTTATAAAGAAACGATCAATAAAAAAACAACTAATTAGAGAGATAAAGTTTAGATGTTTTAATTTACCGCCTTTTTCAATTGTATATTTTTGTTAAAAAAACAGCAAGACAAAAGAACTGTTGGCCGATAGACGCCGCTCTGAAAATGGATTGAACTATCTTTGTTTTTTTGGATCATTTCATGATTTTCAAATGGTACCGCTATCAAACAGATGAATATTTGCTATGATTCAAGTATCTTGATGCTAAAGAAGCGTCTATAAAGGAGCGATTTGATGAAAACGCAACGTCATCTTTACTATGGTGCCGACTACAATCCTGAACAATGGTCTAAAGAAGTCATTCTTGAAGATATGCGCTTAATGAAAGAAGCAGGTGTGAACTATGTGAGTATCAATATTTTTGGCTGGGTCAATCTACAACCAGATGAATCCACCTATGATTTTGACTTTCTGGACTGGTTGATGGATCTTTTATATGAAAACAATATCATGATCGACTTAGCCAATGGTACAGCTTCTCCACCGGCTTGGCTTGTTCAAAAACATCCTGAGATGCTGCCTGTGACCATTCATGGCAATCGACTGGTTCATGGGGCGCGCCAGCACTACTGTCCGACTTCCCCTATCTATCGTCAATATGCCGCCAATTTGTCTGAAGCAGTCGCAAACCGTTATGCCAATCATCCAGGGCTGGTCATGTGGCATATCAATAATGAATATACCTGTCACATCCACGAGTGTTATTGCGATCATTGTCGGAAAAGATTTCAGACATGGTTAGCAGAGAAGTATCAGACAATCGCTGGATTGAATGATGCTTGGTCAACCAAGTTTTGGAGTCAATCCTATGGCAGCTGGGAGGAAATTTTTTTACCTGAGGCAATGCCAACTTTCAAAAATCCTGCGCAGCAATTAGACTATCGTCGGTTTCTTTCCGACATGAATCTGGAACTTTATCAACTCGAAAAGGCGGCGATTGCAAAATATTCGCAAGGCATCCCTTATATGACCAATCTTATGGGCTTACACAAATACGTGGATGGATTTAAATGGGCCCCTGAAATGGATGTGGTCAGTTGGAATTCGTATCCGAATCCCTTTGAAAAAATTCCTTACCCGCAATTTCTTGCTAACGATTTAACCCGCAGCTTGAAGAAAAAGCCTTTCTTGATCATGGAGCAAGCCACCAGCGCCGTTAATTGGCGGCAAATTAATGGGGCAAAAACACCCAACCAGTTGCGTCTTTGGAGTTATGAAGCGCTCGCTCATGGCGCTGATGGTATCATGTTCTTCCAATGGCGACAGTCTCGTGGCGGTGCGGAAAAATTTCATAGTGCGATGGTGCCTCACGGAGATCCTCAGTCAAGCCGTATCTTTCGTGAATGTGCACAATTAGGCAACGAATTTTCGCAACTGTCGGAAATCGTTGGGACGCGCTTCTTGGCTGATGTCGCGGTTGTCTTCGACTGGGAAAATTGGTGGGCGCTGGAATTGGATGCCAAACCAAGAACCTTAAAGTACATTCATCAGTTACGCAGCCTGTATGCCGCGCTAAGGGCGTTAAATCTGAGCGTAGACTTTGTCCATCCTTCCGAATCCCTAGATGGCTATCCTTTAGTGATCGCTCCGGATCTCTATTCAGCACCAGAAGCCTTCGGCAAGAAGATCCATGATTACGTGCGACAAGGTGGCATCTTCTTGACGAATTTCTTTAGTGGGATCGTCAATGAATATGACCAAGTCTATCTTGGGGGCTATCCAGGACTGTTTAGAGACACCTTAGGGATCATTGTAGAAGAGTTTTACCCAATGAAAGCCGCTTCCTACCATCAGATTGACTTTCAAGGTCGTCGGTACGACAATTCCCTCTGGGAGGAAGTTATCCATCTAAATGGTGCTGAAGCTTTAGCAACCTTCCAATCCGGTTTTTTATCCGATAAGCCGGCCATTACTATGAATCAAATCGATGATGGGTATGCGTATTACCTGGGAACAGAATTGTCTCTTGATGGGGTGACCACATTTTTAGCGACCATTTTAGAAAAACACAAAATAACGACTCATGCCCAGCACTTCTTGGCTGCTCCTACTGGAGTCTCTATTACCTGCCGCAAAGGTGATGGCTATACACTCGTCTTTCTCTTAAACCACACCGAGCAGACAACAGAAGTGAAGCTGAAAGCCGCTGGAGTAGACCTTCTTACCAAAGAAACCAAACAATTGGCAGTTCTGAAACCAAAAGAA